>NZ_CP125380.1:117500-780000 GCF_034009455.1 Pseudomonas sp. P5_109
GGTTATTGCGATGGAGGGACGGAGAAGGCTAGGCCAGCTTGGCGTTGGTTGTCCAAGTTTAAGGTGGTAGGCTGAGATCTTAGGTAAATCCGGGATCTTAAGGCCGAGAGCTGATGACGAGTGTTCTTTTAGAACACGAAGTGGTTGATGCCATGCTTCCAAGAAAAGCTTCTAAGCTTCAGGTAACCAGGAACCGTACCCCAAACCGACACAGGTGGTTGGGTAGAGAATACCAAGGCGCTTGAGAGAACTCGGGTGAAGGAACTAGGCAAAATGGCACCGTAACTTCGGGAGAAGGTGCGCCGGTGAGGGTGAAGCATTTACTGCGTAAGCCCACGCCGGTCGAAGATACCAGGCCGCTGCGACTGTTTATTAAAAACACAGCACTCTGCAAACACGAAAGTGGACGTATAGGGTGTGACGCCTGCCCGGTGCCGGAAGGTTAATTGATGGGGTTAGCTAACGCGAAGCTCTTGATCGAAGCCCCGGTAAACGGCGGCCGTAACTATAACGGTCCTAAGGTAGCGAAATTCCTTGTCGGGTAAGTTCCGACCTGCACGAATGGCGTAACGATGGCGGCGCTGTCTCCACCCGAGACTCAGTGAAATTGAAATCGCTGTGAAGATGCAGTGTATCCGCGGCTAGACGGAAAGACCCCGTGAACCTTTACTATAGCTTTGCACTGGACTTTGAATTTGCTTGTGTAGGATAGGTGGGAGGCTTTGAAGCGTGGACGCCAGTTCGCGTGGAGCCAACCTTGAAATACCACCCTGGCAACTTTGAGGTTCTAACTCAGGTCCGTTATCCGGATCGAGGACAGTGTATGGTGGGTAGTTTGACTGGGGCGGTCTCCTCCTAAAGAGTAACGGAGGAGTACGAAGGTGCGCTCAGACCGGTCGGAAATCGGTCGTAGAGTATAAAGGCAAAAGCGCGCTTGACTGCGAGACAGACACGTCGAGCAGGTACGAAAGTAGGTCTTAGTGATCCGGTGGTTCTGTATGGAAGGGCCATCGCTCAACGGATAAAAGGTACTCCGGGGATAACAGGCTGATACCGCCCAAGAGTTCATATCGACGGCGGTGTTTGGCACCTCGATGTCGGCTCATCACATCCTGGGGCTGAAGCCGGTCCCAAGGGTATGGCTGTTCGCCATTTAAAGTGGTACGCGAGCTGGGTTTAGAACGTCGTGAGACAGTTCGGTCCCTATCTGCCGTGGACGTTTGAGATTTGAGAGGGGCTGCTCCTAGTACGAGAGGACCGGAGTGGACGAACCTCTGGTGTTCCGGTTGTCACGCCAGTGGCATTGCCGGGTAGCTATGTTCGGAAAAGATAACCGCTGAAAGCATCTAAGCGGGAAACTTGCCTCAAGATGAGATCTCACTGGGACCTTGAGTCCCCTGAAGGGCCGTCGAAGACTACGACGTTGATAGGTTGGGTGTGTAAGCGCTGTGAGGCGTTGAGCTAACCAATACTAATTGCCCGTGAGGCTTGACCATATAACACCCAAGCAATTTGACTACTCGAAAGAGCATCAGATTGCGGTGTGTGAAGACGAAAGAACCGAAAGTTCGAAATACTCACAAAACACCAAGCTATCACATACCCAATTTGCTGAAGCGCGGCCAACTGGCCACGACTCAGTACCCGAATTTCTTGACGACCATAGAGCGTTGGAACCACCTGATCCCATCCCGAACTCAGCAGTGAAACGATGCATCGCCGATGGTAGTGTGGGGTTTCCCCATGTGAGAGTAGGTCATCGTCAAGATTAAATTCCGAAACCCCAATTGCGAAAGCAGTTGGGGTTTTGTCTTTAAAGTAGAAACATCAAGAATTCGCTGGCACGTCGCTACAGACGGACTGGCACACAGAATTTCTTGACGACCATAGAGCGTTGGAACCACCTGATCCCATCCCGAACTCAGCAGTGAAACGATGCATCGCCGATGGTAGTGTGGGGTTTCCCCATGTGAGAGTAGGTCATCGTCAAGATTGAATTCCGAAACCCCTGTCTGCTAACGCAGACAGGGGTTTTGTCGTTTCAGGGGTACTGAAAAGGCCGGGATGAAGCGATCGAACTCTGCAGTGCGCCTCCCCGGGCTGCCGCTGCGGATCACGTTGCCGTGTTTTTGGTCTGGACTTCAGGGTTGTTGAGGTAGCGCGTAATGACCTCGACCGCGCGGTTCAGGTGATGTTCTAGCAGCTTTACGGAGCGTTCGACGTCCCGGTCTTCGGCGGCCCGTAACAGTGCCTTGTGGTCGTCCTGGGACAGTTTGCCCAGGCCCATGGCTTCCAGGTTGAAACGCAGGAAGCGTTCTTCCTCGTTCAGCCCGTCTTCGACCAGTCTCAACAGCCGACGGTTGGGCGCCCGGCTATAAAGCGCCATGTGGAACAGACGGTTGAGCCGGCCGATTTCGCTGTAGTCACTTTGCGTTTCGAGTTCGTCGATGTAATGAGCGGCCTGTTCGAGATCCTCATCCTGGAGAAGTGGCACGGAGAGACGCAAGGCTTCGGATTCCAGCAGGATGCGCAGCGCATAGGTTTCCACGGCGTCGCCCTGGACCAGCGGCGCGACCACAGCTCCCTTATGAGCAATCACGTTGAGCAGCGATTGTGCTTCGAGCTGGCGCAAGGCTTCGCGTACGGGCATGCGGCTGACGCCGAACAGGTCGGCGAGGTCTTGTTGGCGTAGGGCTGCACCGCAGGGAATTCGCCCGTCAAGTATCGCCGAGCGCAGGGTTTCTTCGATCACCGAGCGAGCCAGATGTGCGGGAATTGGCCCGTTGACCTTGATACTGCTGAGAGGGTTGGGCTTTTGTGTCACTAAACGCACCCTGAGTGATGAATTTTTTGGATCCAAATGACAGTAGTAACTGCCTGACAGCTTGTCAAACAAGCGAACGAGTACCTTTCTTGCAGTTTAGCGCGCCGCCAGTGATCTCACCGTGCCATTGTCTTTTTCCGGTCTAACCTTCACCATTCGAACGACTCCCTCCTGCCCACCCAGGATGCCTCGCATTGGCGGCATGTTTAACGATCCCCCGGATTTTACGCTGGCTGTGCAGCGCATTGCTGCTGGCTGGCGTGATGCTGGGCAGCTTGAGTGCCGATTGGGACTTTTCCCTGATCAGCCGGCGGGCGCAGGCATTGTACGGGCCTTTGGGAGAAGGTCAGCAGCGCATTAATGATTGGCAATACTTGCTGGCCAGCCAGAAGCAGCTCGGCGAGCTGGAACAGCTCAACGTGGTCAATCGCTTCTTCAACAAACAGCTGCGATACGTTGAAGACATCGATCTGTGGCATGAAGTCGATTATTGGGAAACCCCGATCGAAGCCCTCTGGAAAGGCGCGGGTGACTGTGAAGACTACGCTATTGCCAAGTACTTCAGCCTGCGTCACCTCGGTGTCTCCAGTGAAAAGCTGCGTATTACCTACGTCAAGGCACTGACCCAGAACCGCGCGCACATGGTGTTGACCTACTACTCGAGTCCGGAAGCCGAGCCCCTGGTGCTCGACAGCCTGATTGAAGCAATCAAGCCGGCCAGCCAACGAAAGGATTTGCTGCCGGTCTACTCTTTCAATGCAGAGGGATTGTGGTTGCCGGGTGCCAAGGGCAACAAAAAGGTCGGCGATACCAAGCGTCTGTCACGTTGGCAGGATGTGTTGAAGAAAATGCAGGCCGAAGGATTCCCGGTCGAGACGACTAACTAGGAGCACGTGCTCAGATGTCCTTGTTCAAACAACTGTTGATCGCTATCTGTCTGTTCCTGGTGGTCGCCTTCACCGGCAGCTTCATGGTCAGTCTGGAGAGCTCGCGCACTCAGTACGTCAACCAGTTGCGCTCTCATGCCCAGGACGCCGCGACGGCGCTGGCGCTTTCCCTGACCCCGAATCTCGACGACCCGGCGATGGTCGAGTTGCTGGTCAGCTCGATCTTCGACAGCGGTTACTACGCGAGCATACGCGTGGTTGATTTGAAGACCGACCAGACCCTGGTTGAGCGCACGGGCATTCCGGCGGTCAACAACGTTCCGGACTGGTTCGTCAAACTGATTGGCCTGGAGCCCGCCGGTGGTGATGCGATCGTCAGCCGGGGCTGGGAGCAGGCTGCCCGGGTCGAGGTGGTCAGCCACCCGATGTTTGCGCTGGCCAAGTTGTGGCAAAGCGCTTTGGGCAGTCTGGGCTGGTTGCTGCTATGCGGCGCAGTCAGCGCGGTACTCGGCGCGCTGTTACTGCGTCAGCAACTGAGACCGCTGGATTACATGGTTCAACAATCTCACGCTATTGCCCGGCGGGAATTCCTCAGCCTGCCGCAACTGCCGCGCACTCCCGAGCTTCGTCGGGTCGTACAGGCCATGAACCAGATGGTCGAGAAGCTCAAGGCGTTGTTCCAGGAGCAGGCCGAGCGCAGTGAAAAACTGCGGGTCGAGTCCTATCAGGACTCGTTGACCGGGTTGGCCAACCGGCGTTATTTCGAGATGCAGCTGAATGCGCGGGTCAGCAACCCGGAACAGGCCAGTTCCGGTTACCTGCTGCTGTTGCGGGTCAAGGATCTGGCCGGGCTCAACCAGCGTCTCGGTGGCCAGCGCACCGATGAAGTGCTCAAGGCCGTCGGTGAGCAACTGTCTCGCGAGTGCGCCAAATACCCGGAAACCCAGAACCTGGTGACCCGTATCCGCGGTGGCGAATTTGCCGTGCTGGCCCCGGGACTGGTGCGCGAAGAAGCTTTGCAACTGGCACAGAACCTCGACAGTGCCTTGGCCAGTCTTCACGCTACCGGCGCCACCGATGTGGCTGCCGTGGCTTCTATCGGTCTGGCCCCCTTTGCTCACGGCGACTCACCGCAAACCGTGCTCAGCCTCGGCGATCAGGCGCTGGCGCAGGCCGAAAGCCAGGGCGAGCAGAACTGGGCCTGTATCGAGCACAGCCTCGCGGCCAGTGTCGGCGACGATCACCACGCTTGGCATCTCATGCTCGACCAGGCGCTGACTCAGCAACGTTTCGAGCTGTATTTCCAACCGGTCGTGGCCGCTCAAGACACGCAACTGGTGCTGCATTACAAAGTGCTGTCACGCCTGCTCGACGAACACGGCCAGACTATCCCCGCCGGGCGCTTTCTGCCTTGGCTGGAGCGCTTCGGCTGGACTGCGCGCCTGGATCGGCTGATGCTCGAGCGGGTGTTGGAGCAAATGAGCGGGCATGAAGAGTCGCTGGCGCTGAATCTTTCGTCGGCGACCCTGGGCGACCCGCAGGCGCAAAACAAAATCTTCGAGATACTGCGTGCGCACTCCAACCTCGGTCCGCGTCTGACCCTGGAGATTGGCGAAGAGCAACTGCCTGACCAGGCAGTACTGGAACAACTGACCCGGCGCCTGCGCGAACTCGGCTTCTCCCTGAGCCTGCAACGTTTTGGCGGACGCTTCAGCATGATCGGCAACCTGGCACGGCTGGGGCTGGCGTACCTGAAGATCGACGGCAGCTACATTCGCTCGATCGATCTGGAAAGTGACAAACGCCTGTTCATCGAGGCGATCCAGCGAGCGGCGCACAGCATTGATTTGCCGCTGATTGCCGAGCGGGTCGAGACGGAGGGTGAGTTGGCGGTGATTCGCGAGATGGGGTTATACGGTGTGCAGGGCCAGCTGTTCGGCGAACCCAAGCCCTGGAAATGACTCTTGGAGACGAGTTGTCAGTGACGCCGGCATCGCGGGCTTGCCCGCGATGCCGCTGGACCAGTCACTGAAGATCAATGATCAGATCAATCCGCTTTCATTCTCATCGATCAACTGACTCAACCCACCCAACGCCTCACGCGCCTGGGTCCGGTCCATCAGTTTGGCCTGGGCCGCCGGTGGCAGGTCGGTGACGCGGATCACGCCTTTCTGGGTCAGCACTTGAATCAGGTCATCGAGTACCCGAATCATTTCAAAGTCGCTCTGCTTGAGCTGTTTGAGGCTGTTCTCCACCGCTGCATTGGCAAACCAGGCCTGGATCTCGTGATGGTCGGCCGGCAGCGTTTCCGTGGCCTCGGCATAGGCGGCGGGTTCCACGCGTACCAACAGGCCCTGCGCATCGCGTTGCACGTAAAACATTGAGCATCCCTCGGAATTGAACCAGCGTCGTGCTGTCAGCAGCATAGGTCAACTGCGCGCCAGTATGTGGCGCGGCGACGAAATCGTCACCGGGCAGTGGACACAAACGTGACGGCCGCCCCATAAGGGCGGCCGTTTTCGTGCATCAGCTGTTGTTGTGATCGATCTTGATAGTCGGGTCGCTACCGGCAATCAGGTTGTGTAGGTTGGCGCTCGACCAGTTGTTGCCTTCCAGTTTGATCGTCACGTCAGGCGTGGCGGCGGCCGCGTTGCCAGAGTTGAACTGGCCGGTTGTGCTGACCTGCAGCGACGACACGCCATCGACCGTGGAGATCTTCAGGAAGTTGTCGATGGTGCTGCCGGTTTCACCCTGCAACAGATCGCGCAAGTCGATCCGGTCACCTTCGCTGGCCTTGAAGTCCTTGATCACGTCGTTACCGGTGTCGCCCGCTTTCCAGACGAAGGTGTCGCCACCGGAACCGCCAGTCAGGATGTCATTGCCCTTTCCGCCCAGGAGAAGGTCATTGCCGTCACCACCGTCCAGCAAGTCGTTTCCGGTCCCGCCGAGCAGGATGTCATTGCCGGCGCCGCCGTAGAGTTTGTCGTCGCCGCCCTGGCCAAAGATGATGTCATTGCCGGCATTGCCCAGCAGTGTATCGGCACCGTCTTGAGCGCCAGACACATCGAACACGGTGTAGTGCTCGGTGATGTACTGGTGCACGTTGCTTGGTGTGACCTGGTTGGTTTCGACCCCGGTTTGCAGCCCGACAAAAGCCTGCAGCGAGGCGTAACCCTCGCCGGTGACGCTGTTGAAGCTCACCAGGTCGCCGAAGATGATGTCATTGCCATCACCGCTGTTGACGGTGTCTTTGCCCGGTAGCGTGGCCTCGCTGTGGCCGAGGATCGCGTTGGCCAGATCCGCAGGATTGATATTGGCCAGCGGCTTGCCGTCGGTGGTGTTGTAGGGGGCCAGATCGCTTTCCTTGACATCGTTGTTCAGGCCGATGGCCTGAACAGTCGAGTTGGCAGCCGCCAGAAGGGCAAATGCCGCTGCGGCATTCGAGGCACTGGTCCAGTCAACGTAACCATCGCCATCGTTGGCCGACAGCTCATAAGTGCCGTCACCTTGCGCATGAAGTGTTACGCCACTGATCTTGGAAGAGGTCCAGTTGTTCTTGTTGTCCACACTCCATTTGTAAACGGCGCCACTCGCATCGACCAACAAGCGGGAGACACCGTCGATCACTTTGGAGAACGCATAGCCAGGCTTGTAGTCACCCACCTTCAAAAGGCTGTCCAGAGTCAGGTCCGTGACGTTGTTCGACTTGTAGTCGACGACGACCGGGTTGGTCTGCTCACTGCTGGTATAAGCGGTCGGCTCACCGTCGGTAATGAAGTAGGTGAGATTGATCGCGTTCGGGTTGCTCTTCGCATCAGTGCTGTAGAACCAGTTGGCGGTGGTCTTGAACACGTCCTCGTAGTTGGTGTAGCCACCCGATTTCATGCCGTCGAGAACCGACTTCAAGTTCGCCAGGGCATCCTTGCTGGACAGGTCGATCGAAATCGATTGTTTGACCGTCGTGTCGAAGTCGACGAGGAACACTTTCACAACGCCCGGGTTCGCGTCTTTCGAAGTCGCACTGGCGATCAGCGAAGTGAACACCGCTTCCAGGGACTTCTTCGCCGCCGCCATGGCGCTGTCGCCCATACTGCCCGAACTGTCGACCATGAAGGCGATGTTGTAGTTCTGGCCTGGTGTGACCGTCAGCCCACCGATATCCGACACCACGATGTCATTGCCACTGGTGCCGGTGACTGTGTCGTTGCCTGAGGTGGCAGTGAGCGGGTTGTACACCGCCGGATTGATCGTGATCGGAATCTGCGTCGTGTTGCTGGCCGAATCACCCTGGCTCTCGGTCGAGACTGCCGTAACTGTCAGCGTGTTGGTGCCGGTGGCGTACGGTGCCGGGGTGTAGCTCAACTTGCTCACATCCCACCCGCTGAGGTCGACGACGCCGTTACCGGTTGTGCCGGTAAAGGTGTGCGTGCCATCGGTCAGGGTCGCACCTGCCGGGATGCCGCCGATCGAGGTAATGGTCTGGGTTTCAGAGCCATCGGTGTCCGCCGACGTTACCTTCAAGCCCAACGCAATGCTGCTGTTCTCGGCCACCTGAGTCGCGGAGGAGGTCACGATCGGTGTATCCGCAACCGCGGTCACACTGATGTCCAGCGTGGTGCTTGAACCGGTATTGGTGGTGTAGGTCACCGTCGGAACCTTGCCACTCCAATTGTCGGCCGGGGTAAAGCTGTATTCGCCGTTGGCGCCCAGCGTCAGCTTGCCCACGTTTGCGATGGTGGCAGTGCCCCCTGCGGTGTACTCGGTGCCCCCGATTGTGAATTTGGTCACGGTGAGGGCGTTATCCACATCGCGGTCGTTGGTCAGTACGTTGCCGGTGGCGACCTTGTCCTCGAGGGAGGTTTTGAGGTCGGCAGCCAGCACACTCGGATCGTCGACCGGGGTGACGCTGATGTTCAGGGTCGAGGTGACGTTGGGTCCCAGACCGTCGGTGACGGTGTAGGTGACGGTCGGCACCGTGCCGTTGTAGTTGGCGGCCGGGGTGAAGGTGTAGGCGCCGTTGGCTGCGATCAGCAGGGTACCGACATTGGCGATGGTCGCCGTGGTGCCGGCGGTGTAAGTGGTCCCGCTGACGGTGAAACTGACCACGCTGACCGGGCCGTCGACGCTGCTCGTGCCAGTGAGGACGCTGCCGGTGAGGGCGGTGTCTTCCAGGGTCGAGACGGTTTCGCTGGCGTCGGTGAAGTTGTCGTTGACCGGCGTAACGCTGATGTTCAGGGTCGAGGTGTCGTCTGTACCGGAGCCGTCGGTGACGGTGTAGGTGACGGTCGGCACCGTGCCGTTGTAGTTGGCGGCCGGGGTGAAGGTGTAAGCACCGTTCGCGCCGATCACCAGGGTGCCGACATTGGCGATGGTCGCCGTGGTGCCGGCGGTGTAAGTGGTCGCACCGATGGTGAAGCTGACCACGCTGACCGGGCCGTCGACGCTGCTCGTACCGGTGAGCACGCTGCCGCTGAGGGCCGTATCTTCCAGGGTGGAGACCGTTTCGTTGGCGTCGGTGAAGTTGTCGTTGACCGGGGTAACGCTGATGTTCAGGGTCGAGGTGTCGTTCGGTCCCGAACCGTCGGTGACGGTGTAGGTGACGGTTGGCACCGTGCCGTTGTAGTTGGCGGCCGGTGTGAAGGTATAGGCGCCGTTGGCAGCAATGACAAGGGTGCCGACGTTGACAATGGTCGCGGTCTGGCCGGCGTTGTAAGTGCCTGTAACACCTTCGATGGTGAAACTCACCACGCTGACCGGGCCGTCAACGCTGCTCGTGCCGGTAAGGACACTGCCGCTCAAGACGGTGTCTTCAGCGGTGGTCACGCTTTCGCTGATGTCGGTGAAGTTGTCGTTGACTGGCGTAACGCTGATGTTCAGGGTCGAAGTGTCGTCTGTGCCGGAACCGTCGGTGACGGTGTAGGTAACAGTCGGTACCGTGCCGTTGTAGTTGGCAGTCGGGGTGAAGGTGTAAGCCCCATTAGCTGCGATCAGCAGGGTACCGACGTTGGCGATGGTCGCGGTCTGGCCGGCGGTAAACGTGCCAGTCACACCGTCGATGGTGAAGTTGACCACGCTGACCGGGCCGTCAACGCTGCTCGTGCCAGTGAGGACGCTGCCACTGAGGACGGTGTCTTCCAGGGTCGACGCCGTTTCGTTGGCGTCGCTGAAGTTGTCGTTGACCGGCGTAACGCTGATGTTCAGGGTCGAGGTGTCGTTAGGTCCCGAACCGTCGGTGACGGTGTAGGTGACAGTCGGCACCGTGCCGTTGTAGTTGGCGGCCGGTGTGAAGGTATAGGCGCCGTTGGCACCGATCACCAGGGTGCCGACGTTAGCGATGGTTGCCGTGCTGCCGGCGGCGAAGGTGGTATCACCGATGGTGAAGCTCTCCACGCTGACCGGGCCATCGACGCTCGAGGTGCCGGCCAACACACTGCCGGTGAGGGCGGTGTCTTCCAGGGTCGAGACCGTTTCGTTGGCGTCGGTGAAGCTATCGTCGACCGGAGTGACGCTGATGTTCAGGGTCGAGGTGTCGTTAGGTCCCGAACCGTCGGTGACGGTGTAGGTGACAGTCGGTACCGTGCCGTTGTAGTTGGCAACCGGGGTAAAGGTGTAAGCGCCGTTCGCCGCAATCACCAAGGTACCGACATTGGCGATGGTCGCCGTAGTGCCAGCGGTGTAAGTGGTCGCACCGATGGTGAAGTTGACCACGCTGACCGGGCCGTCAACGCTCGAGGTGCCGCTGAGGACACTGCCGGTCAAGGCGGTGTCTTCAGCGGTGGTCACGCTTTCGCTGATGTCGGTGAAGTTGTCGTTGACCGGCGTAACGCTGATGTTCAGGGTCGACGTGTCGTCTGTGCCGGAACCGTCGGTGACGGTGTAGGTGACGGTCGGTACCGTGCCGTTGTAGTTGGCGGACGGGGTGAAGGTATAGGCCCCGTTGGCTGCGATCACCAGGGTGCCGACGTTAGCAATGGTTGCCATGCTGCCGGCGGAGTAGGTGGTTTCACCGATGGTGAAGTTAACCACGCTGACCGGTCCGTCGACGCTCGAGGTGCCGCTGAGGACGCTGCCGGTCAAGGCGGTGTCTTCCAGAGTCGAGACCGTTTCGTTGGCGTCGGTGAAGTTGTCGTTGACCGGCGTAACGCTGATGTTCAGGGTCGAGGTGTCGTTGGGTCCCGAACCGTCGGTGACGGTATAGGTGACGGTCGGCACCGTGCCGTTGTAGTTGGCGGTCGGGGTAAAGGTGTAAGCCCCGTTCGCTGCGATCACCAGGGTACCAACATTGGCGATGGTCGCGGTCTGGCCGGCGGTGAAGGTGCCAGTCACACCTTCGATGGTGAAGTTGACCACGCTGACCGGACCGTCAACGCTGCTCGTGCCAGTGAGGACGCTGCCGCTGAGGGCGGTGTCTTCCAGGGTCGATAGCGTTTCGCTGGCGTCAGCGAAATTGTCGTTGACCGGCGTGACGCTGATGTTCAGGGTCGAAGTGTCGTCTGTGCCGGAACCGTCGGTGACGGTGTAGGTAACAGTCGGCACCGTGCCGTTGTAGTTGGCGGCCGGGGTGAAGGTGTAGGTGCCGTTGGCTGCGATCAGCAGGGTACCGACATTGGCGATGGTCGCCGTGGTGCCGGCGGTGTAAGTGGTCGCACCGACGGTGAAGTTGACCACGCTGACCGGGCCGTCAACGCTGCTCGTGCCAGTGAGGACGCTGCCGGTGAGGGCGGTGTCTTCCAGGGTCGAGACCGTTTCGTTAGCGTCGCTGAAGTTGTCGTTGACCGGCGTAACGCTGATGTTCAGCGTCGAGGTGTCGTTAGTTCCCGAACCGTCGGTGAGGGTGTAGGTGACCGTTGGCACCGTGCCGTTGTAGTTGGCAGCCGGTGTGAAGGTGTAAGCGCCGTTAGCGCCGATGACCAGGGTGCCAACATTGGCGATGGTCGCGGTCTGGCCGGCGGTAAACGTGCCAGTCACACCGTCGATAGTGAAGTTGACCACGCTGACCGGGCCATCGACGCTCGAGGTGCCGCTGAGGACACTGCCGCTCAAGGCAGTGTCTTCCAGGGTCGATACCGTTTCGCTGGCATCGCTGAAGCTGTCGTCGACCGGCGTGACGCTGATGTTCAGGGTCGAAGTGTCGTTAGGGCCCGAACCGTCGGTGACGGTGTAGGTGACGGTCGGCACCGTGCCGTTGTAGTTGGCAGCCGGGGTGAAGGTGTAGGCCCCGTTCGCCGCGATCACCAAGGTACCAACGTTGGCGATGGTCGCCGTGGTGCCGGCGGTGTAAGTGGTCGCACCGATGGTGAAGTTGACCACGCTGACCGGGCCGTCGACGCTGCTCGTACCAGTAAGGACGCTGCCGCTGAGGGCGGTGTCTTCCAGGGTCGAGACCGTTTCGCTGACGTCGCTGAAGTTGTCGTTGACTGGCGTAACGCTGATGTTCAGGGTCGAGGTGTCGTTGGGTCCCGAACCGTCGGTGACGGTGTAGGTGACAGTCGGCACCGTGCCGTTGTAGTTGGCGGCCGGAGTAAAGGTATAGGCGCCGTTCGCCGCGATCACCAGGGTGCCGACGTTGGCGATGGTTGCCGTGCTGCCAGCGGCGTAGGTGGTATCACCAATGGTGAAGTTGACCACGCTGACCGGGCCGTCGACGCTGCTCGTGCCGGTAAGGACGCTGCCACTGAGGGCGGTGTCTTCCAGTGTGGAGGGCGTTTCGTTAGCGTCGGTGAAGTTGTCGTTGACCGGCGTAACGCTGATGTTCAGCGAACTGCTCGAGCCGGTATTGGTGGTGTATGTCACCTGTGGAACATCGCCATTCCAGTCGGCAGCCGGCTTGAAGGTGTAGTCGCCGTTGCTGCCAATGATCAGCGTACCGACACCCGCGATGGTCGCGGTATGACCAGCGCTGAAAGTGCCAGACACTCCGTTCACGCTGAAGCTTGCGACGCTCAGGACATTATCGACATCGTGGTCGTTGGTCAGCACGTTGCCGACCGCGTTGTGATCTTCTTCGACGGTGATCCTGTCCGCCTGCAGCACGCTGGCGTCATCGACGGGAGCAACGTGCACCACCAGTGGCAGCGAGGTGCTGGCGCTTGGGGCATCGCCGTCTTTGGCAGTGGCCGTCACGGTCAGGGGGATGTCGCCATTGAAGTTCGTCGGCGGTGTCAGCTTGAGCGTGGCCAGGTTCCAACCCGTAATGTCCACCGACGTCGAGCCGTCGGCAGCATTGAAGATGTGGGTGCCATCGGTGAGCTTGGTACCCGCCGGCAAGCCGCTCAGTGTGAGGGTTAGCGTTTCCGAACCGTCGACGTCATTGGTGTGGGCCTGGATGGTGGACAACAGGATCGCGTTGTCTTCAAGGCCCGAGTTGAGCACCTGAGTGACATTGATGTTGTCCAGCACGCCGCCCAGGCTGTTGCTGTCCCCGGCGCGGAACTCGAGTTTCTGGTTGCCATCGGCAGTGACCGGAACGTCGAAGCTGTAGTGCTGCATGCCCGGGGTCGAGGTGTTCAGGGTGCCAATGAGCTGGCCGCCCCAGTACACGTTGATCAGCGAATTATCTACGCCGGCACGCGGTGCATAGTCGAGCGACACGTTGTACGTGGTGCCGGCCTTCGCATCGATAGTGGTGTAGAGGTTGCTCGCATCACCGGTATTGCGCTCAAGTTCGATGACCTGGTTATCGCCACCGGCACCGTAGACGCTGGCCTTGCCGATTTCGACCGCGCCCCCGCGGTTATCAGTGTGCCAGACGCCGTTGCCGAGCTTGCTGACATCGAGGTCGATGGTCGAACCGCTCACAGCGACTTCCTGGAAGTCGGTCGAGGCAACCATGCCGCCACCGGTCAGCGACAGGCTCGGGGTATCGGTCACTGGCGCAACGACGATGGTGCCGGTCGCCGAATTGGCAGAAGGCATGCCCCCGTTGTCGGTCGAGCTGTAGGTGAAGCTGGTGGTGCCACTCCAGTCGCCGGTGGGCTTGAAGTAAACCGTCGCGCCATTGGCCGTCGCGGAGATCACGCTGCTGCTGGTGAGCTCGATGGTCCCGGCGGCGTCTGCGTAAAACTTGCCATTGGCCGGCAGGCTGGTCAGGGTGAAGTGGTTGACGCTGCCGTCAATGTCACTGCCGCCGAGCTGCACGGCGATCACATGATCTTCATCACCCCTGGCCGAGGTGGAGTTAACGGTCGGAGCGTCGTTGACCGGGTTGACCGTGATGTCCAGCGTGCTGGTGGAGTTGGTGTTGGTGGTGTAGCTGACCTGTGGAACCGCGCCGTTCCAGTTTGCGGCAGGGGTGAAACTGTAATCGCCGTTGGTGGCGATAGTCACCGTACCGACGCCGGTGATAGTCGCGACTTGACCCGCGGTAAAGGAGCCGGGGACGCCTTGTATGGTGAATGTCGCGACACTCAGAGCGTTATCGACATCGATGTCATTGCCAAGCACGTTGCCGGTTGCAGCGTGGTCTTCATCGACGGTCTTGGTATCCGCGACCAGGACACTCGGGTCATCGACCGGGGTGACGCTGATGTTCAGGGTCGAGGTGACATTGCTGCCCGAACCGTCGGTGACGGTGTAGCTGGCGGTTGGCACCGTGCCGTTGTAGTTGGTGGCCGGGGTAAAGGTGTAAGTCCCGTTGGTGCCGATGACCAGGGTGCCGACGTTGGCGATGGTGGCGGTGGTACCGGCGGCGTAGGTGGTTTCACCGATGGTGAAGTTGAGCACGCTGACCGGGCCGTCGACGCTGCTCGTGCCAGTGAGGACGCTGCCGCTGGCGGCGGTGTCTTCGGCGGTGGTTACGCGTTCGCTGATGTCGGTGAAGTTATCGTCGACCGGCGTCACGCTGATATTCAGGGTCGAGGTGACGTCGGTGCCCGAACCGTCGGTGACGGTGTAGCTCACGGTCGGCGCTGTGCCGTTGTAATTCTCGGCCGGGGTGAAGGTGTAAGCGCCGTTGGTGCCGATCACCAGAGTGCCGACGTTGGCAATGGTTGCGGTCTGGCCGGCGGCGTAGGTGGTTTCACCGATGGTGAAGTTCACCACGCTGACGGGGCCGTCGACGCTCGAGGTGCCGGTGAGGACGCTGCCGGTCACGGCGGTGTCTTCGGCGGTGGTCACGCGCTCGCTGGCGTCGGTGAAGCTGTCGTCGACCGGGGTGACGCTGATGTTCAGGGTCGAGGTGACATTGCTGCCCGAGCCGTCGGTGACGGTGTAGCTGACCGTTGGCACTGTGCCGTTGTAGTTGGCGTCTGGGGTGAAGGTGTAAGCGCCGTTGGTGCCGATGACCAGGGTGCCGACGTTGGTAATGGTTGCGGACTGACCAGCGGTGTAGGTGGTATCACCAATGGTGAAGTTCACCACGCTGACTGGTCCATCGACGCTGCTCGTGCCCGTGAGGACGCTGCCAGTCACGGCGGTGTCTTCGGCGGTGGTCACGCGCTCGCTGGCGTCGGTGAAGCTGTCGTCGACCGGGGTGACGCTGATGTTCAGGGTCGAGGTGACATTGCTGCCCGAGCCGTCGGTGACGGTGTAGCTGACCGTTGGCACTGTGCCGTTGTAGTTGGCGTCTGGGGTGAAGGTGTAAGCGCCGTTGGTGCCGATGACCAGGGTGCCGACGTTGGTAATGGTTGCGGACTGACCAGCGGTGTAGGTGGTATCACCAATGGTGAAGTTCACCACGCTGACTGGTCCATCGACGCTGCTCGTGCCAGTGAGGACGCTGCCGGTCACGGCGGTGTCTTCGGCGGTGGTTACGCGTTCGCTGATGTCGGTGAAGCTGTCATCGACCGGGGTGACGTTGATGGTCAGGGTCGAGGTGACGTCGGTGCCCGAACCGTCGGTGACGGTGTAGCTCACGGTCGGTACCGTGCCGTTGTAATTTTCGGCAGGCGTGAAGGTATAAGCGCCGTTGGCGCCGATGACAAGGGTGCCAACGTTGGCAATGGTCGCGGTCTGGCCGGCGTTGAAAGTGCCAGTAATGCCGTCGATGCTGAAGTTCACCACGCTGACCTGGCCGTCAACGCTGCTCGTGCCGGTGAGGACGCTGCCGCTGACGGCGGTGTCTTCTGCGGTGGTCACGCGTTCGCTGATGTCGGTGAAGCTGTCATCGACCGGGGTGACGCTGATGTTCAGGGTCGAGGTGACATCCGTGCCGGAGCCGTCGGTGACGGTGTAGCTGACGGTTGGTACCGTGCCGTTGTAATTTTCGGCCGGGGTGAAGGTGTAAGTCCCATTGGTGCCGATCACCAGGGTACCGACGTTGGTAATGGTTGCGGTCTGGCCAGCGGCGTAGGTTGTATCACCGATGGTGAAGTTAACCACGCTGACTGAGCCGTCGACGCTCGAGGTGCCGGTGAGGACGCTGCCGCTGACGGCGGTGTCTTCGGCGGTGGTCACGCGTTCGCTGATGTCGGTGAAGCTGTCATCGACCGGCGTGACGTTGATGGTCAGGGTCGAGGTGACGTCCGTGCCCGAACCGTCGGTGACGGTGTAGCTCACGGTCGGCACCGTGCCGTTGTAATTGGCGTCCGGGGTAAAGGTGTAAGTCCCGTTGGTGCCGATCACCAGGGTACCGACGTTGGTAATGGTTGCGGTCTGGCCCGCTGTGAAAGTGCCAGTAACGCCGTCGATGCTGAAGTTAACCACGCTGACCGGGCCGTCGACGCTGCTCGTGCCAGTGAGGACGCTGCCGCTGACGGCGGTGTCTTCAGCGGTGCTCACGCGTTCGCTGATGTCGGTGAAGCTGTCATCGACCGGGGTGACGCTGATGTTCAGGGTCGAGGTGACGTCGGTGCCGGAACCGTCGGTGACGGTGTAGTTCACCGTCGGTACTGTGCCGTTGTAATTTTCGGCAGGCGTGAAGGTATAAGCACCATTCGCGCCGATCACCAGGGTACCGACGTTGGCGATGGTGGCCGTTCTGCCAGCGGCGTAGGTGGTTTCACCGATGGTGAAATTGACCACGCTGACCGGGCCATCGACGCTCGAGGTGCCCGTCAACACACTGCCGCTGACGGCGGTGTCTTCAGCGGTGGTCACGCGTTCGCTGATGTCGGTGAAGCTGTCGTCGACCGGGGTGACGCTGATGTTCAGGGTCGAGGTGACGTTACTGCCGGAGCCGTCAGTGACGGTGTAGCTCACGGTTGGCACCGTGCCGTTGTAATTCTCGGCAGGCGTGAAGGTGTAAGCGCCGTTGGCGCCGATGACCAAGGTGCCGACGTTGGCGATGGTTGCGGTCTGGCCAGCGGCGTAGGTGGTTTCACCGATGGTGAAATTGACCACGCTGACCGGGCCATCGACGCTCGAGGTGCCCGTCAACACACTGCCGCTGACGGCCGTGTCTTCGTTGGTAGTCACGCGTTCGCTGATGTCGGTGAAGCTGTCGTCGACCGGGGTGACGCTGATGTTCAGGGTCGAGGTGACGTCGGTGCCGGAACCGTCGGTGACGGTGTAGCTGACCGTCGGCACTGGGCCGTTGTAGTTGGCGTCTGGGGTGAAGGTGTAAGCACCATTTGCGCCGATCACCAGAGTGCCGACGTTGGTAATGGTTGCGGTCTGGCCCGCTGTGAAAGTGCCGGTAACGCCGTCGATGCTGAAGTTAACCACGCTGACCGGGCCGTCGACGCTCGAGGTGCCAGTGAGGACGCTGCCGGTCACGGCGGTGTCTTCGGCGGTGCTCACGCGTTCGCTAGCGTCGATGAAGCTGTCGTCGACCGGGGTGACGCTGATGTTCAGGGTCGAGGTGACGTTGGTGCCGGAACCGTCGGTGACGGTGTAGCTGACCGTCGGCACTGGGCCGTTGTAGTTGGCGTCTGGGGTGAAGGTGTAAGCCCCGTTCGCGCCGATCACCAGAGTGCCGACGTTGGTAATGGTTGCGGTCTGGCCCGCTGTGAAAGTGCCGGTAACGCCGTCGATGCTGAAGTTAACCACGCTGACCGGGCCATCGACGCTCGAGGTGCCAGTGAGGACGCTGCCAGTCACGGCGGTGTCTTCGGCGGTGCTCACGCGTTCGCTAGCGTCGATGAAGCTGTCGTCGACCGGGGTGACGCTGATGTTCAGGGTCGAGGTGACGTTGGTGCCCGAACCGTCGGTGACCGTGTAGCTCACCGTCGGCACGCTGCCGTTGTAGTTGGCGTCTGGGCTGAAGGTGTAAGCGCCGTTGGCGCCGATGACCAAGGTGCCGACGTTGGCGATGGTGGCCGTGCTGCCGGCGACGTAGGTGGTTTCACCGATGGTGAAGTTCACCACGCTGACCGGCCCGTCGACGCTCGAGGTGCCGGTGAGGACGCTGCCGGTCACGGCGGTGTCTTCTGCGGTGGTCACGCGTTCGCTGATGTCGGTGAAGTTGTCGTCGGCCGGCGTGACGCTGATGTTCAAGGTCGAGGTGACATTGCTGCCCGAGCCGTCAGTGACGGTGTAGCTCACGGTTGGCACCGTGCCGTTGTAATTCTCGGCAGGCGTGAAGGTGTAAGCGCCGTTGGCGCCAATGACCAGGGTACCGACGTTGGTAATGGTTGCGGTCTGGCCGGCGGCGTAGGTGGTTTCACCGATGGTGAAATTGACCACGCTGACCGGGCCATCGACGCTCGAGGTGCCCGTCAACACACTGCCGGTGACGGCCGTGTCTTCTGCGGTGCTCACGTTTTCGCTGATGTCGGTGAAGCTGTCATCGACCGGGGTGACGTTGATGTTCAGCGTCGAAGTGACGTTGCTGCCCGAGCCGTCAGTGACGGTGTAGCTCACGGTTGGCACCGTACCGTTGTAATTCTCGGCCGGGGTAAAGATGTAAGAACCGTTTGCACCAATCACCAGGGTGCCGACGTTAGCGATGGTGGCTGTGCTGCCAGCGGCGTAGGTGGTTTCACCGATGGTGAAGTTAACCACGCTGACCGGGCCGTCGACGCTCGAGGTGCCAGTGAGGACGCTGCCGGTCACGGCGGTGTCTTCAGCGGTCGTCACGCTTTCGCTGATGTCGGTGAAGCTGTCATCGACCGGCGTGACGTTGATGGTCAGGGTTGAGGTGACATTGCTGCCCGAGCCGTCGGTCACGGTGTAGCTCACCGTTGGCACCGTGCCGTTGTAATTCTCGGCCGGTGTGAAGGTGTAAGCGCCGTTTGCGCCAATCACTAGGGTGCCGACGTTGGCGATGGTCGCGGTGCTGCCAGCGGTGTAGGTGGTATCACCAATGGTGAAATTAACTACGCTGACCGGGCCGTCAACGCTGCTCGTGCCCGTGAGGACGCTGCCAGTCACGGCGGTGTCTTCGTTGGTGGTCACGCTTTCACTGATGTCGGTGAAGCTGTCGTCGACCGGAGTGACGTTGATGTTCAGGGTTGAGGTGACGTCGGTGCCCGAACCGTCAGTGACGGTGTAGCTCACCGTCGGCACTGTGCCGTTGTAATTCTCGGCCGGTGTGAAGGTGTAAGCGCCGTTTGCGCCAATCACTAGGGTGCCGACGTTGGCGATGGTCGCGGTGCTGCCAGCGGTGTAGGTGGTATCACCAATGGTGAAATTAACTACGCTGACCGGGCCGTCAACGCTGCTCGTGCCCGTGAGGACGCTGCCAGTCACGGCGGTGTCTTCGTTGGTGGTCACGCTTTCACTGATGTCGGTGAAGCTGTCGTCGACCGGGGTGACGTTGATGTTCAGGGTTGAGGTGACGTCGGTGCCCGAACCGTCAGTGACGGTGTAGCTCACCGTCGGCACTGTGCCGTTGTAATTCTCGGCCGGGGTAAAGGTGTAAGCACCGTTAGCGCCGATCACCAGAGTGCCGACGTTGGCGATGGTTGCGGTCTGGCCTGCGGCGTAGGTGGTTTCACCAATGGTGAAATTAACCACGCTGACCGGGCCGTCAGCGCTGCTCGTGCCAGTGAGGACGCTGCCGGTCACGGCGGTGTCTTCGCTGGTGGTCACGCTTTCGCTGATGTCGGTGAAGCTGTCATCGACCGGGGTGACGTTGATATTCAGGGTCGAGGTGACATTGCTGCCCGAGCCGTCAGTGACGGTGTAGTTCACGGTTGGCACCGTGCCGTTGTAATTCTCGGCAGGCGTGAAGGTGTAAGCGCCGTTGGCGCCGATCACCAGGGTGCCGACATTGGCAATGGTCGCGGTCTGGCCAGCGGCGTAGGTGGTTTCGCCAATGCTGAAATTGACCACACTGACCGGGCCGTCAACGCTGCTCGTGCCAGTGAGGACGCTGCCGGTTACGGCGGTGTCTTCGTTGGTGGTCACGCTTTCACTGGCATCGATGAAGCTGTCGTCGACCGGGGTGACGCTGATGTTCAGGGTCGAGGTGACGTCGGTGCCCGAACCGTCGGTGACCGTGTAGCTGACCGTTGGCACGCTGCCGTTGTAATTGGCGTCTGGGGTAAAGGTGTAGGCGCCATTGGCACCAATGACCAGGGTACCGACGTTGGCGATGGTTGCAGTCTGGCCCGCTGTGAAAGTGCCATTGACGCCGTCGATGGTGAAGTTCACCACGCTGACTGGTCCGTCGACGCTCGAGGTGCCAGTGAGGACGCTGCCGGTCACGGCGGTGTCTTCGCTGGTGGTCACGCTTTCGCTGATGTCGGTGAAGCTGTCGTCGACCGGCGTCACGCTGATGTTCAAGGTTGAGGTGACGTTAGTGCCGGAACCGTCGGTGACGGTGTAGCTCACCGTCGGCACCGTGCCGTTGTAATTCTCGGCAGGCGTGAAGGTGTAAGAGCCGTTAGCGCCGATCACCAGGGTACCGACGTTGGCAATGGTGGCCGTGCTGCCAGCGGCGTAGGTGGTTTCACCGATGGTGAAATTGACCACGCTGACCGGGCCATCGACGCTCGAGGTGCCCGTCAACACACTGCCGGTGACGGCCGTGTCTTCTGCGGTGCTCACGTTTTCGCTGATGTCGGTGAAGCTGTCGTCGACCGGGGTGACGTTGATGTTCAGGGTCGAAGTGACGTTGCTGCCGGAGCCGTCAGTGACGGTGTAGCTCACGGTTGGCACCGTACCGTTGTAATTCTCGGCAGGCGTGAAGATGTAAGAACCGTTTACGCCAATCACCAGGGTGCCGACGTTGGTAATGGTTGCGGTCTGGCCTGCGGCGTAGGTGGTTTCACCAATGGTGAAATTAACCACGCTGACCGGGCCGTCAACGCTGCTCGTGCCAGTGAGGACGCTGCCGGTCACGGCGGTGTCTTCGCTGGTGGTCACGCTTTCGCTGATGTCGGTGAAGCTGTCATCGACCGGGGTGACGTTGATATTCAGGGTCGAGGTGACATTGCTGCCCGAGCCGTCAGTGACGGTGTAGTTCACGGTTGGCACCGTGCCGTTGTAATTCTCGGCAGGCGTGAAGGTGTAAGCGCCGTTGGCGCCGATCACCAGGGTGCCGACATTGGCAATGGTCGCGGTCTGGCCAGCGGCGTAGGTGGTTTCGCCAATGCTGAAATTGACCACACTGACCGGACCGTCAACGCTGCTCGTGCCAGTGAGGACGCTGCCGGTTACGGCGGTGTCTTCGTTGGTGGTCACGCTTTCACTGGCATCGATGAAGCTGTCGTCGACCGGCGTGACGCTGATATTCAGCGTCGAGGTGACGTCGGTGCCCGAACCGTCGGTGACGGTGTAGCTGACCGTCGGCACGCTGCCGTTGTAGTTGGCGTCCGGAGTAAAGGTGTAAGTCCCGTTGGCGCCGATCACGAGGGTGCCGACATTGGCGATAGTGGCTGTGCTGCCAGCGGCGTAGGTGGTTTCACCAATGGTGAAGTTAACCACGCTGACCGGGCCATCGACGCTGCTCGTGCCAGTGAGGACGCTGCCGGTCACGGCGGTGTCTTCGTTGGTGGTCACGCGTTCGCTGATGTCGGTGAAGCTGTCATCGACCGGGGTGACGTTGATGTTCAGCGTCGAAGTGACGTTGCTGCCCGAGCCGTCAGTGACGGTGTAGCTCACGGTTGGCACCGTACCGTTGTAATTCTCGGCCGGGGTAAAGATGTAAGAACCGTTTGCGCCGATCACCAGGGTACCGACGTTGGCAATGGTGGCCGTGCTGCCAGCGGCGTAGGTGGTTTCACCGATTGTGAAGTTGACCACACTGACCGGGCCATCAACGCTGCTCGTGCCAGTGAGGACGCTGCCGGTGACGGCCGTGTCTTCTGCGGTGCTCACGTTTTCGCTGATGTCGGTGAAGCTGTCGTCGACCGGGGTGACGTTGATGTTCAGGGTCGAAGTGACGTCGGTGCCCGAACCGTCGGTGACGGTGTAGCTGACCGTTGGCACGCTGCCGTTGTAATTGGCGTCTGGGGTAAAGGTGTAGGCGCCATTGGCACCAATGACCAGGGTACCGACATTGGCGATGGTCGCAGTCTGGCCCGCGGTGAACGTGCCATTGACGCCGTCAATGGTGAAAGTAACCACGCTCAGCACGTTGTCGATATCGCTGTCGTTGCTCAGCACGTTGCCGGTCGCAGCGGTGTCTTCAGCAGTGACTTGGGTGTCGGCAGTCAAAACGCTTGGATCATCGACCGCCGTCACGGTGAGATCCAGTGTGCTGCTGGAGCCGGTGTTGGTGGTGTACGTAACTTGCGGTACAGCACCGTTGTAGTTGGCGTCTGGAGTAAAGGTGTAGTTGCCATCGGCACCGATGGTCAACGTACCGACGCCGACGATGGTCGCTGTCTGGCCTGCGGTGAAGCTGCCGGTCACGCCGGCGATGGTGAAGCCGGTGACGCTGAGCGGCGTCTGGGCATCGCTATCGTTGGTCAGTACGTTGCCCGTTGCGACGCTGTCTTCGGCCAGGGTGCCCGTATCAGCGGCCAGTACGCTCGGAGCATTGACGGTCGCGACATTCGTGACGGTCGTGGTGGTCTGGTTGCCGGTATCGAGCGTAGTGGGGGTAGCAGTGGAATCAGGGCCGTTGGTTGGGAAGCCAATAGTCGGGTCGACGCGGCCAGCGGTGGCGTCGAGCATCACGAAGCTGTGACCGCCCCCGGCGGCACCGCCAGCAGAGCCTGCCGCCGTCGGGCCTGCAGCGGTGGCTTCAAGGTCTTTTGTCGGGTCAGCACCGGCGGCGATGGCTTGTTGCAGTTCTTCTACCGAAGGCGCGGCTTGTGCGGTGGCGGCTGCCAGGTCAGCACTGGAGTCCGGAGCGTCGGCGCTCCACTGAGTGTCACGGCCCAGATCGAGGGTGCGGCCATCGGCCAGTTCCAGGGACACGGCACCGGAAAGGCCGGTGTCGACCTGGTCACCGGCGAACAGCTTGTCGCCTTCAACGAGAACGCGGCGGACGCCCTCTGGGGACACCACGAAAACTTGACCGACAATGCTTTTGACGATGGCCACAACACTGCTCATTGAAGACTCTCCGGGGTGTCACGTTCAGTTGACTTCCATAGGCCTGATGGCGTTTGCGCCGACCAGTCTGGACGTACATTGCAAAATAGATGCACAAGTTTGACGCGTTAATTCGTCAATAATTTGGCTATATTTTTTCGCTATTAACTTTATGCCAAACTATTGACCTTCTTGAGGCCATCCTAAACAATCGTCCCAGTAATGTCACATTGATATTTGAGCTGTGACCCTGTCCTCGGTATGTGATCCAGTTCCGCTTTTGAACTTTCCGACATACGGTCATTCGGCTTGCCATCTTCCGACACGGCGCGTTTTTCAGCCGTGATTCAAGACAAGAAGTCCTGGGAAATTCCTACAATGCGTTCGCCTTTGTTCATGGCTATACCTTTCGCCCTCGCCGCGTCTTTCGTCCAGGCGCAATCCTTACCAGAAGCCATGCAACAAGCGCTGGATGTCCATCCGGAGGTCCAGGCTGGCGTCAACAGCCGACTGGCTGCCGATTATCAGTTGAAGGCTGCGAAGGGTGGGTACTTGCCACGGGTCGACCTGCTGGGCGGTTATGGTCGTGAAGGTACCGATAGCGTGACAACGCGGGACGGCAGCAACAACCACTACGAAACCCTGAATCGCAGCGAGTCGAGCTTGCGACTGACCCAAATGGTCTTTGACGGTTTTGCGACGTCCAGCGAAGTAGGGCGTCAACAAGCCACCGTCAACTCCCGCGCCTATTCGCTGCTGAGTACTTCCGAGCGTACCGGGTTGACCGTGGCCCAGGTTTATCTCGACGTGCTGACCCGTCGTGAGTTCGTGCGTCTGGCCGAGGACAACCTCAAGAGCCACCAACGCATTTACGACCAGATCCAGCTGCGCACCCAGCGCGGCGTCGGCAGCGGCGCCGACCTCGATCAGGCGGAGGCGCGGATGGCCCAGGCGCGCAACAACCTGATCACCGAGCAGACCAATCTGGCTGATGCCGAAACCAACTACCTCTCGGCGGTCGGCCAGATGCCCGATCAACTGGAGCGCCCGGCGAGTTTCTTGGCGCTGATGCCGGCCAATCTGAATGAAGCCCGTGCGCAGATGCTGGAAAACAGCCCGATCCTGCGCTCGGCCGAATCCGATATTGCCGCTGCAGAGAAGCAGTACGACACGGCCAAGTCGACGTTCTACCCACGCTTCGATGCTGAGTTGGGTCGTACCGCGGACAACGACATTGATGGCCAGAACGGTCACAACAACGAATGGCAAGCCATGCTGCGCATGCGCTTCAACCTGTATTCCGGCGGCAGCAACAAGGCTGATCTGGAATCCAAGTCCTACCTGTCGAACCAGGCGCTGGATATCCGCAACAACGCCTTGCGCCAATTGAACGAAGAACTGGGCCTGGCCTGGAACGCCCTGAACAATGCCAACGCGCAGGTGCCGATCGCCCAGCAATACGTCGATCATAGCACCGCCGTGCGTACCGCTTATCAGCGTCAGTTCAGCCTTGGCGAGCGCACCCTGCTGGATTTGCTCGACAGCGAGAACGAACTGTTCAGCTCTTCTCGCCGCCTGGCGGAGATCAAGAACATTCAGTTATTTACTCAGTACCGAATCAAGGCGACCATGGGCGAGTTGCTCAAGAGCCAGGGAGTGGTCGCACCATTGGCATCCGTTGTGCAGAACGACGTGAAGCCCAAGGTCCAATTGCCCGGTATGAATTGAGCAGGACCTTCATTGTTCAATTGTTAGCCAAGAGTGCCGAGCGTGGAATCAGAAGTCAGTCGGGTTCAACTCATTCATGATCCGCGCGCGTTGCATGACGATCCGCTACTGGATGGCCTGCTCGCTCTTTGCATGCTGCACCAGAAGCCTGCCAGCGCGGCAATGCTCACCACCGGCCTGCCGCTGCCCGAGCAACGCTTGAGTGTCGAGTTGCTGCCACGTGCGGCCGCTCGCGCGGGGCTGCAAGGTCGGGTGCTGCAACGCAAGCTGGAAGATATTCCGGCGATTGCCATGCCGGCATTGTTGCTGCTCAAGGACGGTCGCAGTGCCGTCCTGCTTGGCTGGCAAGGCGAAGATCAGGTGCGGGTGCTGCTCAGCGAAAGCGATGGCGGCGAATCCCTGGTCAGCCGCGAGCTGCTGGCTGACGACTATACCGGCAAGGTCTTTTTCGCCCAGCCCCAGCACAAATTCGACGTCAATCACGGCACGCTGATCCCGCGTGCGCGCTCGTGGTTCCGCGACACCCTCAAGCGTTCGCGCTGGCTGTACGCCGACGCCATCGCCGCCAGTTTCCTGATCAACATCATTGCCATGGCCGCGCCATTGTTCGTGATGAACGTCTACGACCGCGTCGTGCCGAACCAGGCTGAGGCGACGTTGTGGGTGCTGGCGCTCGGCATCTCTGGCGCCTATCTCTTCGACCTGATCCTGAAAAGCCTGCGCAGCCTGTGCCTGGATCTGGCCGGCAAGAAAACCGACCTGATCATCTCGGCCACGCTGTTCGAGCGCATCGTCGGCATGGCCATGAAGTATCGGCCGGCGCGGGTCGGCAGCTTTGCCCAGAACATCCACGAGTTCCAGAGCCTGCGCGATTTCCTCGCCTCGCTGACCCTCACCAGCCTGATCGACCTGCCGTTCACCCTCCTGATTTTCCTCGTCATCGCGATCCTCGGCGGGCATCTGGTGTGGATCCCGGTGCTGGCATTCCCGATTGCCCTGGCCATCGGCTACGCCCTGCAGAAACCCCTGGTGGCGACCATGGAGCGGACCATGGCGCTGGGGGCCGAGCGGCAGTCGAGCCTGATCGAAACCCTGGCTGGCCTGGATGCGGTGAAGGTCAACAACGCCGAAAGCGAACGCCAGTATCAGTGGGAACAGACCATCGGCACCCTCAGCCGCCTTGAGTTGCGGGTGAAGATGCTGTCCGGCCTGGCGATGAACATCACCTTGCTGATCCAGCAGCTGGCCGGGGTGATCATGATCGTCTTCGGCGTGTACCAGATCATCGACGGTCACCTGAGCATGGGTGGCCTGGTGGCTTGCTACATGCTTAGTGGCCGTGCGCTCAGCCCGCTGGCGTCATTGTCCGGGTTGTTGACCCGCTATCAGCAGGCGCGGGTGACCATGACCTCGGTCGACCAGATGATGGAGCTGCCCCAGGAACGCAATTTCGAGGAGCGTCCGCTCAGCCGCAAGGTGCTGCAGGGCGGTATTGAGTGCCGCCAGCTCAACTTCACCTACCCGCAACAGCAGAACCCGGCGCTGAAGAACATCAACCTGTCGATTCTTCCCGGCGAGAAAGTCGGGATCATTGGTCGAAGCGGCTCGGGCAAGAGCTCGCTGGCGAAATTGCTGGTGGGGCTGTATCAGCCGGATGACGGCTCGCTGTTGGTCGATGGTGTGGATATCCGTCAGATCGACGTCAGCGAGCTGCGTTACAACATCGGCTACGTGCCTCAGGACATTCAGTTGCTCGCCGGCACCTTGCGCGACAACCTGGTTTCCGGCGCGCGGTATGTCGAGGACGAACTGGTGCTGCAAGCGGCCGAGCTGGCCGGTGTCCACGAATATGCGCGCCTGCATCCGCAGGGTTATGAGCTGCAAGTGGGTGAGCGCGGGCAGAACCTTTCCGGCGGTCAACGGCAGAACGTTGCCCTGGCCCGTGCACTGTTGCTCAACCCGCCGATCCTGCTGCTCGACGAGCCGACCAGTGCCATGGATAACACTGGCGAAGAGCGCCTCAAGCAGCGCCTGGCGGCGGTGATCGAGAACAAGACCATGGTGCTGGTGACGCACCGGGCATCGCTGTTGTCGCTGGTCGATCGACTGATCGTGATCGACCGCGGGCAGATACTCGCCGATGGCCCGAAAGCCGCGGTGATGGAAGCGTTGAAGAAGGGGCAGATCAGTGTTGCTTAAGTCGGGTAAGGGTTCGATCCTTCGCTACTTCAAAGGCTCTGCTTCGCTGCAGGGCCAGCCGCTGCCGGAGGTCAACAAGGCGCTGATCGAGGATGCGCCACGGGTGGTACGGCTGACGATCTGGGCGATCATCGCGTTCTTTGTATTCCTGATGCTCTGGGCCAACTTCGCGGTCATCGACGAAGTGACCAAGGGCGACGGCAAGGCGATTCCCTCGTCGAAGATCCAGAAAATCCAGAACCTTGAAGGCGGTATCGTCTCAGAACTGTTCGTCAAGGAAGGCCAGATCGTCGAAGCTGGCGCACCGCTGCTTCGCCTGGACGACACGCGATTTGCTTCGAACGTCGGCGAAACCGAGGCCGACCGGATGTCGATGGTGCTGCGGGTCGAGCGCTTGAGCGCCGAAGTCGATGATCGCCCGCTGAACTTTCCCGAGGATGTGCTCAAGGCCGTGCCGGGTCAGGCCAAGAGCGAAGAGTCGCTCTATATCAGCCGCCGCCAGCAGTTGCATGACGAGATTGGCGGCTTGCAGGAGCAACTGATCCAGCGCCAGCAAGAGCTGCGCGAATTCACCTCCAAGCAGGCGCAGTATCGCCAGCAATTGGGCTTCCAGCGTCAGGAAATCAACATGTCCGAGCCGTTGGTGGCCCAGGGCGCGGTATCCCCGGTGGAAGTCTTGCGCCTCAGGCGTGCCGAAGCGGAGACCCGTGGCCAGCTCGACGCCACCACCCTGGCTATTCCGCGAGCCGAATCGGCGATCAAGGAAGTACAGCGCAAGATCGACGAAACCCGCGGCAAGTTCCGTAGCGATGCCCTGACCCAGCTCAATGAAGCACGTACCGATCTGAACAAGGCCCAGGCCACCGGCAAGGCCCTGGAAGACCGGGTCAGTCGCACGCTGGTCACTTCGCCGGTGCGCGGTATCGTCAACAAGTTGCTGGTCAATACCATCGGCGGGGTTATCCAGCCAGGCAGCGACCTGGTGGAAATCGTACCGCTGGACGACACCTTGCTGGTCGAGGCGAAGATCCGCCCGCAGGACATCGCGTTCCTGCACCCGGGGCAGGAAGCGACGGTGAAATTTACCGCCTATGACTACACCATCTACGGCGGGATGAAGGCCAAGCTGGAGCAGATCGGCGCCGATACCATTACCGACGAAGACAAGAAAACTACCTACTACCTCATCAAGCTGCGCACCGACCGCAGCCACCTGGGTACCGATGAAAAGCCGTTGCTGATCATTCCTGGGATGGTGGCCTCGGTGGACATCATTACCGGCAAGAAGACCATTCTCAGCTATCTGATCAAGCCGATCATCAAGGCGCGGGCCGAGGCGCTGCACGAGCGCTAGATCTTTAGTTGATTCACTGGCCCCATCGCGGGCAAGCCCGACTCCTACAGGTTTTTGTGTCGAACACATGATCGTGCTTCAACAAAGAACCTTGTGGGAGCCGGGCTTGCCCGCGATGGCGTCAGTCAAAACACCTCAACCCTGTCAGTAAGTGACAAAAAACGTCACTCTGCCGTTCGCTCAGTCCCTTCTCAATCGCCATATCGTTATTCATTAACGGTATTTAAATTTCAATTCTTATATCTATAAAGTTAATCCCCTGCGTACCTGCCGACCAATCGGCGCGCCGCACGACACGAACCAACACGGGATCTCCGTGAGTTTCTGATCGACGCGCGCGCCTTTGAGCGTGCCGTGCGTGGGAGTGATTTATGTCTGCAGCTTCAGCTTCGCCAAGCATTGCGCCACAATTCTTTGAAGTCCGCCCATTCAGCGGTGCGGTGGGTGCCGAAATCATCGGTCTCGACCTGTCCCGCCCAATCAATGATCAGGACTTCGCACGCATTCACCGCGCGCATCTGGACCATCATGTGGTGGTGTTCCGTGACCAGCGCATCACCCCCGAACAGCACATCGACTTCAGCCGTCGTTTTGGCGTGTTGCAGATTCATGTGCTCAAGCAGTTCCTGCTGGCAGGGCATCCGGAAATCCTCATCGTTTCCAACGTCGTCGAAAACGGCCAGAACATTGGCTTGGGCGATGCCGGCAAGTTCTGGCACTCCGACCTCTCCTACAAGGAGCTGCCGAGCCTGGGTTCGATGCTGCACGCCCAGGAGCTGCCATCGGAGGGCGGCGACACGCTGTTCGCCGACATGCACAAAGCCTGGGACAACCTGCCCGAGGCGCTGCGCACAGCGGTGGAAGGCCGCTCGGCCGCGCACTCCTACACGGCGCGTTACAGCGAGACCAAATTCGAAGGCAACTGGCGCCCGACCCTGACCCAGGAGCAACTGGCCCAGGTTGCGGAAGTGGTGCACCCGGTCGTGCGTACCCACCCGGAAAACGGCCGCAAGGCCCTGTTCGTCAGTGAAGGGTTCACCACCCGCATCGTTGGCCTGCCGGAAGACGAGAGCCAACAACTGCTGACCGAGCTCTACGCCCACAGCGTACTGCCGCAAAACATCTATCGCCATCAATGGCAGCCCCATGACCTGGTGTTCTGGGACAACCGTTCGCTGATCCACCTCGCCGCCGGATGCCCCAGCCATCTGCGCCGCAAGTTGTATCGCACCACCATCCAGGGCGACGCGCCTTTCTGATTTGTCGGAGATTTGACCATGTCCAAACGTCTGCCCTTTGCACCCCTGGCCGCCGCCATTGGCCTGGGTTTCAGCCTGATCGCCGGCAGCCTGGTGGCGCCGACCGTGGCCCACGCCGAAGGTGAAATCCGCATCGCCGAACAATTCGGCATCGTCTACCTGCTACTGAACGTGGTACGCGATCAGAACCTGATCGAGAAGTACGGCAAGCAGGAAGGTATCGACATCAAGGTCGACTGGACCCAGCTCTCTGGCGGGGCGGCGGTCAACGATGCGTTGCTGTCCGGCTCCATCGACATTGCCGGTGCCGGCGTCGGTCCGTTGCTGACCATCTGGGACCGTACCCATGGCAAGCAGAACGTCAAGGCCGTGGCTTCCCTCGGCAACTTCCCGTACTACCTGGTGAGCAATAACCCCAAGGTCAAGACCATCGCCGACTTCACCGAGAAGGACCGCATCGCGGTGCCGGCCGTGGGTGTTTCGGTGCAGTCGCGTTTCCTGCAATACGCAGCCGCCAAACAGTGGGGTGACAAGGACTTCAATCGCCTCGACAAGTACACCATCGCGGTTCCGCACCCCGACGCGACAGCGGCGTTGGTGGCCGGCGGCACCGAGCTGAGCGGGCACTTCTCCAACCCGCCATTCCAGGATCAGGAGCTGGCCAATCCCAATGTGCATGTGGTGTTGAACACCTATGACCTGCTCGGGCCGAACTCGCCGACGGTGCTGTTCGCTACCGAGAAATTCCGCAATGAGAACCCGAAAACCTACAAAGCATTCATTGATGCGCTGACCGAAGCGGCAACCTTTGCCCAGAACGACAAAGGTGCGGCGGCGGACACTTACATCCGCGTCACCAAGGCCAAAATCGACCGCGCCGCATTGCTGAAAATCATCGACAACCCGCAGTTCGAATTCAGCGTCACGCCGAAAAATACTTACCCGTTGGCCGAGTTCCTCTACCGCGTTGGCGCGATCAAGAACAAACCGGAGTCGTGGAAGGACTACTTCTTCCAGGACGCCAAGCCACTGCAAGGGAGCTGACCGAAATGAATGCCCCTTTGCAAGGCCACACGGTCAGCAAACCGATCGCGGCAGCCCAGGCGCTGCTGTCGGTCGATAACGTCAGCCTCGAATACCGCACGCCGCAGCGTGTGGTGCGGGCGACCCATCAAGTGAGTTTCGAGATCGACCCGGCGGACCGTTTTGTCCTGCTCGGGCCGTCCGGTTGCGGCAAGTCGACATTGCTCAAGGCCGCCGCCGGATTCATCCAGCCCGTGGAAGGTGAGATCCGTCTGCAAGGTCGGCGCGTCGATGCGCCGGGGCCGGACCGGATCGTGGTGTTCCAGGAGTTCGATCAACTGCCGCCGTGGAAAACCGTTAAACAGAACGTGATGTTTCCGCTGCTGGCCTCGAAAACCCTCAAGCGCAAAGAGGCCGAGGAGCGGGCGCTGCATTATCTGGAGAAGGTGGGTTTGGCAGCGTTTGCCGATGCTTATCCGCATACCCTGTCCGGCGGCATGAAGGCACGGGTTGCCATTGCCCGGGCGTTGGCGATGCAGCCGAAAATCCTCCTGATGGACGAACCCTTCGCCGCCCTCGATGCGCTGACCCGACGCAAGATGCAGGAGGAACTGTTGCTGCTCTGGGAGGAAGTGCGCTTCACGCTGCTGTTCGTCACGCACTCCATCGAAGAGGCACTGGTGGTGGGCAACCGCATTCTGTTGCTGTCACCGCATCCAGGGCGAGTGCGGGCGGAAGTCCACAGCCATCAATACGATTTGCACAGCCTTGGCGGTGCGGCGTTTCAGGAGTCGGCACGGCGCATCCATCGGTTGTTGTTCGATGAAGGCCAATCAGCGCAAGCCGAGCATGAGCTGGACTTCGCCGACATCCGTATTGCTTATTGAGCCAGTTGAGAGGAGGGCCCGATGAGCCATTTATCATCCCCGCGTGAAGAGTTCGAAACGGTTTTGCAGCCACTGACCAGCGTGCCGCTGGAGCGTGAGTTACCCATCGGTCAACGCTTGTGGCAGCAAAGTTGGTTGCGTAAAAGCCTGATCCTGATTTTGCTTGCTGTGCTGTGGGAGGCCGTTGCCCGGTATCAGAATAACGACCTGCTGCTGCCAAGTTTTCTTCAGACCACTCATGCCCTGTACGACGGCCTGCTCAGCGGCGAATTGCTCGGCAAGGTGTGGATTTCCCTGGTGGTGTTGCTCAAGGGTTACCTGATCGGCATCGTCCTCGCGTTTGCGCTGACCACGTTGGCAGTGTCGACCCAGTTTGGGCGCGATCTGCTCAGCACCCTGACCTCGATGTTCAACCCGTTGCCGGCGATTGCGCTGCTGCCGCTGGCGCTGCTGTGGTTCGGCCTGGGTCAGAACAGCCTGATTTTCGTGCTGGTGCATTCGGTGCTCTGGGCCTTGGCGTTGAACACCTACGCCGGATTCCTCGGCGTTTCGGAAACCCTGCGCATGGCCGGGCGCAATTACGGCCTCAAGGGCATGCGTTTTGTGCTGTTCATCCTGATCCCGGCAGCATTGCCATCGATCCTTGCCGGCCTGAAGATCGGCTGGGCGTTTGCCTGGCGCACGTTGATTGCTGCGGAGCTGGTATTTGGTGCGACCAGTGGGAAGGGCGGGCTGGGGTGGTACATTTTCCAGAATCGCAATGAGCTGTACACGGACAAGGTCTTTGCTGGCCTGGCGGTGGTGATTCTGATTGGGTTGCTGGTGGAGAACCTGGTGTTTGATTCGTTGGAACGGGTGACGGTGAAACGGTGGGGGATGGTACGGTAGAAAAATCGCCAATCGCGAGCAGCTCGCGAAGGCAGCCGACCCATCATCACTGATCCAGAAGGGATGTTTGCTAGCATTGCACTTGAATCAATCCTGATCAGATATGAGTGCTTGCCATGCAACTCCCGGACATGAACCTGTTGGTCGCCCTCGACGCCTTGCTCGATGAGGGCAGCGTGGTGGGCGCCGCGCGGCGGATGAACCTGAGCCCGGCGGCCATGAGCCGGACGTTGGCGCGCATCCGCGAAGCCATTGGCGATCCGATCCTGGTGCGCGCCGGCCGTGGCCTGGTGCCGACCCCCAAGGCGCTGGCGTTGCGCGAACAGGTGCGCAGTGTGGTCGAGCAGGCCGGGCTGCTGTTTCGTTCGGCCGATACGGTGGAACTGAGTTCTCTGCGGCGGCGGTTCAGCATTCGGGCCAACGACTTCTTTGTCGGCGTTTACGGCGGCAAGCTGTTCGCCACCCTTGACCGGCAGGCGCCGCACTGCGAGTTGCGTTTCGTCCCGGAAGGCGATGGCGATGATGAGGCATTGCGCGAAGGGCGGATCGATCTGAGCGTCAGCAACACCCGGCCATTGACCCCGGAAGTGAAGGTTCAGAACCTGTTTTCCACCCACTTCGTCGGCCTGGTGCGCGAGGATCATCCGCTGCTGGACGAGGAGATCACGGCAGAGCGCTATGCCGGTTATTCCCATATCAGCATGTCCCGGCGTGGCATTGCCCGTGGTCCGATCGATACCGCGCTGAATGCCCTGGGGCTGGAGCGGCGAGTGGCGGTGATCGCGCCAAGCTTTCATGCGGCGATGTTTGCCCTGCCCGATTCCGACCTGATTCTGCCGGTGCCGAAGGAAGCCTTGCTGAGTGTGCGGCGGCTGGGGTTGAAGCTGCGCTCGTTCGACCTGCCGATTCCTTTGCCGACCCTGATGCTGACCCAGGCCTGGCACCCGCGCTTCGACAAGGACCCAGCGCACCGCTGGCTGCGTGAAACGCTGAAAGCCTGCTGCGAAGAAACGTGGCTGGCCGCACAACCTGAAATTCACCGCTGACCTCCCACAGGGTTTTGTATTGTTGCGTCTGGCGCACTTATAACCTGCCAATAAGTTGATTTTCGTCAGGCATAACGCTTCCTAGAATGCTTCGGTATTTCCACACCGGAGCTTGCAGTACATGACTTCCCTTACGGCCACCGCACCTGTTGCGGCAGCCGCTCCGCCCGTCTTCGGCCCACGGATCATCATCGGCCTGATAGGCGTGCTGCTGGCGGTGCTGGTATCGGGCCTGAACGAGATGGTGACCAAAGTCGCCCTGGCCGACATCCGCGGTGCGTTGGCCATCGGCTACGACGAAGGCACCTGGCTGGTCGCCTGTTACACCGCGACGTCCGTGGCGGCCATGGCCTTCGCGCCGTGGTGTGCGGTGACGTTCTCGTTGCGGCGTTTCACCCTGTGCGCCATCGGCCTGTTCACCCTGTTGGGCGTGTTGTGCCCCTTCGCCCCGAATTACGAAAGCCTGTTGTTGCTGCGTACCTTGCAAGGCCTGGCGGGCGGGGCATTGCCACCCATGCTGATGACCGTAGCCCTGCGGTTTCTGCCGGCCAATGTGAAGTTGTATGGCCTGGCCGGTTATGCCCTGACGGCGACATTCGGCCCGGGTCTGGGCACGCCATTGGCCGGCTTGTGGACCGAGTATGTCGGCTGGCAGTGGACCTTTTGGCAAATCGTTGCGCCGTGCCTGATTGCCATGGCTGCGGTGGCGTATGGCTTGCCCCGGGACCCGCTGCGCCTGGAACGCTTCAAGTCTTTCAACTGGCGCGGTGTGCTGCTGGGTTTTCCCGCCATCTGCATGCTGGTGATCGGCATCCTGCAAGGCAACCGCCTGGATTGGTTCGAATCCAGCCTGATCTGCGGGCTGCTCGGTGGCGGGCTGTTGTTACTGGTGCTGTTTTTGGCCGGCGAGTGCTCGCAGCCGATACCCTTTTTCAAGATGCAGATGCTCGGCATCCGTAACCTGTCTTTCGCCCTGCTGACCCTGGCGGGCGTGCTGGTGGTGTTGCAGGCGGTGATCATCATTCCGTCCAGCTACCTGGCGCAGGTCCAGGGTTATCGCCCGGTGCAGACCGCGCCGATCATGCTGCTGGCGGCGCTGCCGCAATTGATTGCGCTGCCGTTGGTGGCGGCGCTGTGCAACTTTCGCTGGGTCGATTGCCGCTGGGTGTTGGGCATCGGCCTGAGCATGCTGGCGCTGTCGTGCGTCGGTGGCTCGCAACTGACGTCCGCGTGGATTCGTGACGATTTCTACGTGCTGCAATGGCTGCAGATTTTCGGCCAGCCCATGGCGGTGCTGCCGCTACTGATGCTGTCCACCGGCAGCATCAACCCGATGCAAGGGCCGTTCGCATCGGCCTGGTTCAACACCGTCAAAGGCCTGTCGGCGGTCATCGCCACCGGGGTGATCGAAGCGCTGACCACGGCACGCCTGCATTTTCACTCGACCATGCTGGTCGATCGCCTCGGCAACTCGCCTCTGGTCGAGCGCGACAGCGCAAGCCTTGCTCATCGCCTGCATGAGCAAGCGCTGGTGCTCACTTCCTCTGATCTTTACCTGTGCATGGCGGGCATCGCCGTGACCTTGATCCTGTTGATTTTCTGGCTGCCGACGCGGATCTATCCGCCGCGCGCACCGACCTGAATGCTCCACTGATACAGAAGGTTTTCATGAACACTCAAGCAAAGCAGAAAGTCGTGGTTGCCGTGGCCGTCGCATTGGCCGTCGGCGTGTTGCTGTACCTGGCGATGCCTGGCCTGTTCGGCAAGCGTACCCAGCAGAACACCAACGATGCTTATGTCTCGGCGGATTACACCCTGGTCGTGCCGCGGGTCGCCGGGTTTATCCAGCAAGTGCTGGTCGAGGACAGCCAGCAGGTCAAGGCCGGGCAGTTGCTGGCACTGATCGATGACCGGGATCTGCGCGCCGCCGCCCAGGCCGCCGACGCCGAAACACTGGTGGCCAGGGCGCAACTGCAAAACGCCCGGGCGACCCTGGAGCGCCAGGCCTCGGTGATTGCCCAGGCGCAATCCTCGGTGGTCTCGGCCAAGGCGGAAATGGCCTTTGCCGAGCATGAATTGAACCGCTACAACCACCTCGCCGGAGTGGGCGCCGGCACGGTGCAAAATGCGCAGCAGGCACAAACGCGCATCGACCAGGCCTCTGCGCGGTTGGCCAACGCCACGGCGGTGCTGGCGGCGGAGCGTAAGCAAGTGGAGATCCTCACGGCCCAGCGCGATGCTGCCGAAGGGGGGCTGAAGCGGGCGCAGGCGAAGCTGGAAATGGCCAGCTACGAGCTGTCCTATACGCGGATCGTCGCGCCTCAGGACGGCATGGTTGGCGAACGCGCGGTGCGGGTCGGCGCCTACGTCACGCCGGGCAGCAAAATCCTCGCGGTGGTGCCGCTGGCACAGGCTTACGTGATGGCCAATTTCCAGGAAACCCAACTGACGGATGTGCAGCCGGGGCAGGCTGTGCAAGTGCGCGTTGACAGTCTGGGCGGTGCGGCACTCAACGGTCGTGTCGAAAGCATTGCACCGGCCACCGGGGTGACGTTCGCCGCGATCAAGCCGGACAACGCCACCGGCAACTTCACCAAGGTGGTGCAGCGGATACCGGTGAAGATCGTGCTGGATCCGGGGCAATCGCTGGCCGAGCGCTTGCGGGTGGGGATGTCGGTGGAGGCGAGTATTGATACGGCCACCGCCAAGGCGAAAGAGGTTGTTCAGCGATGAAGATTTTCGTTGATCGTGCTGACGCCTTCGCGAGCAAGCCCGCTCCCACAGTTGACCGCATTCCCCTGTGGGAGCGGGCTTGCTCGCGAAGAGGCCATCAGCCTCGCCTTACTTTATCTGCCTTGCTTGTGCTGAGCCTGTCAGCCTGCACCGTAGGCCCCGATTTCCCAAAGCCCGAAACCACACAAATCGCCGAATGGGCAAAACCATCAAAGCCAGCCGCCAGCCAGGCCGTCGCCGAATCAATGAACGAGCGTTGGTGGGAAGTGTTCCACGACCCGAAACTCTCGGCCTTGAGCCAGCGCGCCCTGACCGACAACCTCGACCTGAAGCTGGCCGGCAGCCGCTTGCAGCAAAGTCGTGCGGTGCGCCAGGTCATCACTGCCGACCGCTACCCCAGCACGGCCGCCAGTGGCGGTTACGGGCGCAATCGCAACAGTGCTGAAGGTCTGAGCGACCCGTCGGGTCACAATGGCCAATCGGCCTTCAATCTGTGGAACGCCGGCTTTTCCGCGTCCTGGGAGCTGGATTTCTGGGGCCGCGTGCGCCGGGAAACCGAAGCCGCCGACGCTAACCTTGAAGTCGCCGAGAACGACCGACGCGGTGTGCTGCTGTCGGTGCTGGCCGAAACCGCGCAGGACTACATTCAGTTGCGCGGGGTGCAGAACACCCGGCTCGTCACCGAGCAGAACCTCGATGTCGCCCGCCACAGCCTGAAGCTTTCGCAGCTGCGCCTGGCCGACGGCGTCGCGACGGATCTGGATGTCGCCGAAGCCGCCGCGCAGGTGGCGGCCATCGAATCGCGCCTGCCCGCGCTGGAGCAGCGCCAGTGGCAACTGATCAACGCCCTGAGTCTGTTGATGGGAGAACCGCCCCAGGCATTGGCCGCAGAGTTATCCACAGACGCACCGGTGCCACAAACGCCGCGACAGGTTGCCATTGGCTTGCCTTCGCAACTGGCTGAACGGCGGCCGGACATTCGCCAGGCCGAAGCACGGCTGCATGCCGCCACGGCCAGCATTGGCGTGGCCAAGGGCGATTTCTATCCGCGCATCACCTTGTCGGGGAGCATCGGTTCCCAGGCCATGCAACTGAGCGATTTCGGCTCCTGGGGCTCGCGTTCGTTCGGCATCGGCCCGCAGTTCAGCTTGCCGTTGTTCGACGGTGGCCGCTTGCGCGGAGTGTTGAACCTGCGTGAGGCGCAACAACAGGAAGCCGCTATCGCCTATCAGCAAACCGTGCTGCGCGCCTGGCATGAAATCGATGACCAGTTGAGTGCCTACAACGCCAGCCAGTTGCGCCGCGACAGCCTGGCCGAAGCGGTGCGCCAGAACCGCATTGCGCTGGACACCGCGCAACAGCAGTACGTCGAGGGCGTGGTGGATTTCGTCAACGTACTCACCGTGCAAGGGGCGTTGCTGGCCACGCAGGAACAGTGGGTCGAGAGTTCGACCGGCGTGTCTCTGGCGGCCGTCGGGTTGTACAAGGCGCTGGGTGGCGGATGGCAGTCAGTGTATCCCGTGGCGCAGACGGCGCAGCGCTGACGGTGCGGACGCCGGCTATCGCTCCATTATCGGGTCAGCATCGACGTTGCTCGGCTTGAAGGGCTAAAGTGATGCGTAATCAATCTGGCTCTTCACTCAACGTCACAAGGGGAGGCAATGGAGGCGCGCAGAGAAACGCCGATGGGCGACACTCAGGGACCGCACGCCAATCCTGGTTTCGCCAGGGGCGCGCAACCGTTGATCCGTTGGGCGAGAGAGCATTGGCTGGTGCCGATTCTGGTATTGGCCGCGCTGGTGCGCTTTTACGATCTGACCGCGGCCGCGATTTGGGGCGACGAGGGTTCCAGCCTGCTACTGGCCCGTTACTCAGTACCTGACATCTGGATGCACGCCGCCTACGACGTGCATCCACCGCTGTATTTCATGCTGTTGCACGGCTGGATCGCGATGTTTGGCGACGGCATATTGTCGATCCGCTGCCTCAGTGCCCTGCCGGGGATTGCCTCGGTCGGGCTCGGCGTATGGCTGGTCGATCGGCTCGCCACACGCCGAGCCGCAATATTGGCCGGCGTCCTGTTGGCCCTGCTGCCCACGGCGGTGCGCTACAGCCAGGAAGTACGCATGTATTCGTTACTGGGACTGTGGTTGCTGGGGGCAACCATCGCGCTGGTGTACTGGATCCGCAAGCCACAGCGCCGGCGCTATCTGGTGATCTATGTCGTGCTGATGAGCGCGGCGTTTTACACGCATTACTTCACTGCCCTGTGCGTGCTCTGCTATTGGTTGTACCTGGGGATCATCCGTGTGCAGCCGGGTCATCGTCTGCGGCACATCCAGCGGGGTGACTGGTGGCTGGCCAACATGGCTATCGTGGCGCTGTATCTGCCGTGGTTACCGGGGTTCGTCGACCTGTTACGGCACCTGGACCAACTCAAGGCCAATGGCGATGTCGGCTGGGAATTGCCCGTCAGCCTGGACTCCTTGCCGTCGATGGTCTGGTCGTTGCTGACCCAGGACGACGGAGAAACCCTGCCTCCCCTGGTGTTTATTGCCTTGCCGGTGACCTTGCCGGTGTTGGCATGGGTGGCGCTGGCACGGGATCGAAGCGTGTTCCGCGGCAGTGCGTTGCTCGCGGTCTACACCTTTGTCCCGATGCTGCTGGTGTTTGCGGTGTCGTTTTTTTCGCCGATATTCATCGAGCGCTACCTCACCGCGTATGCGCTTGGCCTGCCGTTGTTGGCGGCATTGGCGATCGACCGCCTGTACAACGGCTCGCGGGTGCTGGCCCTGACGGTGCTGGTGCTGTTCGTTGGTGTGGAACTGGTGGGCCTGAAAAACAACGCGACGGTGGATGTCCATGATCAGGTCAACGTCCTTGTGGAAGACGTCAATCTGCATTTTCAGCCCGGTGACCGGATCGTCACCAGCGACATGCTCTGGTACTTGAGTTACGTCTACTACAACCGCACCAATACCCAGCCGCTGCTGTACACCCCGCCACGGGCCGATGGCACTTCGAGCCGGCCGAACGACTATGGTTTCGGTACCTTGACGACGCCAGACACTTATCTGGATCACTTGAGCGATTTGCCCAAGGGCACGGGGCGAATCTGGCTGATTGGCACCGCCGACGTACCTGACGAGTTCGCACCGTTGCCGGTGCAATGGCATATCGCACGTCAGATGAAGGCCGGTGGTGTTGCCGCGAGGTTGTACCTGTCCGGCAATACCGGGCCATGAGTGGCGTCATCGCAGTGTTCAAGGTTTCGACGACAAGTCCGCCATGCCCTTGAGCAACTCGATCGGTAGCGGAAAGACGATGGTCGAGCTCTTGTCGCCGGCAATCGAACTCAGGGTCTGCATGTAGCGCAGCTGCATGGCCCCCGGTTGGCGGCCAAGCATTTCGGCGGCCTGCATGAGTTTTTCCGAGGCCTGCAATTCACCCTCGGCGTGGATCACCTTGGCTCGCCGTTCCCGTTCGGCTTCGGCCTGCTTGGCGATGGCGCGGATCATCGATTCGTTGAGGTCCACGTGCTTGATCTCGACGTTGGCGACCTTGATGCCCCAGGCGTCGGTCTGGGCGTCGAGCACTTGCTGGATGTCCAGATTCAACCGTTCGCGTTCGGCCAGCAATTCGTCCAGTTCGTGTTTACCCAGCACCGCCCGCAACGTGGTTTGCGCCAATTGGCTGGTGGCGGCCAGGAAGTCCTCGACCTGAATGATGGCCTTCTGCGGATCGAGCACGCGGAAATACAGCACCGCGTTGACCTTCACCGACACGTTGTCGCGGGTGATCACGTCTTGCGGCGGCACGTCCAGCACCACGGTGCGCAAATCGACCCTGACCATTTGCTGGACCACCGGAATCAGCAGGATCAGGCCGGGTCCCTTGACCTGCCAGAAGCGCCCGAGTTGGAACACCACCCCGCGCTCGTACTCGCGCAGGATGCGAAACGTCGCCCCCGCCAGTGCGATCAGCAACAGCAGGAGCGCGACAAGACCCAATTGCAAACCCATGACTATTCTCCGCCCGGCACCGCGTCAGTCGCGGCCACTTGCAGCAGCAAACCCTTGCGCCCCACCACCCGCACCTGTTGCCCGGGTTGCAGCGGTGTCGCGCTGAGCACTTGCCATTGTTCTCCTTGCAGATGCACCCAGCCGCCATAGGCGTTGCCGGCCTGCAATGACGTCACCGCTGTCACGCTGCCGAGCAGCCCGGCATCACCACTGACAGTGTGGCGCGGTCGGGTTTTCAGGGCGTGAATCACCAGGTAGATCAGCAACAGCGCGCTGACCAGTCCCAGGCCGATCATCAGCGGCACGGGCACTTCGGTATTGGACAGGATCACCGCACCGATCACGAACATCACGATGCCGCCCAGGCCGATCACGCCGTAATTGGGCAGCGCCGCCTCGGCGATCAGGAACGCGATGCCGAAGGTGATCAGCCAGATTCCGACGGGGTTGGGCATCAGCACCACGACCGTGTCGGCGGCGCAGGCCGATCCGCTCAACGCCAACAGCAACGCAACTGCACAGCAACGCGTGTTCACTTGACCCTCCGGGAGAGTCTTGAGGTGGCTCTGTAGACAGTTTAGTTGACACGCGAGCTGTATGAATTTTGCTCAATTGTCGACGACGTCCGATGGGCGGATTTCCCGCCGGAACCCGTCGGCGGGCCTAGACTTTCACTACGCAAGCAAAGCGTTAACCATCGTCCGCCAGCGGTCATGGCGGACACCGAGGTGCATCATGCGTATGGCAAGAACTGTGCAGCGAAGCCTGGAAAAGGCCCAATGCAACTACGACGTCGTCAGCCACCCACACTCGGCCAGCAGCCTTGAAACGGCGCGGGTCGCAGGTATTCCTGCCGAAAGGGTGGCCAAATCGGTGATCCTCGACGATCACCATGGCCATTACCTGATGGCCGTGCTGCCCGCCAGCCGTCACCTTGACCTGAGTAAAGTGCGCAGCAGCGGTGAGTGGCAGGTTTCCCGCGAAAGCAATCTGGCGCACCTGTTCGATGATTGCGAACGCGGTGCCGTACCGGCGCTGGGCGAGTCCTATGGGTTGGAGGTGGTCATCGATCCGCTGCTGACCCGGCAAAAAGACATCTATCTGGAGGCCGGCAACCACGTCAACCTGGTGCGCATGGACATGCCCGAGTTCCTGAAAATGGTGCCGCATGCGGAGGTGCGGGAGTTGAGTCATTGAGTTTTGCACTGTCCATGCTGCCGTCTTCGCGAGCAAGCCCGCTCCCACAGGGACTGCGATTGACCTGTAGGAGCGGGCTTGCCCGCGATGACCGCGCAGCGGTCTCTTAATCGGTTTACAGGAGTTAGACATGGAAAACCCAACCCACAACCTTCCATCCCTGTTCAAACAACTCGGCCTGCCGGACGACGCCGAAAGCATCGATAAATTCATCGCCACCCATTCACCGCTAAAGCCGGAGCTGCAACTGGCCGATGCGTTTTTCTGGAGCAAGTGTCAGGCGGACTTCCTGCGGGACGAGATTCTCGAGGACGCGGATTGGGCGGAAGTGGTGGATCAGCTGGATGTGATGTTGAGGAAGGGGCGGGGGGTGTAAAAACTGATAGGCGGTGATCCACAGCGGTTGCTCTGATCAAAACAATTGACCAGAATTAAGACCTTATTTGAGGTCTTAATTATGCAAAGTGTTTTGGCTGATATGGCTGTCAGCGTGTCTGAACTAAAGAAAAATCCCTCTGCCGTTTTGAATGGCGCCCATGGAGGGCCCGTCGCAGTGCTCAATCACAATCGCGTCATGGGCTACATGGTTCCTGCCGATGTGTTCGAAGCCATGATGGAGCGCCTTGATGATCTGGAGTTGGCGGAAATCGTGCGTTCTCGTCGTCATGAAACGCCGATCCCGGTAACCCTGGATGACATATAAGCTCGAGTTTCTGCCGTCCGCACGCAAAGAGTGGGACAAGTTGGGGCATACGGTACGGGTGCAATTCAAAAAGAAGTTGGCCGAACGGCTGGAGCTGCCTCGAATCCCGTCTGACTCACTCCATGGCATGCCCGACTGCTACAAAATCAAACTGAAGTCATCTGGATACCGACTCGTCTACGAGGTGATAGATGAGCGTGTCGTCGTTTCTGTCGTTGCAGTAGGCAAGCGCGAGCGCAGCGAAGTGTATGAGCGCGCGAAGAAACGTTGATCGCTCTCGACAGGTCCCGATTACGTAATTGTTTCAAAACTTGACGGAAAATCCCCTCAAATGCGATATTGATAGTTAGCAAACTAACAGTGTGTATTTTCCCTCGTGCCGAATAACCTCGACGTTCTCCAGATGAACATCAGCAGCGCCATGGTGGTGGCCGCCAGACATTGGCGCAAAATCTGCCAGACCACGCTGGCCAACTATGGAATCTCCGAAGCATGCGCCGTTCCGCTGTTGATGATCGGGCGGCTGGGCGAGGGTGTGCGCCAGGTGACGGTGGCCCAGGCAGCAGGGATGGAGAGCCCGTCGCTGGTACGCCTACTCGATCAGTTGTGCCATGGCGGCTACGTTTGCCGCACCGAAGATGCGCAGGACCGCCGCGCCAAATGCCTGAGCCTGACCGCAACCGGTCGTGAGCTGGTGCAGGCGGTCGAAGTTGAGCTGGTGCGCTTGCGCCACGAAGTACTTGAAGGCATTGACCAGAGTGATCTGGAAGCTACGCTGCGGGTACTGAGAGCATTTGAAGCGGCCACGCCGCCATCGGTGGCCAACTCTTGAACGGATTTTTCTCTGGCATGCCTCCGGCGCGGGACTGGTTCTACGGAGTCCGCACCTTCGCCGCATCGATGATCGCGCTGTACATCGCCCTGCTCATGCAAATGCCGCGTCCGTACTGGGCGATGGCCACGGTGTACATCGTTTCCAACCCATTCCTCGGGCCGACCACTTCCAAGGCTCTGTACCGGGCAATCGGCACCTTTGTCGGCGCTGCGGCGGCGGTTCTGTTTGTGCCGATGTTCGTGCAGAGCCCCTACGTGCTGGTAGTAGTGATTGCGCTGTGGACCGGCACGCTGCTGTTTCTGTCCCTGCATTTGCGCACCGCCAACAACTACGCCTTGATGCTCGCCGGCTACACCTTGCCGCTGATTGCCCTGCCGGTGGTGAATAACCCGCTGGGGGTGTGGGACGTGGCCGAAGCACGGACCGAAGAAATCTTCCTCGGCATCGTCGTGGCCGCAGTGGTTGGCGCGATGTTCTGGCCCCGACGTCTGGCGCCGGTGTTCAATGATTCGGTGAGTAAATGGTTTGCCGATGCCTCGACCTACAGCCTGCGCTTCCTCAGCCGCAGCGTGCAGCCTGAAGAAGTCAGTGCGTTGCGGGCATCGATGGTCGCCACCTTCAACTCCCTGGAGTTGATGATCGGTCAGTTGCCGCACGAAGGCTCACGTCCGCAGACGGTGCGCAACACCAAGGAGTTGCGCGGGCGGATGATTCACCTGCTGCCGGTCATCGATGCCCTCGACGATGCGCTTTACGCCCTGGAACGGCGCACCCCCGAGCTTGTGGATAAGTTCGCGCCGTTGTTGGCTGCCACCTGCGAATGGCTCGAGCACAAGGATGCCGATCTCGAGCGCTGGCATGCGCTGAAGGATCAACTTGAGGCCCTGCAACCTGCCCCCGAAGCGCTGGATGACCGCAAGCAATTGCTGTTCTCCAACGCTATCTACCGTCTCGGCGAGTGGATCGATTTGTGGCAGGACTGCCGCAGCCTGCAATACGCCATCCAGTGCGAAAGCCAGGACAGCTGGCGCGCGGTGTATCGGCACTGGCGGCTGGGACGGCTCTCGCCGTTCCTGGATCGCGGCCTGATGTTCTATTCCGCGGCGTCCACCGTCACCGCGATTATCGTGGCCTCGGTGCTGTGGATTCTGCTCGGCTGGACCGATGGCGGCAGCGCAGTGATCCTGGCGGCGGTGGCGTGCAGCTTCTTCGCCTCGATGGACGACCCGGCGCCGCAGATTTACCGGTTCTTTTTCTGGACGGCGATGTCGGTGGTGTTCGCCAGCCTGTATCTGTTTCTGGTGCTGCCCAACCTGCATGACTTTCCGATGCTGGTGCTGGCGTTTGCCGTGCCGTTCATCGTCGTTGGCACCCTGACGGTCAAGCCGCAGTTTTACCTGGGCATGCTGCTGACCCTGGTCAACACTTCGTCGTTCATCAGCATTCAGGGTGCCTACGACGCGGACTTCCTCAGTTTCGCCAACTCCAACCTGGCCGGTCCCATGGGGCTGCTGTTCGCGTTCATCTGGACCCTGATTGCCCGGCCGTTCGGTGCTGAACTGGCAGCCAAGCGCCTGACCCGTTTCAGCTGGCGTGACATTGTCAGCCTCGCCGAGCCGGCCACGTTGTCCGAGCATCGGCTTCTGGGCATACGGATGCTCGATCGGCTGATGCAGCATCTGCCGCGCCTGGCCATGACCGGCCAGGACTCCGGCGTGGCGCTGCGCGAAGTGCGAGTGGCGCTGAATCTATTGGACCTGCTCGCTTATACGCCGCGGGTCCTCGGTGTGCCGCAGGTGCTGTTGCGCCAGGTAGTGGCCGAGGTGGGCGAGTACTTCAAGGCCTGCCTCAAGGCCGGTGAACGCTTGCAGGCGCCGAGCCCGCTGCTGATGACCCTCGACCGCACCCGTCGCGCCCTCAGTGGTGCCGGCGATGATGAAACCCGTCGGCATTTGCTGCACGCCCTGAGCGGCCTGCGCCTGGCACTGTTGCCCGGCGTTGAGTTCGTCGGTTCCGCCGAACCCGAAGAACCGCTTCCCCATGGCATTGATGGAGCGCCTTTATGATCGGTGACCTCGACCTGAGCGGGGTGTTCCTGCCCACGCTGCTGGTGCTGATGGGCATTACGTATGTGTTGTACCTGTTGGTGCACGGGGTGCTGACGCGCCTGCACTTTTACCGTCTGGTCTGGCACCGGGCATTGTTCAACGTGGCCCTCTACGCCCTGCTGCTTGGCGCCGTGGACTCACTCAGTCGATACCTGATGACATGAAAAAACCGTTTCTAACCCTGGGTCGCGTGGTGTTGACCCTGCTGATCGTGAGCTTCGCCGTTGTCGTGGTCTGGCGCATGGTGATGTATTACATGTTCGCGCCCTGGACCCGCGACGGGCACATCCGTGCCGACATCGTGCAAATCGCCCCGGACGTCTCCGGGCTGATCCAGCAAGTGGAGGTGCGCGACAACCAGTTGGTCAAGCGCGGCCAGGTGCTGTTCAGTATCGATCCGGACCGTTTCAAGCTGGCGCTGCGCCAGGCGAAAGCGGCCGTCGCCGACCGTGAAGAAACCCTGGCCCAGGCCCAGCGCGAGGCCAAGCGTAACAAGGGCCTCGGCAACCTGGTGCCGGGTGAGCAACTGGAAGAAAGCCAGTCAAAAGTGGCCCGCGCCCAAGTGGCGTTGATGGAAGCCCAGGTGGCGGTGGATAGCGCACAACTCAACCTCGACCGCTCGGTGATCCGCAGCCCGGTGGACGGCTACGTCAACGATCGCGCGCCACGGGCCCAGGAGTTTGTCAGCGCCGGGCGTCCGGTGTTGTCGGTGGTCGACAGTAACTCGTTCCATATCGACGGCTACTTCGAAGAAACCAAACTGAACGGTATCCATATCGGCCAGAGCGTCGACATCCGGGTGATCGGCGACAATGCGCGCCTGCGCGGGCATGTGGAAAGCATCGTCGCCGGTATCGAAGACCGCGACCGCACAAGCGGCAACAACCTGCTGCCCAACGTCAACCCGGCGTTCAGCTGGGTGCGGCTGGCCCAGCGGATTCCGGTGCGGATTGCCTTTGACGACGTACCGGCGGATTTCCGCATGATCGCCGGGCGCACCGCCACCGTATCGATCATCGACGACAAAAACCGGGAGCCAGCGCAATGAGCAAGGCCTCGGGTTTGGCGGTCGCCGGATTAGGCTTGCTGCTGTCGGCGTGTCAGATGGTCGGGCCGGATTATCATTTGCCCGAAGAGGCGGCTGTGCATCGTCCGGACTTGCAGGGTGATCTGGCCGTAGACGGTAAAACGGTGGTGTCCGCGCCGGTGCCGGCTGATTGGTGGCGCCTGTACAAGGACCCGCGACTCGACCAGTTGGTGCAGCAGGCCATGGCCTCCAACACCGATTTGCGTGTGGCGGCGGCCAGCCTGTTGCGGTCTCGCGCTCAGGTCGACGAGGCGCAAGCAGCGGGCGGCTGGAGCGGCGGCGTGAAGATGGGCGCCCAGCGCTTGCAGGAGTCCGGCCAGGCCTTCCTGCTGCCGGAAAAAGTACCGGTGGCCAACATTGGCGACATCGGCATCAGCGCGTCGTACCAGTTCGACCTGTTCGGCACCTTGCAGCGCGGTATCGAAGCGGCCAAGGCCAATGCCGATGCGACGCAGGCCGCCGCCGATACTGCACGCATTACCGTAGTGGCCGACGTGGTTCGCGCCTACACCCAGGTGTGTGCGGCCAATGAAGAGCGGGAAATTGCCCAGCACTCCCTCGACCTGCAAGCCCAGAGCACCACGCTGATCCAGCGCCTGCGCGATGCCGGGCGTGGCGACGAAACCCAGGTCACCCGTTCGCAAACCCAATTCAAATCCCTGCGCGCCGACATGCCGCGTTATGAAGCGGCACGTCAGGCCGGGCTGTACCGTTTGTCGATGTTGCTGGCCAAGCCGCTGGATCAACTGCCGGCCGGCACCGCCACCTGCGACGAGTTGCCAAAAATCGCCCAATTGATTCCGGTGGGCGATGGCGCCGCGTTGCTCAAGCGTCGTCCTGACGTGCGGCAGGCCGAGCGTCGGCTGGCGGCCGCGACGGCCGGTATTGGCGTCGCCACGGGCGAGCTGTACCCGAACATCAGCATCGGCGCGACCATCGGTACCGTCGGTATCCTCGACGATCTCGGCGACCCGTCCACTAATCGCTGGGGTTTTGGTCCGTCGCTGACCTGGAACGTGCCGACCAACGGCGCCCGGGCGCGCATCCGCGAAGCCGAAGCGGTGACCCAGGCGACGCTGGCGCATTTCGATGGGGTGGTGCTCAACGCCATTCGTGAAACCCAGACCGGCCTCGCCCAGTACACGGCATTGCTGCAGCGCCGCGATGCGCTGGCCGATGCCGAGCAATCGGCAAAACTGGCCGCCGACCAGACCCACCGCTTCTTCCAGGCCGGTCGCGCCTCGTTCCTGGCCGACCTGCAAGCCACCCGCACGTACATCGATGTCACGGCGCAACTGGCGGCCGCGAACACCCAGGTTGCCGCCAGCCAGATCGATTTGTTCCTCGCATTGGGCGGCGGTTGGGAAAGCGGACGAACGCAAGCGTCGAACTCCGGCAAACCCTGAGGCCGTTGCTATGCTTTGAAGTGTTGGAGGGGCGCTCCGTGCAAAGCGCCCTTTCTTCGCACAAGGCTCGCGCAGGTCAGGGGGAAACCAATAATGAAAAACCCTTATGCTCTCGGCTTCTGGTGCGCCCTCGTGGCATTAGTGCTGCTGTCGGCCACCTATTTCTACGGCATCATGCTGGCCCACCAGATCGACAAGGCTCTGGCGTTCCTCGACAGTGCCGTCGCGCTGATTGCGGTGATGTCCATTGCGGTGGTGGCCTGGGCCTCGGTTCAGAACCAGCGCATCAAGAAAAGACAACTCGAACAAGGCAAGACCCTGGTCCTGATCTGGGATACCAAGGTGGCGCTGCGTCGTGTCGAAACAGTGTTCGACCGCTATTTCTGGGGCAGTTACTGGCAACCGGGGCGCACGTTTCAGGAAGTCATGGGCGAATTGACCGGCACGCCGCTGGAAAAAAGCCTCGAAAGCCTGAAAAAACAATGCCTGGCCCTGGACCGGCAAGTGGCTGACGACGGGCGGCACTGGCTCAGCAATGCCCGGGAACTGGCGGATGTCGCCACGGCCATGGCCCGCGAGCGCTATCAACTGGACGTCTGCGACCCGCGCGCGGAAGTGATGGGCGGTGCGGTGATCAACCGCGACTTCGAAGTGCTGGTGTACACCTGGACTGCGCGGCTCAAAAGCTTTGATCATCAGCTGGATGAGATCGAGGTCCAGTATTCCTGATTGTGTTTTGACTGGACTGACGCCTTCGCGAGCAAGCCCGCTCCCACAGGAGTACGCATTCCAATGTGGGAGCGGGCTTGCTCGCGAAGGCGATTGCATTGACTGCGAATATCTTCAACCGTGTACCCCTCCCAAGACACTCTTTCACCTTTAATCATTGGGCCGTTCGTCGCGCCTGATGCTAATCTCCATTCCACTTTCAGCGCAGTCGAGCCGCAACCCGTCATGGGTTCAGGGAAGACGACCACACTTTCAACAACGGACATTGAACGGGTCATACATGAATAAATCAGCAGGCGTGCTACTGGGAATTGTTGTCGCAATCGGTGCCATCAGCGCAGGCGGGGCCTGGTTCACCGGCACCAAGCTCGAGGGTGTGTTGAACGCCTCGATTGCCGATGCCAACAAGGAACTGCAAGCGGCCATGGTCGGTTCCAGCGGCACCGCGTCGCTGGAACTGGTGTCGCTGGAGCGTCATGTATTCAGCAGCACCGCGCACTACCGCCTCAAGGGCGAAGGCGAAATGTTCGGCGAAACGCCGGTCGAGCTGCTGTTTGTCGATCACATCGAACACGGCCCGCTGCCGTTCTCGCGGCTGATGTCGCTGAAGTGGTTGCCGGTCATGGCGACCAGTCACTACGAACTGGAAAAGACCCCGCTCACCGAGAAGTGGTTTGCCGCCGCCAAGGACAAATCGCCGCTGACTGGCGTGGTCAACATCGGTTATGACAACGCTACCAATGGCACCCTTGAGTTGCAGCCGCTGGAAATGGCGCTGGATGATAAGTCGAGCATGAAATTCTCCGGGCTGAGCATCGACGTCGATGCCAGCGCCCAGGCGCAGAAGGTCAAGGCCAACGGCTACATGGACAGCCTGAAAGTGACCACTGTGTCCGAAGACCAGGCGCCGGTGCAGGTTGAATTGAATGGCCTGACCCTGGCCAGCAACCTGACAAAAAGCACCTACGGTTTCTACACCGGCGAGAACGTCCTTGAGCTGGCCAGCGGTAAATCGACCTTTGGCGTCAAGCAGTCGGTGCTGGACTTCAAGAAGTTCGAGATGAAAAACCTGACCGAAGAAAAGGGCAGCAACGCCTCCGGGCGCGCCGATTACAAAGTGGGCGAAGTGTCCCTGAACGGCAAGACCATCGGCTCCGGTGCGCTGGCCATGAGCCTGAAGAACCTCGACATTCCGGCCACCCTGTCGTTGATGCAGGTCTACCAGAGCAAACTGCAGCCGTATGAGCGGGCGGCGGCCGAAGCGACGGCAGCGGGCCTGCCGGCACCGGAGCTGAAACTGACCGAAGCCGAAGAAGCACTGCTCAAGTCCAGCCTGGAAAAACTGCTGGCGGCCGGTCCGCAGGTGGCCGTGGAAAACCTGTCGTTCAACACCGCCAACGGTGAGAGCCGCGCCAATCTGGTGCTCGACCTGACCAAGCCACAGGCCATCGACCTGCCGACCGAGCAGTTGGTCAGGCAGTTGATCGCGCTGCTGGACTTCAAGCTGAAGGTGTCCAAGGCCATGCTGGTCGATGTGCTTACCGTGCAATCGCAAATCGACGGTCAGACCGACGCCAAGCTGATTGCCGACCAGGCCACCGCTACCGCAGACATGTTCAGCAGCATGGCGGTCGGCAGCCAACTGGCAAAACTGGACGGCAACAACATCGTCACCAACTTGCATTACGCCAACAATCAGGTGGACTTCAACGGCCAGAAAATGACCGTCGAAGAGTTTGCCGGTTTTGTCATGAGCAAGTTCGCGGGTGCTGAAGCCACCGAATAACGGCGGCCCTTTACCCGGTAACGCCCGGCCACTGTATCGCGCAGTCGCCGGGCGTTTTGCTGTCCGGCATCGCTAGGTAACTTCACGGATCAGGCGCCATGCCTCTTCCCACGGCAACGGCTGTTTCATCCGCTCGGCGAGCATCGCCATCGCCCGGTCCATCTCGCAGGCTACCGCCGCCGACACCACGCCGTTTTTTCCGAACAGGCCGATGAAAGGCGGATCGTAAGGGTCGCCATTGAATTCGACTTCGTCCCAGGCCTCGGCATGCCCGAGGTAGTCGTAGGTCTTACCGAAATGCCAGGTCCAGAAAAACGGCACGTCGAGGTAATGCTCGTCGCCACCCAGCATATTGGCCGCAGCGATCCGTGCCTGTTGTTGGGCCAGCCGCCAGTGTTCGATGCGTACGTGCTGGTTGTTCAGCGGGAACGTGGCGATATCGCCAGCCGCCCAGAGGCCGTCGGCCACGCGCATACCGCCGTCGACACGCAGCGAGTGATCCTGCTCTTTCGCCAACCCGGTAAAGGCCGCGGTGGCTGGCGTTACGCCAACGCCGACCAGCACCAGATCAGCCGGCAAGCGTTGGCCGTTGTCCAGGCGTACGGCTTCGACTTTGTCTGCCCCTTCGATCTGTAGCGCATTGCCGCGGGTATGAAACACGACGCAATTGGCCTCATGTCGCGCGCGAATGGCTTTGCCGATCGTGTCACCGAACTGTTTGGCAAACGGCACCTCGTGGCGGGCCAGCACGGTTACGTTCAGGCCAAGCTGGCGCAGGGACGAGGCGGACTCCATGGCAATGAAACTGTCACCGATGATCACGACTCGCTGGCCGGCGCTGACGCTGTCGAGAATCTGCTGTGCATGGACTTTTGAGCGTAAAACGAACACCTGCGGCAGGTCGGCGCCGGGCAGCGTCAGTTGGTTGGGAACGCCGCCGGTGGCCAGCAGCGCGGCGTCGTATGTCAGTGACTGGCCGTCAGTCAGCCGCAGCGTCCTGTTTGGTGCATCCAGGCTGGCCACCTCACCTTGCAGGCGCTCGATCCGCTGCTCACGGTAAAACTCTTCGTCCCGCAGCGGCGGAACTTCGTCCAGCGGCATCTCCCCGGCGATCACGTGTTTGCTCAGCGCGGTGCGGTCGTATCCGGCTTCGGCTTCGCGGTCGATCAACAGTAGCCGGCCGCCGAAGCCTTTCTCGCGCAACGCCGCTGCCGCCGCCGTGCCCGCCGCTCCTGCGCCAACAATGATAAAGGTCCGCGAATCGTCGGCCGGTGGGGTGTGGGCGTCCGGCAACGGCTGGTCGCCCACCCAGATGTCGCCGTCTCGGACTTCAAGGGGATAGCGCTTGAGGCTGTCCAGGGCTGGTGGCTCACACAGCCCGCCATCCTCGATCCGAAACTGTGCCTTGTGCCACGGACAGGTCAGGCGCCCGTTGCATACCGCGCCGTCGGCCAGAGGGGCGCCGGCATGCGGGCATTCGGCCTGATAAGCGCGCAGTTGTTCGCCGGCCCGCAACAGCAAAATCTTGCTGCCCTGGACCTGCACTTCCAGACCCCGGTCCTCGGGCACATTGGCGACACGCGCAACGTGATGCAGAGTCATGATTGCTCTCCAGACTGACGTTTCACTTATGAGTCTGGTGCTAATCGCGAGGTTCAGCCAATTCCCCCCTGCCAAGGCGCGAACGGTCCGGCTATAGTTTGCACGCCGACGACGGCCCAACACGCACAAGGTGCTCCGGTATGACCCGATTGACCTCAATCAACACTTGGCTCGCGGCCTTGGCTGTCGCCCTTTGCGTGCAGTTCCCGGCGCAGGCCCAGGAACGCTTCACCCTGAACATTCCCGGCGTCTCCGATGACCGTCTGTTCACGTTGGCTGCCGCCAGTGATGCCGCCGGTTGTGGCGGGCATAACATTTCCCCGGCATTGAACTGGAACGCCGGCCCGGCAGCCACCCAAAGCTACGCCATCGTCATGCACGACCCGGACGGCCAGAAGGGCCAGGGCATCGATCAGTGGGTGCATTACGGCATCAAGGCCGCCACCCACCAGATTCCGGCCGGTGCCGGGAGCAAACCCGGCCTCGAGGGTGTCGGCGGTACCAACAGCAAGGCAACCACCGGCTACATCGGCCCTTGCCCGCCCGTTGGCGACAGCGCGCACCACTACATCATCCAGATCTACGCCCTGGACCTGGCCCCGGACGCCTTGCCCGCCGGCCTGACCCGTGCGCAGTTGCTGGAAAAAATCAAAGGCCACGTCCTGCGGAACAGCAGCGTGGTACGCCGCTATCACCGCTAAAAGCTGATCGCCCCGGCGGATTTGTAAGAAACTGAAGTGCGCAGCATTCCGGGGATTTGGCATCCACCCCCAAAAACGCGCACTATCAGTGCTATAGCCGATGCGTTGGAGGATGCCGTGGCAAAAAAAATCGACCGCATCGCCCAAATGCTCAACTGCCCGCAAAAGGGTGAAGAACTACGGCGAGCAATTACCGAGAGTCGCAAGGATTTTCTGCTGAATCAGCCGGAAGAAGACGTTGTTGAAGACGACGACCTTGAAGAGGAGTTTTTCGAGGACGACGAGGACGATGATGAGTACGACGAGTTCGACTGGACCACAGAATGAAAAAAACCGCTTCGGCGGTTTTTTTGTGGGTCAGCGACTTCCCAACTCATACTGCAAGTGCACTGGTGAACAGCAGTTCATCCGATTCATCTGTTCACTAAGTCGGGCGTTTTTCTGCTAACAAGATCACGCGGGTTTCCTGCCCCGTACCGAGTGAAATTCTTCAGGGTTCCCGGCACTCAGCTGGGTTTCCAGCTCAAGCTCAAACTACTAAAACCTGAGCGGGTGCGAAGCAATCTTCAGCGCTGATGGCATTACCGATAAATGGGGAGTGGGGTGATCTGAAAATACCGTATCTACTCAAAAACGGTATTAAACGCGTTTCAGGTGTTGCGGATTGAGCAACCTATTGAATTTGTTAGATATATTAATGGGGTGCGGTTTTGACCATAGTGATACACAACGTGTTCCAGCCCAAAACGTGTTTCACCGGAAACTCCTCGCACCGCCTATGAACGGTAGTGTTTCACCAAAAAAGGATCGCGAGCGGATATCAGAGTTCCACGGCTGGCCTCGTGGGCTCCGAACGGATAGACGCTGTAACGGTTTTCCCGTTGATCCTCGCGCACTCTCACACGCACTATGCCCGGTCTTGACGCACACCGCAGGAACATCCAAGCATGACCGAAAGGGAGATTTGGCAAGGACATCACTGCAAGGTGTGTTACGAAAGCGCGATGAAAGAAAAGACGCGTAAAGAGAGGCTGCGTGCACTCGAGCAGCATCGAAAGCCGCCCGCACCTGTACCACCAAGAGAAATTCCCCCTCCACCAAAAAAGGCGCCCCCTCCAGAGATAAAAGGCTGCGTGTTCGCCAAATCCTGCACGCTGCCGGACGGAATAATCAATTACAACAACCCAACAGGCTTTGTACCGGTCGAGTTGTTAAAGGAGTACGGCGCGTACGCTGTCCTGGGCACCGCCAGTGCTATAACGACAAGCGGCATGGCGCTGCAATGGGTTGGGGGCTCTACCAGTGCCGCCGCGTTGGCCACGCGTTTGGGCGGTGCTTTGTTCGCGCTCGCTCCGCCTCATGTGAAAGTGCTTGTGGGCGTTCTCATACCGAACGCAACCTCATCCGACAGCGCGTTTTATACCGCTGAACAGTACGCCCAGTTAACCGAGGGTAATACGCGGGTGCGGTTGAACGTCAAACATTTGCCCGACAATGCGGTGAGCCTCTACGGGTTTTATACCGGGACCAAGCCCGAGTGGCAGAAAGTGCAAGTGATTGCCGCCACCCCTGATGGCGATCAACTGGTGGCCGACATGGGGGACGGCATCAAGATCATTTGGACCCCGGCAGCTGACCCCAGCGCGGAACTGGGCATTCCATCGCTGAAAGGGTTCACGCTCAAACCCGCCGCATGGGTGTTCCCGGCGACCGAGCAGGCGGACAAGATCCTGGTTAACCCGGTACACCCTCCGGACTACCAGGACGCGATTATCTGGTTTCCAAGCACCGGCATTCAGCCGATTTACATTTCGTTGAGCGTACTCGGATCTAACTACCATCCTAAACCTAAGGTGCTACCAGCGTTCCCAGACGCCAAATGGGCAAAGTCGAAAACAATAGTCCAGGGCGGCGGTGGCTTGCGTCCTCGCTGGAAGAGCAGGGACGGTACTATTTACGAGTGGGATTTTCAGCATGGTGCCGTTGAGAAATACAATAAACGCGGCAAGCACCTCGGCGAGTTTGACCACGAAACAGGTGCTCAAAGCAAGCCAGCCGACCCAACCAGGAGTGTAGAGCCATGAAGCATGTGATTATGGGAGTTCCTGCTGGTGAGGATTTCGCATCCTATGAAAAGGAAATTTTGGTTTCAGTCCAAGATCTTAAGCCCATCATGGGCTGGGTAAAGGACGATGATTGTGTATATGACTATCAGCTCACAGCAGAGCAAATCAACGCTATAGAGCAGCTTTGCTCGTTAGAGTTACCAAAAAATCTCGAGCTTTTTCTGACGTGTAATACCTGATTGGCAGCGACGGCGGAAGGGTATCGTGCGGGCGGATGGAAGTTAGGGAGTAGGGCTTACATTTGTCGGAGGGGGGGCGTGAGCTGCTGCTGATTACCTAAGAAACTACGAAATACCTTAGATTTATGCGAAATCGAACTGTCAGGTTGTCCTTGACGGTTGCTCGTATCATCACCTCATGCATTCACCAGCAACAGGCTACTTTCTTTGGGTAGCCAGGGGTACAGAACTCCGGAGGGATTGTCTGGATTTCCCCCCTACCGCTCGCCGACTGCTGGAGTAGTCAACATTAAGTTTACAACTGACTCTTTAGCCCGCATGCCATCGGCTACGTCATGGGACTCACGCCGATGTTTACCAATACTCCACTACCGCTTGCCCGGCGCCAACGGAGTCAGTTTTTTTCCTAAAAGACAACACCCACAAAAAAGCCCCAGATCCCAATGCCTGAGGCTTTTCCGTTTCTACGTATTGTGCTCAAGCGAGATTCGAACCCGCGTCCCCGCCAACAAGTACCGATAGAAAGCGACCTCATAGGTTAACAAGCCATCGGACGCCGCTAGCGTACTTACAAGCGCTAGAGCCCGTTGGGAAGAAATTTGGTCGCGCCGCTGACATCATCGATTTTCTTGATGCGCAGGGCCTTCAAGCAAGTTTCGTCGCGGGTGTTGGCGTCGGAGCAAAATTGCTTGATGAAATCGGCAAAGACCATGTCCTGGCCATTAACGGTGAGGACGCGCTTGTAATACTCACCATTGATGCCTTGGGCTTGACGACTGGTAGTCATCTCCTGATCCACCACCAGGCGGCCGTGCAGATCGACGGCTGGAACCTGGGCTTTGGGGTCTTCTTTGGAGCAGGCGCTCAGGAGTAGTCCTGCGGCAATCAGCGTACATATACGCAGCATATGGATTCATCTCTGATAACGGATGCCCCGGACCTGGGTCCGGGGCAGATCGATAGGAAGATTACTCGCCGAACAAGCGGCTGGAGCGGTTGACTTCAGCCTTGCCGGAATCCTCCAGCAGAGACTTGGCACCGGAGGTCACATTGCGTGCCGAGTCGGCTTCAGACTGGATCACGTCGGTGCGTGCCGCGCTATCACGCAACTCCGCATCGATGTAGTCGTTGGCGCGTGCGGTGCGTGCGCGCTTGGCCTGGAGTGCCAGGCGGCGCTCTTCCAGTTCCATTGCGCGCAACTCGTCTTCGTAGCCTTCTTCACGGGTTTGAACACGCTTGTGTTCAAGTTCTTGTGACTTGCGCTGCTCAAGGGCCTTTTGCTGCGCAGCTTGCTGTGCCACTGCCCGTTGCTTGCGATCCGCAGCGCTACGAGCTTCCTCGCGTGCCCGGTCGGCTGCCGCCTGGCGCAGGCGTTCGGCCTCCGCGTTTGCTTGCGCCTGTTTGGTTTGCTGTTCGATTTGATACAGATTGTCGAATTGGCCTGCCAATGCCGGCACGGTGAGCAGTGCGAGAGCAGAGCCCAGAACGATATGTTTCATGTCCGACCCCTTAGCTTTTCTTGGGTTCTGGACAGGTCGCATTCGGCTGAATGCGTGTTTCGTTGGAGATCGTCATCACCATCAGGGAAATTTCGCCAACCTTGAACTCACAAGGGCGACCCACCTGGGTAGACGTGTAAATCTTGCCGCTTTCGGAGTAACCAATCAGCACGCCCGGTACCAGGGTGGTGTCATTGACCAACGAGCCCGCCATGGCGCCTGCAGCGCCACCGGCTACACCGCCAACAATGGCCGTGTCAGTGTTTTTCGTGTTGCCCAGTGCGGCACCACCGATCAGGCCCAGTACACCGCCCGCCATCATGGCTGCTTTTTTGTTCTTTTCGTTGCTGACTTTAATCTTGCTCGGCGAAATCGTAAGGATTTTTACGGTTTTAGCTTCCTGCTGAGTGTTTACCTGACTGGCATCGAATACATCTGCTTGATACTCCTCACCGGACGTTTGGCAACCAGCGAGAACAGCAGCAATCGAAAGCACCAGGCAGCGTTTTAACATCATCATTTCCAATATCTCTATGAGCGTAAGAAATCCCGAGCGGGACAATCCATTGTGATTTGAGGCAATGTGCCATCATTTTAATCAAACTCAAGAAGATAAGGCCAAGAAAACTTTGGAGAAGATGTGGATTCGCTGCTCTATGCCAGCCCGCTCGCCCGACGCCAACGGAGTCGGTTTGATTTCCTGAAAACAACACCCACAAAAAAGCCCCAGACCCTACGGCCTGAGGCTTTCTCGTTACAACGTATGGTGCACCAGGCGGGATTCGAACCCACGACCCCTGCCTTCGGAGGGCAGTACTCTATCCAGCTGAGCTACTGGTGCAATGCGGGCGCCATGATACTCATATGCACTGCGGGCGTCCATGCTGCTGAATCGCCTACGTTTATTACAAGCGTAACGGGCGTTTGCTACGTTGATCAGAAAATACGGGCAAAAGCGTCGTTTTCGTTCTTTTTTTCGAACAGGCTATTGTCCTTTACCCCCTTTGATCCTAGGATTCGTTTGAGATTTCAAACGCTCTTGTCTGGGTGCTGAACCGCACGATTTGAATCAGTGCGCTTTTTATGTGCTTCAGCCCGGTGAATGATTTCCCTGACGGCAGCCTATCGAGGCGCCTTTCTACAATCATAATTCGCTCCGCATCTTTATGCGGTGCTGTTAAGGAAAGCCGACATGCAGCTTAAAGACACCCAGTTGTTCCGCCAGCAAGCCTTCATCGATGGCGCGTGGGTTGATGCGGACAATGGTCAGACGATCAAGGTCAACAACCCGGCAACGGGCGAAATTCTGGGCACCGTGCCGAAAATGGGCGCTGCCGAAACCCGCCGTGCAATCGAAGCCGCTGACAAAGCGCTGCCGGCCTGGCGTGCACTGACCGCCAAAGAGCGTGCGAACAAGCTGCGTCGCTGGTACGAGCTGATCATCGAGAACCAGGACGACCTGGCTCGCCTGATGACCATGGAACAAGGCAAGCCACTGGCCGAAGCCAAGGGCGAAATCGTTTACGCCGCTTCCTTTATCGAATGGTTCGCCGAAGAAGCCAAGCGCATCTACGGTGACGTGATTCCGGGCCACCAGCCAGACAAGCGCCTGATCGTGATCAAGCAGCCAATCGGCGTGACCGCTGCAATCACCCCGTGGAACTTCCCGGCTGCAATGATCACCCGTAAAGCCGGCCCGGCCCTGGCCGCCGGTTGCACCATGGTGCTCAAGCCTGCTTCGCAAACTCCGTTCTCCGCTTTCGCCCTGGCCGAACTGGCTCAGCGTGCCGGCATCCCGGCTGGCGTGTTCAGCGTGGTTTCCGGTAGCGCCGGCGACATCGGCAGCGAACTGACCAGCAACCCGATCGTGCGCAAGCTGTCCTTCACCGGTTCGACCGAAATCGGTCGTCAACTGATGTCGGAATGCGCCAAGGACATCAAGAAAGTGTCCCTGGAACTGGGCGGCAACGCGCCGTTCATCGTGTTCGACGACGCGGACCTGGATAAGGCCGTCGAAGGCGCGATCATTTCCAAATACCGCAACAACGGCCAGACCTGCGTCTGCGCCAACCGTCTGTACATTCAGGATTCGGTCTACGACGCGTTCGCCGAGAAGTTGAAAGTGGCTGTGGCCAAGCTCAAGATCGGCAACGGTCTGGAAGACGGCACCACCACTGGCCCGCTGATCGACGAAAAAGCCGTGGCCAAGGTCCAGGAGCACATCGCTGACGCCATTTCCAAGGGCGCCACCGTGTTGTCCGGCGGCAAGCCGATGGAAGGCAACTTCTTCGAGCCGACCATCCTGACCAACGTGCCGAACAACGCTGCCGTGGCCAAGGAAGAAACCTTCGGCCCACTGGCTCCACTGTTCCGCTTCAAAGACGAAGCCGATGTGATCGCGATGTCCAACGACACCGAGTTCGGCCTGGCCTCGTACTTCTATGCTCGCGACCTGGGTCGTGTGTTCCGTGTGGCTGAAGCCCTGGAATACGGCATGGTCGGCGTCAACACCGGGTTGATCTCCAACGAAGTCGCGCCGTTCGGCGGCATCAAGGCCTCGGGCCTGGGCCGTGAAGGCTCCAAGTACGGCATCGAAGATTACCTGGAAATCAAATACCTCTGCCTGGGCATCTAAGCCGGGGAGAGCATGGCTTCAAGCGCAAAGGGCACGAGAGCGCTGTCCCTTTGCGCCGCTTCAAACCGGAATATTCTCGGTGACCGGGAACGCTGTGGCAGTCGATCATCGCATGCTGCCGCCGTTGATCCCCGTCGCTTTATCCTTGAACCACGCCGACCGATGAGCGGCGAATGAGGAATGTAATGAGCAAGACTAACGCTGATTTGATGGCCCGCCGTACCAATGCAGTTCCACGTGGTGTTGGCCAGATTCACCCGATCTTCGCCGAGTCCGCGAAGAACGCGACCGTAACCGACGTTGAAGGTCGCGAGTTCATCGACTTCGCCGGCGGTATCGCTGTGCTGAACACCGGCCACGTGCACCCGAAAATCATCGCCGCCGTGACCGAGCAGCTGAACAAGCTGACCCACACTTGCTTCCAGGTTCTGGCCTACGAACCGTACGTAGAAGTGTGCGAAAAAATCAACGCCAAGGTGCCAGGTGATTTCGCCAAGAAAACCCTGCTGGTCACCACCGGTTCCGAAGCTGTAGAAAACGCCGTGAAAATCGCCCGTGCCGCCACTGGCCGTGCCGGCGTGATCGCATTCACCGGCGCTTACCACGGTCGCACCATGATGACCCTGGGCCTGACCGGTAAAGTCGTGCCTTACTCGGCCGGCATGGGCCTGATGCCAGGCGGCGTGTTCCGCGCTCTGTACCCGAACGAGCTGCACGGTGTGAGCATCGACGATTCGATCGCCAGCATCGAGCGCATCTTCAAGAACGATGCCGAGCCGCGTGACATCGCTGCAATCATCATCGAGCCGGTTCAGGGCGAAGGCGGTTTCTACGTCGCTCCTCCAGCGTTCATGAAGCGTCTGCGTGCCCTGTGCGACCAGCACGGCATCCTGCTGATCGCTGACGAAGTACAGACTGGCGCTGGCCGTACCGGTACTTTCTTCGCCATGGAACAGATGGGCGTTGCTGCCGACCTGACCACCTTCGCCAAATCCATCGCTGGCGGCTTCCCGCTGGCCGGTGTGTGCGGCAAGGCCGAATACATGGACGCCATCGCTCCAGGCGGCCTGGGCGGCACCTACGCCGGTAGCCCGATCGCTTGCGCCGCGGCCCTGGCCGTGATGGAAGTGTTCGAAGAAGAAAACCTGCTGGATCGTTGCAAGGCTGTTGGCGAGCGTCTGGTAACCGGCCTGAAGGCCATCCAGGCCAAGTACCCGGTGATCGGCGAAGTCCGTGCCCTGGGCGCGATGATCGCTGTCGAGCTGTTCGAAAACGGCGACAGCCACAAGCCGAACGCTGCAGCCGTGGCGTCCGTTGTCGCCAAGGCTCGCGACAAGGGCCTGATCCTGCTGTCCTGCGGCACCTACGGCAACGTTCTGCGCGTCCTGGTGCCGCTGACTTCGCCGGACGAGCAACTGGACAAAGGCCTGGCGATCATCGAAGAGTGCTTCTCCGAGCTGTGATCCCCAGTGTGACCTGATCCACAAAAAACCCGCTTCGGCGGGTTTTTTCATGCCTCTTGAAACACATCCCGCGCATTAGCGCTGTATCGAATGGCCAGCATTGGCTAAGGTTCTTGCATTGCCAGGGAGAGCTGTATGACAACCGTCATTTTACCCGCGGTTCCGAGAGTACTGATTGCCGAGGCCGACCCCTGGTCCCGGGATCTGCTCAAGGAAGTGTTGTTGAACGTACGCTGCGATGCGCGGCTGGATTTGTGCGCCGATGGTCAGCAGGCGCTGGAGCTGTTGGCGGCCAATCCCTATGACCTGGTCATCGCCGACTGGGAGTTGCCCGGCGTCGATGGCCTGAATGTCCTGCGCAGCATCCGCCAGCGCAAACGCAATCCGCCCCTGCCGTTCATTCTGATGAGCAGCCGCAACGACAGTGCCAGCGTGCGCGAGGCCTTGCCGCTGGCGCCGGCCGCGTACCTGACCAAGCCCCTGAACATGGAAAGCCTGACCCATCGGTTGCAGGGGTTGCTGCTGAACGCTGGCGAAGAAGTCTCGTGCGAAGTGCCGGCGCTGGCGCCGGGCATGACGCTGTCGGTGTATCTGGAGCGTCGGCGTGAATTGGCTGACGGCGCGCCGCTGATGACCGACGTGCAAGTGGCGGTCAAACGCAGCCTCAATCCCAACGGTCTCGACCTGACGATGCTGGAAGACGAAATCCGCACCGATCCGCAGGTTACCGCCGTGCTGATCGCCGCCGCCAACAGCGCGGCACACCACAACGGCGCCGTTGTGCAGACCCTGTCCCAGGCACTGCATCGCCTGGGCACCGGGCAGAGCATGAACCTGATTCTCGGGCTGGCGCTCAAGCGCAGCGCCCGGCTCAGCGATCCGCAATTGGCCGACTATGCCGAGCGTTATTGGGGCCTGTCACTGCACACCGCCGAATATGCGCGAACCCTGGCGCGGTTGCTCGATCTGGATCAGGAGCGCTGCTATTGCGCCGGCATGTTGCATCGTCTCGGCGATCTGGCGTTGCTGCGCTGTTTGCAGGAATGGAAACAGGCTGGCGGCGAACTGGATGAGCTGGAGGAAGTGGGTGAAGCGCTGGCCGGGTATGGCGCGGCCTACGGTTCGGCCCTGCGCACACGCTGGCGTCTGCCACTGGAGCTGCGGGAGCTGATTGCGGCGGCCTACCAGCTCGGTGGCGGGGTTTATTCCCGCGAAGCGCTGGTGATGAATATGGCGGCGCAAATGGCGCGCCTGACCGAGCATGAAGGCATCGAGGAGTTGGCGAAGAGCCGGACGGCGCGGTTGCTCAAGATTGGCTTGCCGGAGTTGATGCGGTTGCGCAGGCAATGAGGGCGAGCACGATTCCCTGTGGGAGCGGGCTTTGTGGCGAGGGGGCTTGCCCCCGTTCGGTTGCGCAGCAGCCGCAAAACCAGCGAATGCGGTTGTTCTGACAATGCTGGAACACCAAATGCAGGACTGCTTCGCAGCCCAACGGGGGCAAGCCCCCTCGCCACAGGTATCCGGTGGTGCCAGCGAAATCTCAGGCAGCAACAATCCGATTCTTGCCCTCGCGCTTGGCCTGATACATCGCCGAATCCGCCCGGGAAAACAGGTGCTCCACGTTTTCGTCCGCGGCGCTCAGGCTGGTCAGGCCCTGGCTGACGGTGATGCCGAATGTCTGGCCTTCATGCTTGAATCTCAGACGCTGAATCTGCCGTTGCAAGCGTTCAGCCACTTGCAGGGCCATCTGCGGCGTACAGCCGGGAAACACAGCTGCGAACTCCTCACCGCCAATGCGCCCGAACAGGTCGCCCCGGCGCAATGCTGCGCGGCCGCTTTCGGCAATGCGTTGCAACACGTGGTCGCCTGCCTGATGACCGTAGGTGTCGTTGATCGTTTTGAAGTCATCGATGTCCAGCATCAGAAACGACAGCGGCTCGCCCTGTTGCCGGGCGTGTGCGAAGGCGCGGTGGGCGCATTCGAAGAAATGACGACGATTGCTGCTCTGGGTCAGCGCATCGGTGGTGGCCAGCCGATGCAGCTCGGTTTCCATCTGCTTCTTGTCAGTGATGTCTTCGGCGAGGCCGACGATGATCACCGGTTGCCCGGGCCCGGCCTGGCGGTTGATGAAGCATTTGTCGCTGAGCCAGCGCACCTGGCCGTCGGCGGCAATGATTCGATATTCGCGGTCTTCGACAGCCCCTTTGTCCAGCACTTCGGCCAGGCTGCGTTCGGCATAGTCCAGGTCGTCAGGATGGATGCTGTCGCGCCATTGATTGCAGTCGGCCAACAGCCGATCAGCCGAACGACCAAAGATCCGTTCATAGGCGGGGCTGACGTATAGCACCTGGCGGGTTTCCCAATTGAATGTCCACAGCACCGCGTTGACGCTTGCCAGCATGGTGCTGAACAACTGCTCGCGTTCAGTCAGGCGTGCGACTTCGCCTTGGGCGTGCATCAGCGCTATCAGGGTCTGCGCGGCCTCGGGTCCAGGTGACGGAGATGAGTCTTGCAGGTTCTTTTGGGCCATCGACACAAATCTCAAAGGACACGCCGCGTGTTCGATAGCGGCCAGCACCAAGCCCGACGAGGGTGGCGAAGTGTCTTTGAGATAGGGCTTTTTTGACGAAGTTCCCGCTTTTTGTGGCGAGGGAGCTTGCTCCCGCCGGGCGGTACTGGCGACGCGTTTTTTCAGCTAAAACGCGTCGTCAGGTGTGCGACGGCTGCGCCGCCGAGCGGGAGCAAGCTCCCTCGCCACAGGAAGCCCGTCACCCGAAGGTCAGGCGGCGGTTGGACGCAGGGAGTAGGTTTTCAACTGGTCGGCGAAGTCGCGCAGGGATTGAATCCCGCTGGCTTCGGCTTCGTGTACCCAGTCCTTGATGGCCGCCAGCATGTCGTGACCATTTGAGCTGGTCTTGACCCAGATCTGCTGCAGGGCCAGGCGTTTCTCGTAAATTACCTTCAGTGCCTGGCTGTGCTCGAGCATGTTCTGGATGCGCACATGGTGTTTGTCATCCAGCAGGCTGGTCTCCCGCGAAAGCAGGCGCTTGGCCCGGTGGAACTGGTGGCGCACCGAGTGATCGACCTTTTCCAGTTCTTGCTTGACCAGCGGGCCGATCACCAGCTTGCGGTACTGGGCCATGATCTGGAAGCGGTTGTTGAGGATCGCCATGGCGGTGTCCATGTCCAGGTTGCCCTTGCCTTCGACACGGTGGGCAATCGGTGCAACCCGTTGAACCTTGGCCAGGCGCAGGAAGCTGAAGACTTTGATCCACGCCCAGCCCAGGTCGAATTCCCACTTCTTCACCGACAGTTTTGCCGAGTTAGGGTAGGTGTGATGGTTGTTATGCAGTTCTTCGCCGCCAATCAGGATGCCCCACGGCACCAGGTTGGTCGCCGCATCGCGGCATTCGAAGTTGCGGTACCCGATGGCGTGGCCCAGGCCATTGACCACGCCGGCGGCCCACACCGGGATCCACATCATCTGGATGGCCCAGATGGTGATGCCGATGGTGCCGAACAGCAGCACGTCGATAACGCCCATGATCGCGATGCCCAGCAGCGGGAAGCGGCTGTAGAGGTTGCGCTCGATCCAGTCTTCGGGGCAGTTCTTGCCATAGATGCGCAGGGTCTCGGGGTTTTCCGCTTCGGCGCGGTACAGCTCGGCGCCTTTGCGCAGCACCGTGGACAATCCCTTGACGACCGGGCTGTGCGGATCATCGACGGTTTCGCATTTGGCGTGATGCTTGCGGTGGATGGCGGTCCACTCGCGGGTGTTCTGCGCCGTGGTCAACCACAGCCAGAAACGGAAGAAATGCTTGAGGCCCCCATTCAGCTCCAGGGAGCGATGGGCCGAGTAACGATGCAGATAGACCGTGACGGCGATGATCGTGACGTGGGTCATCAGCAGGGTGACTGCCACCAGTGACCAGGCGGACAAGCCAAGAAAACCTTCGTACCACATAGGCTGTAGGGCCCTCGATAAAGAAAAAAACAGCCGTTGCATTATCACTAAGCCAACACAGAAAACCAGTCACCCTTTCAGATAAGAGTGGCTGGATGTGTCTTTAAACTATAATTCCAACCTTTTTGTAAGGACATGGATCGCCGGATGTCTCCCACCTATCGCGATGCCTTGCGTGCAGCGCTGCTCTATCTGTTGCTTTCTGTGGTTTGGCTGCAGATCAGTGGCTATTTATTGAACAGTTTCTTCGATAACTCCGCCGAGCGACTGCGATGGCAACTGATCAACGGTTATGTCTGGGTGCTGTTCAGCGCCGGGTTGATCTTCATTGCCCGGGCGCGGTTGCTGCGCTGTCTGGGAATCGGCGCCACATTGCGCGAGCGCAGTATCAACCGCGAGCGTCTGCGCCAGGCCGCGGCAGTGTTCGACTGCACCCGCGAAGGCGTGCTGGTCACCAATCGTGAAGGCGTGATCGTCCATGTGAACCGGGCCTTTATGGAAATCACCGGTTACGGCTCTGAGGACGTACTGGGACAGCGGCCCAATATGTTCAAGTCGGGACGCCATCCAGCGCAGTTCTATCAGGCGATGTTCGCCGCGCTTGCAAGCAACGGGGAGTGGAGCGGGGAAATCTGGAACCGGCGCAAAAGCGGCGAGATTTACCCGCAATGGCAAACGATCCGCCTGATCCGCGATGACTACGGCCAGCCGAGCCAGTTCGTGGCGGTGTTTTCCGATATCAGTGCCATCAAGAACTCTGAGCACGAGTTGATGCACCTGGCGCACCACGATCCGCTGACCGACCTGCCGAATCGCCTGTTGTTCACCGACCGCGCCGAACAGGCCCTGGCTTCGGCACAGGTGCACAAGCGTGGCTGCGCGCTGCTGATGATCGATCTCGATCATTTCAAGATGATCAACGACAGCCTTGGGCACACCATCGGGGATCAGTTGCTCAAGGCCGTGGCCGGGCGTCTGGCTGCCATGTTCGGCCCTGGCATCACCCTGGCGCGGCTGGGTGGGGATGAGTTCGCCGTACTCGCCGAAAGCTGTCCGCAACTGGTTCAGGCCGCTGCGTTGGCCCAGCGGATTATCGATGGCCTTAAAGAGCCGTTCCTCATTGATGGGCACCAGTTGTTCATCAACACCAGCATCGGTATCAGCCTGTTCCCCAGCGATGCCCTGAGCGTCGAGCAACTGCTGCGTAATGCCGATTCGGCACTGTTCAAGGCCAAGAGCACGGGGCGCAATGATTATGCCCTGTACACCGAAGAGCTGACGGCCCACGCCCAGCAACGGGTCGAGATCGCCTTCGAATTGCGCCGCGCCCTGGACCAGCAAGAGCTGCGGGTTTATTACCAGACGGTTCACGACCTCAAGGCCGGTCGCCTGATTGGTGTCGAGGCGCTGGTGCGCTGGCAACACCCGCAGCGGGGATTGGTGTCGCCGGCGGAGTTCATTCCGGTCGCTGAACGAACCGGTTTGATCGCCGAAATCGACGCCTGGGTCATGGCACAGGCGTGTCGGCAGATGTGTCAGTGGCAGCAGGGCGGGGTGGTGCTGTCATTCGTCGCGGTCAACGTTTCTTCGCGCCTGTTCGCCCGTCGTGAGCTGTATCAGCAGGTGGCGCAGGTGCTGCGCGAAACCGGGCTGGAGCCGGCTTGTCTTGAGCTGGAAGTCACCGAAAGCGCGGTGATGGAGGACCCGGAAGTCGCGCTGGAGCAGATGCATCGTCTGCGCGAGTTGGGGGTGCGCCTGGCCATCGACGATTTCGGTACGGGTTACTCATCATTGCTGCGGCTCAAGCGTCTGCCGGTGCAGAAACTGAAAATCGACCAGGGCTTCGTCGCCGGATTGCCGTGGGATGAGGATGATGCGGCGATCTCGCGGGTGATCATTGCCTTGGCTCAAAGCATGGGCATGCAGGTGCATGCCGAGGGGATCGAGCAGGCTGAGCAGGCGGCATTTCTGCTCGAGCACGATTGCGATCTGGGTCAGGGCTACTGGTTTGGGCGGCCGGTGCCGGCGGTGCAGCTGGATTGGATGCATGCGCCGGTGATCGGATAGGCGCAAACCCTGTGGGAGCGGGCTTGCTCGCGAAGGCGGACTGTCAGGCGACAGGGGTGTTGAATGTGCCGACCTCTTCGCGAGCAAGCCCGCTCCCGCAGGGTTTTTGGTTTGCCTGAAAGAGGGTTATTGACCTCAAACCCTTGTCTCTTCAAGTAATCTCTTCTGGTTATATAAACATTCTTAAATAGTCTTTTTAAGAATATCCACACCTCTCTAGTATTGCTCCCAAGCCGCAAGCAGTGCCGACACTGCGAGGCAACCTCTTAGTTGAAGGAGCAGCAATATGAGCGCATCCCTGCGTAGCGTCGACGGTCAAGACGAAGCCACCATCCTGCGGGAAATCCAGAGTGCCCTGCGCGACCTGCGCTTTGGTGCCGTGGAAATCACCGTGCACAACGCCCAGGTGGTGCAGATCGAACGTAAAGAAAAATTCCGTTTGCAGCAGCCGGGCAACAAGCCGGGCTGAGGCGAAACAGGCATCGCGGTTCCCGTTATCCATAAGAAAAGCCAACACACCAAGAATTCCAGGAGCTTTCATCATGTCGTCGATTCGCCACTTCGCTTTGGCCGCCCTGGCCAGCGCCCTTTTTGCCGGTTCCGCGGTAGCCAAGGATTACGAGCTGCTCAACGTGTCGTATGACCCGACCCGCGAGCTGTACCAGGACTACAACGCCGAATTCATCAAGTTCTGGCAGAAGGATCATGCCGGCGACACCGTGAAGGTCCAGCAATCCCACGGCGGCTCGGGCAAGCAAGGCCGGGCAGTGATCGATGGCCTGCGTGCCGATGTCGTGACCCTGGCCCTGGCCGGTGACATCGACGAAATCGCCAAGCTCGGCAAGACCCTGCCGGCCGACTGGCAAAAGCGCCTGCCGGAAGCGAGCACTCCCTACACCTCGACCATCGTGTTCCTGGTGCGCAAGGGCAACCCTAAAGGCATCAAGGACTGGGGCGACCTGGTCAAGAATGACGTCTCGGTGATCACGCCGAACCCGAAAACCTCCGGCGGTGCCCGCTGGAACTTCCTCGCAGCCTGGGCCTATGGCCTCAAAGCCAACGGCGGTGATGAAGCCAAGGCCAAGGAATACGTACAAACCCTGTTCAAGCACGTGCCAGTGCTGGACACCGGCGCTCGTGGCTCGACCATTACCTTCGTCAACAACGGTCAGGGCGACGTGTTGCTGGCCTGGGAAAACGAAGCCTTCCTGGCGCTGAAAGAAGAGGGCGGCGCCGACAAGTTCGAGATCGTCGTGCCTTCGCTGTCGATCCTCGCTGAACCGCCAGTGGCTGTGGTCGACAAAAACGCCGAGAAAAAGGGCAACGAGCAGATCGCCGAAGCCTACCTCAAGCACCTGTACAGCCCGGCTGGCCAGGAAATTGCGGCGAAGAACTTCTATCGTCCACGTGACAAGGACGTGGCCGCCAAGTACGCCCAACAGTTCCCGAAACTGGAACTGGTGAGCATCGACAAGGACTTCGGCGGCTGGAAAACCGCACAGCCGAAATTCTTCAATGACGGAGGCGTGTTCGATCAGATCTACCAGGCGCAATAACCTGGCTTAAGCTGCATAACATGTGGGAGCGGGCTTGCTCGCGAAGGCGGTGCGTCAGACGACATCAATGTTGACTGATGCGCCCTCTTCGCGAGCAAGCCCGCTCCCACAAGGATGGGTTTAGTTGATCGCTTTTTAACCAAGGACTTTTATGTCGCGTCGTATCTCCCCCGTCATACCCGGCTTCGGGCTGACGCTGGGCTACACCTTGGTGTACCTCAGCCTGATTGTGCTCATACCACTGGCGGCGATGTTCGTGCATGCCGCTCAACTCACCTGGGATCAGTTCTGGGCAATCATCTCGGCGCCACGGGTGCTTGCGGCGTTGAAGCTCAGCTTCGGCACCGCCCTGTGTGCCGCGATCATCAACGGCATCATCGGCACGCTGCTGGCCTGGGTGTTGGTGCGCTATACCTTCCCTGGACGAAAAGTGATCGATGCAATGATCGACTTGCCGTTCGCATTGCCCACGGCGGTGGCCGGTATTGCGCTGACGGCGTTGTACACCCCTACCGGCCTGGTCGGTCAGTTTGCAGCGGATCTGGGTTTCAAGATCGCCTACACCCCCTTGGGCATCACCCTTGCCCTCACTTTTGTGACACTTCCATTCGTAGTACGTACCGTACAGCCAGTATTGGCCGATATCCCTCGTGAGGTCGAAGAAGCGGCCGCGTGCCTGGGTGCAAAACCATTACAGGTTTTCCGCCATATCCTGCTGCCGGCACTGTTGCCAGCATGGCTGACCGGCTTCGCACTGGCCTTTGCCCGCGGGGTCGGCGAGTACGGTTCGGTGATTTTCATCGCCGGCAACATGCCGATGAAAACCGAGATCCTGCCGCTGCTGATCATGGTCAAGCTCGACCAATACGATTACACCGGCGCCACGTCCATTGGTGTACTGATGCTGGTGGTTTCCTTCGTCCTGTTGCTGCTGATCAACTTGTTGCAGCGACGCATCGAAACCCCATAAGGAGGCGCACCCATGTCCCAATCGTCTATTGCTGCCGCTTCCTCGAACGCTGCCCGCCGTGGCAGTGCGACTTCGCGGCGAGTCCTGATCGGCCTTGGCTGGCTGATTTTTGCCCTGTTCCTGCTGCTGCCGCTGTTCATCGTGGTGTCCCAGGGCCTGAAACTCGGTCTCGGGGCGTTTTTCACCGCGATCTTCGAGCCGGACGCGCTGTCGGCGCTGAAGCTCACGGTCATCGCCGTACTGATTTCGGTGCCGCTGAACCTGGTGTTCGGCGTCAGTGCCGCCTGGTGCGTGAGCAAATACTCGTTCCGCGGCAAGAGCATGCTGGTGACACTGATCGACCTGCCGTTCTCGGTGTCGCCGGTGATCGCCGGTCTGGTCTATGTGTTGATGTTCGGTGCCCAGGGCCTGTTTGGCCCGTGGCTGCAGGATCACGACATTCAGATCGTCTTCGCCCTGCCGGGCATCGTGCTGGCGACGATTTTCGTCACGGTGCCGTTCGTGGCCCGAGAGCTGATCCCGCTGATGCAGGAACAAGGCACTCAGGAAGAGGAGGCTGCACGTCTGCTCGGGGCCAACGGCTGGCAGATGTTCTGGCACGTCACCGTACCCAACATCAAATGGGGCCTGATCTACGGCGTGGTGCTGTGCACCGCGCGGGCCATGGGTGAATTCGGTGCGGTATCGGTGGTTTCCGGGCACATTCGCGGGGTGACCAACACCCTGCCGCTGCACGTCGAGATCCTCTACAACGAATACAACCACGTGGCCGCGTTCGCCGTGGCGAGCCTGTTGCTGATCCTGGCGCTCTTCATCCTGCTGCTCAAGCAGTGGAGCGAAAACCGTATTAACCGCCTGCGCGCCAGCGCCGCGGAGGAATAATTCATGTCGATCGAAGTGCGTAACGTCAGCAAGAATTTCAACGCGTTCAAGGCGCTGGACAACATCAGCCTGGACATCCACAGCGGCGAACTCGTCGCGTTGCTCGGTCCGTCGGGCTGCGGCAAGACCACGCTGCTGCGGATCATCGCCGGCCTGGAGACTCCGGACCAGGGCAACATCGTATTCCACGGTGAAGACGTTTCCGGCCACGACGTGCGCGATCGCAACGTCGGTTTCGTGTTCCAGCACTACGCTTTGTTCCGCCACATGACGGTGTTCGACAACGTCGCGTTCGGCCTGCGCATGAAGCCGAAAAACCAGCGCCCGAGCGAAAGCCAGATCGCCACCAAAGTCCACGAACTGCTGAACATGGTGCAACTGGACTGGCTGTCGGACCGCTACCCGGAACAACTCTCTGGTGGTCAGCGTCAACGCATTGCCTTGGCCCGGGCGCTGGCGGTGGAACCGAAAGTGTTGCTGCTCGACGAACCCTTCGGCGCTCTCGACGCCAAGGTCCGTAAAGAACTGCGTCGGTGGCTGGCGCGTCTGCACGAAGACATCAACCTGACCTCGGTGTTCGTGACCCACGACCAGGAAGAAGCGATGGAAGTCGCCGACCGCATCGTGGTGATGAACAAGGGTGTGATCGAGCAGATCGGTTCACCGGGCGACGTCTACGAAAACCCGGCCAGCGATTTCGTCTATCACTTCCTCGGTGATTCGAACCGTCTGCATTTGGGGGAGGACAACCACGTGCTGTTCCGCCCGCACGAGGTGTCGCTGTCGCGCCATGAACTGGACGACCATCACGCGGCTGAGGTGCGCGATATTCGTCCGCTGGGCGCGACGACGCGAGTGACGCTGAAGGTAGAGGGCCAGACTGATTTGATCGAGGCCGAAGTGGTCAAGGATCACGACAGCCTGGTTGGTTTGGCGAAGGGTGAGACGCTGTTCTTCAAGCCGAAGGTCTGGCAGAAGGTCGCCAATATTTAAAGTCAAAAGCTTCGCGAGCAAGCCCGCTCCCACAGGTTTCGGGGTGATCACAACTTTTGTGTTCGGCGCCAATCCACTGTGGGAGCGGGCTTGCCCGCGAATGCGATCTAGACAGCTGCACGCTTCGGATTGACCCGCACACCCCCCGCTCGCGCCTCGATCTGCTCCTTGAGGTCATGGCGCATCCCCAGCATGAACGCCAGTTCAGCCACCACAAACAACGGCCCGATAATCAACCCGGTCACGTCATCGACAAATGCCGGCTTGCGTCCTTCGTAGTGATGGCCGACAAACTGGATCGCCCAGCCGATCACAAACATCGCCACGCCACTGCCCAGCCAGACCAGCGTGTTTTGCTGCGCCAGCGCATGGCCTGCCCACACGGACAGCCCGAGCAATACCGTCATCAGCACGCCAAGACGCAACTCCAGGCGCAGGTAAAACCACGCCGATGCCAGCGAGACGAGCACCGCCGGTGACAGCCACACGCCGCCCAGTGACCATTCAGGCCGGGACAACAACACCGCGACGGCCACCACGATCAGCGGAATGCCGATAAAGTGCGAGGCGATGTTGCGCGGGTCACGGTGGTAAGCGGCGTATTGACTGAGGTGGTCGACGAGGCTTTTCATTGTTGTTCTCCTGTGGGGTGGTTGATCATGCCCCGGGGTCACTTCTCGCTCTGTCAGCCAGGCGACAATCTCTAGGAGTTTTCATGGATATGCAGGTTTGGCGTCCACGCCTGATGAGCGGTCAGTGGTTCAGCCATTTGCCTGTTTCCCTACAGAATAGCCTGCTGTCGACGGCCAGGCTGCGGCGCTTGACCCCGGGCCAGCGGCTGTTCAAACGCGGCGATCCGCCCTGTGGCCTGTACGCGGTACTGGAAGGCGCGGTGCGCGTCGGTGCCGTGAGCGAGCAGGGCAAGGAAGCGTTGCTGAGCCTGGTGGAGCCGCCGCACTGGTTCGGCGAAATCTGCCTGTTCGACGGTCAGCCGCGCACCCACGATGCCTACGGCGTGGGCCAGTGCACGCTGTTGCACATCCCCCAGAACACCTTGCTGGCGCTGCTCGACGAGCATCCGCAGCACTGGCGGCAATTGGCGTTGCTGATGAGCCAGAAACTGCGCATGACCTTCATCAACCTCGAACAACTGAGCCTGTTACCGGCCCCGGCACGGCTGGCGCACCGCTTGTTGATGATCGCCGAAGGCTATGGCGAACTCGACGAGCCACGCCGCGTCCTGCAACTGCCCCAGGAGCAGCTTGCCGCCATGTTGTCGCTGTCGCGCCAGACCACCAACCAGATTCTCAAGGAGTTGCAGGGGCAGGGGATCATCGGGCTGAGTTACGGCGAAATTGAAATCCTCGATGCTGCCCGATTGCGGGAACTGGCCACGATCTGACGGCGCTGACACGAACCAATGTGGGAGCGGGCTTGCTCGCGAACGCGTCAGGTCAGGTCAATCAATTTCAACTGACACACCGCTTTCGCGAGCAAGCCCGCTCCCACAGGGGATCTGCGTAAATCAGAGATTTGTGGTCACCGAAAAACCTGTAGGAGCGGGCTTGCCCGCGATGGGGCCAACTCACCATCTGGATCAATCAGCGCAACCCATCCCGAAACTGCCCAGGCGTCATCCCCGTCCAGCGTTTGAACGCGCGACTGAAGCTGCTGGTATCGGCAAACCCGAGCAGATAACTGATTTCGCTCAGCGACACCTGCGGGTCTCGCAGGTGTAGCAGCGCGAGGTTTTCGCGGCTTTCGTTGAGCAGCGTATCGAATCGGTAGCCTTCATCGGCCAGGTGCCGTTGCAGGCTGCGCAGGCTCAGGTGCAGGGCCTTGGCGATGTGTTCGGCGCTGGGTTCGCCTTCGGGCAGTTGTTCTTCAATGGCGTCGCGGACCTTGCGCTCCCACGTCAGCGGTTTGAGTTGCGCCAGGGTGCGCTTGAGCACGGTTTCGTTGTGTTCGGCCAGTTCCGGGTTGGCGTCGTCCAGATGGCTGTCGAAGTCGATGAGGGCGAACTCCAGGCGGTCCTCGTCGGTGCCGAAGTGCACGGGCGAGCGAAAGACTTTATGCCATTGGTGCGCGTCTTCCGGTTCCGGGCGGCGCAGGTAGGTCGCCAGCGGCGCATAGTCGCGACCCAGGCGATTGCGGCAAGTGCGCACGTAGATCGCCATGAAGGCATCGATGGCCTCGAAGGCCGGGGCCGGGTTGCCGGCGGGAATTTTCAGGCGGAAACAGTAGCGATCATCGGTGCGGGTCAGTTCCAGTTCCAGGGCATCGCTGACCACCTGGTGATAGCGCACGATGCGTTCGAACACTTCCCGCAGGCTGCCGCTGGCCACCAGTGCATAACCCAGCGCATGGAAGGTGGTCGGGCTGACGAAGCGCGAAACCCGTAAGCCAATTGCCGGGTCGCCGCTGGCCTGCACCGCCAGATTCCACAGGTGCGTGGTGCCCGACAACGGGTAGCGCGCGTTTGGGTCGTCCATCAGTTGTGGGTCGAGCCCCGCTTGCTGGCACAGGGCGGTGCTGTCGATGCCCAGGGCATCGAGTTGCTTGCGCAGGGCGCGGGTCCAGCTGGCGAGGGAGGTCGGTTCAGTCATGCTGATTGGCGCTTCCGGTCAACAGGTTGGCGTTCTCGGCTACCGCGTTGCGAGGGTCCGCAAGGCAGGATGCAACCATCAATAACCAGAGGATGGAAGCATGAGCGGTACTTCTGCAAGCCCCCAGCGACTGAATGCATCACAGCGATCAGCCCATATCCGTGAAGTGGTACTGGCCAAAGGCGTCGAGTTGCGTGAGCGCTACCCGATTCTCAAGCGTCAGGACGCCATCGGCGCGGGTATTCTGACCTTCGCCATCGCCGGTATGGTCGGCTCGGCCGCGCTCTACATGACCGGGCACATGGTCTGGTGGGCATGCCTGCTGCTTAACGCATTTTTCGCCTCGCTGACCCATGAGCTGGAACACGACCTGATCCACAGCATGTACTTCCGCAAGCAGAAAGTGCCGCACAACCTGATGATGGGCCTGGTATGGCTGGCGCGGCCAAGCACCATCAATCCGTGGATTCGCCGTCACCTGCACCTCAACCACCATAAGGTCTCCGGCTCCGAAGCCGACATGGAAGAGCGCGCCATCACCAATGGCGAGCCATGGGGGTTCGCGCGATTGCTGATGATTGGCGACAACATGATGTCGTCGTTCATCCGCATGCTGCGGGCCAAGACCTGGGCCATGAAGTTCAGCATCATTTACCGCACGCTCAAGGTCTACGCACCGCTGGCGCTGATGCATTGGGGCGCGTGGTACGTGTTTCTCGGTTTCCATGCAGCGAACGGCGTTGCGCATCTGCTGGGCGCACCGATCGAGTGGTCGGCGACGACGTTGTCGGTGATGCAGGTGATCGACATCGCGGCAGTCGTGATCATCGGCCCGAACGTGTTGCGCACGTTCTGCCTGCACTTCATCAGCTCGAACATGCACTACTACGGTGACGTGGAACCGGGCAACGTGATGCAGCAGTGCCAGGTGCTCAACGCGCGGTGGCTGTGGCCGTTGCAGGCGTTCTGCTTCAATTTCGGCAGTAGTCACGGGATCCATCATTTCGTGGTGAAGGAACCGTTCTACATCCGCCAGTTGACCGTGCCGGTCGGGCACAGGGTGATGCGCGAGATGGGTGTGCGGTTCAATGATTTCGGCACGTTTGCGCGGGCTAACAGGTTTGTGCGCAAGGACGAGGCGGTAGGTGTTAGGACACAAACCGCTCAAGTCTGACTCGTACTTGTGGCGAGGGAGCTTGCTCCCGTTGGGCTGCGCAGCAGTCCCCTTCGTTTTCGGGATAAGGGGGTCGCTTCGCGACCCAGCGGGAGCAAGCTCCCTCGCCACGGGGGGTAATGTTTAATCCGGCTGAAACGGCGACTCGCTCAAGATCACCCCGGTCTCATCCACATACTTCTGCCAATGCTCGATCAAGGCATTCAGCTTCTGCGGTTGGCTCAACGCCAGGTCATGAATCTCCCCCGGATCACTGCCCAGGTCATACAGTTGCCAGGTCGCCGGCCCTACCGGCCCCGGGATGTATACCGCCTTCCATTGCCCCTGCCGAATCGCCCGGCGTCCGAACAATTCCCACCCGGTGACGGTGTGCTCGTCATGCACCTGCGCCGTCTCGCCTGACAGGAACCCCAGCCACGATTTCCCGCGGACTTCCGCCACGGGTTTGCCATGCCATTGCTTGCCCGGGTGGCGCACGCCGGCAAGATCCAGAATGGTCGGCGTGATGTCCATCACCGTGCCGAAACCGTGGCTGATCTGTCCCTTGAGCGACAGCTGCGGGTAATGCACCAGCGCCGGCACGCGAATCCCGCCTTCGGTGGTGAAGGCCTTGAACAGCCGCGACGGCGCGGTCGCCACTTGCGCCCAGTTCGGCCCGTACCAGACGTAGGAATTGGCGCGGCCGATGTTGTCCAGGCTGTTGTCGTAATGCTGGTTGAGATAGGTCAGCAACTGCGGGCCGAATTTCGGAAAGGCCTCCAGCAGCGCCCCTTCGGCACCGTTATCGGACATGAACAGGATAAACGTGTTGTCCAGTTGCCCTTGCTGGCGCAGGTAGTCGACGACGCGGCCGATGTTCCAGTCCATGCGCTCGACCATCGCCGCATACACCTCCATGGCCCGTGCGGAAATCTGCCGCTGTTCGTCGCTCAAGGCATCCCATTGTGCGGTCAGCTGGATCAGTGGATGCGGCTCGACATCGGCTTCGATCAATCCCAGCGACTTGAGCTTTTCCAGGCGCTCGAGTCGCAATACTTCAGGGCCGGCGTCATAGCGGCCACGGTATTTCTCGACCACATCGGCGGGTGCCTGCAACGGCCAGTGTGGCGCGGAAAAAGGCAGGTACGCGAAGAACGGCCGGGTCTGGTCGCGCTCCTTGAGGTATTGCAGCAGCTTGTCGCCAAAGGCATCGGAAGAATAGAAATCCTTGGGCAGTTCGTCGATGAACTGGTCGTCTTCGATGTACAGCGCCGGGGTGGATTTGAGCAGTCGTGGCGTCGTTTCATCGTAGGTCGGCTCGAAGCCGTAATGGTTGGCTGCGCCGGGCAACAGCGAAAACGAGCGCTCGAAACCCCGGGCGTGGGGCGCCAGTTCCGCGGTCAGGCCCAGGTGCCATTTGCCGCTCATCAATGTCTGGTAACCGGCCTCGCGCAGCAGTTCGGGCAGGGCGACCACACGGTCGTTCAAATGTCCTTCGTAACCCGGTTTGCCGATCAGGTCCGGGGTCAGTGCTTCGGCCATGGTGCCGATGCCGGCGATGTGGTGGTCGGTGCCGGTGAGCAGCATCGAACGGGTCGGCGAGCAGGTCGGTGCGGTGTGAAAATCGGTCAGGCGCAGGCCATTGTTGGCCAGGGCATCGAGGTTCGGCGTATTGATTTCGCCACCGAAGGCGCCGAGGTCGGAAAAGCCCAGGTCGTCGGCCAGGATCACGAGAAAGTTGGGACGTTGCGGCATCAATGATTTCCTTTTTCAGTAGGCAATGAATGACAGCGGGAGATCGCGGACCTGCACCGGCACGGGGGGCTGGTAGTGATCGTCGCTGGTGAGTTCGTGAAGCAGTTCTTCGCGCAATTGGTGGAAGTCGAAACTGCTGCGCTGGCGTGGATGGGGCAGGGCGATGTCGACCACTTGCTTGATCCGACCCGGACGCGGCTCCATCACCACCACGCGGTCGGCGAGGAAGATCGCTTCCTCGACATCGTGGGTGACCAGCACGGTGGTGATTTTGGCCCGGGCGCGGATCGCCAACAGTTCGCCCTGCATCTGCTGGCGGGTCAGCGCATCGAGGGCGCCGAAGGGCTCGTCCAGCAGCAGAATCCGTGGGCTGGCCACCAGGCCGCGAGCGATGGCCACGCGCTGCGCCATGCCGCCGGAGAGTTGGTGCGGATAGGCGCGGGCGAAGTCACCGAGGCCTACCAGTTCGATGAAGTCATGGATGCGCTTGTGCTTTTGCGCAGCGCTCAACGGCTCGTTGACCAGGCCTAGGCCGATGTTGTCGGCGACGCTCAGCCATGGGAACAAGCGGTGTTCCTGAAAGACGATGCCGCGCTCGCCGCCGATGCCGGTGACGGCTTTTCCGTCCACGCTGATCTGTCCACGAAACTGTGTATCGAGGCCCACCAGCAGCCGCAGTAAAGTGGATTTGCCGCAACCGCTGGAGCCGACGATGGCGACGAACTCGCCCTCGACGATGTCCAGGTTGAATTCGCGAATGGCCTCGAGTGTGAAGCCGTCGACGTCGAAGGTTTTGCCTACGTGATTGAAGCTGACAATGGGTGCGTTCATGCGTGTCTCCAGCGGGTGGCGCGGATTTCCAGGCGTTGGCCAATGAGGTTGAGCAGGGCGCCGGTCAGGCCCACCAGCAGCATGCCGGCCATGATCAGGTCCATGCGCAGCAGTTGCTGGGCGCCGATCATCTGGCTGCCGATGCCACCGTTGGACGGCATGAAATATTCAGCGCCGATGGTGCCGAGCCAGGCGTAGATCAGGCTCAGGCGAAGTCCTGCAAAAATCCCTGGTGCGGCCCCCGGCAACACCAGTCGACCGAGGCGCTGGCGCAGATTCAGGCGCAGCACCTGCGCGGCCTCGTTCAGTTGCGGCGACAGGTGGGCGACGCTGCGTTGGGTGGCGATGAACAGCGGGAAAAAGGCGGCGAGGGCAATGAACACCCACTTGGCCAGTTCACCCAGGCCGAACCACGCGGTGAGCAGTGGCACCCAGGCAAAAATGGCGATCTGGCGGATGGCGGCGAGGGTCGGGCCCAGCACGCGTTCACTGGTGCGCGACAACCCCAGCAGCAGGCCCAAGGCAAACCCGAGCCCGCCACCGAGCAGCAATCCGCCAAGGGTTCGGCCCAGGCTCAGGGCCATGGCGCCAAGCAGTGTGCCGTCGAGCAAGCCATCCCGGGTGGTCTGCAGGACGGCCAGCGGGCTGACCAGAATGTTCGCGTCAACCCACTGCTGATCCGAGGCCAGTTGCCACAACGCCAGCAGCGCCAACGGCAGCAGCCACGGTTGCACGCGCTGCCAACCTTGATAACGCGGCCCGCGACGGATTTCGGCGGTGGCCGGGTGCGGCCAGTGCACCAGTTTCCTGTCCAGAAGACCGATGCCGCGATCCATCGCCACGCCGATCAAGCCGATCACCACAATGCACACGAACACAATGTCTAGCATGAACAACTGCCGCGCCCAGACCATCAGGTAACCGATGCCTTCGCTCGACGCGAGCAGCTCGACAGCCAGCAGCGAGGTCCAGCCGGCGGCCAGTGCGAGGCGCACGCCGGCCATGAACGCCGGCAGCGCGGCTGGCAGCACCAGGCGGCGGATCAACAGGTGCCTGGGCAGGCGCAATACAGCGGCGGCTTCGCGCAGCCTGGGTTGTGCATCGCGTACACCGACCAGCGTATGCAGGGTCACCGGCACCACGATGGCCTTGATCAGCACCACCAGCTTCAGCACTTCACCGATGCCGAAAAACACCATGAACAATGGAATCCAGGCCAGGGTCGGGACTTGCGCCAATCCGGCGAAAGTTGGAAACACCAGGCGCTCCAGGCGACGACTGAAACCCAGTGCCGCCCCCAAGACAGCACCTGCGCTGATCCCGGCAAGCAATCCCCAGAACAGGCGTTGCAGGCTGATCCACAAGTGGCTCCACAACTCGCCCTGGGACAGTTCGACCGCGCTGTTCCAGACCAGGCTCGGCGCCGGCAGGATCTGCTCGCTCATCCAGTGATTGCGGCTGGCGAGCCACCACAGCACAAACAGACTGACGGGTAATAGCCAGGGCAAGAGCCGCTGGCTCAGCGTCGGCCAATGCCGTCGACCATCAAGCCGAGGTGCGGACAGCGGCAGGCTCAGAAGGGAAACACGGGCCATGGGTGACCTCCGTTGTCGGGTTGCAATACAGGCCTGCCTTTTGTGGGAGCGGGCTTGCTCGCGAAGAAGAGGGCGTCACAGTCACTTCATCGTTGCCTGACACGCCGCTTTCGCGAGCAAGCCCGCTCCCACAGGGGGTTAAGGTGTATGCGAAATTGATCTATAAAAATTAAGATCAATGCTATTGGGAGATAAGCGAGACCATTTAAGGCCGCCATCCGCCGCTGTATCCAATGCATTCGAAGAATATTTTCGATGCTGCCAAGGCATACCTGGCGGAGAGGCCCGCCCGTGTTGATATAGATCCAAATGATCTAAAAATGTGAATTTATAGTATTTAAGTGCTGGTTCTACTTCAGCCTACTTTCGGCTCCTCAACGCCCGTTGCCCCAAGGAGCCGCACCCATGAACCTTCCCTTCAAACGTGTCATCAGCCTGTTCGCCGCACCGGCCCTGGCGGGCCTGTTGGTCTTCACGGCCAACGCTGGTGAGCTCAAGGAAATCCGCATCGCCGTGCCGGACCTGAGTGCCGGGACCCAGCACAGTGGTGGCGGTGTGGTGGATGTGCTGCGTGATCAACAGATCTTCGAAAAGGCGTTCGCCGATCAAGGCATCAAGATTCAGTGGAGCTTCTTCAAGGGCGCAGGCCCGGTGATCAACGAGGCGTTCGCCAACGGTCAGGTTGACCTGGCCTACTTGGGTGATCTGGCGGCCATCATCGGCAAGTCCAATGGCCTGGATACGCGGTTGCTCAGCGCTTCGGCGCGCGGGGTCAAGCATTACCTCGGTGTGGTGCCGGGTTCGGGGATCAAGACCCTGCAGGACCTCAAGGGCAAACGCGTGGCCATCTTCCGTGGCACCGCCAGCCAGTTGTCCTTCGACGCGGCGCTGGCCAGCCAGGGGTTGAGCGAGAAGGATGTGAAAGTCATCAACCTGGACTTCAACGCGGCGGTCGCGGCACTGGCGGCGAAGCAGATCGATGCTTCGTGGGGCGGTTCCGGGCTCACGGGCTTGCAGGCCAAAGGGTTGGCCGAGTTGCCACTGAGTACCAAGGACCTGAACGGCGCCGGTAGCGTGCAGGCGGTGTTGGTGGGGACCGGGAAGTTTGTCGACGAGCACCCCGAGGCCGTGGCGACATTGCTCAAGGCTCAGCAGCAGGCGGTGACCTGGCTGACCCAGGACAGCAACAAGGACGCCTACGTTCAGCTGGTATCGGGACTGGCGAGTTATCCGCCGGTGATTCTCAGCCAGGATTTGAAGGATCAGAAATTGAGCGAGGTGTTCCCTTCGACGCTTGATCCGGTGTTCCTGGGTAAATTGCAGGATGCGGTCGACCTGGCTTCGCAGCAGAAGCTGATTCGCAAGTCGTTCAAAGTCAGTGATTGGGTGGCGCCGGAATTGGCAGCGGCGAAGCTCTGAATTGTCGGCGCCTGAGCGGCGCCTCATCGCTGGCAAGCCAGCTCCTACAATGGTTCTGCGTCGTACACAAATTTTGTGTTCGCTGGAAATCAAATGTGGGAGCGGGCTTGCTCGCGAAGAGGCCCTAAACCGCGACGCTGACCTGCTGCCCGTCCACCGCCACCAACGTCTCGATCATCGCCCGCGCTGCCGGTGACAGCCGGAACCCGGTGCGACTGACGATCCCGCAGCGTGCATTCATGCTCTCGATGTTCTGCGGCAAATTACGCCAGTGCAGCAGCACCAGCGATCCCTGGGCAATGTCCTCGATGAACGCCTCCTCCGTGCCCACGCCGATGGCGTTGGATTGCAGCACCACCTTCACCAGCGCCGGGAAATGTTCGGTCTGGATGCTCGGCGAAAAATCCACCCGGCCGCTGAGGTTTGCCAGCAGCTTGCGAATGCCTGGCGGGATCATCGTGGTCGCCAGCGGGTAATCGAACATGTCGTTGGTCGACAGGCTCTCCTTGGCCAGCAGCGGATGCCCGGGGCGGCAGAAAAACACGCCGCGCTTGGGCGTCAGGGCCTGGGTCTGGAAATTCGGGTCGGACTCGAAATGGCGGATGTCGGCGATGAAGAATTCGATCTCTTCACGGTTCAGGGCGCGGCTGAGTTTTTCCCAGTTATCCACCTCGAAGCAGGTGCGCACTTTCGGGTGCGCGTTGATGAATTGCGCCACCGCATCCGGCACCAGTTTCACTGCCGGGGCCGGGCCGCAGCCGAAGCGCAGCTCACCGGCATCGAGCTTGGTCATCTGCGTCACTTCACTGCTGAGCAACGCCGCACCCTGCACCAGGCTGCGGGCATGTTGCAGCACCACCAGGCCTTCGGGGGTGGGGCGCAAATCCTTGTTGCCACGGTCCACCAGGACGCAGCCGAACTCGTGCTCAAGCCCCTGAATGCTGCGGCTGAAGGCCGGCTGGGTAATGCCCATGGCCTCGGCCGCGCGCACGAAACTGCGGTGTTCGTCGAGGGCGATGAAGTAACGCAACTGGCGAAGATCCATATGCTTTTCCGGCATCCTAAAAATAGCTCGAAGGCATTTGCGACGAGGGTTGACTGAGGTTTTAAATGCAACCTCTTATTCCGTCAACGAAGCATGTAGATATCTATTAGATCTAAATAGAATATAGATAGAGCAGTGTTTCGCGGCCGGTTCAACCGCAAGCAGTCTGATGAGGGTCTACCCATGAGCAATGCCGCTATCGCTGTAAAACCCGCTGTCCATGCGCTTGAAATCCACCCGGTGGCCGGTCGCATCGGTGCCGAAATTCGTGGCGTAGAGCTTTCCGGCGAGCTGGATGCCGCCACTGTTGAAGCCATTCAACAGGCACTGCTGCAATACAAAGTGATCTTCTTCCGCGAGCAGACCCAGCTCGACGATCAGCGCCAGGAAGCGTTCGCCCATCTGCTCGGCGAACCGGTGGCGCACCCGACCGTACCGGTGCGCGAAGGCACGCGTTTTCTGCTGGAACTGGACGGTGCCGAGGGCCAGCGCGCCAGCTCGTGGCACACCGACGTGACCTTCGTCGAGGCCTACCCGAAAGCCTCGATCCTGCGCTCGGTGGTGGCCCCGGCTTTCGGCGGCGACACCCTGTGGGCCAACACCGCCACCGCTTACAGCGGCTTATCCGAGGAGCTGCGCGAGCTGGCCGACAAACTGGTCGCGGTGCACAGCAACGAATACGACTACGCCGGCACCCGGCCTGACGTCTCGGCCGAGAAGCTGGAGCGCTATCGCAAGATCTTCACCTCGACCGTCTACGAGACCGAACACCCGGTGGTCCGCGTGCACCCGATCAGCGGCGAGAAGAGCCTGTTGCTGGGGCATTTCGTCAAACGCATCAAGGGCTATTCCCAGGCCGATTCGGCGCACCTGTTCGGCTTGCTGCAAAGCCATGTGATCCGCCAGGAAAACATCGTGCGCTGGCGCTGGAAGGCTGGTGATGTGGCGATCTGGGACAACCGCTCCACCCAACATTACGCGGTGGATGACTACGGCACTCAGGACCGGATCGTGCGGCGGGTGACGCTCAAGGGCGAAGTGCCGGTGGGTGTGAATGGGCAGGTCAGCCGGACCGTGAAAGGGCCGGATATCGGCGGCGTCTGAGGCGACGCCTTCGCGAGCAAGCCCGCTCCCACACAGGTGGAGATCCCCTGTGGGAGCGGGCTTGCTCGCGAAGGCGGCCTGACAAGCAATAAAGAACTTCTTCTGATCGGGAACCCCGCCTTATGAGTCCGTTGCACCTTGCTCAAACCTCGTCACCCCAACGGCTCAAACGCCTGCCTCTGGCCCTGTTACTGGCAGGAAGCGCCGGTTGGACCCAAGGCTATGCAGCCGACAGCGCCACCCCTGCAACCACCCCCGTGAAATCCGCCACGGCCGACAGTGCGCAACTGGAAACCGTGACCGTGACCACCCGCCGCCGCGAAGAAAGTTCGCAGGACGTACCGACGCCCATGAGCGTGGTCAGTGGCCAGACCCTGGAAGCCCAGCGGGTTTATCGCATTCAGGATCTGCAGCAACTGGTGCCCAGCGTCAACGTCGCCTACATGCATGCGCGCCAGTCCAGCGTGTCGATTCGTGGCCTGGGCAACAACCCGGCCAGCGATGGCCTGGAAGGCAGTGTCGGCCTGTACATCGACAACGTTTACCTCGGCCGGCCGGGCATGGCCGTGTTCGACCTGATGGACATCGAGCAGCTCGAAGTGCTGCGCGGTCCGCAAGGCACCCTGTTCGGTAAAAATACCACCGCCGGTGTGATCAACATCAGCACGCGTGCGCCAACCTTTACCCCGGAACGCAGCATCGAATCTTCGGTAGGCGAGGACGGTTATTTCCAGACCAAGGGCACGATTTCCGGCCCGCTGAATGACGAACTGGCCGGGCGCTTTTCTGCGTATCGCACCCGCAGCGACGGTGACATCAAGAACGAATTCGACGGCCACGATTTGAACGGCGGCTCGCGCGATGGCTTCCGTGGCCAGTTGCTGTTCAAGCCCAACGAGTCATTCAACCTGCGCTGGATCGGCGACTACAACGAGGAGGATTCCAGCGCCGGCACCCGGGTGTTGTTCAACACCGGGCCGACCATCAATGGCACCAACCTTTACCAGGCCCGGGCCAATGCGGCTGGCGCGACCCTGGTTGACGGCACGCACCGCAAGGTCAACCTGAACAACGACCAGCACGTCACCGTGCATCAGGGCGGTACGTCAGTCGAGGCCAACTGGACGCTGCCGAGCGACTTCACCCTGACGTCCATCAGCTCCTATCGCTGGTGGAATTTCACCCCGCGCAATGATGACGGCCTGAACGCAACCGCCTTCTACAACGCCGGCGTTTCGGTGGAGGATAAGCAGTATTCCCAGGAGTTTCGCCTGGCGTCGCCTACCGGCGGATTCTTCGATTACGTGCTGGGCGCCTACTACTTCGGCTCCAACCTGGACAACAAATCCTTCACCTTCTACGGCCCGCAAGCGGACATCTGGAGTGGCACGCCCACTGGTGCGCTGAACAACATCGACAGTGTCGGCAACGGTCATATCGAAACCAACAGCTTCGCGCTGTTCGCCCAGGGCACCTGGCACCTGACCGAGCGCCTGGATTTCACCGCCGGCCTGCGGGGCACCTATGAAGAGAAAAACGCCTGGGTGACCCGCAATGCACCCGCCGGTGGTGTCGCGGTCACCGGTGCGGCGGCCGCGTCACGACGTGCGCGCGCGGGGGCCTACGATTCCGGCGATCTGAACCAGTACAGCTCCAGTCCCTCGGGCCTGCTGAACCTCAGCTACCGCCTCACCGACGACCTGCTCACCTACGCTACGTTGTCCCATGGCGAAAAATCAGGCGGGGTCAACCTGGCGGTCGGTACGGCGCCGGTGGCGGGTGCCGACTCACTGCTGATCGGCACCGAGCGCGCCAACAACGCCGAGCTCGGTTTCAAGAGCACCCTGTGGGACCGCCGCCTGCAACTCAACGCCAACGTCTTCTGGACCCAGGTCAACGGCTATCAGACCAACGCCTACGACGACGTCAACCGCGTGCAGTACCTGACCAACGCCGGCTCGGTGCGCTCCCGTGGCGTGGAGTTCGAAAGCACCCTGATCCCGCTGCGCGGCCTGACGCTGAACATCAACGGCTCGTACAACGATGTCAGCTACCTCTCGTACAAGGATGCGCCGTGCCCGCCGGAAGTCAGCCTGGCGCCGGGCGCTCCGGCGTCTTGCGACCTCAGTGGCCATCAAGTGGTCGGCGCCTCGAAATGGATCGGCAACGCCAACGGCGAATACAAGTGGAACCTGAGCAACGGCTTCGAGGAATACGTCACTGCCAGCTATGCGTTCCGCTCCAAAGCGGTGGGCACGGTGGAAGACTCCGACTTCGGGCAGATCCCGAGTTATGCGGTGGTCAACCTGTCCACCGGTTTGCGCGGCGACTTCAACCAGGGGCAGTGGGACGTTTCGCTGTGGCTGAAAAACGCCTTCGACAAAACCTACTACACGACGCTGTGGACGGCTGCCAACGGTGGTTATGAAGGCCTGCTCGGCACCCCCCGGACGCTGGGCGTGACCGGTCGATATGACTTCTGACGGCGAAAAAGCATGCCTCGAATGAATACTTTCAATGCAGGCAAGGCATTGGTTTTTCGCCATCGGGCCAGAGCCCTTGTATTGCGGGCTCTGGCGGTAGACGAAGGTTTCGCATATGCATTTATGGTCTAAGTATTAGATTAAAAATTACTTTAAGAACTAAGCGTTCCGGCCAATGATTTCTCCACCGCGATGTCGTCGGGGGGATGTTCAAGTCGACGTTTCGGGTTATCCGCTAAGAGACCGCAGGGAGTGAAGCAATGGGCAATGTCCAGACCGCCGTCAGTGCACATGAAGTGCTGTGGCGCCAGGCACCCGGTGGCGAGTTGGTCGACCTCGGCCGACCGCACCGGTTGCCCTTGGGCCAGTTGCGTTTGCAGCGTGCACCCAAGGGCGTCCTGCGCCGACGGGAAGCGATCGTGCTCGGCGTGCTGGCGTTGCTGGTGCATGGCGCGGTGATTTATTGGGTCAATCAGCAACCGACCCCGGTGCTGCCGATCGTGCCGCCGGAAGTCCCGCCGATGACCATCGAGTTCTCGCGTCCGGCGCCACCGGTGGTCGAGCCGCCGCCACCGCAACCTGTCCAGCCTGTGGTGGAGCCACCACCGCCCGTGGAAGACGAACTGGCCGTGAAGCCGCCTCCACCGAAGCCGGTGCCCAAGCCCAAACCGGTCGCCAAACCGCAACCGAAACCGGCGCCAAAAGCAGTTGAGCAACCCCCCGCGCCAACGAAACCGGCAGCACCCGTCGCGGCCCCGGCAGCACCTGCACCGCCGGCGCCCGCACCTGTGACACCGGCCTCCGCCACGGCCGGCTATTTGAAAAACCCGGCGCCGGAATACCCGTCGCTGGCCCAGCGTCGCGGCTGGGAAGGCACGGTGTTGTTGCGCGTGCATGTGTTGGCCAGCGGCAAGCCCGGTGAGATCCAGATCCAGAAAAGCAGCGGTCGCGATGCGCTCGACGAAGCAGCGCTGAACGCGGTGAAACGCTGGAGTTTCGTGCCAGCCAAGCAAGGCGATGTGGCCCAGGACGGCTGGGTCAGCGTGCCTATCGATTTCAAGATTCATTAAACCGAAACCAATTTCGCGCGAAACGTTTACACGAGGAATACACCATGACGTTACTGGCATCTCCACTTGAATCCATCGAAAGCGCGGTGATCTGGCTGCTGGTGGTTTTTTCCGTCGCGACCTGGGGTTTGGCATTGCTCAAGGGCGTGCAGTTCGGGCGCCTCAAGGCACAGGATCGAAAGTTTCATCAACAGTTCTGGGCCGCTTCGAGTCTCGATTCGGCGGCCGAACTGAGCGAAACCCGGCCCGGCGCGGCCGCCCGGGTTGCCCAGGCCGGTTACGCGGCCATCCAGGTGGGCGAGGCGCCGCAGGCGGCGGACTTGAGCCAGGCGATCAACCATCAGGATCGTCTGGAGCGGGCTTTGCGTCAGCAGATCGTGCGTGAGCGGCGGTCACTGGAAACCGGCTTGGCGGTGCTCGCGAGCATTGGCAGCACCTCGCCGTTCATTGGTTTGTTCGGCACGGTGTGGGGAATCATGGAGGCGTTGAAAGGCATCAGCGCGGCGGGCTCGGCAAGCCTGGAAACGGTCGCCGGGCCGATTGGCGCGGCACTGGTCGCCACGGGCGTTGGGATCGCCGTCGCGGTGCCGGCGGTACTGGTTTACAACTACTTTTTGCGCCGTTTGAAACTGACGGCGGCGGACCTGGATGACTTTGCCCACGACTTCTACAGCCTGGCGCAGAAGAGTTCGTTCCGCGTGCTGATCCACCCGACGGCGCACAAGGCAGCGGCCCAAGGCAGCGCGCCGAAAGTGAAGGAGGCGTCCTGATATGGCCTTCTCCACGCAAGACACCGATGAGGTGCTCAGCGAGATCAACGTGACGCCGTTGGTGGATGTGATGCTGGTGTTGCTGGTGGTGTTCATCGTCACCGCACCGCTGCTGACCAACGCGATTCCGATCAACCTGCCCAAGACCGAAGCGGTGGCGCCGGTGGAGCAGAAAGACCCGTTGGTGGTGAGCATCGACGGGGCCGGCAAACTGTTTATCAACAAGGACGAGATACAGCCGGACTTGCTGGAGTTCAACCTCAAGTCGGCGAAGGCCAAGGACCCCGAGGTGCGTGTGCAGCTGCAGGCAGACGATGGGGTGAATTACGGCGAAGTGGCGCGGGCCATGGCGTCGATCGAGCGGGCAGGGATTACCAAGCTGTCGGTGATTACTGCGCGTTAACAGATTTTCGTTTTCCGGGGCCGTCTCCTTGGCAGGGTGCGGCCCTTTTTTTTGCCTCGAATTCAGCAGCGCCACAACCCCCTGTAGGAGCTGGCTTGCCAGCGATAGCGGTGGGACAGGCAACATCTTCATCGACTGGAAGGGCGCCATCGCTGGCAAGCCAGCTCCTACAGGTCGAAATTTGTTATTCGATGTAGATCTTAATAAATAGCTTCTTATTCCTTAACGAATATAAATCCTCTCCCTATACTCGACCGGGAACAGACACGCAGCAGGAGAGCTCCCCCATGCGCAACGAATCAATTCGCTACCTGATTGTGCCGGGCTGGCAAGGATCGCCGGAAGATCATTGGCAAAGCCACTGGCAGAACAGCCTGCCGAACAGTGCGCGGGTGGAGCAGGCCGACTGGCTGACGCCACGTCGAGAGGACTGGGTCGCAGCGCTGGCCGAGGCGATTGCCGCCGACAGCACGCCGGTCATCCTGATCGCCCACAGCCTGGGTTGCATCACCATCGCCCATTGGGCAGCGACCGCTCCCGTGCAGTTTTTGCGGCAAGTGCGCGGCGCCCTGCTGGTCGCACCGGCGGATGTCGAACGCCCGGCCTGCGCGCCGGCCCTGCGCAATTTCGCGCCAATCCCGACGGACCTGCTGCCATTCCCGAGCCAGGTCGTCAGCTCCGACAACGACAGCGCCGTCAGTGCGCCGCGGGCCCTGGAACTGGCGCGCAACTGGGGTGCCGAGGCGGGAATCCTGGCGGGGGCGGGGCATATCAACGTGAAGTCCGGCCATCAGCGCTGGGAGCAGGGGTTTGCCTATCTCTATCGCTTGCAGAACCGCATGGAACACCACGCCCTGCGCCGCGCTTGAACACTTTCTTTATTTAACGCCCCCGTCTCCCGGCGGTTTTGGGCGGGAGTCTGCCATGAGCTTTGAAACCTTCGGTCAGCCGCTGCTGACCTTTCCCGATGCCGAAAAAAGTCCCCTGAGCATCCGCGCCAAGGCGCTGGTGTTTGTCGATCCGCGTTCACGGCAATTACGTGAAGACCTTGAGCAACTGGCCACGCGTTCGGTGTCCGTGCTGATCCGTGGCGAAACCGGTACCGGCAAGGAATTGCTGGCGCGCCACATCCACCGCGCCAGTGATCGCGGCGGGTTATTCGTGTCGGTCAACTGCGGCGCGATCAGCCCGACTTACGCCGATGCCGAGTTGTTTGGCTATGCGGCGGGCAGCTACAGCGGCTCGGCGAGCAGTCGTGCCGGGTGGTTCGGCTCGGCCAACGGCGGCACGTTGTACCTGGACGAAATCGGCGACCTGCCGCTGCCGATCCAGATCAAACTGCTCGCCGCCCTGGAGAACCACGAAGTCATCCGCGTCGGTGCCCAGCAGCCGAGCCCGGTGGATGTGCGGCTGGTGGCGGCCACCAGCATCAATCTGGCCCAGGCGGTTGCCGCCGGGAAATTCCATGAGCGGCTCTATCACTACCTCAGCGAAGGCCCGCTCGAACTGCCGGCGCTGCGCGAGCGTACGGGTGACATCCTGTCGCTGGCCGAATACTTCCTCGGCATCTACAGCCAGCGCCTCGACCTGCCGGTGCCGCTGATCAGTGAAGCGGCGCAGCTTGTGCTGGAACGTCACAGTTGGCCGGGCAATACCCGCGAGCTGGAGAACATCATTCACTTTGCGCTGCTGGTGAGCACGGGCGACGAGATTTTGCCGGAGCATCTGAACCTGCCTGATGAAGGTCTGGGACAGATCGAACGGCAGATCAAGCAGATTCTTGGCAACGGTTCCGACGCAGAAAAAGTCGCCTTGAAACAAATACTTAAAGGCGCCGGCCTGCTGTAGGAGCGAGCCTGCTCGCGATGGTCTTCAACGATGATGCGGGTTTCCTGAATGCCCGCGTTGTCCTGGCGATCATCGCGAGCAGGCTCGCTCCTACAGGGTCAGGTGCGGATTAGATCTGTATGAACAAAATGGAATATGAAGCTGAATAAAGGTTATTGTTCGGGAATAAAAAATCCCGGTATTGTCCGCTTCACGCCAGCGATAGCACTTCACTGGCACTCTCGTTTTCAAGCCGTCGCCACAAGCGACTGTGATTTTCGATAAGGACACTGCATGAAAAAGGTTCTGTTGTTCACCGCACTGGCGGCGGCCCTCTCCGCGGGCCTGGCCCAGGCTGGCGAAAAACTCGTGGTTGCGGCAACCCCGGTTCCACACGCCGAGATCCTTGAGCTGATCAAGCCAACCCTCGCCAAAGAAGGTGTGGACCTGGAAATCAAAGTCTTCACCGACTACGTTCAGCCGAACGTGCAGGTCGACCAGAAGCGCCTGGACGCCAACTACTTCCAGACCCTGCCGTACCTGAAAAGCTTCAACGAAGGCAAAGGTACCAACCTGGTCACCGTGATCGGCGTACACGTTGAACCTTTCGGCGGCTACTCGAAGAAAGTCAAAACCCTGGCTGAACTGAAAGACGGCGCGACCATCGCCATCCCGAACGAAGGCAGCAACAGCGGCCGTGCCCTGATCCTGCTGCAGAAGGCTGGCCTTATCGAGTTGAAAGACCCGAAAAACGCCCTGGCCACCCCGAAAGACATCGCCAAGAACCCGCACAACTTCAAGTTCAAGGAACTTGAGTCGGCCATGCTGCCGCGCGTGCTGGATCAGGTCGACCTGGACATGATCAACACCAACTACGCGCTGGAAGCGGGTCTGAACCCGGCTAAAGACGCACTGGTGATCGAAGGTGCCGATTCGCCTTACGTGAACTTCCTGGTGGCCCGTCCGGACAACAAGGACAGCGTTGCCATCCAGAAACTGGCCAAAGCCCTGACCAGCCCGGAAGTGAAAGCATTCATCGAGAAGAAGTACAGCGGCGCGGTACTGCCAGCGTTCTGATTCGCGAAGCAAACCCCTTCAAGGTTTCATACGCCGACGGCTGATTTAGCGTCGGCGTTTTTTTATGTGTGTTGGTTTGCCAGGGGCGAGGACGCTTTTGTGGCGAGGGGGCTTGCCCCCGTTCGAATGCGCAGCATTCGCCCGAGGTGCGTCATTAAGATTTTTGGGAGGTTACATGGGGCCGCTTCGCAGCCCAACGGGGGCAAGCCCCCTCGCCACAAGATCAAAAGCACTCAGGCCGGCTTGGCCTCCAAGGCCCTGCGCAACGCCATCAAGAGTTTCAGAATGTCCTGCGGATCCAGCCGTTGCGGCGTTTGTGCGTCTGCCATGTTCTCGTCCTTGTGAGGTTTTGGCCGGGAGTCTGGCCAAAAGTGGTTCGTCCTTGGAGTTGTGGTTCGAAAAAAAGATCCTTCCTACGTCGCAGGGGAAAATAGACGTCTTCCATCGTCCCGGCAAATCACTTGTCGTTCATTCCGGCCAATACCATGCCGGCTCATCCAGCATGCGTTGGCCGACAATCCCGGTTTGCCCGAGGTTCTTCTCCAGCACGATGCAGTTGCAATCCGGGTCTTGCTGCAATGCCGAAATCAAGCGCCGGGCATGAGATACCACCCACACCTGGCACTGCTCTGAGGCGCGGATGATCAAGCGTGCCAGTGCCGCCAGCAGGTCCGGATGCAGGCTGGTTTCCGGCTCGTTCAGCACCATCAGTGTCGGCGGCCGAGGTGTCAGCAGTGCCGCGACCAACAGCAGGTAACGCAAGGTTCCGTCCGACAACTCGGCGGCCGACAGTGGTCGTAACAAACCTTCCTGGAAAAACTCGATGGCGAAGCGACCTCCCGGCAGTGGTTCGATGTTCAGGCGCGCGCCGGGGAAGGCATCGCTGATGGCGGCCTGCAATGCCTCCTGATCGCCGATTTCGATGATCGTCTGCAAGGCCGCCGCCAGATCGCGTCCGTCGTGATGCAGCACCGGCGTGCGGGTGCCCAGTTGCGGTTGGCGCGCGGGTGCGTCGGCATCGCTGCGAAAGTGATCGTAGAAGCGCCAGCGGCGGATGAACTCGCGCATTTCCAGCACTTCCGGAGAGCTGCGCAGGCTGCCGACCTGGTCGAACAGGCTGTCGAACATCGGCGTGTGCTGCGCCAGTACATCCCACTTGCGGTTGGCGCGGGTACGGATCATCGGACCGTCACGGTCGACCAGCAGACTGGCCGGGCGATAGAACGCCCCGGCCCACAGGCATTCGCGCTTGATCTGCGGGTCGAGGCTGAAACGGGAAGGGATCGGCCAGCGGTGCCCGGGCAGCATGAAATGACCATTGGAATCCGGCAGGCCGAGGCTGATCGAGTAACCGAAATCGTCTCCCGCAAACCCCAGGCGCAGGCGTTTGACGCCTTGGTTCACGGTGGGCTCGATGGGGACTTCGCCAGTGCGCATGCGCCGGGAAATGGTTTCCGGGCCGGCCCAGAAGGTCGAATCCAGACCGCCTTCACGGGCCAGGGCATTGACCACGCCGCCCTGGGCGGTTTCCGCCAGCAGGCGCAGCGCGCGGTACAGGTTGGATTTGCCGCTGCCGTTGGGCCCGGTAATCAGATTCAGCCGGCCCAGCGGGATCACCAGTTTGTTGATCGAGCGGTAATTGGCCACCGCGAGGGTTTTGAGCATGTGAGTTCCTGAGGCGGGATCGACCAGGACTCATTGTCAGGCATGCGCAGGTGTCTATTGCAACTGTTTCAAGGGTAACAAGGTGTGAGTTTTTTCTTCATAAGACGCTCGTGCAAGGTTCCAATCCTGTTCTAAGCTCTCTGTCGTGTTGTACATGAAAAAGGCCAAGGAGATTGCATGGTGGTTCCCGGATTGAAAGTAGTAATGGCCTTGAGTGTCGTCACCCTGCTGACGGCTTGCGACGAGAAAAAGCCCGTGCAGGAATACCTGCCACGGGTTTTCGTGCAGGTCGTCAAGCCAGCGGATTACGCGGCCTCGGTCACCCTCACCGGTGATATCCAGGCGCGGGTACAGACGGAACTGTCCTTTCGCGTCGGTGGCAAGATCATCCAGCGCTCGGTAGACGTTGGCGATCGTGTGACCGCCAAGCAAGTGCTCGCCCGGCTCGACCCAAAGGATCTGCAGACCAACGTCGACTCGGCCCAGGCACAAGTGGTCGCTGAACAGGCGCGGGTGAAGCAGAGCGCGGCGGCATTCGTGCGTCAGCAAAAACTCCTGCCCAAGGGTTACACCAGCCAGAGTGAATACGACTCGGCCCAGGCCGCCTTGCACAGTAGTCAGAGTGCCTTGAGCGCCGCCCAGGCGCAGTTGGCCAACGCCAAGGATCAGTTGAGCTATACCGCGTTGATCGCCGATGCGCCGGGGATCATTACCGAGCGCCAGGCGGAAGTCGGCCAGGTGGTGCAGGCGACGATGCCGATCTTCAGCCTGGCCCGGGACGGCGACCGCGATGCGGTATTCAACGTCTATGAATCGCTGCTGGCGGAGAAGCCCAAGGATCAGACCATTGTCCTGAGCCTGCTCGACAACCCGGCAATCAAGACCACTGGCACCGTACGTGAAGTCACCCCGTCGGTGTCGGCGCAATCGGGCACCGTGCAGGTCAAGGTCGGCCTCAACAGCCTGCCCGACGGCATGCAACTGGGCTCGGTGGTGAGCGCCACGGCCAGGGGATCGGGCAAGTCGGTTATCGAGTTGCCGTGGTCGGCACTGACCAAAAACATCAGTGAACCTGCGGTCTGGATTGTCGACGACAAGGGCAAGGCCCAGTTGCATACGGTGACGGTCAGCCGCTACCTGACCGGCAAGATCATCGTTAGCGGCGGCTTGAAGGACGGCGACAAAGTCATCGTCGCCGGTGGACAACTCTTGCACCCGGACATGGAAGTCGAGATTGCCGAAAACACTTACAAGGATCTGACGTGGGGAGCAAAGCCATGAAGCCTTTATGGGCGTTGTCCATCGGGCTGGTGCTGAGCGCCTGTTCCAAAAGCGAACCGCCGCCGGAGCCGGTGCGACCGGTGCTGTCGATCAAGGTCCAGGCCTTGAGCGAAGAGGACCTGGGCCGCTTTGCCGGCAGTATCCAGGCACGCTATGAAACCGATACCGGCTTCCGTGTGGGCGGGCGAATCGCCAGCCGTAACGTCGATGTCGGCACCGAGGTCGAGAAGGGCACGTTGCTCGCCACCCTCGATCCTTCGGATCAACAGAACCAATTGCGTTCGGCCCAGGGCGATCTGGCGAAAATCCAGGCGCAACTGATCAACGCCAAAGCCACCGCCCAGCGTCAGCAAGCCTTGTTTGACCGCGGGGTCGGCGCGCAGGCGCAATTGGATGAGGCCAACACGGACCTGAAAACCACCCAGGCCTCCCTTGATCAGGCCCGGGCGGCCGTCAACCAGAGCAAGGACCAACTGGGCTACACCGAGCTGCGCGCCGACCATAAAGCCGTGGTCACTGCGTGGAGCGCCGAGGCCGGGCAAGTGGTGTCGGCGGGTCAGCAAGTGGTGACCCTGGCGCAACCGGACATCAAGGAGGCGGTGATCGATCTTCCCGATACCCTGGTCGACCAACTGCCCAGCGATGTGGTGTTTTTGGTCGCGGCGCAACTCAATCCGAGCATCAACACCACCGCGATCATCCGTGAAATCGAGCCTCAGGCTCAAAGCGCCACGCGCACCCGTCGCGCTCGCTTGACCCTGGCCGAAACGCCAGAAGGCTTTCGCCTGGGCACGGCCATCAGCGTCACCCTGAGCTCGGCGATCAAGCCGCGCATCGAACTGCCGGTCACCGCGCTGCAGGTGGTCGATGGCAAGCCGCGCATCTGGGTGATCGATGCACAGAGTAAAACCGTCTCTCCCCGTGACATCACCGTGATCAGCCGCACCGACAGCACCGTGGTGCTGGCCGGCGGCGTGAAAAACGGCGAGCGGGTGGTCAGTGCCGGTGTGAACAGCCTCAAGCCGGGGCAAAAAGTGAAAATCGACGAGGACAGTCAATGAAAGGGCCTTTCAACCTCTCGGAATGGGCCCTCAAGCATCAGTCGTTCATCTGGTATCTGATGTTCGTCGCGTTGCTGATGGGTGTGTTCTCGTACTTCAACCTGGGTCGCGAAGAAGACCCTTCGTTCACCATCAAGACCATGGTGATCCAGAGCAAATGGCCGGGGGCGACCCAGGAGGAAACCCTCAAGCAGATCACCGACCGGATCGAGAAGAAGCTCGAAGAACTCGACTCCCTCGACTACGTGAAAAGCTACACGCGCCCCGGCGAATCGACGGTGTACGTGTACCTGCGCGACACCACCAGTGCCAAGGACATCCCGGAAATCTGGTACCAGGTGCGCAAGAAGATCAACGACATCAAGTACCAGTTCCCGCAGGGCATACAGGGGCCGTCGTTCAACGACGAGTTCGGTGACGTCTTCGGGTCGATCTACGCCTTCACCGCCGACGGCCTGACCATGCGTCAGCTGCGCGACTACGTGGAACAGGCGCGCATGGAAATTCGCGGCGTGCCGGGGCTGGGCAAGATCGAGATGGTCGGCCAGCAGGACGAAGTGCTGTACCTGAACTTCTCCACACGCAAACTCGCAGCGCTGGGCATCGATGAGCGTCAGGTGGTGCAGAGCCTGCAAACCCAGAACGCCGTGACCCCGGCGGGTGTCATCGAGGCCGGGCCGGAGCGGATTTCGGTGCGCACTTCAGGGAAGTTCGCTTCGGAGAAAGACCTCGCCGAGGTCAACCTCAAGCTCAACGACCGCTACTATCGTCTGGCCGACATTGCCGAAATCAGTCGCGGCTATGTCGATCCGGCCTCGCCGGAATTCCGCATCAACGGCAAACCGGCCATCGGCCTGGCGATTGCCATGCAGAAGGGTGGCAACGTCCAGGCGTTCGGCAAGGCGCTGCACACCCGTATCGAACAGTTGACCGCCGACCTGCCGGTGGGGGTCGGCATCTACAACGTTTCCGACCAGGCCGTGGTGGTGGAAGAAGCCGTGGGCGGCTTTACCAGTGCCTTGTTCGAAGCGGTAGTGATCGTGCTGCTAGTCAGCTTCGTCAGCCTCGGCGTGCGCGCCGGGCTGGTGGTGGCGTGCTCGATCCCACTGGTGCTGGCGATGGTGTTCGTGTTCATGGAATACAGCGGCATCACCATGCAGCGGATTTCCCTCGGTGCACTGATCATCGCCCTCGGCCTGCTGGTGGACGATGCGATGATCACTGTGGAAATGATGGTCACGCGCCTGGAAATGGGCGAGACCAAGGAGCAGGCGGCAACCTTCGCCTACACCTCCACGGCGTTCCCGATGCTCACCGGTACGCTGGTGACGGTCGCGGGCTTCGTGCCGATCGGCTTGAACGCCAGCTCCGCCGGTGAGTACACCTACACCCTGTTTGCGGTGATTGCCTGTGCGATGCTGGTGTCGTGGGTGGTGGCGGTGCTGTTTGCGCCGGTGATCGGCGTGCACATTCTCAGCACCAAGGTAAAACCCCACGAAGGCGAACCCGGGCGCATCGGCAAGGCGTTCAACGGCGGACTGCTGTGGTGCATGCGCAATCGCTGGTGGGCCATCGGCATTACGGTGCTGTGCTTTGTGCTGGCGCTCTTCAGCATGCGCTACGTGCAGAACCAGTTCTTCCCGTCTTCGGATCGCCCGGAAATCCTGGTGGACCTGAACCTGCCGCAAAACTCCTCGATCGACGAAACCCGAAGGGCGGTCGATCGTCTCGAAGCCACGCTCAAGGATGATCCGGACATCGTGCGCTGGAGCACCTACATTGGTCAGGGCGCCATCCGTTTTTACCTGCCTCTGGACCAGCAACTGCAAAACCCGTTCTACGCGCAGTTGGTGATCGTCAGCAAAGGCCATACCCGCGAGGCCATGATGCAGAAGCTGCGCGAGCGCTTGCGCAACGACTTCGTCGGCATCGGCGGTTATGTCCAGGCGCTGGAAATGGGCCCGCCGGTAGGGCGTCCGATCCAGTACCGGGTCAGCGGCAAGGACATCGACCAGGTGCGTCGACATGCCATCGACCTGGCCACGGAGCTGGACAAGAACCCGCACATCGGCGAGATCATCTACGACTGGAACGAGCCGGGCAAAGTCCTGCGCATCGACATCGCCCAGGACAAGGCGCGGCAGTTGGGGCTGTCTTCCGAGGATGTGGCCAACCTGATGAACGGCATCGTCAGCGGCCAGTCGGTGACCCAGGTCGATGACGACATTTACCTGATCAACGTCGTCGGTCGTGCGGTGGACTCCGAGCGCGGTACGCCGGAAACCCTGCAGAACCTGCAAATCGTCACGCCGAGCGGCACGTCGATTCCGTTGCTGGCGTTCGCCACGGTGCGCTATGAACTGGAGCAGCCGTTGGTATGGCGTAGGGATCGTTTGCCGACCATCACCATCAAGGCGGCGATTCGTGATGAGATCCAGCCGACGGACCTGGTGAAAATCCTCAAGCCGTCCATCGATGCTTTCGCAGCCAAACTGCCGGCGGGCTACAAAGTCGCCACCGGTGGTACGGTGGAGGAAAGCGGCAAGGCCCAGGGGCCGATTGCCAAGGTTGTGCCGCTGATGCTGTTCATGATGGCAACCTTCCTGATGATCCAGCTGCACAGCGTGCAGAAGCTGTTCCTGGTGGCCAGTGTCGCGCCGCTGGGGCTGATCGGCGTGGTCCTCGCGCTGGTGCCTACCGGTACGCCAATGGGCTTCGTGGCGATCCTCGGGATTCTCGCGCTGATCGGTATCATCATCCGTAACTCGGTGATCCTGGTGACCCAGATCGACGAGTACGAGCAGAAGGGCTATACGCCGTGGGATGCGGTGGTGCAGGCGACCGAGCATCGACGTCGGCCGATTCTGCTGACCGCCGCGGCGGCAAGCATGGGGATGATCCCGATTGCCCGGGAAGTGTTCTGGGGGCCGATGGCCTACGCGATGATCGGCGGGATCGTCATCGCCACCTTGCTGACGCTGCTGTTTTTGCCGGCGCTGTATGTGGCCTGGTACAAGATTCGCGAGCCGAAGAAAGAGGCGCAGTAAGGCGAGCGCTGCGCGCTCATCGCGGGCAAGCCCGCTCCCACAGGGAACCGAGTATTCCTGAACAACTCGGTCAACTGTGGGAGCGGGCTTGCCCGCGAAGACGTCAGAACAAACGCTGAAAATTTGTTGGCATTACACCTTACGCCAAACACTCGCCAACCAAGGCTGCTGCTCCCGCGGCAGCCCTGCCGGCCGGTAGTAATGTTCCAGCTCCACAAACCCCGCCTCGACCAACAATTGCTGCCAGGCCGCCAGGTCGTGGTACGAGCCATAACGCGGCCCGTTCCAGCCTTCCTGATTCTCGCCACGGGGATTGGAACTGAACAACACCCCACCCGGTTTCAACGCTCCCCACAACTGCTTCAACACCCGCGGTAATTCCTGACGCGGAACATGAAACAGCACCGCATTGGCAAAAATCCCGTCGAAACGCTCGGTTGGCAGATCAAGCTTCAGGAAGTCCTGCTGCCACACCTCGCAACCGCTGTCGTCTCGCGCCATCTGCGCAAGCCTTTCCGAACCGTCGAGGCCGACCGCCTTGTGCCCCATGCGGGTGAACGTCTGCAGATCACGTCCCGGCCCGCAGCCAAAATCGAGAATGTCGAAAGGCGCCTCACCTTGAATGTGCCGCAACAGGGCATCGATGTTCTGGCTGACATCGTGATCGCGCGTGCCTTCACGAAAGTCTTCAGCGACCGCGTTGTAATGGCCCAGGGTCGTGGTGGTGATCTGTTCGAGGTCGTCTGGCGTCTGTTTCATCGTCGGGCTGCGCAGGCAATAGAGATTTGGCCAATATACGCCATCAGGTTGGGGGCTGCTTCGCAGCCATTCGCGAGCAAGCCCGCTCCCACATTTAACCGAGTCGAACAATTGGTTTGTGTTCGCCAGAGATCAAATGTGGGAGCGGGCTTGCTCGCGAAAGCTGCATCACTGACAACGGATGACTAAAGCCTGATTCAACCTTTTTTCATCCCCAAACACTCAATGGAGTGATCCACCATCGCCTTGGCAATCTCCAGCAAATGCCAGATCGAGTACACCATCGCCCGGTCGGCACCCTTCAGTTGGTCACCACACTGATACGCCGTGACCGAAGCACAACGCAGCAGGTCGGCGACATAGAGCTGGGTGTCTTCAAAGCTCACGTCCTTGCTGACGTTGTAGAAGCGCATTTCATCGGGGGGTGTGGGTTGCTTGCCGGTGAGGTGGAAATCGATGGCTCGGTAGAGCGCTGATCGATCCCTGAGCAAATCGTCGGTGACGGTTTCGTTGGTAGGGTTTTCGGGAGGTGGATCGGGAACGGGTTTCTTCATTGGTAAAACTCCTGGAATAATTGGAGCCAACCGATGTCGCGACTAAACGAACGGGGTGGCGGCTGCACGCAGGTTAGTCGACCGGTCTCCAGGCAATACCGGCGCACCCGAGGGTGCCCTGCGCACAGCCACCATAACTTTCAGGCAATGAAACACCTGGAATGAGGTGGCGCTGTGCGCCTGGAAAGATCCGGGCGACTAAACCCGATCACTGATGAGTAGTGACGGGCCGAGACTAGCCACGGAATTCGGCAGGCGCAAGCGAGCGAAATGATCTAGGAAATGTCCTGCAAAGGAAAGGGAACAGGCCTGCGGAAAGGCTGATTTCCCTGTACGAAAACTTCCCTGTCAGGGGTGGTGATCACCTGTGGCGAGGGCGCTTTTGTGGCGAGGGGGCTTGCCCCCGTTCGACTGCGCAGCAGTCGTAAAACCAGCGGCCTCGTTTTTTCTGACACAGCTCATTGAATGGTTTTAGGGCCGCTTCGCGCCCCAACGGGGGCAAGCCCCCTCGCCACAAAAGCATGGTGACCTTCAGCTCGTCAGCGCTTGTTCAACCCCCGAGCCAACCGATCCCCACCGAGTTGAATCACCGCCACCAACACCACCAGCAACACAATCACCGTCAGCATGATCTGGCTATCAAACCGCTGATACCCATACCGATACGCAATGTCCCCCAGCCCGCCCGCACCAATCGCCCCGGCCATGGCCGATGAGTTGATCATGGTCACCAAGGTAATGGTGAACCCACCCACAATCCCCGGCAGTGCTTCCGGCAACAGCACATGCCAGACGATGTGCCAGCGCCGGCAACCCATGGCTTGCGCCGCTTCGATCAGTCCGTGATCGACCTCGCGCAAACTGACCTCGGCAATGCGCGCAAAGAACGGCGTGGCGGCGATGGTCAGCGGCACCACGGCCGCCCAAACGCCGTAGGTGGTACCGACGATCAATCGGGTGAACGGAATCAGCGCCACCATCAGAATCAGAAACGGAACCGAGCGAAACAGGTTCACGAAGGCGCCTAGCACACGGTTCAACGCCGGGGCTTCGTAGATCCCACCCTTGGAGCTGGTAACCAGGATCACCGCCAGCGGAATGCCCGCCAACAGTGCAATCAACGACGACACACCGACCATCAAGAACGTGTCGATGAAACCCTGCAGCAAGCGATCAAACCACATAGCCCAGTACCTCCACCTGTTGCGCCCATTGGGAGGCGCGTAGACACAACTCCTCGGCATCGAGGGACGAGCCGGTCACCGCCAGCAGCAGTTGCCCAAGCGCATGGCCCTGAATCCGTTCCACGCCGCCTTGCAGCAGTCGCACTCGCCCACCCAGGGCGCTGAACAGTGCGGCCAGGTCCGGTTCGTCGCGTTGGCTACCGGTGAACTGCAAGCGCAGGACTACGGCTGCGTCGGAGGACGATGGCTGCGGCTGCAAACGGCTTTGCAGCTCTTTGGGCAATGCATGTTGCAACGGGGCCAGCAGTGTCTTGCTGACCTCGTGCTGCGGATTGCCGAACACTTCCCACACCGGCCCTTGCTCGACGATGCGCCCGTGTTCCAGGACAACCACGCGATCACAGATCTCACGGATCACCGCCATCTCGTGGGTGATCAGCACAATGGTCAGGCCCAGGCGCTGATTGATCTCGCGCAACAGGCCGAGTATCGACTGCGTGGTTTCGGGGTCCAGTGCCGAGGTGGCTTCGTCGCACAGCAGAATTTCCGGGTCATGCACCAGCGCCCGGGCAATGCCTACGCGCTGTTTCTGCCCGCCGGACAACTGCGCCGGATAAGCCTTGTGCTTGGCCTGCAAGCCGACCAGTTCCAGCAATTCGCGAACTTTTTGCTCGCGTTTTTCCTTGGGCACGCCAGCGACTTTCAAAGGCAACTCGACGTTCTGCCAAACGGTCTTGGCCGACATCAGGTTGAAGTGCTGGAAGATCATGCCGATGCGCCGACGCAGCGCCACCAGGCGGTCCTCATCGAACTCGCCGATGTCCACTTGGTCGATCAGCACCCGACCGCTGCTCGGCTGTTCCAGGCGGTTGATGGTGCGGATCAGCGACGACTTGCCGGCGCCGCTGCGACCAATGATGCCGAACACTTCGCCGCGCTGGATCGCCAGGTCGATGCCATGCAATGCGGCCACCGGTCCTTGCTGGCCGTTGTAGGTTTTGCCCAGGCCGATGAAGCGCACGTGGGCATGCTTGAGTTCGGGATGCAGCTCAGTGCGCTCGGCGCTTTGCGGCTCTGGAATATCCAGTCGCCGTTGGATGGCGGCGGTCATGTTCAGCTTTCCCAACCGGCTTGGTAGAGCTTGCCGTGGGCTTTATCCAGCGCGGCGCGCACAGCGGGTGAGTGCTGGTAGATGTCGACGAACTTGATCAGGCGCGGGTCGGTTTTGCTCTTCGGCTGGATCACGAACTGGATCACGTACTCCTTGTGATCCAGGCCGTCGAACAGCAGCGCGGAACCGGCATCGAAGGTTTTCGACAAGCGGATGTAGGCCGGGTAACCCTGCACCAGATCGGCGTCGTCATAGGCGCGCACCAGTTGCACCGCTTCGACCTGGAGGATCTTGATTTTCTTCGGGTTGGCGATGATGTCTTCTTCGGTGGCCTTGTAGCCGACGCCCGGCTTGAGGGTGATCAGGCCGGCCTTGGCCAGCAGCTGCAGGCCGCGACCGCTGTTGATCGGGTCGTTGGCGATGGCCACGCTGGCGCCTTGCGGCAGTTCGTCGAAGCTTTTGTATTTCTTCGAGTAGAGGCCGACGTTGTTGATGATCCCCGGCGCGAACGGCACCAGGTCGAAACCGGACGCAGCCTTGGCGTTTTCCAGGAACGGGATGTGCTGGAAGTAGTTCACGTCGATGTCGCCGGCGGCGAGGCTGACGTTCGGCGCGATCCAGTCGGTGAACTCCACCAGTTCGACTTTCAGGCCTTGTTTGCCAGCTTCTTCAACCGCTGCTTCCAGGGGGATGGCGAAGGCGGCGGTGGTGCCGATTTTCAGGGGGGCGTCGGCGGCGAAGGTCATCGAGCTGAACAGGCCGAGGGCCAGGGCCAGTGCTTTGACTGGGTGAGAGAGGTAGTGCTTTTTCATGATGAGTAATCCAGTCAGTGCATTAATTTTTTGGTGTCTGGTGGGGCCTCTTCGCGAGCAAGCCCGCTCCCACATTTGGAATGCATTCCCCTGTGGGAGCGGGCTTGCTCGCGAAGCTTTTAGCGGCGGTAAGCCGAACCGGTATGTTGCTCAGGCAAATGCGCTTCGCGCTGAAACAGCTTTTCGCGCAAGGTGCCGCTGTCGTACGCTGTCTTGTACGACCCGCGACGTTGCAACTCGGGGATCACCAGCTCGATGAAATCCTCATAGCTTTCCGGCGTGACGATGCGGGTCAGGTTGAAGCCATCCAGCCCGGTTTCGGCTATCCAGGATTCCAGCTCATCGGCCACCTGTTCAGGTGAACCGACCACGGTGATGTAGCGACCGCCGAGGGCGTGTTGCTCCAGCAACTTGCGTCGGGTCCAGTCGTTGTTTTGCAGGTGCTTGGTGGCGGACTGGATCGCGTTGCTCTTCACGTACTGGATCGGTTCGTCGATTTCATATTGGGAAAAATCGATCCCAGTGGACGCCGAGAAATGCGCCACGCCAGCTTCGGCACTGGCGTAGCTGAGGTATTCGGCGTGCTTGGCCCAGGCCAGCTCTTCGGTTGCGCCAACGATCACGTTCAAGCCCATGAACACCTTGATGTCCTCGGGGTTGCGCCCGGCTTCGATGGCGCTGGCGCGCACCTTGTCCACCTGCACCTTGGTCGACGCCTTGGTCTGGCCACTGATGAACACGCACTCGGCATGTCGCCCGGCGAACAACAGGCCGCGATCCGAGCTGCCGGCCTGGAACAGCACCGGCGTGCGCTGCGGCGAGGGTTCACTTAGGTGATAGCCCTCGACTTGATAGAACTCGCCCTTGTGCTCGACCTTGTGCACTTTCTCAGGCTGCGCGTAGATCCGCTGCTGAGGATCGTTCAACACCGCGCCGTTTTCCCAGCTGCCTTCCAAAAGTTTGTAGAGCACCTCCAGGTACTCGTCGGCCTGGTCGTAGCGCCGGTCATGTTCGACCTGTTCGTTCAGGCCCATGGCCTTGGCGGCGCTGTCGAGATAGCCGGTGACGATGTTCCAGCCGACCCGGCCACGGCTCAGGTGATCCAGGGTCGACAGGCGTCGGGCGAACAGGTACGGCGCCTCGTAGGTGAGGTTGGCGGTCAGGCCGAAACCGAGGTTTTTCGTCACCGCAGCCATCGCGGATACCAGTAGAAGCGGATCATTGACCGGCAACTGGATCGACTCTTTCAACGGCACGTCCACCGAGTTCTGGTAGACGTCGTAGACCCCGACGATGTCGGCGATGAACAGGCCGTCGAACAGCCCGCGCTCCAGCAACTGCGCCAGTTCGGTCCAGTATTCGATTGTGTTGTAGCGCGTTGACGTGTCGCGCGGGTGCGTCCACAAGCCATGGTTGATGTGCCCGATGCAGTTCATGTTGAAGGCATTGAGCAGGATTTTCTTTTTCGCGGCGGTCATCAAATGGTCCCCCGCAGTGGCGGGTTTTCATCGTTGAGGTAGTAATTGCCGACGGCGTGGTACTTCCAGCGCACCGGGTCGTGCAGGGTATGCACCCGGGCGTTGCGCCAGTGGCGGTCGAGGCCGTGTTCGATCAAGGTCGCCTGGCTTCCGGCCAGTTCGAACAGCGTGCTGCCGGCGGCCAGGGAAATTTCGGTGCTCAGGGCGCGGGCTTCGGCGACGGCAATCGATGCGGCCGCGACGGTCTCGGCATTCGTCTCGGCCTGGGCCTTGTCGAGGTACTCACCGGCCCGATCCAGAAGCGCTTCGGCGGCGTGCAGGCGAATGCTCAGGTGGCCGAAGCTCTTGAGGGTCAGTGGGTCGTCCGTGGCCTTTTCGTGGGTGGCGTCGATCCACGGCCGGGTTTTCGTGCGCACGAAGTGCAGCGCATCTTCATAGGCGGCGCGGGCGATACCGGTGTCGATGGCGGCATGGAGAATCTGCGCCAGCGGGCCGACCGGGGTCGGACGCTCGAAGGCACTTTGAAAGGGGATGACATCCTCGGCCGCGACGTAGACGTCTTCGAACACTACCGAACCGCTGCCGGTGGTGCGCTGACCGAAGCCGCTCCAGTCGTCGATCACGCTCAGGCCCTTGCTGTCGCGCGGCACGAACGCCAGTTGCTGCACGCCATTTTCATCCACCACCGAGGTGGGAATGCGCTGGGCATAGATCGCGCCCGTGGCGTAGAACTTGCGACCGTTGATGCGATAGCCGCTGCCGTCGCGAGTCAGGCTGGTGACGCGATCGTGTGCGGTTTTGGTGCCGAGTTCGGCGAGGGCATTACCGAAGCGCTGGCCGGCCAGTACTTCGCCATAAAGACGTTTTTTCTGCTCGTGTGAGCCGTTCACGCGCAGCACTTCGAGGGCGTAGAAATGGTTCTGGGGGATCTGCCCGAGCGAGCCGTCGGCTTGAGCGATCAAGGCGATGACCTTGGCCAAAGTGACGTTGGAAACACCAGCGCCGCCGTATTCTTTCGGCACACTGATGCCCCACAGGCCCGAGCGGGAAAACACTTCCAGTTCCGGGTGCGGCAAACGGCGCTCGCGGTCGCGCAGGGCGCTGTCGCGTTTGAAGTCTTCGGCCAGGTCGCTGGCAATGATCAGGGCTTGCTCATCGCTGGTAATGACCGCGACGGGGTGAGAAATGCTCATATGCTTCTCCAGATGTCTGGTCGTTAAATCCAGGAATGGCGATTAGGCAGCGTGCCGTTGAGGCGATAGGCGCCGATGGCGTGGTACTTCCAGCGCACCGGATCGTGCAGGGTGTGCACCCGTGCGTTGCGCCAGTGGCGGTCGAGGTTGAATTCAGCGAGGGTCGCGCGGCTGCCGGCCAGTTCGAAGAGCTTTTCGCTGGCCTGCAACGAAATCTCTGTGGTCAGTACTTTGGCTTCGGCGACGGCAATCGAGGCACGGGCGGCCGACTCGGCGGTGAGCGGCGCGGCATTGACCTGATCGAGCACCTGCCCGGCCTTGCGCAGCAACGCTTCGGCGGCGTGCAATTCGATTTTCAGCTTGCCGATGTCGGCGATCACGTACAGGTCATCGCTGGCCCGTTCGACATTGGCGTCGATCCATGGACGGGCGCGGGTTTTCACGAAATCGATGGCGTCGTCGATGGCGCCTCGGGCGATACCGGCGTCGATGGCCGCTTGAATCAGCTGGGAGACGGCACCCTGGATGTTCGGCGTGTCGTTGATCTTCCAGTTATCCACAACCAGTTCGGAGTCGACCTGCACGTTGTTGAGCAAAATCGTGCCGCTGGCGGTGGTGCGCTGACCAAAGCCGGACCAGTCGTCGACAATGCGCAATCCCGGCGTGCCGCGACGGATGAATGCCAGCACTTGCTTGCCGTCGTCGTTCAATGCTTTGACCGCGACCCAATGGGCGAACAGTGCACCGGTAGAATAGAACTTCTGGCCGTTGAGGACGCCGTCAGCGGTGATGCGCGCCTTCAGTTCCAGGGTGTTTTTGGTGCCGCGTTCCGGTCCGGCATTGCCGATGCGCCAGCCCTCGAGGACGCTTTTGAACAGTTGTCTTTTCTGCGCTTCGGTGGCGCTGCCGAGTATCAGGTTGAGAATGCCGAACTGGTTTTGCGGGATCTGCCCGAGTGCCGGGTCGGCGGCGGAAATGATCGCGAAGACCTCGGCCAGGGTGACGAACGAAACCTGCGGGCCACCGTACTCGCGGGGAATGGAAATGCTGCCCAGGCCGCTGCGGGTGAACTGTTCGATTTCAGACCAGGGGAGCTTGCGCTGCCGGTCGCGTTTGCCCGCTTGCAGGCGCGCGACTTGCGCCAGTTCGTGGGCCGCCGTGATGGCTTGGGCATCGTTGCTCAAGACTTGTGCGGGCAACAACAACGGGGCGATGTCCAGGTCACTCTGGACGATTGCATCTGCCAGACTGGACATCAGTGCCGCTCCTTGGCTGCACGCAATGCCCTGGCGATCTGCACTGGGGTGATTGTGTTCCGGACCATACCTACCTCACATCTCATGGAAGCGCCGCTTGTGGCCGCGCAGGAAAACAAGAATGTCCGGTGGTCCGGTGCATATACCCTAAACGTGTATAAAAAATTTATGAACTAACTTTTAGGAATATGTATAGAAGGGTGTTCTCGGGGGGGAACGCAATCCCTGTGGCGAGGGGGCTTGCCCCCGTTGGGGTGCGCAGCGCCCCCCATTTCTGCCACCGCGTTGTTTCAGATGAACCACGGTTACAGAATTTACGACTGCTGCGCAGCCGAACGGGGGCAAGCCCCCTCGCCCAGAAGCGGTGCTCATTGCTTGCGCGATTCAGCCGCTTTGAGACACTGCTTCGGGGGGACTCTCAGATAAGGATTGGCACATCCGATCTTCAGCGTACGGGCCGGTGCCCAGCGGGAGTTGTTGCCCACCCTGTCGAGAATGCAGTACGTCACTTCCAGCCGCAGGTCTTCGCCGGCTTCAAGAATGATGGCCGGTGGTATCCAGACCTGGATCGGCTGGCCCACATCGGCGGACTTGAGCCGTGGCAGATCCATGCGCACATCCCCCCAACGCAGGGTGATTTCGTCGTCGACGGCCATGTTCAGGTACGGCTCGATGGTCAAGGGAACGCCGCGTTTGATCTGATTCGGATTCACCCCATGACGGCGAATCGCGTCGGGTAAACCCACGGGTGCCAGGCACTGGTTTTCATCGCCGCATAGCGCGGAGGGTTGGCCGCCGGGACAGTCGAGTTTGATCTGCACGTTGCGGCTGGCCGATATCGCCGGACCCAGGCCAACCTGCATGACCCGGTAGTGAATGCGCGAAGTCCCGTTAGCGACAAAACTTTCAGGCACACGCAGTTGTACCGATTGCCCGACATCATTGGCCGTCAGCACGCGCGAGGCCACGTAGCAGTTGTCCCAGAACAGTTCGATCAGGTCACCGGTGTCCATCGTGGGGTAGGGCGCCACGTCGATCAGCAGGTGCGCCGCGCAAGTGACGTTGATGCCGGTCTTGTTGGATTGCGCCAGGGTCGGGGCTGCAAGCCCGGATTTGTTCGGGGTGCTGTTCATGAAGTCTCCTTGAAGTCTTGCAACGAAGTCCGTTTCTGGAATATCAAAAACTAAATTCGAACAGAAAATTCAATCATTAGTTTGAGTTGAAATAATGATTGAAGCGTGATGAATGTCGCTGGTTGGAGACTAGATAAGAGTTAAGGAGATCAAGTGTCAACAGGATTTGTTAGTTGTGGGTGGTGTGTTGTGCTATTCAGAAAGTTCCTACGGCTTCAAGTAAGTAAACCATGCCTGCTTGTCGACTTTATCTGCTCAAAGCCGAGTGATACTGGCTGGTTTGCGCAAGTCTTCGGCTCCGCTCTGCGACGGATGATCTGATTCGATTAGCGCTGTTTAATTGTTGTGATGCATATATATGTAGCGCGCGTGCGTACAAGATAGGCATGTCGAACGGAAAAATTTAGTTTGGTACTAATGAGGGGTGTTTTGATGGTGGGGTAACTTCCATCCTTGGAAGTTTGCCGTTGTTGCGCAGGTTGTTAGTTATGAGCGTTATTCAGGAATTTGCTCAGGAACTGTTTGGTCCGTTCTTCTTTCGGGTTGGCAAACAACGCCTTCGCTTCGCCTTGCTCGACGATCACGCCTTTGTCGAAAAACACCACCCGGTTGGCCACGTCCCGGGCAAAACCCATTTCGTGGGTGACGATCACCATGGTGCGCTTCTCTTCGGCCAGGCCGCGAATGGTCGCCAGCACCTCACCCACCAACTCCGGGTCGAGGGCCGAGGTTGGTTCGTCGAACAGGATCACTTCCGGTTCCATCGCCAGCGCCCGGGCAATCGCCACGCGCTGTTGCTGGCCTCCGGAGAGGCGACGTGGGTAAGCATCCTCCTTGCCTGCCAGGCCAACCTTGGCCAAGAGCTTTTTACCCAAGGCAACGGCGTCGGCGTGTGGAGTCTTCTTGACCACGATCGGGCCTTCGATGACGTTTTCCAGCGCCGTGCGATGGGGGAACAGGTTGAAGTTCTGGAAGACGAAACCCACATGCTGGCGCAAACGGCGCACCAGGCTCTGTTGCTGGTTCAGGGGGCGGCTGGTATCGATTTCGATATCGCCGACCTTGATCCGGCCGCTGGTGGGTTCTTCCAGGAAATTCAGGCAACGCAGGAAGGTGGTCTTGCCCGAACCGCTGGGGCCGATGATCGCCACCACCTCGCCTTCCTTGACCTCAAGATCGATGCCGTTGAGCACGACTTGACCCTTGAACTGCTTTGTCAGTTTTTCCACGACAATCATTGGGTCAGGACTCCTGGTCGTGCCGATTGACCCGCGCTTCCAGCTGGTTCTGCAGGTGCGACAGCACCGTGGCCAGGATCCAGTAGATCAGTGCGGCGGCAAGATACATGGTGAAGATTTCGAAGGTTCGTGCGGTGATCAATTGCGCCTGGCGGAACAGTTCCGGCACCTGGATGGTGGCGGCCAGCGCGGTGTCCTTGACCAGTGAAATGAAGCTGTTGCCCAGCGGCGGCAATGCGGTGCGCATCGCCTGCGGCAGGATGGCCCGGCGCAGGGTTTGCGCGCGGGTCATGCCGATACTGGCAGCGGCTTCCCACTGGCCGCGCTCGATGGAACTGATCGCGGCACGCAGGATTTCACAGGCATAGGCGGCCATGTTCAGCGAGAAGCCGATCAAGGCCGCCGGCAGCGGATCAAGTTCCAGACCCAATTGCGGCAAGCCGTAATAGATCACGAACAGTTGCACCAGCAACGGCGTGCCGCGAAAGAACGACACGTAGATGCGGGCGATCCAGCTCACCAGTTTGAAGCGCGACAGGCGCATCAGCGCCAGGCCGAACCCCATCACCAGGCCGAAGAACATCCCGCCCAGGCTGAGGATCACCGTGTAGTACGCGCCCTTGAGCAGAAAGGGCGCGGAGTCCAGCGCGAGTTGAAAAGCTTCTTCCATTATTGAGTGACGTCAGCGTTGAAGTATTTTTCCGAGAGCTTTTTCAGGGTGCCATCGGCGCGCAGCTTGTCGATTGCCTTGTTCACCGCGGCCAGCAGTTCAGGCTCGCCTTTGCGCAGGGCAATGCCGGCTTCCTGACGGGAGAACGCATCACCGGCGGCGGTGGTGTCCTTGGCTTTCTTGGCGTATTCCAGCGCGGCCAGGCGGTCGATCAGGATGGCGTCGATACGGCCGACACGCAGGTCCTGGAACTTGGTCGGATCATCCTCGTAGGTGCGGATGTCAGCGGTCGGCACATTGGCCTTGACCCACTCTTCGTAGTTGGTGCCCAGGCCTACGCCGACTTTCTTGCCAGACAGGTCAGCGGCGGACTTGATGTTCAGCTCGGCGGCCTTCTTCGTCAGCACCAGCGCCTGAATCCCGGAAACGGTGTAGGGCTCGGAGAAGTCATACTTCTTCTTGCGCTCTTCGGAGATGGTCACCTGGTTGATCACTGCGTCCAGGCGCTTGGATTCCAGGGCAGCGAGGATGCCGTCCCATTTGGTCGGTTGCAGCTTGACCTTCACGCCCAGCTCTTTGGCCAGGGCTTCGGAGAATTCGACTTCGAAGCCGGCCAGTTTGCCGTCGGCGTCGACGAAACTGAACGGTGGGTAGGTGCCTTCCAGGCCGACGTTGATCACGCCGGCGTCTTTGATCTTTTGCAGTTGCTCACCGGCAACGGCTTGGCCAATCAGGCCAGCGCTCAGTGCCAGGCCCAGCGAGCCCACCAGCAGATTGCGACGTAGTGCGGAAAAATTCATGACAAGCCCCTGTGTTTTCTTATGGAAGACGCTTAAGGAAAGTTGGCAAATTCGGGATTCGGACGACTGCGATATCCTGCCCTAATGCAGCTTATGCGTCTCGCTGCAAATTCGCCTGCGGCGTGACTATAAGATGGCGTCGTTAGATAGGAAAATAATAAATATTCTGTTTGTTATGCAATTACGGAATATGCATGCGATCCTTTGTGGCGAGGGGGCTTGCCCCCGCTCGGCTGCGCAGCAGTCGTAAATTCTGAAACTACACAGTTGCAGGTTTCAGGGGCGCTTCGCACCCCAACGGGGGCAAGCCCCCTCGCCACAAAAGCCCCGCTCCACAAAAAGTGCGTCAGCCAGTCAGATAATCCTTATAGGCAAACAACGCCGGAGCCCCGCCGGTGTGCAGGAAGATAATCGGGCCTTCGTCGAAACGCTGACGCCCGATCCCGTCCAGCAATCCTGCCATGGCCTTGCCAGTGTAGACCGGGTCCAGCAGCAAGCCTTCCTGACCCGCCAGCAGCTTCACCGCCGCCAGTGTCCCGGCATTCGGTTCGCCATAGCGCGGGGCGAAATATTCATCCCACAACTCGACTTTGAATGCATCCGGCAGGCTCACACCCAGCAACTCGGCGGTGCGTTCGGCCAGGCCTTGAACTTTCGGTCGCTGGTCTTCATCGCTGCGCGAAACCGTCACGCCGATAACTGGCAGATCCGGCAGTGCTTCACTCAAGGCCAGTGCCAGACCGCTGTGGGTACCGGCGCTGCCCGAGGCCAAAACCACGGCGGCGAAGGTCAGGCCGGTGTCCTTGATCTGCTCGGCCAGTTCCAGCCCGGCGCGCACATAGCCCAGGGCGCCCAGCGCATTGGAGCCACCGATCGGTACCACGTACGGCTTCTTGCCGTTACTGCGCAGACGGCTGGCCAGGGCTTGCAATTGCTCGTCGGCGTTGTCGAGGTTTTCCACCAGTTCGACCTTGGCATCGAACAAGTCGAGCAGTAGTCGGTTGCCGTTGCCGGTGTAGTTGCTGTCATTGGTGCCGAGGGGGTTTTCCAGAAGGGCTACGCAGCCCAAGCCCAGTTTGGCCGCAATGGCCGCGGTCTGGCGCACATGGTTCGATTGCAACGCGCCGGCGGTAATCAAGGTGTCGGCGCCCTGGGCCAGCGCATCGGCGGCCAGGTACTCGAGTTTGCGCAGCTTGTTGCCGCCCATCGCCAGCGGCGTCAGGTCATCGCGCTTGACGTACAGGTCTCGGCCCAGCCAGGTCGACAGGCGTTCGAGTTTTTCCAGGGCGGTTGGCTGACCGAGCAGGTCGAGGCGGTTAAAGCGGGCGAGCTGTTGTTTGATCATGGGTCCGTACTGGCCGTTGAAGATCTCAGGACTATAGGCACGCCCCAAAGCCTGGGCAACCGCCAATCGCTTATAGCTAATCGTACTGAGTACAGCACTATTGGTTCTTAATTTGCCTCGCGACCCTTGCCGTAAAGTAATCGCCGTCAGTGCGGCCAGACAGTCCGGTCGCCCGTGAGGAGTTTTTTACCGTGAGTGAGCGTTCCAGCCATTGGCAATTGCAGAGCATCGTCAGCCAGCTGCGCACGGCACGTGAACAGTGGCGTGTACAAAATGGCCGTGCCAGTACCGAGCAGGGCGGTCGCGAGCTGCCCTCCCGGGCGGCGATGGCGGAGATTCTCGAAGCCTTGTGCGGCGCACTGTTCCCGATGCGCCTGGGGCCGGTTGACCTGCGCGAGGAGAGCGAAGACTTCTACGTCGGCCATACCCTGGATGTGGCGCTGAACGCGCTGTTGGCCCAGGCGCGACTCGAGTTGCGCTACGCCGCGCGCCACAGTGCCCAGGCCGAGACCGAGGTCGAAGCCAAGACCATCCAGATCATTCAAGACTTCGCCCTCGCCCTGCCGGGGTTGCGCAGCCTGTTGGACACCGACGTGTTGGCGGCTTATCACGGTGACCCGGCGGCGCGTAGTGTCGATGAAGTGCTGTTGTGCTACCCGGGGATTCTGGCGGTGATTCATCATCGCCTGGCCCACCATTTGTACCGCGCCGGGCTGCCGTTGCTGGCGCGGATCAGTGCGGAAATCGCCCACTCGGCCACCGGCATCGACATCCACCCCGGCGCGCAGATTGGCCGCAGTTTCTTCATCGACCACGGTACAGGTGTGGTGATTGGCGAGACGGCGATCATCGGCGAGCGCGTGCGGATTTATCAGGCGGTGACCCTGGGTGCCAAGCGCTTCCCGGCGGACGAAGACGGTCAGTTGCAGAAAGGCCAGCCGCGGCATCCGATTGTCGAGGATGACGTGGTGATTTATGCCGGTGCGACGATTCTGGGGCGGATCACCATCGGCCAGGGCTCGACCATCGGCGGCAACGTCTGGCTGACCCGCAGCGTGCCGGCGGGCAGTAACCTGACCCAGGCGAACCTGCAGCATGATGATGGGGCTCAGAAGTAGGTTTCTGACTCTTCGCTGACTGTACTGGCCTCTTCGCGAGCAAGCCCGCTCCCACATTGGAATGCGTTCCCCTGTGGGAGCGGGCTTGCTCGCGAAGCTTTTATATCCACCAAATTTCCTCCCTTGAGCTAGCGTACAACCAGTACCGCCGAGCCCTGCGATTAGTCCTTAGCCCCCTATCCATGTTTAACTTGAACGTTCATTCAAGTTAAACCGGTGGTTCGCTGCCCGCTCACAACAGGAGGCTTGCCTTTGCTGAGTCCGATTTCTACAGCCACGTTTTTCCCCTTCGAGGTGCACCGTACATGAGTGCATCGTCCATCCCTCCAAGCGGTCTGGTCCGCATGAATCCGCCAGTGTTCTGGTTCTCGGCGAGTTTCATTCTGTTGTTTGGTGTCGTTGTCATCGCCATGCCCGAGCAGGCCGGTGCCTGGTTGCTGGCGGCGCAAAACTGGGCGGCCAATACGGTCGGCTGGTATTACCTGCTGGCGATGACCCTGTATCTGGTCTTCGTGGTGGTCACCGCCTTGTCTGGCTACGGCAAGATCAAACTCGGTGCCGACCACGACGAGCCCGAATTCAGTTATCTGTCCTGGGCCGGCATGCTGTTCGCCGCCGGGATCAGCATCACCCTGTTTTTCTTCTGCGTGTCCGAGCCCCTGACCCACATGCTGCAACCGCCCCAAGGCGAGGCCGGGACGGCGGATGCGGCGCGCCAGGCGATGCAGATTCTGTTTCTGCACTGGGGCCTGCATGGCTGGGGCGTGTTCGCCTTTGTCGGCATGGCGCTGGCCTACTTTGCCTACCGGCATAACCTGCCACTGGCCCTGCGCTCGGCGCTGTATCCGCTGATCGGCAAGCGCATCAATGGTCCCATCGGTTACGCGGTGGACGGCTTCGGCATCATCGCCACGGTGTTCGGCCTCGGTGCCGACATGGGTTTCGGCGTGTTGCACCTCAACTCGGGCCTGGACTACCTGTTCGGCATCGCCCACACCCAATGGATTCAGGTCGGCCTGATCACCTTGATGATGGGTGCGGCGATCATCGTTGCCGTATCCGGCGTCGACAAGGGCGTGCGGGTCATGTCCGACATCAACATGCTGCTGGCCTGCGCGCTGTTGCTGTTCGTGCTGTTCGCAGGCCCTACCCAGCACTTGCTCAATACCCTGATCCAGAACCTCGGCGATTACCTCGGCGCCTTGCCGATGAAGAGTTTCGACCTGTACGCCTACGACAAACCCAGCGACTGGCTGGGCGGCTGGACGGTGTTCTACTGGGCATGGTGGATCGCATGGTCGCCGTTCGTGGGCTTGTTCATCGCACGGATTTCCCGTGGCCGCACCATCCGCGAATTCGTCTTCGGCGTGCTGCTGATTCCGCTCGGCTTCACCCTGGCGTGGATGTCGATCTTCGGCAACAGCGCCATCGACCAGGTACTCAATCACGGCATGAGCGCGCTTGGCATGTCGGCCATCGACAACCCGTCGATGACGCTCTACCTGCTGCTGGAAACCTACCCGTGGAGCAAAACCGTGATCGCGGTCACGGTGTTCATCAGCTTCGTGTTCTTCGTCACCTCTGCCGACTCCGGCACCGTGGTGCTCTCGACGCTGTCCGCCAAGGGCGGCAATCCCGATGAAGACGGGCCGAAATGGCTGCGAGTGTTCTGGGGCGCAATGACTGCGCTGGTGACCAGCGCGCTGCTGTTCTCCGGCAGCATCGATGCGTTGAAGTCGGCGGTGGTGCTGACCTCGCTGCCGTTCTCGCTGATTCTGTTGTTGATGATGTGGGGGCTGCACAAGGCGTTTTATCTGGAATCGCAGAAGCAGATTGCACAGATGCATTCCCTGGCGCCGGTGTCCGGATCACGGCGCGGCGGTTGGCGGCAACGCTTGAGTCAGGCCGTGCATTTCCCGTCGCGGGATGAGGTTTATCGTTTCCTCGACACCACGGTGCGCCCGGCGATTGACGAAGTGTCTGCGGTGTTCCGCGAAAAGGGCTTGCACGTGGCCCTGCACCCGGACCCGGCCCATGACAGCGTCAGCCTGGAAATCGGTCACGGTGATCAACATCCGTTTGTTTATCAGGTGCAGATGCGCGGTTATTTCACGCCATCGTTTGCCCGTGGCGGCATGGGTTCCAAGCAGCTCAACAATCGCCGTTACTACCGGGCCGAAGTGCACTTGAGCGAGGGCAGTCAGGACTACGATCTGGTGGGCTACACCAAGGAGCAGATCATCAACGACATCCTCGACCAGTACGAACGGCACATGCAGTTCCTGCATCTGGTGCGTTGATCGCGGGCAGGGCGCCGGGGCTTTTCAGTTCTCGGCGCTCAGCACCATGAACAACACCAGCGCCGCCACCGGAATGCTGAACACCATCGTGCCTATCCCCAGTTCCGTACTCAGCGATTGACCGGCGGACACGATGCCGATGGCGCCGTTGATCACCGTCAACGCCAGCCACAGGATCACGAAACTGTAGGTGAGGGTCTGACGGCTGAAGCCGATTTTCTCGCCGATGAACAGCATCATCGCGAGCAGGACCAGGCCGAAGGTGATGATGATTGTGGTATGCATGGCTTACTCCATCCCTGCGATCGGTGTCGCCTCTTCGTTGCTTTTGCGACTTTGTTCCTGCCGTGCCTGATCACGCAAGCCTATCGTTGATTTGTTGAATTCCGCGCACCGATCAAATTTTTGTGAAACGTTTCAGCATTTAGTCGAATCCCGGGTTTTTTGGCCTCTGTCCGGGCGTATGCTGGGCGACTGGCGAAGCAGTCGATACCAGATTCAAGACCGACAAGAGAGGATTCGATGACTTACACCGCTGCCGAAAACCGCTACGACTCCATCCCTTACCGCCGCGTGGGCCGCAGCGGGCTGGTGCTGCCGGCGCTGTCGTTGGGCCTGTGGCACAACTTTGGCGACAGCACGCCGATCGATACCCAGCGCGCATTGCTGCGCACGGCGTTCGACCAGGGCATCAACCATTTCGACCTGGCCAACAACTATGGCCCACCGTACGGCAGCGCCGAGATCAACTTCGGCCGTTTGCTGCGCGAAGACTTCAAGCAGTACCGCGACGAATTGATCATTTCCAGCAAGGCCGGTTGGGACATGTGGCCCGGCCCTTACGGTCAGGGCGGCGGTTCGCGCAAGTACGTGCTGGCCAGCCTCGACCAGAGCCTGCAACGCCTGGGCGTGGACTACGTCGACATCTTCTACTCCCACCGTTTCGATCCGGACACGCCACTGGAAGAAACCGCCAGCGCACTTGCCACAGCAGTGCAGCAGGGCAAGGCGTTGTACATCGGCATCTCGTCCTATTCCGGGGTGAAAACCCGGGAAATGGCGGCATTGCTCAAAGAATGGAAAGTGCCGTTGCTGATTCATCAGCCGGCCTACAACCTGCTCAATCGCTGGGTGGAAAAAGACCTGCTGGATACCACCGACGAACTCGGCACCGGCGTGATTGCCTTCACACCGCTGGCGCAGGGGCTGCTGACCGACAAGTACCTCAACGGCGTGCCGGCGGATGCGCGGGTCAATCGACCGGGTGGTGGTTCGTTGCAGGCGTCGCACTTGTCCGAGGCCAACATCGCCCAGGTGCGGGCACTCAACGAAATCGCCAAGCGCCGTGGCCAGAGCCTGGCGCAACTGGCGCTGGCCTGGACCCTGCGCGATCCTCGGGTGACCTCGGCACTGATCGGCGCGAGCCGGCCGGAGCAGATCATCGAGAACGTCGGGGCGTTGAAGAACCTGAGCTTCAGTGCAGAAGAACTGGCGGAGATTGACCGGTTTGCCCAGGAGGGCGGGATCAATCTTTGGGAGAAGCCTTCAACGGCTGAGTGAGTGTTAGGCGGCAGATTTTTTGCGCCTTTCAGATCGCTTTCGCGAGCAAGCCCGCTCCCACATTGGAACGCATTCCAAATGTGGGAGCGGGCTTGCTCGCGAAGAGGCCAGTCCTGACAGCAAAGATTTCAGGATTCAGCGAAAAAACGGCACATCCCCCAACACTGTCGCCCGCTGCATCACCCGCCGCGCCGGCCGGTAATCATCGACCGCGTAATGCTGGGTCACGCGGTTATCCCAGAACGCAATGTCGTCCTGCTGCCAGCGCCAGCGAATGGTGAATTCCGGGCGCGTTGAATGGGCGAACAGAAACTTCAGAATCGCCTCGCTCTCGGTTTCCGACAGCTCGTTGATCTTCGAGGTGAAGCCTTCATTGACGAACAGCGAGCGGCGCCCGCTGACCGGGTGTGTGCGGATCACCGGGTGCGACAGCGGTGGATTCTTGCGCCGTGCTTCTTCCCACTGGGCTAGCGCCTCGGGCGTGTTGCCATAGCGCTCCAGCGGGAATGAGCGGGTGAAGTCGTGGGTGGCGGTCAGGCCTTCGAACAAGGTTTTCATCGGCGCCGACAGGGCTTCATACGCCGCAATCCCGCTGGCCCACAACGTATCGCCGCCAAACTCTGGCAGCAGCTTGGCGCTGAGCACCGCGCCCATGGCCGGGGTCGGCAGGAAGGTCACATCGGTATGCCAGATCGCGTTGTCGCGCACGTCGGTGACGGCGGTGTCGAGGATCAGCACTTCCGGCTGTTCCGGCACATTGGGGTAGATCGGGTGAATGTGCAGGTCGCCAAAGTTCGCCGCGAATCGCGCCTGTTGTTGTGGCGTGATGGGTTGGTCACGGAAGAACAGAACTTGATGTTTGAGCAGCGCTTGTTCGATGGTGTCGCGTTGTTCCGCACTCAGCGCCTGGCTGATGTCGACGCCGCTGATTTGCGCGCCGAGGGCGGAGCTTAAGGGGACGATGGTCAACTGGCTCATGGTGGTTCTCTTAAAATTCCGAGGCCGTGCTTTTTGTGGGAGCGGGCTTGCTCGCGAAAGCGGTGTATCAGTCACAGCAAAGTTGCCTGACACTCTGTATTCGCGAGCAAGCCCACTCCCACATGTTGAATATTCAGTGGGCCTGGCCGTGCCACGGCACCAGCTTGCGTTGCAGGGCACGCAGGCCCAATTCCATGGCGAAGGCGATCAGTGCGATCACCAGAATCCCCAGGACCACCACATCGGTGACCAGGAACTGCGCGGCCGACTGCACCATGAAGCCCAGGCCGCTGGTGGCGGCGATCAATTCGGCGGCGACCAGCGTCGACCAACCCACACCAAGACCAATACGCACGCCGGTCAAGATATCCGGCAAGGCACTCGGCAAAATGACGTGGCGAATCAACTGTGCGCGAGTAGCACCCAACGACTGCGCGGCGCGCAATTTGGCCGGGTCGACCGTGCGCACACCAGTGGCGGTGGCGATGGCAATCGGGGCGAAGATCGCCAGGTAGATCAGCAGGACTTTCGACAATTCGCCAATACCGCACCAGATCACGATCAGTGGCAAGTAGGCCAACGGCGGAATCGGCCGGTAGAACTCGATCAGCGGATCGAGCACACCACGGGCAATACGATTGGCGCCGATGGCGATACCCACCGGCACGGCGGTGAGAATCGCAAAACCGAGGCCCAGGCCGATGCGGCTAAGGCTCGCGCCGAGGTGCTGCCACAAGGTTGAGTCCATGTAACCCGAAGTCGCCAGCAGCCAGCCTTTTTGCAGCACGGCGGAGGGCGGCGGCAGGAACAGCGGCTCGATCAAACCGGTCGCGGTTACGGCCCACCAAATAACAATAAGAGCGACCAGCGTCAGTACACTGATCCAACGAGTGCTCAAGCTGCGTCGTGCCGGTGTCAGGGAAGTGCCTGTCTTGATCGCGGCGACGGGGATTTCGTAACTGCTCATGCGCGCTCCTGCCGCTGGGCGGCGCTGCGTTGGGAGAACACTTTGGCGAGTACGTGTTCGCGGGTTTCGATAAAGCGCGGGTCGGACTTGATCGAGCGAGCCGACTCACCGGCGGCATAACGCTGACCGAAATCGAGGCTCAGGCGCTCGACGATTTGCCCTGGGTTGGGCGCCAACAGAATCAGGTCGGTGGCGAGGAACACGGCCTCTTCGATGTCGTGGGTAATGAGGAACACCGGTTTGGCGGTGCGTTGCCAGACTTGCAGCAACAGTTCCTGCATCTGTTCGCGGGTGAAAGCGTCGAGGGCACCGAACGGTTCGTCCATGAGCAACACGCGCGGGTCGGCGGCGAGGGCGCGGGCCAGGCCGACGCGCTGCTTCTGGCCACCGGAAAGCTGCCAGATGCGGCGCTGTTCAAAACCGGAAAGATCGACCAGGGCGAGCATCTCCCTGGCGCGAGCTTCGCGTTTGTTCCGGGCGATGCCGGCCAGTTCCAGGCCGAAACCGACGTTGGCCAGCACGTCTTGCCACGGCAGCAGCGCGTCGTCCTGGAACACTACGCCGCGCTCGGCACTCGGGCCTTTGACGGGCACGCCGTCGAGGGTGATGCGCCCGGCGCTGGGTTCGACGAAACCGGCAATCAGGTTCAACAGCGAAGTCTTGCCACTGCCGGACGGGCCGAGGGCGACCAGCAATTGCCGGGGCCCAAGGCTCAGGGAGATTTCCGCCAACACCGGTTCCGGGTTGCCGGGGTACTGTGCGCTGATGCGCTCCAGCTGTAGCAAAGCCATCGCGTTGACTCCCGATCAGTTGGTGATGAACTTGGCGCTGACGTACGGCGCGTAGTCCGGCAGTACCGCCTCGACCTTGCCTTGTTCCTTGAGGAACGCCGCAGTGTCGGTGATGGCCTTGGTGGTCGGTGCGCCGAGGGTGATGACCTGATCAGCCGCCAGCGGGTAGACGTTGCCTTGCAGCAGCAGCGGAATGTCGCTGGCCTTGGCACCGGAGAGTTTTACCAGCTTGTCGACGTTGCCCTGGTTGGCGAGCCAGGCTTGCGGGTCTTTGCGGTAATCGGCGTAGGCGTCCAGGGTCACTTTGGCGAACGCGGTGACGATCTCCGGGTGCTTCTCGGCGAAATCCTTGCGCACGATCCAGGCATCGAAGGTCGGTGCGCCGAACTTGGCCAGTTCGCCGGAGGTGATCAGTACCTTGCCGTTTTCCTTGGCGACGCCGAGAGCCGGGTCCCAGACGTAAGTGGCGTCGATATCGCCGCGTTTCCAGGCGGCAATGATCGCTGGCGGGGCGAGATTGAGTACGGTGACTTTCGATGGATCGATGTTCCAGTGCTTGAGCGCGGCGAGCAGGCTGTAGTGACCGGTGGACACGAATGGCACGGCGATCTTCTTGCCGATCAGGTCTTGCGGGGTCTTGATCCCGGAACCGTCGCGGGCGACCAAGGCTTCGGCGGCGCCGATCTGGGTGGCGATGAGGAAGGTTTCTACCGGGACTTTGCGAGTGATGGCGGCGGTCAGGGGGCTGGAGCCGAGGTAGCCGATCTGTACGTCACCGGAGGCGATGGCGGCGATGATATCGGCACCATTGTCGAATTTGCGCCAGCTGATATCGGCCTTGGTGGCCTTTTCGTAGGCACCGTCGGCCTGGGCGACTTTCGCCGGGTCAACGGTGGTCTGGTAGGCGACGGTGAAGTCGGCCGCCTGGGCAAAAAAGGTCGCGGTAGCCAAAGTAGCGGCCGCCAGCAAGCGTAGAGGGAAAGTCAGTTTCATCAGAAAGCTCCTTGTCAGGCGACCGGGTATGGGCGTGATAAGGAGACTAAATGATATAAGAATTCGAAAATAAATAACTTTTTCGAATTAGCTTATGAGAGGAACAATCTCTGGAGGTCAGCGGATCATGCTTTCTGTGGGAGCGGGCTTGCTCGCGAAAGCGGTGTGTCAGTCGCAGTAAAGTCGCCTGACACTCTGCATTCGCGAGCAAGCCCGCTCCCACAGGGAGAGCTGTGTTTGATGGTTAGTTACTGATCGCCAGAATGCTCGCCTGGTACGCCCCGACGAACACATCGAAATCACCGACTTCGTTCTGCTCCAGCTCAGCCTGCTGAGCCAACGACGAACGCGCCCGCTCTTCAAACTTCGCCTGTTCCTCAGCCGCCAACGGCTCGCTGCGGAAGAACTCGGCATGGGCCTGGCTCTGGCGCAGGGAAAACTGGGCAAAGCTCTCCTTGTGCTCGGCCATGGCCGCCAACACCTGTGCCGATGGCGTCAGGGACGGGTCCTGGACCTTGGCCAACTGGGCGTCCAGCGCCTTGCTGTGGGCATCGCCGCCATGGCTCTGATCGAGCATCGCCGCCAGTGGGGCAATATTTTCCAGCAGCTCAGCGGCCCATTCCTTCAGGTCAACCGGCTGGCCTTCCCGTTGCAGTTGCAGGCCCGGACGACGACCTTCCTTGACCACGCTGAGGAAGTTCGAGGTCGCGTTGCTGCAACTGGTGTTGGTCAGCAGCGGGCTGTCATTGAGCGCGCAATACAACAGGAACGCGTCGAGGAAGCGCGACTCGGTGAGGTCGATACCCATCGGCAGGAACGGGTTGATGTCCAGGCAGCGCACTTCGACGTACTGGATGCCGCGGGCCACCAGCGCCTGGATCGGGCGTTCACCGGTGTAGGTCACGCGTTTCGGGCGGATGTTGGAGTAGTACTCGTTTTCGATCTGCAGGATGTTGGTGTTGAGCTGCACCCACTCGCCATCCTGGTGGGTGCCGACTTCGACGTACGGCGGATACGGCGTGGCCACCGCTTTGCGCAAGCTGTCGGTATAGCTGTTCAGATCGTTGTAGCACGGCGTCAGGCCGGCCTGGGCGTTGCTCTGGTAACCCAGGTCGCTCATGCGCAGGCTGGTGGCGTACGGCAGGTACAAGGTTTGCGGGTCCAGCTGTTCCAACTGATGCGAACGACCGCGCAGGAAGCCGGCGTCCAGTGCCGGCGAGGCACCGAACAGGTACATCAGCAGCCAGCTGTAGCGGCGGAAGTTGCGGATCAGCGCGATGTAGGACGACGACTGGAAATCGCGGTCGGTGCCGACAAAGCCCTCGGCCTGCCTGAGCAACGGCCAGAGTTTTTCCGGCAGGGAAAAATTGTAGTGGATGCCGGCAATGCATTGCATGGTCTTGCCGTAACGCAGGGCCAGGCCCTTGCGGTACACGTACTTGAGTTGCCCGATGTTGGACGTGCCGTAGTAGGCGATCGGGATGTCCTCCTCGGCCGGCAACGGGCACGGCATCGACGGACTCCACAGGTACTCGTTGCCGAGCTTGCTGTAGGCAAAGCGGTGAATGCTGTCCAGGCTCGCCAACGTGTCCGCCGGGTCGGGCAGGGCCGGAGTGATGAACTCCAGCAGCGACTCGGAGTAGTCGGTGGTGATCTGTTCGTTGGTCAGCGCGGAACCCAATTCTTCCGGGTGCGGCGTTTGCGCCAGGCGACCTTCGCCGGTCACGCGCAGGCATTCACGTTCGATGCCGTGAAGGCACTGTTCGAGCAGAGATAGGTTAGCGCGCTCGCCGAGCAGGGCCAGGCGGCGGTTGAGAAGTTCGCTCAAGTTGGATTCCTTCACGCGTCAGTCGCCCCAATATGGGGGTGGGCAAGACGGTCTACAAGGGTGAAGTTAAAACTGGCGTTTTCGCCTGGTTTTTCGGGCTGTCAAAGCCCTTTTGGAACCGCCGACTTCAATCCTTGAATCTGGCAGATGCACGCGAAGGATACGCAATCCCTGTGGGAGCGGGCCTGTGGCGAGGGGGCTTGCCCCCGTTGGGCTGCGAAGCAGCCCCAAAACCTCTGATGTTCCAAGATATTGTGAGTGCTACGCACTCAAACGGGGGCAAGCCCCCTCGCCACAGGCGCTCCCACAGAAAAGCTCGACGCTGCGATCACAACGCCGAAATTAACTCAAATCGATGACGTCTAGCTACAGGACAGCGAACGTGCCTTGTGCTTTTACGACCAGTTTGTCGCCCTGCATCACATCGGCCTCGACCACCAATGTGCGGCGGCCCGGGTGGATCACCCGCGCCGTGCACATCACCTCGCCGTCAGAGACGGCGCGGATGTAGTTGATCTTGCACTCGATGGTCGCGCTCTGCTGGTCAAAGCCGTGGGTGCTGGAACAGGCCAGCCCCATGGCAATGTCCACCAGGCTGAACAAGGCCCCGCCGTGCATCTTTTCGGCGCGATTGCGCAGTTGCGGCTCCAGCCCCAGGGCGACTTGCGCCACCCCGGTTTCCAGGCTGTGCAAGCGACACCCCAGCAGCTTGAAAAAGGCGCTTTCGGTGTAACCGGCAGGGATGTCCATCAGCGTTTCTTCAACTGCTTGGCATTGGCGAACAGCGAAGCCATGGCATTGTTGCTCGGGGCCGCTGCCGTGGTTTCCTTGCGCGGTGCAGTGTTCTGGGACTGGCGTGGCGCCGACCCCGGACGCGCGCCGCGAGCGCCGTCGATTTTCTCGCCCGGGGTGTCGCTCATGCGCATCGACAGGCCCACGCGTTTGCGCGGGATGTCGATTTCCATGACCTTCACTTTCACCACGTCACCGGCCTTCACCGCTTCTCGTGGGTCCTTGATGAACTTCTCCGAAAGCGCGGAGATATGCACCAAACCGTCTTGATGCACGCCGATATCGACGAAAGCACCGAAGTTGGTCACGTTGGTCACGACGCCTTCGAGGATCATGCCCAGTTGCAGGTCCTTGAGGTCTTCGACGCCTTCCTGGAACTCGGCGGTCTTGAACTCGGGACGTGGGTCGCGGCCGGGCTTGTCCAGTTCCTGAAGGATGTCGGTGACAGTTGGCAAGCCGAAGGTTTCGTCGGTGAATTTTTTCGGGTCCAGGCGCTTGAGGAAACCACTGTCGCCAATCAGCGATCGAATATCGCGGTCAGTCTCGGCGGCGATACGCTGCACCAGTGGATAGGCTTCCGGGTGCACCGCTGAGGCGTCCAGGGGATTGTCGCCGTTCATCACGCGCAGGAATCCGGCGGCCTGTTCAAAGGTTTTTTCGCCCAGGCGCGGGACTTTCTTCAACGCGGCGCGGGTCTTGAACGCGCCGTGCTCGTCACGGTGGCTGACGATGTTCTGCGCCAGGGTCGCGTTGAGGCCGGAGATTCGCGCCAGCAACGCCACGGAAGCGGTATTCACGTCCACGCCGACGGCGTTCACACAGTCCTCGACCACTGCATCCAGGCCTCGGGCCAGTTTGAGCTGCGATACGTCGTGCTGGTACTGGCCGACGCCGATGGACTTCGGATCGATCTTCACCAGTTCGGCCAGCGGGTCTTGCAGGCGACGGGCAATCGACACGGCGCCACGGATCGACACGTCGAGGTCCGGGAATTCCTTGGAAGCCAGCTCCGACGCAGAGTAAACCGAAGCCCCGGCCTCGGAAACCATGACCTTGGTCATTTTCATGGCCGGGTATTTTTTGATCAGCTCGGCGGCCAGCTTGTCGGTCTCGCGGCTGGCGGTGCCGTTGCCGATGGCGATCAGGTCCACCGAATGCTTGGCGCACAGGGCGGCGAGCACGGCGAGGGTCTGGTCCCACTTGTTGTGCGGCACATGCGGGTAAACCGTGGCGTGATCCAGCAGCTTGCCAGTGGAGTCGACCACGGCGACCTTGCAACCAGTACGCAGGCCCGGGTCGAGGCCCAAAGTGGCGCGCGGGCCGGCCGGGGCCGACAGCAACAGGTCGTGCAGGTTGTGGGCGAAAACGTTGATCGCTTCGGTTTCCGCGCCATCGCGCAGCTCGCCCAGCAGGTCGGTTTCCAGATGGGTGTAGAGCTTGACCTTCCAGGTCCAGCGCACCACCTCGCCCAGCCATTTGTCGGCGGCGCGGTTCTGGTTCTGGATGCCGAATTGCTGGCCGATCATGCCTTCGCACGGATGCATGGTGCCCGGCAGTTCGTCGCCGACTTTCAGCGCGGAGCTGAGAATGCCTTCGTTGCGGCCACGGAAAATCGCCAGCGCGCGGTGCGACGGCATGCTTTTCAGTGGTTCGTCGTGTTCGAAGTAGTCGCGGAACTTGGCGCCTTCCTCTTCCTTGCCGGCGATCACGCGGGCACTGAGGGTGGCTTCCTGCTTGAGGTAGTTGCGCAGTTTGTCCAGCAGGCCGGCGTCTTCGGCGAAGCGTTCCATGAGGATGTACTTGGCGCCTTCGAGGGCGGCCTTCACATCGGCCACGCCTTTTTCCGCGTCGATGAAACGCGCGGCTTCGGTTTCCGGACTCAGGGACGGGTCGTTGAACAGGCCGTCAGCCAGTTCGCCGAGGCCGGCTTCCAGGGCGATCTGGCCCTTGGTGCGGCGCTTTTGCTTGTACGGCAGGTACAAGTCTTCGAGACGGGTCTTGGTGTCGGCGAGCTTGATGTCGCGTTCAAGTTGCGGAGTCAGCTTGCCTTGCTCTTCGATGCTGGCAAGGATGCTGATACGCCGTTCGTCGAGTTCTCGCAGGTAGCGCAGGCGCTCTTCCAGATGACGCAATTGCGTATCGTCGAGGCTGCCGGTCACTTCTTTACGGTAACGGGCGATGAAGGGAACGGTAGAGCCTTCATCGAGTAGCGCGACGGCCGCTTCGACCTGTTGTGGGCGTACACCGAGTTCCTCGGCGATGCGGCTGTTGATGCTGTCCATAAAACCACCTGACAAATTGTGAAAGCAGGCTCGCAGGCGCGGAATAGGGCCTTCGCGAGTCTGGTTGAGCGGCCTGGCCAGCGCCGCTGCCTGGGTCAACAGGCATTGCGTTGACCCGTGAAATCGAACAATTACTGCTGACGCGATAAAAATAATTCGCGTCCGCCTGTAGTACCTGTCTGATGTTGCCTGACACAAAAGGCCGCGCATTATAACCAGCGTTACGGCATTCGGGGGCATCACGGATTGCCAGTGCAATGGCCGGTTTTCTGGCACTAAAGGAAAAATCTGCTAACAATGCACACGGTGCGTATAACGGCAGCTACGCCATAATGCGCGCCGAGATCAAAGGAGCATCCAATGAGCAGCACTGCACAAACTGCTGAAGGCGAGAAAATTCTTATCGTTGACGACGATCCGGGGCTGAGTAGCCTGCTGGAACGTTTTTTCGTCAGCAAGGGCTACCGCGCCCGCGCCGTACCGAACACCGAGCAAATGGATCGCCTGCTGGCACGCGAAGTGTTCAACCTGGTCGTCCTCGACCTGATGTTGCCCGGCGAAGACGGCCTGACCGCCTGCCGCCGCCTGCGCAACGCGAACAACCAGATTCCGATCATCATGCTCACCGCCAAGGGCGACGAGCTTAGCCGCATCAAGGGCCTGGAACTGGGCGCCGACGATTACCTGGCCAAGCCGTTCAACCCGGATGAGCTGATGGCTCGCGTCAAGGCGGTCCTGCGTCGCCAGTCGGCTCCGGTGCCGGGCGCCCCGGGCAGCGAAGACGAAAGCGTGACCTTCGGTGACTACGAGTTGTCCCTGGCTACCCGCGAGCTCAAGCGCGGCGAAGAAGTGCACATGCTCACCACCGGCGAGTTCGCGGTACTCAAGGCCCTGGTAATGAACGCGCGTCAGCCGCTGACCCGCGACAAACTGATGAACCTGGCCCGTGGCCGCGAGTGGGATGCCCTGGAGCGTTCAATCGATGTGCAGATTTCCCGTCTGCGCCGGATGATCGAGCCCGATCCGTCCAAACCGCGTTACATCCAGACTGTCTGGGGCGTGGGTTACGTGTTTGTTCCAGATGGTACCGCCACCAAGTGATTGGCGATTTGTAGGAACGGGCCATGCGGACAGCGGATCAATTGATCCTGTCCGCAGACTCGCGATCCGCAATGTGCGAGCATCGCTCGCTCCTGCAAGTGTTTAACGGTTATCCATGAAAACCCCCGTTTGGTTCCCCCAGAGCTTCTTCTCCCGCACCCTTTGGCTGGTGCTCATCGTCGTTCTCTTCTCCAAGGCGCTGACCCTGGTTTATCTGCTGATGAACGAAGATGTTCTGGTGGATCGCCAGTACAGCCATGGTGTCGCCCTGACGCTACGCGCCTATTGGGCTGCCGATGAAGAAAACCGTGACAAGATCGCTGGTGCCGTGCCCCTGATACGAGTGGTGGGGGCCGGGGTGCCGGAGGGCGAACAACACTGGCCCTACAGTGAGATCTATCAGCGGCAAATGCAGGCTGAGCTGGGGGCTGACACGGAAGTGCGATTGCGCATGCATGCGCCGCCAGCGTTATGGGTTCGAGCGCCAAGCCTGGGTGAAGGCTGGCTCAAGGTTCCGCTGTATCCGCATCCACTGCGCGGTCAGAAAATCTGGAATGTGCTTGGCTGGTTCCTCGCTATTGGATTGCTGTCCACTGCGGCGGCATGGATCTTCGTCAGCCAGCTCAACCAGCCGCTAAAACGCCTGGTGTACGCCGCGCGGCAACTCGGTCAGGGTCGCAGCGTGCGCCTGCCGATCAGCGATACACCGAGTGAGATGACCGAGGTCTACCGCGCCTTCAACCAGATGGCCGAAGACGTCGAACAGGCCGGTCGCGAGCGTGAACTGATGCTGGCCGGGGTTTCCCATGACTTGCGCACGCCGTTGACCCGCTTGCGCCTGTCCCTGGAATTGATGGGCGATCGCACCGACCTGACCGACGACATGGTGCGCGACATCGAAGACATGGACGCGATTCTCGATCAGTTCCTGGCGTTCATTCGCGACGGGCGCGACGAGTCGGTGGAAGAAGTTGACCTGAGCGACCTGGTCCGCGAGGTCGCTGCGCCCTACAACCAGAATGAAGAAAAAGTACGGCTGCGCCTGGAGCCGATCCAGCCGTTTCCGTTGCGTCGTGTGTCGATGAAACGACTGCTGAACAATCTGATCGGCAATGCGTTGCATCACGCGGGCAGCGGTGTGGAAGTGGCGGCCTATGTCTCGGGTGACACCGCCGCGCCATACGTGGTGCTGAGCGTCATGGACCGTGGCGCCGGGATTGATCCCTCGGAGCTGGAGGCGATTTTCAACCCGTTCACCCGTGGTGATCGTGCACGCGGTGGCAAGGGCACCGGGTTAGGGCTGGCGATCGTGAAGCGGATTGCTTCGATGCATGGCGGCAATGTTGAGTTGCGCAACCGTTCGGGTGGTGGGCTGGAGGCGCGGGTGCGCTTGCCTTTGGGGTTGATGTTGCCGCGGGATGCCGTTTAGAAAACACAGAGGCCTTTGTGGCGAGGGAGCTTGCTCCCGTTCGGCTGCGCAGCAGCCGCAAAACCAGACAACCGTGTCTGAAGTACAAGAACACGATTGTGGGATTTGGGAGTCCTTCGGCCTCCAGCGGGAGCAAGCTCCCTCGCCACAGTAGATGAGCCTCAGCCCTTTCCCTTGGTCCGAGTCATATTCGGCCCACCATTCTTTTCCAGATGCTCAATGATGATCCCCGCCACATTCTTCCCGGTGGTGGTCTCAATCCCCTCAAGCCCCGGCGACGAGTTCACTTCCATCACCAACGGCCCGTGATTGGAGCGCAGGATATCCACACCCGCCACCGCCAGGCCCATGACCTTCGCCGCACGCAACGCCGTCATACGCTCTTCCGGGGTGATCTTGATCAGGCTCGCGCTGCCACCGCGATGCAGGTTGGAACGAAACTCACCGGGTTTGGCCTGGCGCTTCATGGCTGCAATCACCTTGTCACCGACGACGAAGCAGCGAATGTCCGCACCACCGGCTTCCTTGATGTACTCCTGAACCATGATGTTCTGCTTGAGGCCCATGAACGCCTCGATCACCGACTCTGCCGCCGTCGCGGTTTCGCACAGCACCACGCCGATGCCCTGGGTGCCTTCCAGCACCTTGATCACCAACGGCGCGCCGTTGACCATTTCGATCAGGTCGGGAATATCATCGGGGGAGTGGGCAAACCCGGTCACCGGCAAACCGATCCCCCGACGGGACAGCAATTGCAGCGAGCGCAGCTTGTCTCGCGAACGGGCAATGGCCACCGATTCGTTGAGCGGGAACACCCCCATCATTTCGAACTGGCGCAGGACCGCGCAGCCATAGAACGTCACGGACGCGCCGATCCGTGGAATCACCGCATCGAAACCTTCCAGTGGCTTGCCGCGGTAGTGGATCTGCGGCTTGTGACTGGCGATGTTCATGTAGGCGCGCAGGGTATCGACCACCACCATTTCATGACCACGTTCGGTACCGGCTTCGACCAGACGACGGGTGGAATACAGACGCGGATTCCGCGACAGCACAGCGATCTTCATGCAACACCTGTGGAGGAGGTAGATACCGGGAACACCGGCTTGTCTTGTACATACTTGATGCCCGGATTGACCACCAACTGGCCGTCGATCAGGGCTTTGGAACCGAGCAGCAGGCGATAGCGCATGGATTTGCGGCAGGCGAGTGTGAACTCGACCCGCCAGACCCGATCACCAAGGGCCAGGGTGGTGCTGATCACATATCGCACCTGCGCGTGACCGTTAGAGCTTTTAATGGTTTTCATCGTCACCAGCGGTGCTTCGCAGCGTCGGTGGCGCAGTTGGACGACGGAACCCAGGTGGGCGGTAAAGCGCACCCACTGCTCACCATCGCGCTCGAACGGCTCGATTTCAGTAGCGTGGAGGCTTGAGGTGCTGGCACCGGTGTCGATTTTTGCCCGAAGGCCCGCGACTCCCAGATCCGGGAGCGCTATCCACTCGCGCAGACCGACAACGGTCAAATGGTCAAATGTCTTCAAAAGTGCTCAACCGGTAGAAACCGCTCGGGCCGCACGCGGCCGGATTCGCGGTATTCACGCAGAATAATGATTAAAAGGCGACAGATATCTACGGCCCGGATTTCCAGCCCCGCCAGGAGGTTATGGAATGTCAGCATTGTAGTCCGAGCCGGGGAAATTCTTGGTACGACAGAAACGGTAGTACAGTTCACCAATATTTCAGAATGAGGAAATTCCATGGCACAAAAAAACGAAGAGGACGACAAAGTCCGCCTCGATAAATGGTTGTGGGCTGCGCGATTTTACAAAACCCGCGCCTTGGCCAAGGCGGCGATTGAAAGCGGCAAGGTGCATTGCCGGGGCGAACGCTGCAAGCCGGGCAAAGAGCCACGCGTCGGCGATGAGTTTGTGATCCGCACCGGTTTCGAAGAGCGCACGGTGGTGGTTCAGGCGTTGTCGATTGTACGTCGTGGCGCGCCGGAAGCGCAGACCTTGTATGCCGAGACCCAGGCCAGCATTGCCAAGCGCGAAGAGGCCGCGGCGCAAAGAAAGGCCGGGGCCCTGGGCGTGAGCACCGACGGCAAGCCGAGCAAGAAGCAGCGGCGGGATTTGTTCAAGTTTCGTGGCAGCAGCAATGACGAGTAAGGCAGATATTGCTCGAGTGATTGGTAGGCCGTCTTCGCGGGCAAGCCCGCTCCCACAAGGGGTTGTACTTATCCTGTGGGAGCGTGGCTTGCCCGCGAACGAGTGCGCAGCACTCGCCAGGCCCCACCGCATCTTCAGCTGAACACTTGCAATTGCTGGGGCGCGCACCCATATCGCGTGGATCGCCCGGGCCGCATCAAGTTGATCAAACCGCCGCTCGTCGAAAATCACACACAGTCTTTGACCTGTAGGCCATAACCACATTGCCAGCAGTGCAGAGCGGGAAACGACCCGGACTCCGTCAGCGCTTGTTCCACCTTGCTTGGATCAGGCCCGGATTGTTCATAAAATGCCTTTTATGGCTGAACATTGCGCACCCGCGGGGTGGCGCAAGGCAAATTTTTTGTTTCCTGTAACCATTTTCACTACTTAGATACCCAGACCTATGACCGATCATGCGGATAACGACTTCACCCAACGCTTCATCTTCGATGACAGCGACACCCGTGGCGAACTGGTCTCGCTGGAGCTCAGCTACGCCGAAGTCCTGGCCAAACACGCCTACCCGCAGCCGGTCGCGCAACTGCTCGGCGAGCTGATGGCGGCCGCATCGTTGCTGGTCGGCACATTGAAGTTCGACGGCTTGCTGATCCTGCAGGCCCGCTCCGAAGGCCCGATCCCGCTGCTGATGATCGAATGCTCCAGCGAGCGCGACATCCGCGGCCTGGCCCGTTATGACGCGGACCGGATTGCCCCCGATGCTACCCTGGCGGACTTGATGCCGGATGGTTCGCTGACATTGACTGTCGACCCGAAACAGGGCCAGCGCTATCAGGGCGTCGTCGATCTGGATGGCGAAACATTGTCCGACTGCTTCACCAACTACTTCGTCATGTCCCAGCAGATTGGCACCCGCATCAAGCTCTGCGCCGACGGCCGTCGTGCCCGTGGCCTGTTGCTGCAACAACTGCCTGCCGACCGCTTGAAAGACGATGACGAGCGTGCCGCCAGCTGGCAGCACATCACCACGCTGGGCAATACGCTGACCGCCGATGAGCTGTTGAGCCTGGACAACGAAACCGTGCTGCATCGCCTGTACCACGACGAGCAGGTTCGTCTGTTCGATGTGCAGAAGTTGCGCTTCCGTTGCAGCTGCTCGCGCGAACGTTCGGCCAATGCGCTGGTCAGTCTGGGGATGGAAGATGCGCAACAATTGGTGGTCGAACACGGTGGAAACATCGAAGTCGATTGTCAGTTCTGCAACCAGCGCTATCTGTTCGACGCGGCCGATGTCACTCAATTGTTCGTTGGTGCGGGCATCGAGACGCCGTCAGATACCCGTCACTAAAACGGTTCAGCGCAGGTAAATTCACTGCGTTGCGCCGGATTAACGCCGTTACGACAGGAGGGGCCTACTCTTTTTGGGCTTTTCTGGCATAATCCGGCCCACTTTTTTCGCGGTAGTAGTGCACGACTTTCTACTACAAAAACGTTTGGAGCACTCGGCCACTGGCCGACGGGGAACCTCATGACGCAAGCCAATAACGCCGTGTACACCGATCTGAGTGTTGATGATCTGGTTAAAGAAGCCCTCAACCGCGGTGAAGGCGAGCTTGCCGATACCGGCGCACTGGTTGTTCGTACCGGTCACCGTACCGGCCGTTCGCCAGTCGATCGTTTCATCGTTGATGAGCCGAGCACCACGGGCGCCATCGCCTGGGGCCCGATCAACCGCAAGTTCCCGGCCGACAAGTTCGACGCCCTGTGGGCTCGCGTTGAGGCATTCAACAACGCGCAAGAGCATTTCGTTTCCCACGTGCATGTAGGTGCGGCTTCCGAGCACTACCTGGCCGTGAAGATGACCACCCAGACCGCTTGGCAGAACCTGTTCGGTCGTTGCCTGTTCATCAACCCGGCCCAGTACAACCCGGCTGGCCGTGATGAGTGGCAAGTGCTCAACGTTGCCAACTTCGAGTGCGTGCCAGAGCGTGACGGCACCAACTCCGATGGTTGCGTGATCCTCAACTTCGCACAGAAGAAAGTGCTGATCGCCGGCATGCGTTACGCCGGTGAGATGAAGAAAGCCATGTTCTCGGTGCAGAACTTCCTGCTGCCGGCCGCTGACGTGCTGCCAATGCACTGCGCTGCCAACATCGGCGAAGAGGGCGACGTGACCCTGTTCTTCGGTCTGTCCGGCACTGGCAAGACCACCCTGTCCGCCGATGAAAGCCGTTACCTGATCGGTGACGACGAACACGGCTGGGGCGAAGGCGTGGTGTTCAACATCGAAGGCGGTTGCTATGCCAAGTGCATCGACCTGTCCGAGAAGAACGAGCCAGTTATCTGGAAAGCCATCAAGCACGGCGCGGTATTGGAAAACGTTGTAATCGACGACGCCAAGCACGCCGACTACGCCGATGTCAGCCTGACCCAGAACAGCCGCGCCGCCTACCCGCTGGAGCACGTTGCCAAGCGTTCCGAGAAGAACCTGGGTGGCGAGCCGAACGCTGTGATCTTCCTGACCTGCGACCTGACCGGCGTTCTGCCGCCAGTGTCGATCCTCAACGAAGAGCAAGCGGCCTACCACTTCCTGTCCGGCTACACCGCTTTGGTTGGCTCGACTGAAATGGGTTCGGGCAGCGGCATCAAGTCGACCTTCTCTACCTGCTTCGGCGCACCGTTCTTCCCGCGTCCGGCCGGCGAATACGCTGAACTGCTGATCAAGCGCATCCGCGGCTTCGGCTCCAAGGTCTACCTGGTCAACACCGGCTGGACCGGCGGTGGCTACGGCGTCGGCAAGCGCTTCAACATCCCGACCACCCGCGCAGTGATCGCAGCGATCCAGAGCGGCGCGCTGATCGGTACCGAGACCGAGCACCTGGACACCATCAACCTCGACGTGCCACTGGCCGTACCGGGCGTTGAGACTGGCCTGCTGAACCCACGCAACACCTGGGCTGACAAAGCCGCTTACGACGAAGCCGCCAAAGCACTGGCCGGCCTGTTCATCGAGAACTTCAAGAAGTTCGAAGTGAGCGACGCGATCAAGGCTGCTGGTCCTAAGTTGTAAGTGCTGGATTGAGCTAACGAAGAAGCCGCCCCTTGGGGCGGCTTTTTTGTGCGCGAGATTCAGTTTTTCGCGGACAAGTCAGAATGCGTCGGGCCGTTACAGGCCTTCGAGTTCATCCGTGTCCCAGCGTTGGGCCTTGATAGCCCGGTAGAGCATGCCGATGGTCAAAGGCATCTTCTCACCGCGCCCCTTGGCCTTGCGCTTTAGATTCACGTCAAAACCGTCGGGCTGGAAATAGCGATAACTGTCGAAATCCACGAAGTCGATGGCGAAGTGGTCTTCCAGGGTTTCGATCAAATGCCGGGCGTCTGCACCGTTGCAGCCCAGGTCGAAGTTGATCGAGGTGCCGAGGTTGATGGTTTTACGTTCGGGGAAGCCGAGTTCTTCATGCAACAGTTGCATGAGTTGCTGCATCAAGTGGTCGTCGGGGAGGTTGGGGGCGAGGTTCATTGCGGGGTGTCCGGTTGGGCTTAGCCGAATCTTAGAGGTCGTCGGGTTTGGAGGAAAGACTTGGGGGGAGTGGCAGAGCACTGAACCTGTGGCGAGGGAGCTTGCTCCCGTTGGACTGCGCAGCAGTCCTTGTTTTCAGGGTCGCTTCGCAACCCAGCGGGAGCAAGCTCCCTCGCCACAGTTATGCTTTGTTTCCCTTTTCTTTTAACTGACCCAAGTAAAGGTCGCCCCCATGGATGCCACCAAGCCTGCACCCACGGAGAGTGCGGCTTGTCTATCGACGCCAGGCGTCAGGCTGGGGCTTTCCAGTTCAACATGCGTTGCTGGGCGACTTTGAGCAGGTCGCAGCCGTCCTGGGTCAGCAGGTAGAGGGCGTGGGTGATGTGCGGGATGTCTTCGAGGTCGCCGTGTTTGAAGCATTGGCAGTGCAGGGTTTGCAGCAATTCGCTGGAAGCCCGGATGCGCTGGAGGGCGGCTTCGAGGATGTCTTGGGGGTTGGCTTCTGTGTCGATGATCAGGGGCGGAGAATCGGTGAGGTTGGTGTGGAGTGGTAGATAGCGTTCGTTGGTGAACGGGTTCCATTTGTTCATGATGTGCAATCTCGGATGTGCCAGAAAGGACCGCCATCATCGTGACCAATCGATGGGAGGCGACTGTGTTCGGGTTGGTCAACCGGTGAGATCTACGCACAGAACCGGCATGCCCGAAGGCATCCCAAACACAGCCGCCATATAGCGTGCAGACACAAAAAAGCGTCGGCAGCATACAACGGGTGCGTACGTAGATCTAATTCGAGTGACCAAGCCCGAGTCGCTGATTTGGCAGCGACACTGCGGACTATAGGAGTGAGTTACTGGTGATCGATAGCCGACAAGTTGGCTTCTTTTGTAGGACCGTGCCGAAGCTTTTATAGGGCGTTGCTGACGGAGTTATCCACAGTGCACCGCATAATCGTTCATCGCTGGCAAGCCAGCTCCTACAGGGGGAATGGGTGCGGCTTCAGAGGGTGAGTTTCGGCAAGCGCTGCCGGGCGATGTCGAGCATGTCGTTGCCGTCCTGGGTCAGCAGGTACAGGGCGCTGATAATCTTGGGGATGTCGCTCGCTTCGGCCTGTTTGAAGCATGTGCAATAAAGGGTTTCGAGCAGGTCGCTGGCGGCGCGGATGCGTTGTCGGGCGGCGTCGAGGATCTCGTAGGGGTCGGCCTCGGTATCAATGACCAGCACCGGGGTTTCGCTGTAGCGGGTCTTGAGTGGGTGGTAGCGGTTTGTCAGTGAGTCGGGTTTTTTCATTGATTGAGTCCTGTGCGAAATCGGCAAGTGTTCCCGGCAGGCCGAGACACTGTTTTCAGCCGCGCTGGAAACTATAGGAGGGTATGGCGTTGCGGAACAAGACGGCTGAGATCGACACGCGTTGTAAGGGTTTTGTCATATTTTGAGGAAGGGGACTACACGTTGGAAGTGGGTTTTCAACGTGAAAGGGCGAGAGGTAAAAATGCCTACAGCGTTTTCAGTCGCTTCTCGCCAAGTCTCGGCAGAGGGGGGCTCGGACAATGTCGGGTGTTTCGAGTTTTGTGGTGGGTGTACTTGCTCTTCGCGGGCAAGCCCGCCCCCACAGATCTGAGTCGTACTCAAGTCTGTGGACGGCATAGATCCGTGTGGGAGCGGGCTTGCCCGCGAAGGCGATCTGACAGTCCCATCATCTCTGAAGCCGTGGATTGCCGTCCCGCCATTCGCTGTATCATCCAGTATCGTTTTTGCCCCCGACCTTTTCTCGATTCGCTGTGATTGCCGGCTAGGCTTTTGACTCCGCAGCGGTCAACGGAGTGACAGCTTATGCACAACACCCTGGAACAGGTTTTCGGTTATCCACAGTTTCGACCCGGTCAGGAGGCGGCCATCAGCGCTGTGCTGGCCGGGCGCTCGGCGGCGGCGATTTTTCCCACCGGATCCGGCAAATCCCTTTGCTACCAATTGCCGGCGCTGTTGCTGCCGCACCTGACGCTGGTGGTCTCACCCTTGCTGGCGTTGATGCAGGATCAACTGGCGTTCCTGCAACGCCACGGCATCTCGGCGGGCAGCATCGATTCGGCGCAGAGCCGCGATGACGCCAGCGATGTCATGGCCCGTGCCAGGTCCGGCGAGTTGAAGATTCTGATGATCTCGGTGGAGCGCCTGAAGAACGAGCGGTTTCGCCATTTCTTGCAGCAAGTACCGATCTCGCTGCTGGTGGTGGACGAGGCGCACTGCATTTCCGAATGGGGGCACAACTTTCGCCCGGACTACCTCAAGCTTCCCGACTATCAACGCCAGTTCAACATCCCGCAGGTGTTGCTGCTGACCGCAACGGCGACGCCCAAGGTCATCGCCGACATGCAGGCGAAGTTCGCCATCGCCGCCGAGGATGTAGTGACCACCGGTTTCTATCGACCGAACCTGAATCTGCTGGTGGAGCCCGTTCGCGGAGCGGACAAACGCAGGCGCCTGGTCGAATGGATGAGCCAGCGTCCAGACCAGCCGAGCATCGTTTATGTCACCCTGCAGAAAACCGCAGAGCACATCGCCGAACACCTGAACCGCAACGGCATTCAGGCCGAGGCCTATCACGCGGGTTTGCCCCATGAGCAACGGGAAGCGATCCAGCGTCGCTTCATGGGCGGGCAGTCCAATTGCATCGTCGCCACCATCGCTTTCGGCATGGGCATCGACAAAAGCGACATCCGCAATGTGGTGCACTTCGACCTGCCCAAATCCATCGAAAACTACAGCCAGGAAATCGGCCGCGCCGGGCGTGACGGGCAGCCGTCGGACTGCCTGGTGCTGGCGAACCGCGACAGCCTCAATGTGTTGGAGAATTTCGTCTACGGCGACACGCCGGAGCTGGATGGCATCCGTTGCGTACTTGACGAGATGCAGGCCGCGGCACCCGAAGGGCAGTGGGAGTTTCTGCTGGGGCCATTGGCGGATCAAAGCAACATTCGTCAATTACCGCTCAAGACCTTGCTGGTGCAACTCGAATTGCGCGGGTTGATCGCCCCGCGCTACGCCTACTACGCCGAATACCGTTTCAAGTATGTGCAGGAACCAGAGGCGCTGCTGGCCCACTTCGAGGGCGAGCGCAAGGATTTCGTCGCCGCCATTATCCAGACCTCCAGCCGCGCCAGGACCTGGGCAACGGTGAATTTCGAGGCGCTGTACGAGCAGCATCAGGCCGAGCGCAGTCGGGTGGTCAAGGCGCTGGATTATTTTCAGGAGAAGGGCTGGGTGGAGCTCGAAAGCAAGCAGATGACCGAGGTCTACAGCGTGCTGCAAAGCGGTTTCGACAGCGTCGCGGTGAGCGAGGAGCTGCACGGTTATTTCACTCGGCATGAGCACACCGAGATCGCGCGGATTCACGCGATGCTGGATCTGTTCGCCACCGACCGATGCCTGGGTTATCGCCTCGCCGAGTACTTCGGCGATCACGATGCCCCGCAGCAATGTGGACATTGTTCGGTGTGTCACGGACAGGTGGCGCGGCTACCGGCACCACCGGAGTTGCCGGCGCTTGTGGATAAGAATTTCCAGGCGCTGGGTGGTGATTTTATCCACAGGCACGAGCAGCACACGGGCAACGTGCCCTCGGCTGAACGCGTGACACGGTTCCTGTGCGGGATCAGCGTGCCGTTGTTCACAAAACTCAAGGCACGCTCGATTTCCGGGTTTGCCGCGCTGGAAGATTATCCATATGCCTCGGTGCGGGAGTGGGCTGAACAACATCTGCCCGGTTGAAACACGGTCAATGTGGGAGCGGGCTTGCTCGCGAAGGCGGTGGGTCAGGCACCATCACTGTTGAATGGTTGATTGCCTTCGCGAGCAAGCCCGCTCCCACAGGGGGGGCGGTGTACTCAAAGGGGCTACATCCATCCGCTGAATGTTGCTCATCACAGGAATAAATTTCAAAAAAGCCCGGTGGCTGACTATGGTGGTGGTGTCTTCGGATCGCCAACAAGAGAACAAAACATGAGCCAGACACCGTCGAATATTCAGCGCGCCGCCGTCATCGGCGCGGGCACCATGGGCCGTGGCATTGTCATGTGCCTGGCCAACGCCGGAGTGGCCGTGCAGTGGGTTGATAACAATCCGCAGATGCTTGAACAGGCACTGGCTACCGTCGCCGATACCTACGCGCATAACGTGCGCCAGGGTCGCATTGAACAGAGTGAAGCCGATGCCCGTATCGCGCGCGTAACGGCGGCAGATGGTTATGTGGCCATCCGCGATGTCGACCTGGTCATTGAAGCGGTGTACGAAAACCTTGAGCTCAAGCAGAGAATTTTCCGCGAGCTCGATGGCCTGCTCAAACCTGAAGCGATTCTGGCCAGCAATACCTCGGCGCTGGACATCGACGCCATTGCTGCGGTGACGCGGCGCCCGCAGCAGGTCCTGGGCCTGCACTTCTTCAGTCCGGCGCACATCATGAAGCTGCTGGAAGTCGTCCGTGGTGCGCAGACGGCTCCGGCCGTTCTCGACGCGGCACTGGCGCTCGGCCAGCGCATGGGCAAGGTCAGTGTGGTCGCGGGCAATTGCGATGGTTTCATCGGCAACCGCATGCTCAATACCTATGTGCTCGAAGCGCGAAAAATGCTGCTCGAAGGCGCGTATCCCTACCAGGTTGACGCGGCACTGCAAGGGTTCGGTTTTGCCATGGGGCCGTTTCGCATGTTCGACGTGGTGGGCGTCGACCTGCAGTGGCGCGCCCGGCAGCTGTCCGGTGTCGGGCAGGACGCGCCAGAGGTTCAGGTGGACAATCGACTTTGCGAGATGGAGCGCTTTGGCCAGAAGAGTGGCAACGGCTTTTACCACTATGAACCGGGCAGCCGTCAGGCCGAACACGATCCTCAGGTAGATGCGCTGGTGCTGGAAGTCAGCGAAGGGTTGGGGTTTCAGCGCCGCGAGCTTGGGCCGGAAGAAATTCTCGAGCGCTGCTTGCTGGCATTGGTCAACGAGGGCGCGAAGATCCTTCAGGAAGGCATCGCCGGGTCAGCTCATGACATCGATCTGGTTTACCTCAACGGCTATGGTTTCCCGGCGGACAAGGGCGGCCCGATGGCCTGGGCGGATCAGCAAGGGTTGGCGGACATTCACCGGCGCTTGATGGAACTTGAGACGCGTCAGGGCGATCACTGGAAACCGGCGCGGTTGATCGGTGAACTGGCGGCGGCCGGCAAGGGCTTTGCTGACAAGTGATCGATGCGGCGCCTGTGAGGGCGCCTTCGCGAGCAAGCCCGCTCCCACACCTGACCGGGTTAAACCCCATCCAAATGTGGGAGCGGGCTTGCTCGCGAAGAACGATAACGCGGTTTTCGCCGTAGACTTGGCGAACCCACTCAGGAATCAACGCCAATGCCCCAGCGCACCGACTACCCCCACTTCCAGCCCATCACCACCCGCTGGCACGACAACGACGTCTACGGTCACATCAACAACGTCACTTACTACAGCTTCTTCGATACGGCAGTGAACACTTACCTGATCGAAGTCGGTGGCCTGGATATCCATGACGGTGAGGTAGTGGGATTCGTGGTGAGCTCGGCCTGTGATTACTTTGCCTCCATTGCTTTCCCGGACCGTATCGAGATCGGTCTGCGGGTAGGCAAGCTGGGCAACAGCTCGGTGCAATACGAACTGGCCGTGTTCAAGCAAGGGGAAGACGAAGCCTGCGCGGCAGGGCGCTTTGTGCATGTGTTTGTCGATCGCGCATCGAATCGGCCCGTGGCGATTCCGGCAGGGTTGCGCGGGGCGCTGGAGCGTCTAGTGGCTCAGTAAGAAAAAAAATCGCAGCCCAAGGGCTGCGATTTTTGTTGTACCTGCCAGCGAGGCGCTCGAGGCCTTAGTCGCGGTAGTACTTGTGGTGCTTGCGATGGCCATAGGCATGGCCGCGGTGACGGTGGTCGTCGCGGTAGTAGCGACGATCGTCATGGCCGCGATACGAACGGCGATCGCCGTCTTCATCATCGTACTCTTTGCCCATGTAGTTACCCAGCGCGCCACCGGCGCCGCCGCCTGCTGCAGCGCCGATCAGGCTGCCGGTGGTGCCGCCCATGTTGCGGCCGACCACGTTACCGCCCGCTGCACCCAACGCACCACCAAGGGCTGCTTCGCCACGGCTATGCTTGTTTGCGCCGACGGCGCTACCACCCGCGCCACCCAGGGCTGCGCCGATGGTGGAACCTGTACTGCCGCCTAACGACTGACCGACGACCGAGCCTAGAACCCCGCCCAATGCGCCGCCTACACCGGCTTCGGTAGTGCCGCCAGCAGACGCAATACCGCTGACCAGGCCAAGGGACAACAAGAGAATCGAGGAGAACTTCATGGGGGAACCTCAAGGGGATGACGGCGCGATCCTGAGGCTCTGGAATAGGCGTGACAATCGAAATCCGACGAATAACACGACCTGTATACAATATTGCAAGTTACTGTTTTTTGGGCGGAACTTAACGTTTTTTTGCCGGTCTTTTACTTATTCGCAAAGGCCGTTTTCGTGAGGAAACGGCCTTTTTTGTGGGCGAAAGAAAAGTACTGAATCTGGAATGTTTGTTGTTTGATCTACCGTATTCGCGAGCAAGCCCGCTCCCACAGGGGAACGCATTCCGATGTGGGAGCGGGCTTACTCGCGAAGAGGCCAGTTCAGACGCTGAGAGTTTACGCCGACCTGGCCATGATCAAGCCAGTCTCACTCGCCGCTTCCAGGCGGATCGCCACGAACTTCGATGTCGGTGTATGGCTGCCATCCCCAACGCTTTCCAGCGGCACCAACGGGTTCACTTCCGGGTAGTACGCGGCCGCTTGCCCGGCCGGGATATCAAACGCCAGCAGCGTGAAGCCTTTTACCCGACGTTCGACGCCATCGTCCCAGAGCGAAACGATGTCCGCCTTCTGCCCCGGCTTGAAACCCAGGCGAATGATGTCGGCCTCGTTGACGAACAACACGTCGCGTTGACCCTTCACTCCGCGATAGCGGTCATTCAGGCCATAGATCGTGGTGTTGTACTGATCGTGGGAACGCATTGATTGCATGATCAGGTCCGGCAGCACACCGGTGGCGCGGGTGCGTTCGTGCACCAGGTCTTTGGGCAGCGCGTTTGGACGGAAATTGGCCCGGCCCGAGGCGGTGCTCCACTTGCGCGCACCGGCGCTGTTGCCGAGGTAGAAACCGCCAGGGTTCTTGATCTGTTCGTTGAAGTCCTTGAAGCCGGGAATGGTGTCGGCGATCAGGTCGCGGATGCGGCTGTAATCGGCCACCAGCCAGTTCCAGTCCACCGGGTGGCTGCCCAGCGTCGCGGCGGCGATACCGGCCAGGATCGCCGGTTCCGAACGCATCTGGTTCGACAACGCCTGCAACTGGCCGTTGGAGGCGTGGACCATGCTGAACGAATCTTCGACGGTCACCGCTTGCGGGCCTTCGGTCTGGATATCGATGTCGGTGCGGCCCAGGCACGGCAGGATCAGCGCGTCCTTGCCATGGGTCAAATGGCTGCGGTTGAGCTTGGTGCTGATCTGCACGGTCAGGTCGCAGTTTTGCAAAGCCTGGAAGGTGCGTGGGCTGTCCGGCGTGGCTTGGGCGAAGTTGCCGCCCAGGCCGATGAAAACTTTCGCCCGGCCTTCCGCCATCGCATGAATGGCCTCGACCACGTTGTGCCCGTTGTGACGTGGCACCTTGAACTGGAAGCGGCGCTCCAGGGCGTCGAGGAACGCCACCGGCGGACGTTCGTTGATGCCCATGGTCCGGTCGCCCTGCACGTTGCTGTGACCGCGCACGGGGCACAGGCCGGCACCGGGCCGGCCGACGTTGCCACGCAGCAGCATCAGGTTGGCGATTTCCTGGATGGTCGCCACCGAATGGCGATGCTGGGTGATGCCCATGGCCCAGCACATGATGACGTTCTTGCCCTTGACGTACATGCGCGCCGCTTGCTCGATTTCCACCAGGGTCAGGCCGGACTGCTCGACGATCTGCTCCCACGGCGTTTCATCGATGGTCGCCAGGTACTCCAGCACATTGGCGCTGTGCTCATTGAGGAAGTCATGGTCGAACACCGCCGGCGCCCCGGTTTTCTGTGCGTCGCGTTCCCACAGCAGGAGAAATTTCGCCATGCCGCGCATGATCGCCATGTCACCGCCCAGGGCCGGGCGGAAGAATGCGGTGTTGGTCGGCTCGGAGCCGTTCATGAGCATTTCGATCGGGTGCTGTGGATGCTGGAAGCGCTCCAGGCCGCGCTCCTTGAGCGGGTTGATGCACACCACTTGCGCGCCGCGTTTCACCGCTTCACGCAATGGCTCGAGCATGCGCGGGTGGTTGGTGCCGGGGTTCTGGCCCCAGACGAAAATCGCATCGGCGTGTTCGAAGTCGTCGAAGGTCACGGTGCCTTTGCCGACACCAACGCTTTGCGACAGCGCGACACCGCTGGCCTCGTGGCACATGTTCGAGCAATCGGGGAAGTTGTTGGTGCCATAGGCGCGCACGAACAGCTGATAGAGGTACGCCGCTTCGTTACTGGCGCGGCCCGAGGTGTAGAACTCGGCCTGATCCGGGCTCGACAAGCCGTTCAGATGCTTGGCGATCAGCGCGAAGGCATCGTCCCAACTGATCGGTTTGTAGCGGTCGGTTTCGGCGTCATAGCTCATCGGCTCGGTCAACCGACCCTGATACTCGAGCCAGTAGTCGCTCTGCTCCAGCAGCGCGGTGACGCTGTGTTTGGCGAAGAACTTTGCATCGACACGGCGTTTGGTCGCTTCCCAGTTCACCGCCTTGGCGCCGTTCTCGCAGAACATCACCATGCCCTTTTCCGGAGAGTCGCCCCAGGCGCAACCCGGGCAATCGAAGCCTCCGTTCTGGTTGGTCTTGAGCATGATGCGCAGGTTCTTCAGCGCGTTGTCGCTGGTCAACCAGGCCTGGGCGACGCTGATCAGTGCGCCCCAGCCACCGGCCGGACCTTTGTAAGGCTTGTAGCGAGGGACAGGTGTCTGGTCGGCTTGACGGTGTTGACTCACGCTTGTTTCTCCAACGTTGGGCTGTAGACCCGCGGCGCATTCTTCTGTGGCAGATGGATGAGGTTGAGGTTGTGGCGACGGGCCCATTGCACGGCAAGGCCCGTGGGGGACGACAGGCTGACCAGGGTCTGGATGCCGGCGCGCAGGACTTTCTGGATCAATTCAAGGCTGCAGCGGCTGGTGACAATCACCAGGCCACCCGCAGTCGGGATGTTTTGGCGCACAAGGCCACCGATCAGCTTGTCGAGGGCGTTATGCCGGCCGATGTCTTCGCGGCCCAGCAGTAACTCGCCCTGGTCGTTCATGAACACTGCCGCGTGCACCGCGCCGCTGTGCTGCCCCAGCGGCTGGAACGCGCCGATGCGCTGGCGCAGGCCTTCGAGCCAGGCGGCGGGCGGCAAAGGTGCGCCGGGCAACACCTTGAGGTCCGGCAGTGCCTGCTCGACCGCTTCCACGCCGCACAACCCGCAACCACTGGTACCGGCCATTTGCCGACGTTGCTGCTTGAGGTTCCAGAAGGCGCGGTTGGCGATGGTCACTTGCGCGTACTGCGCCGACCCTGAGCCACTCAGTTGCAGGTCATAAATGTCCGTGGCGTCCTCGATGATGCCGCTGCCCAGGCTGAAACCGACAATGAAGTCTTCCAGGTCCGTCGGCGTCACCAGCATGACCGCCTGGCTGATGCCGTTATAGGCAATCGCCAGCGCGACTTCCTCGGCCAGCGCGGTGCTGTCCGATTCCAGGTATTCAAGGTTGCTATAGCTGTACGTCTGGCTGGCGGCGGGCGCGGGCGTTTCGAGGGCAGGCGCCGCGCAGGCAGGGCGCTTGGTGTTCATGGCATCACCCACGGTTTGATCAGCTTTAAGACTAGGCGCGGCAAACGGTCGCGTCTAATTGCTATTACTGATCTACCGATAGATGCCGTCGATCAAGAGTTCATTAGTGATTGTTGGTAAATCGCGAAACAGGCCTCCGCCAAGGCCGAGCGTGGCGCGCTGCGCCGCATGATCAGCCCCAGGCGGCCAAGGGTCTGGGCGTTCTCGATCGGTTGCAGGCGCAAGTGTTCGGTCAGTCCTTCGAGGCCGCCGTCCAACGGCATTACGGCGCAACACAGGCCGCCGTGCACCGCTTGCAACAGTTGATGGACTGCGTCGGTCTGCAGCAAGGGTTGTGGGGTCAGGCCACGGCTGTGGAAGTTATGGTCGATGGATTGGCGAAAGTGCATGCCGCTGGTGAGCATGCCCAGTGGCAGTTCGATCACTGACTCCCAGCTCAGCGGCGCCTCGCCAAAGGTGAAGAAGCGTTGATCGTAGAGCAGGCCCATGCGGGTTTCGCTGAAAGCCAGGGAGTCGAAATGGTCGGTGTCCAGGCGTTCCAGGTAGGAAACACCGAGGTCCAGGCGATTGTTTGCCAGTTGTTCGAGGATCTGCTCGGAGCTCAGTGCCGAGAGTTCGAAACGCAGGTTTGGATGCTCCCCATGCAGGCGTTGCAGCAGCGGCAGCGGATCGAAGCTCGACAGCGGCACCACGCCCAGGCGCAACGTACCGACCAGATTGCCACGACAGGCGGCGGCCTCGGCGTACAAGCCGTCGTAGGCCGCCAGTACCGTGCGCGCCCAGGCCAGCACCCGCTCGCCTGGCGCGGTGAAGCCTTCGAAGCGCTGGCCGCGATTGACCAGCGGCAAGTCGAGTTCTTCTTCGAGGCTGCGCAGGCGCATGGACAGGGTCGGCTGGGTGATGTGGCAGCGTGCGGCGGCCTGGCCGAAATGGCGGGTTTCGTCGAGCGCGATGAGGAATTTCAGCTGCTTGATGTCCATCTTCGCTCCTGGGCGCGGGAAGGGGCGGATTCTATCGCAAGCGGGGTCATTGGTCGGGTTGGATTCGCAAGTGACGGCCGTGGTCTAGGCTTTTGCGTCTGGAACCCAAAACCCAAGGAGAGTGCACCATGAGTCTTTTGAGCTTTGTGAAAGAGGCAGGCGAAAAACTGCTGGATCTGCTGACGCCAGGCAACGCCAATGCCAGTGAGCAGTTGAAAGAACACATCAGCAAGGTCGGCCTGGGTAATCCGAATGTGCAGGCGACGGTCGATGGCGACAAGGTCACGGTGACCGGTGAAGTGGCGAGCCAGGAAGAGAAGGAAAAAATCCTGCTGGCGGTGGGCAATATTGCCGGGGTTGGTAGCGTTGATGATCAGATTACGGTGACCGGGCCGGTAGTCGCTGCTGCGGTGTTTGTCACCGTCGTGAAGGGCGACACCCTCAGCGCGATTTCCAAGCGCGTGTACGGCGATGCCAACAAGTACAACAAGATTTTCGAGGCCAACAAGCCGATGCTGTCGCACCCGGACAAGATCTATCCGGGGCAGTCGTTGCGGATTCCTGAGTAACACAAAACCTGTGGCGAGGGGGCTTGCCCCCGTTCGGCTGCGCAGCAGTCGTAAAAAATTTGGGGCCGCTACGCGACCCAACGGGGGCAAGCCCCCTCGCCACAATGACCGCGCCGCGGTCTAGAGCCCTGCAGTCAAATCCCGGTAATCCCCGACCGCCGCAAACTCCGCCGTATCCTTCGGCCCCTTGCGACTGTCCGGCTCACGCACGGCCAGCAAATGCGCGACGCCAAAGTCCCGTGCGCTGCGCAGGATCGGCAAGGTGTCGTCGATGAACAGGCTGCGCGCCGGGTCGAAATCGATATCGGCTTGCAACGCATCCCAGAACTGCAGGTTTTCCTTGGGGAAGCCGTAGTCGTGGGAACTGATCAAACGCTCGAAGTACGGCGCCAGTTCGATTTTTTCCAGCTTCAACGACAACGCATCCCGATGGGCGTTGGTGATCAGCACCACGCGCTTGCCGGCCCGCTTGATCGCCGCCAGAAAGGTATCGGCATCCGGACGCAGGGCGATCAGATGCGCGGTCTCCAGTTTCAGTTCGCGCACCGACAGCTTCAGTTCGGCGCTCCAGAAGTCCAGGCAGTACCACTGTAACTGGCCGGCATTGCGCTCGAACAACGGCTGCAATTCCATTTCGGCCATGGCCCGGCTGACCCCGTGCAGTTCGGCGTAACGCTGGGGCAGGTGCTCCATCCAGAAGTGGTTGTCGAAATGCAGGTCCAGCAGCGTGCCGTCCATGTCCAGCAGAACGGTATCGATGTCGGACCAGGGTAATGAAGGCATGGCAACGTCTCGGGCAGTAGAAAGATTTCTGGCGTAAACAATCGGGGAAGCCGCGTTATAGTAGCGCGTTCACGCCAAGGAGCTTTGCATGCGCCAGAAACCCACGATACTCGCCCGCGAGATTGTCGCCACCAGTCGATTGTTCTGCGTCGAAGAGCTGAAGTTGCGCTTTTCCAATGGCGTGGAGCGCACCTATGAACGCCTGGTCGGCAAGGGTGCCGGGTACGGCGCGGTGATGATCGTGGCGATGCTCGATGCCGAGCATGCGGTGCTGGTCGAGGAATATTGTGGCGGCACGGATGAATATGAAATGTCGCTGCCCAAGGGCTTGATCGAACCGGGCGAAGACGTGCTGGCGGCCGCCGAGCGTGAACTCAAGGAAGAGGCCGGTTTCGGCGCGCGGCAACTGGAGCACCTGACCGAGCTGTCGCTGTCCCCCGGTTACATGAGCCAGAAGATTCAAGTGGTGCTGGCCACCGACCTCTACGAAGCGAGTCTGGAAGGCGACGAGCCCGAGCCGATGCGGGTGGACAAGGTCAATCTGCGTGAACTCTCGGCGCTGGCGCAAAACCCGCAATTTACCGAAGGCCGTGCCTTGGCGGCGCTGTACCTGGCCCGAGACCTGTTGACTCAGCGCGGAGCGTTCCAGTCATGAATTTCCCGCATCCGTTGATGGCGCCGGTCATCGAGCTGGCCTTGCAGGCGGGCGAGGCGATCCTGCCGTTCTGGCGCACAGGCACGGCCGTCACGGCGAAGGCTGATGATTCGCCGGTGACCGCTGCTGACCTGGCCGCGCACCACCTGATTCTGGCCGGGCTGACGGCGCTCGATCCGAGCATCCCGGTGCTGTCCGAAGAGGACGCCAACATTCCCCAAAGCGTGCGGGCCGGATGGCAGCGCTGGTGGCTGGTCGATCCGCTGGACGGCACCAAGGAATTCATCAACGGCAGCGAAGAGTTCACCGTCAACATCGCCCTGATTGAAAATGGTCGAGTGGTGTTCGGTGTGGTGTCGATGCCGACCAACGGTCGTTTCTATGTCGGAGGCGCCGACCTCGGTGCCTGGCGTGGCGATAAAGGTGGCACGCCGGTGGCGATCAAGGTGCGTGATGCGCTGGTGCCAGGTGAGTCGTTCACCGTGGTCGCCAGCCGTCGCCATTCCAGCCCGGAGCAGGAGCGTTTGCTGGCGGGGCTGAGTGCAAGCCTTGGCGAGCTGCAACTGGCCAATATCGGCAGTTCGCTGAAGTTTTGCCTGCTGGCCGAAGGGGCGGCGGATTGCTATCCGCGCCTGGCTCCGACTTCGCAGTGGGACACGGCGGCGGCACAAGGCGTGCTGGAAGGTGCCGGCGGTGCGGTGCTGGAGTTGAGCGGTGAACCGTTCAGCTATCCGGCGCGGGAGTCGCTGTTGAATGCATTCTTCCTGGCGTTGCCGGCGAAGGCGGCGTGGCGGGATAAGCTGCTGGAATTGGCCCGCTCCTGAAATCACCTTAACTTTGTGGCGAGGGGGCTTGCCCCCGTTGGGCAGCGAAGCTGCCCCAAAAACATGCAATCTCATTGTGTCTGACACGCTGCGGACGCTGGACTTGGGAGTGCTGCGCACTCCAACGGGGGCAAGCCCCCTCGCCACAGGTTGTACAACACCCTCATATTCAGCGGTGCAGCACATACTGCCCGACAAACCTCACCGCATCCTCATCACGGCCTTCATTGACGACCCGCGTATGCAGGGTCAACCGCGCTCGGCTGTAGCGCTGGAAGGTGGTCAGGAATTTCTTCCAGATCACCGGATCCGGCGCCTGGCAAATGGCGTTGGCATCGCCCGTCACCGGCAGCGGATAGCTGATCTGCCCTTCCTGAATCACGATGTGCCCGTCGGTAATGCCTTCTTCCTTGAGGCGCAGATGCAGCCAGCCCCAACCGGCCAGGACCGCGCCGCAATACAGGCTGCCGCCGAACATGGTGCTCTTGTGGTTGACGTTGGCTTCCAGCGGCAAGTGCAGGCGCAGTTGCTGGTCATGCCAGTCGAGCACTTTGAGGCCCATGTCCCGGGTGAGGGGAATGTCGTGATGGAGGACTGATTCCAGTTGTCGACTGTCGCGGCTCATTCAGGGGCCTCTAGCGTGAAGTGGATGATTGGACGTTAGCTCAGTCGAGGTCGTCAGGGTGGGCCGAGGCGCCACTGTCGGTGAAACTCAGACCGTGTTTGCGCAGTTTGTCGTGCAGGGTCTTGCGCGGAATGCCAAGGGCTTCGGCAACGCTGCGCACGGAGCTGTGCGAGCGTGCCAGTTCGGCGGCGATTAGGGTTCTTTCGAAGTTCTCCACTTGCTCGCTCAAACCGCCGCTGACGACTTCGACCCTGTTGTCAGCGCTGCCATCCGACGCGCTGTTGTCGAGGGCCAGTTCCAGCCCGAGGGCAAAACGTTCGGCGGCATTTTGCAGCTCGCGCACGTTGCCGGGCCAGGTGTGGCGCAGCAGCAAGGCACGTTGCCCCGGTTGCAGTTCATGGGGCGGCAAACCGTGGCGGGCACTGGCTTCATCGGCGAAATGCTGGAACAGCATCAGCGCATCTTCGCCCCGTTCGCGCAGTGGTGGAATCCGTAGCGGTGCGACGTTCAGGCGGTAATACAAGTCGGCACGGAAACGCCCTTGATCCGCCGCCTGGCGCAGGTCTTCCTTGGTCGCGGCGATGATGCGGATGTCCAGTGGGATCAGCTGGTTGCCGCCCAGGCGTTCGACCACCCGTTCTTGCAGCAAGCGCAACAGTTTTACCTGCACATCCAGGCTCATGCTTTCGATTTCATCGAGGAACAGCGTGCCGCCGTTGGCGAATTCGAACTTGCCGATACGGCGTTTCTGCGCGCCAGTGAAGGCGCCGGGCTCGTGGCCGAACAGCTCGCTCTCGACCACCGATTCGGCCAGGGCACCGGCGTTGATCGCCACGAACGGTCCGTTGCGACGGTTCGATAAATCGTGCAGTGCCCGGGCCACGACTTCTTTGCCGGCGCCAGTTTCGCCGAGGATCAACACATCGGCCTTGGTCGCGGCCAGGGCGCCGATCTGCTCGCGTAGGCGCAGCATCGAAGGTGAGTGGCCAACCAGACGGGTGCTCAGTTCATTGCGGTCGCTCAAGGCCAGTCGCAGGCTGCGGTTGTCCAGCACCAGTCGGCGCAGGGCTAACGCGCGACGCACGCTGTCGAGCAGGGCGTCGCTGGCAAACGGCTTTTCCAAGAAATCATAGGCGCCGGCGCGCATGGCCTGCACGGCCAGCGGCACATCACCGTGGCCGGTGATAAGCAGCACCGGCAGCTCGGGGTCTTGGGCGTGCAGTTCGCTCAGCAGTTCCAGGCCATCCATGCCGGGCATGCGGATGTCGCTAACCACCACACCCGGCCAGTCACGCTCCAGTTGCGCGGCCAGGCCCTTGGCTTCGGCCAGCGGCAGGATTTTCAGGCCGGCCAGATCCAGCGTCTGGCTCAGGGCCTGGCGCAGATGGGGATCGTCGTCGATCAACACGACCTGAATGCGGTTGTCGATGGTCATGCACTTCGGTCCTCGGACGGTTGCAGGCTCACGCCCGGTGCGCCTGGGCGCAGCTTCAGGGTAATCAGGGCGCCGCCCTCCTTGTGGTTGGCGAACGACAGTTCACCGCCGAAGGCGCGCATCAGGGTTTCGCAAATCGCCAGCCCCAACCCCAGGCCCTGGGTGCGGGTCTTGGTGGTGTAGAACGGCTCGCTGGCGCGCCCAAGGGCTTCCATGCAAAAGCCGGGGCCATTGTCGCGAATGTACAGGTTGACGCCATCGGCCGTGGATTGGGCACTTAGCCAGAGTTTACGTGGCGGGCCTTTTTCCGTCAGGGCATCCAGGGCGTTGGCCAGTAGATTACCGAGTACCTGGCGCAGGCGGGTTTCCCCGGCCTCGACCCACAGGGTGGCGGCTGGCAGATCTCGGATCAGCTCGACGTCCATGCTGCGTCGGCGCTTGGCCAGCAAGGCCAGGGCATCGTCTAGCGCCGGTTGCAGGGCGACGCTTTCCGGGGCGTGGCGGTCGCGTCGGGCGAAGGCGCGCAGGTGGGCGATGATCGAGGCCATGCGCCCGGTCAGTTCGCTGATCAATTTGAGGTTGCCGCGGGCATCGTCGGTGCGCTGGTGATCGAGCAGCACCTCGGCGTTTTCCGCGTAGCTGCGAATCGCTGCCAGCGGCTGATTGAGTTCGTGGCTGATGCTCGCCGACATCGTACCCAGTGCCGACAATTTGCCGGCCTGCACCAGGTCATCCTGGGCGCGTACCAGTTCCTGCTGGGCTTGTTCGCGTTCCAGCACTTCCTGTTTCAGGCGCCGGTTCAGGCCCTCGAGATCGCTGGTGCGCTCGGCGACCCGACCTTCCAGCTCGCGGCGGGCCTTGCCTTCAAAGGCAATGCGTTCGAGGTAATGGCGACGGCGCTGCATCATCAGGCCGAGCAGCAGCATCAACACCAGCAGCGTTGCACCGCCGATGGCCACCACCGTGCGCACCGGGCGGTCGATCAAGGTGCGCGGGGCGAGGATGCTGACGTCCCAGCCGGTTTCGGCGATTTGCTGGGTCTGGGTCAGCCAGGCATTGGGATTGAGCTTCAGCGGTTTTGGATCGCGGGTTGGATAGGGTTGGATCGCAGTGATGGCCTTGCTTTCTTCCTCGTTCAACGGGCGGGTCGAGCGGAATCGCCACTCTGGTCGCGAGGTGAGAATGACCACGCCGTTGTGGTCGGTCAGCAGCAGTTGTTCCGGGGTTTTGCCCCAGAGGCTTTCGGTGTGGTCGAGGTCGACCTTGACCACCAGCACGCCGACGATTTTCTCGCCATCGCGTACGCCGGCGGCGAAGAAGTAACCGCGTTTGGCGGAGGTAGTGCCCAAACCGAAAAAACGCCCGAGTCGCCCGGCCATGGCTTCGCTGAAATACGGCCGGAAGGAAAAATTGCGCCCGACGAAACTGTCGTGCTTGTCCCAGTTGGAGGCGGCCAGGGTCTTGCCGGTGGCGTCCATCAGGTACATGACTTCGGCGCCGGTCTGGGTGGCGATGTTTTTCAGCAGGCGGTTGGCGTTGCCCTGGGTGACGCCATCGTCCGGTGCTCCGAGCACGGCGCGCAGGGCTGGCAGGTCGCCGAGGATCTGCGGCAGCACTTCATAGCGGTGCAGGGTACCCAGCAGGTTGGCGACATAGAGGTCGAGGGTCTGGCGATTCTGACTGGCCAACTCGCTACGGTAGTAACGCTCGGCCAGATGCTCCAGCGGCCACAGCAAGGGCGCCAGGCACAGTGCCAGCAGGGCCAGGCTGCGCCAACGGGGTCTGGGGGGAAGGGTCGGGGTCATGAGCATCAGGCGCCTGTGGGTACAGGCGCATTATGCCTAGGCTTGCACGCCTTGGGTCAGCGGCATCTTGATGGGCGAGCGTCAGGCAAAGACGTCGGCATCCTTGAAAAATACCCCGGCCTGATCTTTCGCCGACAGCTGCGGCGTGCCTTGCAGTTGCCAGTCGATGGCCAGGTCCGGGTCGTCCCAGCGAATGCTGCGCTCGGCCGATGGCGTGTAGTAGTCGGTGGTTTTGTACAGGAACTCGGCAAATTCGCTCAATACCACGAACCCGTGGGCGAAACCTTCCGGCACCCAGAGCTGACGATGATTGTCGGAGGACAGGCGCACGGCGACCCATTTACCGAAATGCGGCGAGCTGCGACGGATGTCTACGGCTACGTCCAGCACTTCACCGACCGTGACGCGGACCAGTTTTCCCTGGGTATTTTCCAGCTGGTAATGCAGGCCGCGCAGCACGCCCTTCTGCGAACGGGAGTGGTTGTCTTGAACGAATTCAGTGTCCAGTCCGGTGGCCTCCTTGAAGGCCCTGGCGTTGAAGCTTTCGTAGAAGAAACCACGTTCGTCACCAAAGACCTTGGGTTCGAGGATCAGAACACCGGGCAGGTCGGTGGTCACTACATTCATGGTGGCTCTCCAGAAGCATGCGTTTAATGGCCGCCATTCTTGCGCAAAGTGCTGATCGAGGCGAGTACCAGAACAAAACCTGTGGGAGCGGGCTTGCTCGCGAAGGCGGTGTGTCAGCCGACATCGATGTTGCTGATACACCGCTTTCGCGAGCAAGCCCGCTTTGACCAAATGGCGCCATGCGAGCCCCGGGGGGTTGCGTATCGCCCGAAGCGGTGGCGATATAGGCGCCTAATAAAATTTCAGGGGTCGTTGTATGCCGCTCGCCACGTTGATTCATCGCGCCAGTTTGCCTAGCCCGCAGGTGTCTGCGGAGCAGGCGCTAGAGCTGCTGGAAGAGCATTACGGGTTCAGCGGGCGGTTGCAGGCTCTCGGCAGCCAGCAAGACCTCAACTACCGCGTCGACAGCGAGCAGGGACGTTTCGTCCTGAAAATCTGCCGTGGCGACTACGCGGTACTGGAGCTCCAGGCACAACATGCCGGGCTCAAGCACCTGGGCGCGCACCCCGATGTCCAAGTGCCGCGTGTTATCTCGGCGAAAAACGGCGCAGACCTGCTGTCTCTGGACGTGGGTGGCCAGGCGGTGCACGTTCGCCTGCTCGACTACATCGAAGGCCAGCCGCTGACCAGCCTCGATTATTTCACCCCGACGGTGGTGTCCGGCTTCGGTCGCCTGTGCGGCGAGATGGACCTGGCCCTGGCTGATTTCGACCATCCGGGCCTGGTGCGAACCCTGCAGTGGGACGCCCGCCATGCTCACGCCCTGATCGCGCACTTGCTGCCGGTGATCAAGGATGAAGCCCTGCGCAAACTGATCGTCGAAGCGTCCGAACAAGCCGAACGACATTTGCAGCCGCTGGAAGCCAAGCTGCCGGTGCAGGCCATTCACATGGACATCACCGACGACAACGTGGTTTGGCAGCGCGATGCGCAACGCCATTGGCAGTTGCAAGGCGTGATCGATTTCGGCGACCTGGTGCGCACCTGGCGCATTACCGATCTGTCGGTGACCTGCGCCGCGCTGCTGCATCATGGCGAGGGCGATCCGTTCTGCATTTTGCCGGCAATCCAGGCCTATCACGCAGTCAACCCGTTGCAACACGAGGAGTTGCTGGCGCTGTGGCCGCTGATCGTCGCCCGCGCGGCGGTGCTGGTACTCAGTGGCGAACAGCAGGTCAGCATCGATCCGGGCAATGCCTACAGCCGCGATAACCTGGTCCATGAGTGGGAAATCTTCCGTGTGGCCACGTCGGTGCCGTTGGCGTTGATGGAAGCGGCGATCCTCACGGCCGTCGGCCACAACCTGCCCACCATCGGCAGCGAAGGCTTTGCACCGCTGTTGCCGAGCCTGGTGGGACGTGAGTTCGCCTTGATCGACCTGGGTGTGCTCAGCCCGCATTTCGAGGCCGGGAACTGGGAACAGGAGGGAGTCGATCAGCGCCTGCTGGATGAAGCGGCCGCGGCACACGGCCTGGCGGCCAGCCGCTACGGACAATACCGCCTGTCCCACACCCGCCCGGACAGCGCCACTGAACCGGACACTTGCCCGTTGCACGTCGAGTTGCGCGTGCCTCAGGGCACGGCGGTCGAAGCGCCGTTTGCCGGGGTGGTGCATCACCCGTTGGCGGGTGTGTTGCAGCTGGACGGCCCGCAATTGAGTGTGCGGCTTTGGGGCGTCACGCCGTCGCTGCACAGCGGCGCGGCACTGGTCAAAGGCCAGGTATTGGGTTCGGTCAGCGGGCCTTTGCTCGTGCAGTTGTGCCGTGGCGCGTCGATCGATGCGCCGTTGTTCTGTGCACCTTCGCGCGCAGCGGCCTGGCAAGTGTTGTGCCCATCACCGGCAGCCATGTTGGGCTTGGCCTGTGATGCCGAAGCCGAGCTCGATGGACCGACCTTGCTGGCCCGGCGCGATGCCAGCTTCGCCCGCACGCAAAAACACTATTACGTCGACCCGCCGCGCATCGAGCGTGGCTGGCGCAACCATTTGATCGACATGCAGGGCCGTTCCTACCTCGACATGCTCAACAACGTCGCGGTGTTGGGTCACGGCCATCCACGCATGGCGGCGGTCGCCAGTCGCCAGTGGTCATTGCTCAACACCAACTCGCGCTTCAACTACGCAGCCGTGGCTGAGTTCTCCGAACGGTTGCTGAAGTTGTCCCCTGACGGCATGGACCGCGTGTTCCTGGTCAACAGCGGCAGCGAGGCCAATGACCTGGCGATTCGACTGGCGTGGGCCTACAGCGGCGGGCGCGACGTGCTCAGCGTGCTGGAGGCCTATCACGGCTGGACGGTTGGCGCGGACTCGGTGTCGACCTCGATCGCCGACAACCCCAAGGCCTTGAGCAGCCGCCCGGACTGGGTGCACCCGGTAACAGCGCCGAACACCTATCGCGGTGAGTTCCGTGGACCTGACAGTGCGCCGGACTACGTACGCAGCGTCGAACACAACCTGGCGAAAATCGCCGGGCAGAAACGCCAGCTGGCCGGTTTCATCTGCGAACCGGTGTACGGCAATGCCGGCGGTATCTCGCTGCCACCGGGCTACTTGCAGCAGGTCTATGGCATGGTCCGGGCGCAGGGCGGCGTGTGCATCGCCGACGAAGTGCAGGTCGGCTACGGGCGCATGGGCGATTTTTTCTGGGGCTTCGAAGAGCAGGGCGTGGTGCCGGATATCATCACCATGGCCAAGGGCATGGGCAACGGCCAGCCACTGGGCGCGGTCATCACTCGCCGGGAGATCGCCGAGGCGCTGGAGGCCGAGGGTTACTTCTTCTCGTCCGCCGGCGGCAGCCCGGTCAGTTGCCAGGTCGGCATGGCCGTGCTGGATGTAATGGAAGAGGAAAAACTCTGGGAGAACGCCCAGGTCGTTGGCGGGCACTTCAAGAAGCGCCTCGAAGCGTTGATCGATATTCATCCGTTAGTGGGCGCGGTGCACGGTTCCGGTTTCTACCTGGGTGTCGAACTGATCCGCAACCGCGAAACCCTGGAGCCGGCCACCGAAGAAACCACCGCGCTGTGCGATCGCTTGCGTGAACTGGGGATCTTCATGCAGCCGACCGGCGATTACCTGAACATCCTCAAGATCAAGCCACCGATGGTCACTTCGCGCCAGAGCGTGGATTTCTTCGTGGACATGCTGTCGAAGGTGCTCACAGAGGGGTTGTAACTACATCCCCCTGTAAATGCGGGCCAATGTGGGAGCGGGCTTGCTCGCGAAGAGGCCGGTACATCCGACGCAAATATTGCGTCTGGAATGCCGCTTTCGCGAGCAAGCCCGCTCCCACAGGGACAGTGGTGTTAATTCGATTGTTATCGGCTTTTTATTGATTGTTTTTGTATTGCTGGATGTATGGTGCTTTAAAAGCCGATATTTATCGGATATAAAGTGACACAGTCCACGGCGTGTACCACTGCGCTTTCCATTTCTGTCAGGTATCAATGCCACTCCGGAGTCCTGAGCCATGACCACGTTGAACAGCACCCCTCGCGCCGACGGCTTCTACATGCCGGCCGAATGGGCACCCCAAACCCAGACCTGGATGATCTGGCCCGAGCGCCCGGACAACTGGCGCCTGGGTGGCAAGCCGGCGCAAGCCGCGCACGTGGCAGTGGCCAAGGCCATCGCCCGTTTCGAACCGGTGACCGTGGCGGTTTCCGCCGGCCAGTACGAAAACGCCCGTGCCCGCCTGGACGTGCCGAATATTCGTGTGGTGGAAATGTCCAGCGACGACGCCTGGGTCCGCGACACCGGCCCGACTTTCGTCATCAACAACAATGGCGAAGTCCGTGGCGTGAACTGGGACTTCAATTCGTGGGGCGGTTTCGACGGCGGCCTGTATTCGCCGTGGAACCGTGACTCCCAGGTCGGTGGCAAGATCCTCGAGATCGAGCGCAGCCCGCGCTACCGCACCGAAGGTTTCGTGCTGGAAGGCGGCTCGATTCACGTCGATGGCGAAGGCACCCTGATCACCACCGAAGAATGCCTGCTCAACCGCAATCGCAACCCGCACATGAACCGCGCGGAAATCGAAGCGGTCCTGAGTGCGAACCTGGCTGTGGATAAAATCATCTGGCTGCCGGACGGCTTGTTCAACGACGAAACCGACGGCCATGTGGATAACTTCTGCTGCTACGTGCGCCCGGGTGAAGTGCTGCTGGCCTGGACAGATGATCCGCAGGACCCGAACTACCCACGTTGCCAGGCCGCGATGAAAGTGCTGCAAAGCAGCACCGACGCCAAGGGTCGCCCGTTCACGGTGCACAAGATGCCGATTCCGGGTCCGTTGTTTGCGACTGAAGAAGAGTGCGCCGGTGTCGATCCGGTCGATGGCACTCAGGAACGTAACCCGACGGTTCGTCTGGCCGGTTCCTACGTGAACTTCCTGATCGTCAACGGCGGCATCATCGCGCCGTGCTTCGACGACCCGCAGGACGGCCCGGCCAGGGAGATCCTGCAGAACCTGTTCCCACAGCATGAAGTGGTGATGGTGCCTGGTCGCGAACTGTTACTGGGGGGCGGCAATATTCACTGCCTTACCCAGCAGCAACCCGCGCCACACAAGGAGTGAGTGAGGTTGTAACAGCTTGAGTTGATTGCAAAATCCCACAAGCTGTCGATCAGCCTGCTGCTTTGCACAGAGCCCGCAGCCCTCAAGGGTTGCGGGCTTTTTTGTATCCACTTGCCCACACTTCCGAAACCTTGGCACAGCTCTTGTATCTCTGCTGTTGTAACTCGGGGAGGGGAGGACTTCGATGTTCTGTCATAAACCTTGGATAAGTTAGCCGCTCACAAACCGGGAGAGAGCGCTGAAATGAACGCCGAAGTGAACGTAGTGAGCGACAAGGCGTTGCATCCCCTGGCAGTAAATAGCGAATCGCTCCAGATTCTGGCGCACTGGTTCAAGTCCAATGGAATGCGTCAGATCAGCGAAACTGATCCGCGCCGGACGATGATCGAGCGTTACCCTGCTGGCTTGTTCAGCGAGGCGGAACTGGATGCGTTGTGGGATGTGATGGAAGGATAAGAAGAATAACAACGGATTGATCAGAAAAAGCGCTGCCGGGATGGCAGCGCTTTTTTTTTCAACGCGCTAAACCTTGTGGGAGCGGGCTTGCTCGCGAAAGCGGTGTATCAGCAAAGTTGATATCGGCTGACACGACGCCTTCGCGAGCAAGCCCGCTCCCACAGGTTTTTGTGTTGCGGTCAGAAACTGTAGGTCCCCGTCACCACCAGGCTACGCGGTGCCCCCGGCTGGATCTGGAATGCACTGGTCGCCGAGGAGTAATAGGTCTTGTCAGTGATATTGTTCAGCGCCGCGCGCACATCCCAATCTTTCTGACGGAAACCGGCCAACGCATCCCAGCGGCCATAGCCCGGCAACACGGTGGTGTTGAGGTTGTCGGCATAGCGGTCGCCGACCAGGGTCAGCCCGGTTTCGGCGTACCAGCCCATTTCCGGTTTCCAGGTCAGGAACAGGCTGGCGTTGTGCTTGGCCACGTTGTTGATGCGCTTGCCTTCCAGGCCGTTGTTGTCCTTCTCGATCGTCGCGTCCTGCAGACCCACGCCACCGCGCATGTACCAGTTGCCGATAATCTTTCCGGCAGCAGTCAGCTCGATCCCGCGAGAGCGTTGCAGCCCGGACAGCAGGGTAATGTTCGGGTTGTTCGGGTCGCTGGTGCGGCGGTTGTAGAGTTCCAACTCATAGATCGCCAGCGTGGTGCTCAAGCGATCGTCGAGCCAATCACTCTTCACGCCGATTTCCTTCTGCTTGGTCAGCTCGGGGCTCAGGTCGTTACTGTTGCCGGCCGCACCCGGGGTGATGCCGATCAAGCCACCGCCGACCGGCGAGAATGTCTTGCTCCAGGAGGCGTAGAAGGAGTGATTTTGCAGCGGTGTCCAGACCACGCCAACGCGGGGGCTGGTGCTGTGGCTGTCACTGTCTTCGGAAATATTGCGCACCTTGTTGGTCGACTCGATATCGAACGTGTCGTAGCGCAGGCCGGCGAGCAATTGCCATTGGTCGTTCAGGCGCAGTTGATCCTGCACATACACCGCGCGGCTCTCGACCTCGGTGTGGGTGTTGCTCGACACCACCATGCGCCCGGTATGGCGCAAATTGCGGTCGGGGGTGTACAGGTCCAGTGCTGGCACCGCTGAACTGCCCGGCCCGGAAGTGGCGGCGTTGTACAGCAGCGGGTCGCGGCGCTGGCTGCCGATTTCGATGCCGGTGAGCAGGCGGTGCTCCAGGCCGAAGGTATCGAAGCCACCTTCGAGCTCGACGTTGTTGTAGACGTTGCGGGTGTTCAGGTCCTGCTGCCAGTGCTGGCGTGTGACCTTGTTGGTGGCCGGGACGTAGCCGGTCAGGTAGGTATTGTCGAAATCGCTGTCGAGCTTGAATACGCCCAGGGTCTGGCGCAGTTGCCAGTTGTCGCTCAGTTCATAAGTGAGTTTCGAGCGCAGGGATTGCGCCTTGTCGTCGATGAAATCGTTTTCGCTGCCGTAGGTGGTATCACGTCCCACGTCGGCCGGGCGACCGTTTACGCCGGGGATGCCACGATCAGGCGTGCGGTTGTAGCGGCTGTATTCGTACTGCACCAACCAGTTCAGGTCGGGTGTCAGCTGCCAGCTCATGGAGGGTGCGAACAATTGGCGATTGCCGCTCACGCCATCGCGGAAGCTGTTCTCGTCCATGTTGCCCATGTTCAGGCGCAGGCTGATGTTCTCAGTGGGGTCGGTGCTGAGGTCGGCATAGAGGCTGCGTAAGTCTTCGCTGCCACCTTGGGCTTCGATGGTCGAGCGGCGACCGAACTCGGGCAGCTTGCTCACTCGGTTGACGATCCCGCCCTGGCTGCCACGGCCATACAACACGGCGGCGGGGCCTTTTAAAACGTCGATGCGTTCGATGTTGTGCAGGTCGCGCACGTACTGGCTGTCGTCGCGGATACCATCGAGATAGAAGTCGTTGCTGGCGTCGAAACCACGGATGCGCAAGCTATCGAAGCGAGTGTCGGCGCCGCTGCTGACGTTGGGGATGCCACTGAGTGCGGTGCCCAGATCGTTGCTGCCGTAATCCATCACGTTCGAGGTTTTGATCGAGTCGATGGCTTGTGGCACGTAGCGCACCGGTGTAGCAGTCCGGGTCGCCGTGCTGGTTTGGGTCACGCGCGGGTCGTCGGCTTCAGCTTCGGCGCTGATCGATGTGGCAGGTAGGGTGGTCGGTGCAGCGTAGGAAAAACCGGCAGACAACAAGGCAGAGAGCCCAAGACTGTAGGGCGCAAGGCGAAAAGGGGCAGGCATTGAAGAGCGCATCCGTTGGATTTTTAGGTTGAAACGTGCAGGAGGCGCGAATAGTAATGCTTGTCATTTGCCGTCGTTAGTTGTTATTGATAATTAGTCTCATTTGATTGTTTCGATTTGTGTCTGAATCAATACAAAGGGTTTACGCAATCATTCGACCGATTCAAGCAACAGACTGAAAGCCAATCCGGCGTTTTTCCAGGACCGCTGTGGCACTAATCTGCCGACATCGAATTTTTCCCAATTTCTGTCGGAGCTTTCCCATGATCCTGCATTACATCTACGACCCCTTGTGCGGTTGGTGCTACGGCGCAAAACCGCTGGTGCAAGCCGCCCAGACAGTACTGCCCGTGATTGCCCATGGCGGCGGCATGATGACCGGTGCCAATCGGCAAAAGGTTTCGCCGCAACTGCGCAGCTACGTCATCCCTCATGACCGGCGCATTGCCGAATACAGCGGGCAGCCGTTCGGCGAGGCCTATTTCGAAGGTTTGCTGCGTGATCACACCGCCGTGTTCGACTCGGCGCCACCCATCGCCGCGGTGCTGGCTGCCGAGCAAATGGCAGGTCGCGGGCTGGAGTTATTGGGGCGTTTGCAAAGTGCTCACTACGTGGAAGGGCGCCGCATTGCCGACGAATCGGTCCTGTTTGAACTGGCCCACGGCATGGCGCTGGACCCTCAAGCGTTCGAAAGCGCCTTCAGGGCGGCCGACACCGAAGGTCATATCAGGAACAGCCGGGCTTTCCTGGCAAAAGTGGGCGGTCAGGGTTTTCCGACCCTGGTGCTGGAGCACAATGACCAATTCACCCTGGTCGATATCGGGCCATGGCTGGACAAACCCCAGGCATTTGCACAGTGGCTGGGTCAGTCGCTTGCGGATCGGGACTCATCCAGTTCCGTAGTGGCCTGCGGGCTCGAAGGGTGCGTCGATTGAATATTCCTGCCGCGTAAAGCAGATTCTTAGACGTTTTTTGCCTATTTGTAGAAGATTCATGAAATTGACACACCGTTAAGGGCGCGGCTACGATTCGGCCCAACGCCTGTGGCCGACCGCCACGACTCAAAAACAATAAAAGGCCCGCCGCGAGAAATCGTGGGCGGGCCTTTTTGTTTTCGCTTTGAAATAAGAGCGCGATAGCGCCATTTCGGCCGTTCGACACAGCGCGTATCAACCGTATTAAGGAAAAAAACAAAATGTTGAACAAGCGAATCAGCCTGATCGCTCTGGGGATTTTGAGCGCTTCACAGGCCATGGCGAACGACCAGGCCGAATCCAAGGGTTTTGTTGAAGACAGCAGCCTCAAAGTGCTGCTGCGCAATGCCTACATGAACCGTGATTACAAAGACGGCAACCCGGACAAATCCGAGTGGGGCCAGGCGGCCATCGGTACGTTCTCGTCCGGCTTCACCCAAGGCACCGTGGGTGTGGGTGTGGACGCTTTCGGCCTGTACGCGCTGAACCTGGAGCGCAGCGAAGACCGTAGCGGCGCCCAAGGCATCGACTTCTTCAAGAAGGGCGACAGCGGCCAGCCGGCTGACGACCTGTCCAAGGGCGGCGCGGCGATCAAGTTCCGCCTGTCCAGCACCACCCTGACCTACGGCGACCAGATGCCGGCCCTGCCGGTGCTGAACTACGACAACTCGCGCCTGCTGCCGGAAAGCTACACCGGTACTTTGATCACCTCCAAGGAAATCAAAGGCCTGCAACTGGACGCCGGTCGCTTCACCGCCGAATCGCGCAAAAGCGCTGAAGGCCGTGACAGCGGTGGCTTGAAGTCGATCAACGTATTGGGCGGTAGCTACCAGTTCACCGAACAATTCAAGGCCGCGCTGTACGCTTCCGACGTCGAAGACGTGCTGAAGAAGCAATACGTGAACGCCAACTACGTGTTCCCGATCGACAAGGATCAGTCCCTGACCCTGGACTTCAACGGCTACCGCACCAAGCTGGACGATTCCTACGTCCGCGACAACGGTATCACCGGCGACGACAACAAGATCTGGAGCCTGGCCGCCACCTTCATCACCGGCCCGCACTCGTTCACCCTCGCGCACCAACGCAGCACCGGCGACAGCAACCTGGGCTACGCCTACGGCGGCTACCAGAAAGATCAAGGTCGCGTCGGCGACGGTGGCAACACCATCTACCTGGCGAACTCCTACTGGTCCGACTTCAACGCCGAAGACGAACGCAGCTGGCAGCTCGGCTACGGCCTGGACTTCAGCACCTTCGGTGTGCCGGGCCTGAGCTACAACTTCGCCTACGTGCGCGGTGACAACATCACCACCTCCACCAGCGAAGGCGGCACCGAACGCGAGATCTTCAACCAGATCAAATACGTCGTCCAAAGCGGCCCGGCCAAAGACCTCAGCGTGAAACTGCGCAGCTCGGTCCTGCGCGTGTCGCAGAAGTCGAGCGAGTACAACGTCAGCGGTAACGAAGTGCGTGTGTTTGTGGATTACCCGATCAATATTTTCTGATGATGGGTTGCGGGGTTGAGGCCTGATGCAAGGCTGAGAAAAAAGAAGAAGCCCCGACTGGTTCGGGGCATTTTTGTGCTATTGATTTTCTCATGTCGCCGAAAATCGATTTCGGTAACACGTCTTTTGAACGTGTCGTCCGCGGCGACATGTTCGGAAGACGTGTCGCAAAAAGTGAAAAATTGCGACACGTTAAGGCCTCATGTCTACACTAGCGACATGAGAGAAGCCTTCTTCTGCTCAAAAAACATACAAAATGATCAGGGTCGCATCCATGAATGAACCGCTGCTGCCATGGCAGGCTGACAGGCCATATAACCAACTTCCGCTGCTGCCACCAGGAACTGAGCTGGAAACACGTGCAGTTCTCAAGAAATGTATTGAGGCACGCACCGCATTGGCCGAGTTGAAACAGGCAGCAGAGTTGATTCCGAACCAGACGGTCTTGATCAATACAATTCCCCTGCTGGAAGCCAAAGACAGCTCGGAAATAGAAAGCATCGTTACCACCACGGATTTGCTGTTTCAGCATGCCCAAGACACGGAAAACCATGCAGACCCTGCGACCAAGGAAGCGTTGCGCTATCGAACAGCGCTCAATCAAGGCTTCCGGTCTCTAACGGAAAGACCGCTATCGACTAACACCGCTGTAGAAATCTGCCGCACGCTGAAAGGGGCGCAACTGGATATCCGCCGTACGCCGGGAACACAGCTTGCGAATGACCGAACGGGTGAAGTCATCTACACCCCGCCTGAAGGGGAAGAACATCTGCGTAACCTCCTGGCCAACTGGGAGCGTTTTCTGCACAACGAAACCGATCTCGACCCCCTCGTTCGTATGGCAGTCGGACACTACCAATTTGAGGCCATTCATCCTTTTGTCGACGGCAACGGCCGGACGGGGCGGGTCCTCAATACTTTGTTCTTGATCCAGGAAGGTCTGCTGAACCTGCCGATCCTCTACCTCAGTCGCTACATCATTGCCCAGCGTGCTGATTACTACCGGCTCCTGCTGGAGGTGACGACTAAACAGGCGTGGGAGCCATGGTTGCTGTTTATGTTGAGTGCAGTAGAAGAAACTGCTCGGTGGACCACAGCCAAGATTGCCGCAATCCGAGCATTGTCTGAACACACCACTCAATTCGTACGTGATCAGCTACCCAAAACCTATTCGCGCGAGTTGGTAGATGTCATCTTCGAGCAGCCCTACTGCCGCATCAGTAACGTGGTCGACAAGAAAGTTGCACAACGGCAGGCTGCATCACGTCACCTCAAAGAACTGGTCGCCATTGGAGTTCTGGAAGAGATTCAGGTGGGCAAGGAGAAACTTTTCATTCATCCGAAGCTGATGCGGTTACTCACACGTGACGATAATGAATTCAAACACTACGTCGGCTAAAGCACGTGAGCCGATACGAGAAAGCCCCGAACGAATCGGGGCTTTTTCTTTTTCGCGCACCGGGTTTTCGTGACGACGTTACTGACAGCGATTGTTCACCGGCGCATCCAACACCTTCACCACATCATCGATGATCGCCTTACTCATATCCTGCAAAAAATGCGACGCCCAGGCGTGCCGATCAGTATCGCGAACCATGGCCGCGTCTGATGCGAGCAGCTTGGCAACGTGGAGTAGATCGGAAGCGTGGTAGAGAGCCTGGATAACCGGAACGCCAGCGTTGACGCGAAACAGCGGTTCGTTGGCGTGGAAGGAGAAGTGGGTGAGGCCGATGGTTTTCAGATCTTGGGGATTGGTCATTGGGCACCTCCGCTGATTGGGAGGAATTGAGTATTTGCATGCCTTCGAAGAAGGGGCGGCGTTGATACAAAGAACGTGAAAACACAGATTTTGGACGAATCAATTTTATACATGGTCGAGCTCCTATCGTTGAGGAACTGCCACGAACCGTCGCCAAACGATTATGGGTGGCAGCTGTGCGCAGGTTGGCGAACCGGGACAATAGGAACCCGGCAGACCCGAAGGTCTCCCGCGCACAGCTACCATAACGGGAAAATACGAGCGAAAAAAAACGCCAGCAATCGTTATGGTGGCGCCTGTGCGCCTATTGTTTGGGTCGGGTCGCCAAACCCGGTCGCTGATTTTGCAGCGATGTGGGCAGCCTAGCGTGGGGCAGGGCGATTCGCAACCTAGGATCTTGGCCAACAGGGCTTGTCAACTCATTACACCACGTAACGAATGAAGTTCCCGCCCCCACCTTTATCCCCTCCCGCCAACCCCATACATTCATCTCCAACGCCTCTCCCATCATCCCGACGGGAAGGTCACTGGAGTTTCCCTCATGCCTTTCGTAACCGTACGCATCACCCGCGATGGTGTTACCACTGAGCAGAAAGCTCAGGTGATTGCCGAAATCACAGAAACACTGGAGCGCGTCCTCAATAAACGCCCTGACCTGACCCACATCGTGATCGAGGAAGTCGACACCGATAACTGGGGCTACGCCGGGATCACCACCACCCAGTACCGCAAGCAACTGGCCGAGGCGGAGGGGAAGTCATGACGTCCTCCGTCACCATCGATTTCATTTCCGATGTGGTGTGCCCCTGGTGCGCGCTGGGAGCGACGGCGCTGGAGCAGGCGATCGAGAATGTTGCCGGGGAAGTCTCGGTCGAGCTGACCTACAAGCCGTTCGAATTGAACCCGAACATGCCGGCCGAAGGTGAGCAAGCGGTCGAGCACCTGATGCGCAAGTACGGGAGAACCGCCGACGAAGTCGCCGCTGGCAAGGCCATGCAAATCGCTCGCGGCGAGGCCATCGGCTTCAAGTTCGATCTGGAGAAGCGCACGCACTTCTACAACACCTTCGATGCGCACCGTTTGTTGCTGTGGGCGTTGCAGGAAGGCCGGCAAGTCGAGCTGAAGAAGGTGCTGCTTCGGGGCTATTTCAGCGAAGGCCAGAACCCGAGTGATCACCAGGCGCTGGTGCGTCTGGCGACTGACGCGGGGCTGGATGGGGCAAGTGCACAAGAGGTGCTGGCATCCGGTGCGTTCGCCGATGAGGTTCGGGAACTTGAAACCTACTACCAGCAGCACGGCATCAACTCGGTCCCGGCCATGGTGCTGAACGGTCGCCACCTGGTGTCCGGTTCGCAATCGGTCGAGTACTACGAACAGATGTTGCGACAAATGGCGAACGCCTGATTACAGATTTCCTACCCCATTCTTTATTGTCAGAGGTCTTCATCATGAGCATTTCGAAAAAAGTCATCGTAATCACCGGCGCATCCCAAGGTCTCGGCGACGGAATGGTCAAAGCCTTTCGTGAGCTCGGTTACCGGATCGTCGCCACTTCGCGCTCGATCAAACCATCCACCGATCCGGACATCCACACCGTTGCCGGTGACATCGGCGAGCCGGAAACCGCCCAGCGTGTCATCCGTGAAGCGATGTCCCGCTTCGGTCGCATCGACACCCTGGTCAACAATGCAGGAATCTTCATCGCCAAGCCGTTCACTGCGTACACAGCAGAAGACTACGCCAATGTGTTGTCGGTGAACGTCAATGGCTTCTTCTACATCACCCAACTCGCCATCGCCGAGATGGAAAAGCAAGGCAGCGGCCACGTCGTCAACATCACTACCAGTCTGGTAGACCATGCCATCGACGGCGTGCCATCGGTGCTGGCTTCGCTGACCAAAGGCGGCCTCAACGCAGCAACCAAATCCCTGGCCATCGAATACGCCAAGCGCGGGATCCGGGTGAATGCGGTCAGCCCGGGCATCATCAAGACCCCGATGCACGGCGAAGAAACCCACGCAGCACTGGGCAATCTGCACCCGGTCGGGCACATGGGCGAGATCGATGATATTGCGCAAGCGGTCGTGTATCTGGACGGCGCCAAGTTCGTGACCGGCGAAATCCTGCACGTGGATGGTGGGCAGAGCGCGGGACATTAAAAGCGCTTTTCCAGACCACGGAAACAACAAAGCCCCTGCATTCTGCAGGGGCTTTGTTTTGTAGGCACCAGGAATCGAACGATTTCATAAGTTATTGAATTAGCTAATTAATACTTAAAGGCCTGTGCGATTCTACCTCTAAAACTACCTCAAGGTCCTCGTACGCCTGAGGATCTTGCTTGAAGTGACTAACCGCGAAGGGCCGGAGTTGCCCCCACAGCGGTCGGTTATTCGTCTATGAGAGTTGGGCCGTTGATGTGTCAACTGTCAACCACGTTAGAATTAGAGTAGGTCCATGGTGGTCATGGAATCAGCCATGCGGTAGCCCATCGCTTTGTAACCCGCCTGGCGCTTATCCCACATCCTCATCAGCGCGACATTACCCTCGTCAACAAAGTCGATCACTCGCACGTCGGCCTTATCGGCATGTGATCGATGCAACCGCCCCGCATATTGCTGAAGGATTCCCTTCCATGAGATGGGCATTGCCAGCACCAGCGTGTCCAACGGTGGATGATCGAAGCCTTCACCTACTAGTTTTCCTGTTGCCAACAGCACTCGTGGAGCATCGGGGGGAAGGGACTCAAGCTCATGCATACGGGAAATCCGCTGCTTCTTAGGCACTCGCCCATGAAGCGTGAAAAGGTTATGCACGCGCTGCTTCAATTCTAATTCGAGGGCATCCACATGTTCCGTCCGCTCTGTTAGCACTAGGATTTTCCTACCCTCGTTGTACGCCAGCTCAATCTCCGAGACGATTTTGGCTGTCCGCTCAGAGTCGTCGACTAGACGCCGAAAAACGTCCTGAATCCCAAAGCCGTCGGGGACCACTATTGGTTTGGGCAGCAATCGAGGCACGACAGATAGGTCATGGGGCGCACTCGCTGGTCGAGCAGCAGAATGTCGGATCGGTCCGCACTGCATGAAAATAATAGGCTGCTGCCCATCTCGGCGTACTGGGGTTGCTGTGAGTCCCAATACGTACCGCGCGGTCGCGCTCCTCAGTAGTGCCTCGAATGACACTGCTGATAGGTGATGACACTCATCAACGATGATCTGGCCGTAGTTTTTCACCTGATCGCTGATCTCGCCTTTTCGCGATAACGACTGCATTACGGCAATGTCGATGATGCCTGTAAGCTTCGCTTTTCCGCCCCCAAGAGTTCCAACGACACCATTCCCGACTCCCAAGAACACCTGCAAGCGCTCTTGCCACTGCCTTAACAGTTCCGTCCGATGCACAAGCACCAACGTGTTAATGCCACGTGCGGCAATCAACGCAGCAGCACTCACCGTTTTACCGAAAGCTGTCGGTGCGCAGAGGATACCGGTGTCATGACTTAGCATTGCGCTGACAGCAGCCTCTTGGTCAGAACGCAGGGTCCCGAGAAAGCTCACGTCGATGGGGTCGCCCGCGAAGCGTTCGTCTTTAAGAATAGGGGTAACCCCGTTTTCCTCTAAAAGCTCCAGCGCAGCATCCAAACAGCCACGTGGTAACGCAATATGTTTGGGGAAGTTCTGGGCACAGCCGATAATCCTTGGCTTGTTCCACACTGACATGCGCATGGCCTGAGCTTTGTAGAACTCAGGATTTTGAAAGGCAGCGAGCCGGACAAGCTGGTTTGCCAATGGCTGTGGCAATTCCGACTTTTCAAAGTAAATTAAGTTAGCCAGCGTGATGTTGACAGCAGCAGGCAACGGGCATGTCAATTTACGTGATCTCGATTCACGATCTTTCCAAGGTTCTGCATCACCTTCGTCATCGACATAGGCGACCCCTAGAGGGTCCCGATTACCCATCGCCTGGATAATAACGGGCTGGATATCTTCTGGACTCATGCGCTGAATCGATGCCAGGAAGGCCCATTGATCAGGATGAGGCTCAAGCGAGTCGTCTACAAAAACGCTATTGTTTTGGGCCCTGGCCCGCTTTTGTAAAGGGAGCGCGATGAGATTTCCAAAGCCGCCTTTGGGCATATAGTCCTGGTTTGGAAACAGTCGATCATAGGAGCTGAGCGCCAACTGGCGGGTGCGCTCACAGGCATGACTGATGATTGCAGCACCGAGGCGGCGCGCATCGCAGGCAGGAACATTACGCTTAAAGAAAATCCAGCCATGAGCCCCTTGGCCTGAGCGCGATATTTCCAGCGCCACCGGGACGTTCAGCTCATGGCATGACTGCACAAAAGCTTTGGAATCATCACGCCATTCGGCCTCATCGAAGTCGACTGCCAAAAAATAACAAGTGTCATCAGAGAGTAGGGGGTAGATACCAACGACCACTTCGCCCGCCAGATGGCGATAGACCACCTCATCGGTCAGCGGAAGCAGCTGGCGGTTACCGCAGTCGCCACATTTAATTCGTGGCTTCTCACAAACGCCAGGCCTCCATTCGTTTGCGCAAGCGGGTGCGTATCCTGATTTGCCTGCCTTGCTTTCCCAGCGGATGGGATAAACGTCCGTCCTACCACGAAACAAGCTTCGGAATAGGGCAAGCTTTCCATCAGTATCGAGTTGCTGTGATTGTTCTGCTTGGACAATCACTATCTTGACTGGCTCAGCAGGCGGGCGCCATTCGATGCCATGAGCATCCAGCAAGGCAACCAATCTTGCATTCTCAGCCCTTAGCTTCGCCACCAGACTAGTGTCTATCACCGCCTTCAGCCTCTACGTCTCAGGTGAAGCCTGTAGCCTCGAGCTACAACCCTCAGTCCATCAGTAAAACATAGAGGTTATCAAACAACAGAGGTTAGGTTCAGGGGCTCAAGAGGCCCGCCCTAATCCCAATCAAATCGTTGGCTGGCTCAATCTGCCAGTTAGGGATACAGAGCGCGCGGTTGCTGGCATTTGGCTAACGTTGAAAATTCCAGGATTTTCCTAGGCGCAGAGTGATCAGGCTTGTGGTCAGCAGGTAGTAGTAGCGCGTCGATTTCGAGTTTGAGTTCATGTGGTGGTTCAAAAACCAAACGAGATGCTTTCTTTGCCATGTCCATGGATTATCTCGGTTCCAGCGTTCAGAAATGGCTGCTTGAATAGTCTTGGCCTGGCGGATGTGACGTTCGCGTGTGGCATGTGCTCCAGTCAGTGCCCCAGCCAAGAAGATCTCCATATCGAATGGTTTATTCATACCCGACCACCGATGTACGCCGATACCACGTCGATTCGACCGTGTCCCAGCTCATAGCTGATTTGTAAGCGTGCCTCTCGATCAAGGCGTGGATCGAGGCGCCTGCACCTGCCACCGTTGATGGGCGCTAGGTGATGGGTGATCTGCTCATAGCGTTCGCATGCATAAGCCGCGCGCAATTCGTGGAAGCCTTTGAGGTTGTGCTGATGGAGGATGCTCCGTGCGGGGCGGACGATTCCCTGTTGGAAATCAAGGTAGCTTTCGTTCGGAGCAAGCAGGTTGCGGCTACCGTCGGGCGAGGCCTGTTCGGCAAACCTCAGTGCGTCACGAACATGATCATCTACCGTAATCCAACGAGGTCCCGATGCACCTGAGCGGCCACCTTTGGTGCCATCCTGGATGTTAACTCTGCCAAGTTGCTCTGTTTCACGTTGCAATCGAGGCAGGTCGGCCAAAATGGCCTCGCGCATACGCATGCCGGTGGCTCGCGCCAACTGCGCGATGGCCGCGGCGCGCGGCATTTGGTGTTCGCAGAGCACGTCGACGATCCGCTTCACGTGTTCGGGGTCTTGGCCTTGTGGCTGCGAGCGACGAACACTGGTGCGCCGCATTCCCAGCGCCTTGCTCGGGCTAGGCACTTTCACATACTGATCACCGCGAAGCGCCGCCATTGTTCGGTTCACGCTGGACAATCGGTTTTGCGCGGTGGCGATGCAAATAGCGCCTTGTTCAACCTGGTGACGCAGATGTCCGGCATAGTTCAGCAACGTCTGCCGATCAATCTGCCGCGCATCGTTAAGCCCTGGCCCATCTTCCGACCGACACCACCGTACAAACGCCTGCCATCGATCACTGTGCGCTTTGACCGTACCGTAATGCCCGCCGCCAAACAGGTCCCGCAATGCCTGCGGCCCGGCATAGCTCAGTTGCCGACCATAGCCAAAATTGCGTCCATCTCGCCTGCCCACCAGTGCCATGATCAAACTCCTCCCGAAGCCAAACCTTTGAAACTTCCCCACGTCATCCCGCCACGAATGTTGAGTGCTATCAGGGATCAAGGCCCCTGCGACCTGTGAGGTTTGTCCACTAACGCGGGATTGGCGGCTCCTTACGACCGGGAGCTTGGGCATCTCATGATCTGGCCTCCTGAGCACTTCCGAAGAAGTGGGCGGGTGGAGGCTGCACTGGCTGACGAGACCAATGCCGCGAGATCCTGAGTCGGGTGAAGGCAGCGATGCGATGACCGGGGCGTGCCTGACTGTCAGTCAGGTGCAGTCCATTCCCTGGGTTGCGGCACCATCATCTGCATCGCTGTTGCTGGTGATCATTCGGTGTTTGTCACGCCGATTGTCACGAGGGGAAATGCCGCAATGCCTTGTACGAGTTGGGCTGCAGCAGCGATAGGAGCGCCCGTCTCTTTCCGGGAGAAAGAGACGGGCGCAGGTTGGCGCAATGAAATGGCCAAGCGGATAGGTTGCTGCAGGACAGCTACGAAGGGGTGTGAGTTGCCGCATTGGGCACACTGGTAAAAGTAGGCATCCATCACATCGCTGTGACCGTGCGAGCCGCCGGACGCTAATCGCACTTTGGGGGAACCACCATGGTGTGGCGTAGCCTTAAAGGTTCTGGCTACCTGGGTTGCTGTCAACGACAGCGCTTGCCCGATCTTTTCTACGCCTGTGGATAATTTGGGTCAAGGCTCGAATTATCGGGAGTTCTGCGGCTGTGGATGAAATTATCCACCAGAGGAAATCAGTAGTTTTCCACAGACAGTTTGCGTGGGCTTTAGATTTTTTAAATGAGGTCCATCCAAACAGGGCGGCTTTGCCGCCCTGTTTGGATGGACCCGCGTGGACAAGCGGATCATCGAGATTTCGAGAACGTACGCTTACTTTGCTGCGCCGCGATTGGCTTTTGTCGGTGTGACGTTCTGTGCAAAGTCGTGAGGAGTGACATCCTCCTGCTGATTGGTGACTGGAAATCGGCTCCACCAGTTCATGATCAGTCTCCGCTCGTCGAGTTGCGTGCGACTATGGAAGACTGAGTACAATCCTCGCACGTATGTCTTTTCTTCGACCTTTTGCAGCTACTTGAAGCAGGCTGATCATTTAGGAAGTCTTTGATGTCACTCAATCCCCACACCCTTGAAGACCTGCCCTCGCTGGTTGAATCTGTCGAGCTCGAATGCAAGCTCGCTCAGGGGCAGGATGGGAAGGGAGAGTTGCCTAAGGATTTCTGGTTAACCTACTCCGCTTTTGCTAACACTCAGGGTGGGGTAGTACTGCTTGGCGTGCGCGAGAAGGATGGGCAGTTCAGCGTTGCAGGCCTATCAAATATCGAGAAAGTACGTACTGACCTGTTCAATACCCTCAACAATCCGGCCAAGGTCAGTGTCAATCTGCTGACTGACCGGGAGGTGGTCGTCAGAGAGCTGGAGGGCAAGCAGGTACTTGAAGTGAAAATCCCGGCGGCTTCGCGTAAGCAGAAGCCGGTATTTCTCAATGGTCAGCCGCTAGGTAACACTTATCGTCGATTACATGAGGGTGATCGGCGTTGCTCTGAGGAAGATGTTCGCCGCATGTTCGCAGAGCAAGTGGAGGACTGTCGGGACGAGCGGATTTTGCCGAATTACGACTTCGCGGACATTGATCCGGACAGTCTGCGTATCTACCGCCAGATGCTTAGCGACATAAAGCCAGGCCATCCAGCGCTGGAGCACCAAGGGATTGAGTTTCTCCGACAGATAGGAGGTTGGCGTAAGGACCGCGCGAACGGAGTCGAAGGGCTGACTCTGGCAGGTTTACTAATGTTCGGACGCTGGCTTTCGATCCAAGAGAGTGTGCCGCATTACTTTGTGGACTATCAGGAGCGGCCGCACGCCAAAACAGAACTACGTTGGGTGGATAGACTCGTCCCTGATGGAACCTGGTCAGGAAATCTGTTTGATTTCTACCGGCGGGTTTATCGCAAGTTGGTTGAGGACCTAAAGGTACCGTTCGCTCTCAAAGGTGATCAGCGCCAGGATGACACACCGGTACATGAAGCTCTGCGCGAGGCTTTGGTTAATACCTTGGTCCATGCCGACTATACCGGGCGGGTTTCTGTGTTAGTCGTGAAGCGTCCTGACTTGTTTGGCTTTCGCAATCCTGGCGGCTTACGTTTACCCCTTGAGCAAGTGTTGCAAGGTGGTACCAGCGATTGCCGGAACAGGCTAATGCACCAAATGTTTCTTCTTATCGGTCTTGGCGAGCGTGGTGGTTCTGGGGTTCCAAAAATCTACAGCGGGTGGCGCAGCCAGCATTGGCGACCTCCAGCCCTTTATGAAAAGCCCGAGCCCGAGCAAACCCTTCTTGAGCTTCGCATGTTGGACTTGCTTCCTGAAGGGGTGGTGGAGCAGTTACGAGAGCGATTTGGGGTTCGTTTCGAGAGCTTGGAACATACTGCCAGGTTGATTTTGGCCACGGCCGCGATTGAGCGGGTGGTCAGCCATAATCGTCTCCTTGAGATTTGTGATACTCATGCTCATGACTTGAGCCAACTGCTTGCGCGGTTGGTACGCGAGGGATTCCTTGTGCCCGACGGGCGCTCACGGGGCATGATTTATCACCTGCCAGGTGAGCAACTGCCTACGCCGGAGCAAGTGTTCGCAGGTCCGCTACAGAGCTCCGAACATTACGCCGGCAGCTCCGAACATAACAGGGCTAGCTCCGAACATAACGCAGGTAGCTCCGAACATAAGGTCGAGCTGGATATGCAGCGAAACGATGATGGCTGCTTGTTGAGCGATCATATTGACGCGCCGCTGATCGATGCTTTGGACAGGCTTGATACAGGGTTTCGAGAAAAGCTCGAAATACTGGCTGAGGAGCCGCGCAATCGAGAGCGCATGCAAAAGGATCGTATGCAACAGGTGATTATCACCCTATGCAAGGAGCACTATCTGACGCTCAACGTGTTGGCTAATTTGGTAAAGCGCAGTCCAGATGCCCTCCGTCAGCAGTACCTGAATGGAATGGTGAAAAGTAGGCAGATTCAGTTGGCATTTCCGTCCAAGCCGACTCATGAAAGGCAGGCGTACAAAGCGTACATTGGTGGGCAGGACGAGGAGTAGGCTAACGGCCTACTCCCTCAAGCGGCTTTTCGCCTTGAGCCGCGTGACGTTCGTCCCGGTCTGGTTTGCAAACTCGTGTGGAGTGACATGCTCCTGCCGGTTGGCCTCTAGGTACCGGCTCCACCAGTTCATGATCAGCCTACGCTCCTCGATGAACTCAGCCTTGTGAATGTAGGCGGCGCGGACGTTGTTGCGTTCCTTGTGGCTCATCTGCCTTTCAATGGCGGTCTCCGACCACAATCCTGACTCGATCAGTGCGCTGCAGGCCATCGAACGAAACCCATGCCCGCAGATTTCGGTTTTGGTGTCGTAGCCCATCTTTCGAAGCGCGCTGTTCACAGTGTTTTCAGACATGGGTTTCCAGGGCTTGGTATCGCCTGCAAACACCAGGTCGAATTTACCGGTGAGGAAGTGGATCTGTTCAAGCAGGGCCACGGCTTGCGGCGATAAGGGTACAAGATGGATATCCCCGGCCATTTTTGTACCCCTTGTGGAAAAGGGGACGCCGTCCAACGCGGGACGGGTGTCGGGTATCTCCCAGGTGCCGCGCTTGAGGTCGAATTCGTTCCAACGGGCAAAGCGCAGTTCACTGGAGCGGACAAACACATGCAGCGAGAGCATGGCCGTCAGCCGGGTAAGTACGCGGCCGTTATAACCCTCAATGCGCTCCTGCAATTCAGGCAGACGCGATAAGGGTAACGCTGGGCGGTGAACAACCCTCGGGGCTTTGATCAAACCTTCAAGGTCGGAGGCAGGGTTTGCCGCGATCTGTCGAGCACGCTTCGCCTCGCGCATGATGCTTTGCAGGTAGTTTTGTACCCTTAAAGCTACGTCAATTGTGCCGCGCTCCTGGATCGCTTCCAGAGGTTGCATCAGGTCATGGGTGTCCAGATCGACAATAGAGCGAGCGCCGATCAGTGGAAAGACATGGGTTTTGAGGCGGCTCAGAACCGTCTTGGCATGGCCTGGTGCCCATTTGGCAGACATCGCTTTGTGCCAGTCCAGGGCCGCGCTTTCAAAGGTTCGGCCTTGGATTGCAGCCTGCGTCTTAGCTTGGTGTTTGGACTCTATTGGATCGATGCCATCCACCAGCATCCGCTTGACCTCCAGCCGCTTCTTGCGCGCATCGGCGAGGCCGACCACGGGGTAGTTGCCAAACGAGGTCAGTCCTTCACGACCATCAGGTTTTACATACCTGAAACGCCAGCCTTTGCGGCCATTGGGTTGGACTAAAAGGTAGAGGCCGTCGCCGTCGAAAAGCTTGTAGGCGCGGTCGGTGGGCTTGGCTGAACGGCAAGCCGAATCAGAGAGCGGGGCAGTGGTGCGCGACATAAGGGTACTCCTCCCTTTATCGAATGACCTTACCCCTATCTTTATCCTTAAAACGGCTGGTATCCATAAGATTTTGGCGGAATCCGACAGAACCCCAAAACGAAAAAACCCGCCAGAAGGCGGGTTTTTCGGGGGTTCCAGAGATTTTGAAAGCTTTCTATGGAACCTTGTATGGTGCCGGCACCAGGAATCGAACCCGGGACCTACTGATTACAAGTCAGTTGCTCTACCATCTGAGCTATACCGGCGTGTCAGGGCGACGATTATAGCGATTGGATAGGTTCTGTAAACCCCTGAATTCTGACTATTTTTGCGTGAGCTTCAGGTCAGGCGCGCAGTAGGGTTTTCTTGAGTTTCTGAATGGCTTGCCAGGTACGGCTGTTTTGCATTGCGCGCAGCTGTGCTTCGGCCTGTTCGGCGCGTTGCAGGGCAGCGGCGAGCTGGTGTTCGGCGTCGCTGACGGGGTGGCTGAAGTTGTGGCCTTTGCAGAACTGGAACTCGTCCAGGTTGCATGGCGGGATGTCGAAGGCGGGTTTGAGGTTCAGGTGTTCTTCGGCGAGGTAATAGGTGTTGATGCCGTCGAACAGGATCGAGTGGTAGCCGGCGTCGGTGACGAGGGTTTCCCAGGCCTGGTCGCGGGCCCAGGGGGTTTCGATGAGGATTACCCATGGCCGCCATTGGTTGAAGTCCATGCCGCGCAGGACGGTTTCTTCGTGGCCTTCCACGTCGATTTTCAGGAAGTGGATGGCGCGGTCCCGGGCGTGTTCTTCGCAGATGGAGCTCAGGGTGCGGGACTTGATCGTCTGGCTGCGCACGTCCATGCCGGCGTCTTTGTGCATTTTCGCCATGGCCGGGTCGAGGGTCGAGAGGCCGGTGTCGGCGATGCCGTAGAAGGTCAGTTCGTCCGCACTTTCCCCGGCCGCACATTGCAGGTTGGTGTCTTTGGGGCGTTGCTGGCACAGGGCTTCGAAGTAGTTGGGCATCGGTTCGACGTTGATGCCGGTCCAGCCGTTGTCGTAGAACGCCTTGGTGACCGAGTCATGCGTGGGATCGTTGGCCCCGACGTCGATGTAGAAGCCGTTCTCGACGGTTTTGAGGGCGCGCCACAGGCGTATGTCTTCAAAATTCTGTGCGTAAGAAATGAACGTCACTGGCGCATCCTGTCGGAAGAATGTTCTTGTTCGTGGCCGCACTGCTGGCGCCCTGGCGTTTGTGTATATCAAGAGAAGTGCGGCGGTGCAATTTCCCCCGTCAGCGGTCCCGGATTAGGCGTTTATGTCGTTTTCATTAAATGCTTATGCACAATGCCATTGGCCGCGCACTGGGTTTAGGCCGAAATTGTGGATCCGTTCTCATTTGTTCGCAAATGCCTGTTTTTTCGATTTTTTATGCTCTGTACAAAAATTGAACAGTTTGCTTTCGCCCATGAAACAGGCGTGGATATTGGATCCACGATAATTTCATCAACAGAGTTATCCACAGGCTGGGTGTGTTTAAGCGCGTTCGGCCAAGAGCAGGAAATTACGCGGCGTGAGCGGCGTTTCGCAGAAAGTACCGACTCGGACGCTGTAGCCCTGCTCGGCGAGGAAAAGTGCCCGGTCAAGGACCAGCCAAAGCTCCAGCGGACGTCGGAAAAGTCCGCGTAGCAGCTCAAGGTTGCGCACCTCGGCCAGTCGCTGCCAGCCGGCGGCTTCCAGGGCTGGCCAATCTTGCGGGCCGATTGTGGATAACTCTTTGAGTGCGGCCAGGTGATGGCAGTAGTCGGCGAAGGATTTGTCCAGCCAGGCGCTGGGCAGGGACGGGGTTGGCAGGTACTCGTCCATGCCGCGCAGTTGCCGTTGCAGCAAGTCGAAGCCCAGGCGCCGGGCCATGGAGGTGTCACGTTGCCGCCGCACACGGGCGCCGGCTGTGACCGTTTCGCTCATTGGCAGCGCAAGATCGTCGAGGGAAAGCTGTAAGCCGGAGCCTTGGGCGGCCGAGGAAATCGGCGAGTATTGGGCAAGACTGATCCGGTTGTAGCAACACGGCGCAATGGCGAGTTGTTTGCAGCCTGTGGCGCTGGCGAGTTGAATCAGCCGCACATGCAAATCACCGCAGGCGTGAAGCGCGACGGGTGTGTGATGCGCACTTAGTAAAGTGGCTGCGTCCGCCGCGAGCACATCCTGTTCGATATGCAGCGCATGCAGGTGATGACGCTGGCTGAGTGCCTGGCCGCTGGTAACCAGAGCCGGGTCGTACTCCAGGCACGTCAGTTGCTGCCCCGGTTGCAGCAGGCGGCGCCCCAGATGTCCCTTGCCCGAGCACCAGTCCAGCCAATGCCGCGGTGCCTCGGTAAACTGCAATCGGCTGGAGAAGGCTTCGATCTGCTGCCATTTACGCCCCGGTACATCGACGTTCAATCGATGGCCGGGCGCTTCGAGCGTGCGGGCGGGCAATTCATCCACGGCACTCAAGGCAATGGACATCATTGCCAAGGAAGCAAAGGGTTCTGGTGCATTGAGAAGGGCAGGCTGGTTGTGAGCGTTTTCTGCGTCTTCCAGTGTCCGCTCACGTAGCCATGCGGCCAGCTCCGGGTAGGAAGCTTCCCAGGGAAGCCGCAGATGAGTGAACGGCCGAGGTTTCCACAGGACCTGATGCCTTGTCAGAAAAGCATCCAGCGCGGTGAAACGGGCGAGTAGGGCCTCGCCCGTCAACACGCAATCCTCAACGCCCTTGGCAGGCATCGACGCGCAACCAGCGCTCCAGCAGCTTGAAGCCGCGTACCAGCACGTAGGCCATCACCAGGTAGAACATGCCCGCGGCGAAGAAGATCTCCACCGGCAGGTAGGTCCGGGCAATGATGGTGCGGGCCATGCCGGTCAGTTCCAGCAAGGTCACGGTGCTGGCCAGGGCACTGGCCTTGAGCATCAGGATCACTTCGTTGCTGTAGGCCGGCAAGCCGATGCGCGCGGCGCGCGGCAGCATGATGTAGAACAGCGCCTTGGGTTTGGACATGCCCAGTGCTCGCGCCGCCTCAATCTCGCCCGGTGGAATCGCCTGGATGGCGCCCCGCAGGATCTCCGCGATGTAGGCCGCCGTGTGCAGGGTCATGGTCGCCGTGGCGCACCAGAACGGATCGCGCAGGTATGGCCACATCGAGCTGTTACGGATCGCGTCGAACTGTGCCAGGCCGTAGTAGACCAGGAACAGTTGAACCAGCAACGGCGTGCCACGGAAAAAGAAGATGTAGCCGTAGGGAAATGCCCGCACCCACCACAGGCGCGATGAACGGGCGATGCCCAGCGGAATGGCCAGCAGCAAACCGGCGATCACGGCGATGGCCACCAGTTCCAGGGTCAGGGTCGCGCCCTGGGCCAGTTTCGGCAGCCACTTGATGATGACTTCCCAGTTCATTGGGTGCTCCTCGCGAAGCCGCGAGCGGCGCGTTTTTCCAGGAAGTACATGCCAGTCATCGCCAGCACCGTCAGGCCCAGGTACATGAACGCGGCGACCATATAGAAGGTGAACGGCTGTTTGGAGACGGTCACGCCGATTTGCGCGTGACGCATGATTTCTTCCAGGCCGATCACCGACACCAGCGCGGTGTCTTTCATCAGGATCATGAACAGGTTGCCCAGACCCGGCAGGGCGATGCGCCACATCTGCGGCATGATCAATTTGGTGAAGATGCGCCATTTCGACATGCCCAGGGCCACGCCGGCTTCACGATGGCCTTTTGGAATGGCGAGGATCGCACCGCGAAACACTTCCGTGGCGTAGGCACCGAAGCACAGGCCCAGCGCAATCACGCCGGCGGCGAAAGCGCTGAGTTCGAGGTCGGGGTTGCCGAAAAACTCGCCCAGGGCACGCATCAGGTTGACCGTACCGAAGTAGATCAACAGCACCCAGAGCAATTCCGGGATGCCGCGAACCAGGGTCGAATAGGTGCCGCCAAGCCATTGCAGCGGCTTGTATGGGGAAGTCTTGGCCAAGGCGCCGAGCAGACCGAGCACCAGCCCCAGGCACAAGGCCGAGAGTGCCAGTTTCACAGTCATCAGCGCGCCAGCGGCGAGCGCCGGGCCGAATCCGTAGAGGTCGATAATCATGGATTTCTTTTCAAATCGCGGCAGGCAAGGCCGGGGACCGGCGCCGTCAGAGGAGGGCGTCGGTCCGGCAGGTCAGAATCAGTAGATGCTGAACGGGAAGTACTTGTCGTTGATCTTCTTGTAGGTGCCATCAGCGACGATTTCTTTCAGCGCGCTGTTCAGCTTCGCGCGGATCGGATCGTTTTTACGTACGGCGATACCGATCTTGTCGCTTTCTTCCACTGGGTCGCCCTTGAATTCGTAAGGACGGCCGGCGTCGCTTTTGAGCCACTCGTAGTTGACGTACTTGTCGGCCAGGATGCCGTCCAGACGGCCGGAAGTCAGGTCGAGGTAGGCGTTTTCCTGGGTGTCGTAGAGCTTGATGGTGATGTCGTCACCATAGTTGTCTTCCAGGAAGGTACCGGCCAGGGTCGCGCGCTGGGCGCCGATGATCTTGCCTTTGACCGAGTCCTTGTCGGTTTTGAAGTCGACGTCTTTCTTGGCGATGAACTGCAGCTTGTTGGAGTAGTACGGGTCGGTGAAGTCCACCGCTTGCTTGCGCTCGTCGGTGATCGACATCGAGGAGATCAGGAAGTCGAACTTCTTGGCGTTCAGGGCCGGGATGATGCCGTCCCAGTCGGAGGTCACGACGGTGCACTCGACTTTCATCTTGGCGCACAGGGCGTCGCCGATCTCTTTGTCGAAGCCGACGACATTGCCACTGGCATCTTTATTGTTGAACGGCGGGTAAGCCGCTTCGATGCCCATCTTCAGGGTTTCGGCCATGGCACCGGCGCTGAACGCCAGGGTGACGGCGGCAGCCAGGAAGACCTTTTTGTAGTTCTGCATGTGGGTAGCTCCGTTAGCGGTTGCTGGACATGAATTGTTTGCAGCGCGCCGAAAGCGGGTTTTCAAATACCTGCTGTGGCGATCCTTGCTCTTCTACCAAGCCCTGGTGAAGGAACACCACTTCGCTGGAGACCTGACGGGCGAAGCCCATTTCATGGGTCACGAGCAGCATGGTGCGGCCTTCTTCGGCCAGTGCGCGGATGACATTAAGTACTTCCTGGACCATTTCCGGGTCAAGCGCCGAGGTGGGCTCGTCGAACAGGATGACCTTGGGCTGCATGGCCAGGGTGCGGGCGATGGCTGCCCGTTGTTGCTGACCGCCGGACAACTGCGCCGGATAGGCATGGCGTTTGTCGGCGATGCCGACCTTGGCCAGCAGGGCTTCGGCGACTTCGATGGCTTCGGCCTTGCTCTGGCCGAGTACGCGGCGCGGGGCTTCGATGATGTTGTCGAGCACGCTCATGTGCGGCCACAGGTTAAAGTTTTGAAACACAAAACCGATTTCGCTGCGCAGGCGATTGATCTGCTTGCCATCGGCGGCAACCAGTTCACCGTTCTTCGCGGCCTTGAGCTTGAGTTCTTCGCCGGCGACCAGGATCTGGCCCTGGTGCGGGTTTTCCAGCAGGTTGATGCAACGCAGGAACGTGGACTTGCCGGAACCGGAAGAACCCAGGATCGAGATCACGTCGCCGTCGCGGGCGGTCAGCGAGATACCTTTGAGCACCTCCAGCGAACCGTAGCGTTTGTGCAAGTTGCGGATTTCAAGCGCGGGCGTGGCCTCAGCCATGTGCGTTCCTCATATATGTTGCGCTCCTGCTGTTGGTGGCCTTCCTGGCGAGGCGGCCAACCTAGCATAGCGTTTCAATGGCAGCCAACAGCGCTACGGGCGGTAAACGGCTGGCGTGTGGCAGGTTGTCGCATCGGCGCAGCAGACTGTCGCCCCATCAACAACCGAACAGCCGTTTGAACCTTGCCTGTCGATAAAAATCGCGGTGGCTGTCGCAAAAAAAGGCGCGATGTTGCCAGCTTTGACAGGGTGTTGGAAGCGCTATCCGGCCAAATGCACTGGTTGTGCACTTTTAATGTGCGCAGAGCCATTTTCAAGTGTGTTTCCAGTGCGCGGATTTGCCCCGCAATGTGGGTCGCAGGGTAACGCTCTGGCAAAGTGCCATTAAATTCAATGGGTTGCGATGACCATCCGGTCAAAGCGAGATCGCCGGACTAGAGGGATTTGAAACATTTTGGCGCAATTATTGCGTGCAGAATCCAGAACGCCCCGTTGGCTTCTTTTTACGAGAAGGATCGCCGAACGGGATGCATGCATTCGCTTCTCCTTACAAAGGTAGTTTCAATGAGCAGTACCCAAAGCTCTAATGGCCTCGAACAGGGGCTCAAACCGCGCCACGTGACCATGCTGTCGATTGCCGGGGTTATCGGCGCCGGCTTGTTCGTTGGCTCGGGTCACGCCATCGCCGCCGCAGGTCCGGCTGTACTGTTGGCTTACGCCGCCGCCGGCATGTTGGTGGTATTGGTCATGCGCATGCTCGGCGAAATGGCCGTTGCCTCGCCGGACACCGGTTCGTTTTCGACTTACGCCGACCGCGCGATCGGTCACTGGGCCGGTTTCACCATCGGCTGGCTGTACTGGTGGTTCTGGGTGCTGGTGATTCCGCTGGAAGCCAACGCCGCCGCGACCATCCTGCATGCCTGGTTCCCGGGTGTGGACATCTGGGCCTTCGCCCTGGTCATCACGATGCTGCTGACCGTGACCAACCTGTTCAGCGTGAAGAACTACGGTGAGTTCGAGTTCTGGTTCGCGCTGATCAAGGTTCTCGCGATCATCGGTTTCATTGTGCTCGGCGTCATGGCGATCTTCGGCTTCCTGCCTGGCAGCCAGGTCAGCGGCGTTTCACACCTGTTCGACACCCAAGGCTTCCTGCCAAACGGCATGGGCGCGGTGCTGGGTGCCATTCTGACCACCATGTTCTCTTTCATGGGCACCGAGATCGTGACCATCGCGGCCGCGGAATCGAAAGACCCGGGCAAGCAAATCTCCAAGGCCACCAATTCGGTGATCTGGCGGATCGGCTTGTTCTACCTCGTATCGATCTTCATCGTCGTGGCCCTGGTACCTTGGAACGACCCGGTACTGGCAAGCCTGGGTTCCTACCAGACAGTGCTTGAGCGCATGGGCATCCCGAACGCCAAGATGATCGTCGACATTGTGGTACTGGTTGCTGTGACCAGCTGCCTGAACTCGGCGCTCTACACGTCGTCGCGGATGTTGTTCTCCCTGGGCAAGCGCGGCGATGCGCCGGCCATGTCCACCCGCACGAACAAACGCGGTACGCCGTACTGGGCGGTGATGTTGTCCACTGGCGCTGCGTTCCTGGCAACATTCGCCAACTACGTGGCTCCGGCTGCCGTGTTCGAATTCCTGCTAGCCAGCTCCGGCGCCATCGCATTGCTGGTGTACCTGGTGATTGCGATCTCGCAACTGCGCATGCGTAAGCAGCGTATTGCACGCGGAGAAAAAATCGCCTTCAGCATGTGGCTGTTCCCGGGCCTGACCTACGCGGTGATCGTCTTCATCGTTGCGGCCCTGACCATCATGCTGTTCCAGGATGCCCATCGCGTGGAAATTCTCGCGACCGGCTTGCTCAGTGCCCTGGTAGTAGCGACCGGCTTGCTGGTGGCTCGCCGTCGCAAGCTGGAAAAACGTGGCGCGGCAGTGCTGAACTGATCCATATCGCGTAACGCAAAACGGCCGCTGTCAGTGATGACAAGCGGCCGTTTTTGTTTCTATCAAAAAGGTTCTTCACGCAATTCCGGGAAACCCCGATAACGCAATACCTGTAGGAGCCGGCTTGCCGGCGATGGACTCCAGTGCGCCGCGTTTATCCAGTCCACACGCGTTATCGTTAACGACCATCGCTGGCAAGCCAGCTCCTACAGGAGACCGCGTCCAAGTCGAAATGATGTGAACGCCAATCTGTAGGAGCCGGCTTGCTGGCGATGGGCTCTAGTGCGCTGCGTTTATCCAGTTTGTACGCGTCATCGTTAACGACCATCGCTGGCAAGCCAGCTCCTACAAGGGACCGCGTCCTGGTCGAAATGATGTGAACGCCAAACTGTAGGAGCCGGCTTGCTGGCGATAGACTCAAGGGCGCCGGGTTTATTCGGTTCGTACGCGTTATCGTTAACGACCATCGCTGGCAAGCCAGCTCCTACAGGAGACCGCGTCCAAGTCGAAATGATGTGAACACCAATCTGTAGGAGCCGGCTTGCTGGCGATGGGCTCTAGTGCGCTGCGTTTATCCAGTTTGTACGCGTCATCGTTAACGATCATCGCTGGCAAGCCAGCTCCTACAGGAGACCGCGTCCAAGTCGAAATGATGTGAACGCCAATCTGTAGGAGCCGGCTTGCTGGCGATAGAGGGCGCCGGGTTTATTCGGTTTACACGCGTTATCGTTGACGATCATCGCTGGCAAGCCAGCTCCTACAAGGGACCGCGTGGCCGCCAAACCAGTGAAAGACCAAAAAAAGGCCGCTGTCAGTGATGACAAGCGGCCGTTTTTGTTTGAGTCGTAACCGTTACTCGGCTTTTTCTTCCGGCACTTCCAGCGATTCGCGGTAGACGTCCAGCGCAGCGCCGAAATCGGTGATGAACTGCGGCTCGCTCAGCCATGCCTGGGCGGCGTCGCGGTCCATGCCGTCGGCCCACATGCGGTAGTCGATCAGCATGTCGGCGGCCAGGTGGGTGGCGGCCATGCCTTCGTCGTCGGCGTTTTCCATGTCCAGCAGTTCTGGATGGTCGATGATGATAAAGGCGAGGTTCGTCAGCAACACCGAGAGCATTTCGCTGCGGCTGACGGCTTCCGCATCACGCATTTTGCTGAACATCGCCAGGGTGTATTCCGGGATCGGTTCGGCGAGGTGGCCCAGGTCATCATCGTCCAGCACGGCGGGTTTGCGACCGTGGATGTTGATCTGCTTGGCTTTGGCTTTTGCGCGCTTGGCGCGTTTCTGTTGCTTGTTCAGGGAGGCCATGGGAACTCAGTTCGGTTTCTGTTGGGTTTGCGCGGCAATGGCGTCGGACGCCGCCACGTAGTCAGCCTGGAAGGCCGGTGATTCGATCCACGCCAGGGCGCCGGCCTCGTCGGTTTCGGTCGCCCATTGGCGATATTCGATCAGCGCGGCAAGGATGAAGTCCATCGCGCCTTCTTCGCCTTCCTGCTCGTACACCAGTTCCAGCAAAGGGTCTTCGAGGAAGACCGTGCACAGGGCTTGCTGGCTGATTTTTTCGGCGTCGATCATTTTCTTGAACAGTTCGGTCAGGTCCACCGATTCGAAGTCGATGCGATCGTCGTTCGGATCCAGCTCGACCGGCGCGGCAGCCCGCTGGGTGCGGTTCTGCTTGGCCTTGGCCTTGGCGCGGGAGGCGCGTTTTTGCTGCTTGTTGGCGGAGGCCATGGGCGTCGTTCCGTGTTCGTTGAAAGGGCAAAAGGCCTAGTTGCGTGGCACTCGCCGCCCGGGGGTATCGGGGGCCAGTTCGCCGTTTTGCAGCCAGGCCAATGCAATGGGCCATAGTGTGGCTTGGTATGGGCTGCGAAAAAAGGCGAAATGTCCGACTTCTTCTTCGCCGATGTCTTCGGGGTGGATGCGCAGATGAGAGTTTGTGCTGCCGGTGAAGTAGCCGAGCAGGCGTTCGATGGCCGGGACCGTGCCGTAGGGATCGTCGCTGATGCTGATGGCCAGGGTTTGCGCGGTGACGCTGGCAAAGGGCAGATGCCCGGAGGTTGTGCTGATCGCGCGGCCGCTGGAGCGTTTTTCGAAGCGGGCAGTGGAGAGGCTCCAGTCACGGACCACGCCGGCGGGTGTGTCTTCCAGCCAGCCAAGGCGTTTGCCAGGAAAGTAGCCGTAGATCATCGTCACCAGTGGCATCAGCACATGCCACTTGGCGAACATGCGCCAGCGATGGGCAGGTGCATAGTCGCGCCAGTAGGCGAATTGCGCACCGACTGTCACCAGGCGCCGGATCAGGTGCCCGGACGCCCCCAGGCCCGCGGCACAGCCGCCAAAGCTGTGGCCGACCACATCGATAGGCTGCCCGGGGAACTCACGCTGTGCGCGCTTGAGCATCGCCTCGAAATCCAGTGCTCCCCAATCGGTCCATGAAGCCTTGAGGCCTTTGAGCGATGCCGGCCGCGACTCGCCGATGCCGCGGTAGTCATAGGTGATGACATCGAAGCCATGGTCGAGCAGATAGTCGGCGAAGCGCGAGTAATGGCGACAACGGACCGAAGTGGCGGCATTGATGATAACGACCGGACGAGCGGCGTCCGGGGAGGGGTGTCGCCAGGTGAAACCACCGAGGATAAAACCGTCTGCAGCGGTTTCCTTGAACGGTTCACCGGACGCAACGCGTTGCAACGGCAACTCGATTTGAGCTGGGGCGAGTGAAGGCGTTTCCTGCAAATTCATCGGCGTCGGACCTTTGCGGGTAGCTGCCAACAATAGTCTTGATGCCGTTGATGAACAATCCATTGACCTCAACGCATTGGTTGATCGAGCAGTCGTTCTTCAAGTGCCGCCTGCTCCCGATCCAGTGCGTTACGGAGTTCCTCTTCGCTCGGCAGGACAAGCCTGTACTTGCTGGCGAGCAGTTGCTCGTTGCCTTCCTGCACTGAGTAACGCACCTCGGATTCATCCTTTTGCGCACAGAGAATGATGCCGACAGTGGGGCCTTCTTCCACGCCGCGTTTCAGGTCGTCGTACATGCGCACGTACATGTCCATCTGTCCCACATCCTGATGGGTCAGTTCGCCGCGCTTGATATCGAAGATGACGAAACACTTGAGCAAGTAGTTGTAGAACACCAGGTCGATGTAGAAGTCTTTGCTGTCGGTACTGATGCGTTGCTGGCGGGCAATGAACGCGAAGCCCTTGCCCAGTTCCAGCAGGAAGCCTTGCAGTTGTTCGATCAACGCTTGTTCGATCTCGCTTTCCTGAAGCTTGCCGGCATTGGGTAAACCAAGAAACTCCAGCACTACCGGATCTCGGATGAAATCCCGGGGGCTGGCCTTCATGTTCTGAATATTGGTGGCGGCCTCCTGCTTGAGGCTGCCGCGATCGCGGCTTGCCAGCAGGCGTTCGTAGTACAACGTATTGATCTGGCGTTCCAGGGCGCGGCTCGACCAGTTTTGGGTGGCTGATTCGTTCATGTACCAGAGACGAGCGCTGTCGTTGTCTACCCGAAGCAGGCGGCGGTAGTGGGTCCAGCTCAATTCGTGACGCAGTGCGTCACGAATTGGAAAGGCTTGATAGAACAGACGCATGTACAGAAGGTTGGAAGCGTCAAATCCCTTTCCGAATTCCGCCGTCAGCACGTTGGCCAAAGTCAACGGTAACTCTTTGCCATACCTCGCCCGTCGCGCGCCGTTCTGTTCGAACTCAACGATGTGTCGCCCAATCTGCCAACAGGTTTGCACCTGGACGGTATCGACCGCCCGCAGCACTTTCTGACGTGCCTGATGGATCAGTTTGCCAAGGTTGCCAAGCAGTGAAGCCAGATAGGGGTCGTGAGGGGCGTTGGGTGTGGGGGCCGTCATGAGGTCTTCCGCTGCAGTTTGGACAGCGAAAGAGCATGACAAGCGAGCAGCCTTTGAAGATGCCGGGAGTTACTGAAAAACGGGCAGGAAATACCGGGTTAGCTGGCAGGACATGTCGCAGGGCAGGCGAGGGCTGAGGAACAAATGGCGTAGTACGTTTCGTACTCAGGCCAAATCAATCTAAAACACCTCCCTGCGACTGGGAATCCAAAGGATGTAACGATTGGGTTCTGCAGAACCCGGGAGTCGTCATCATGAAGTACCTCCATTCACTCCTGTTGCCACTCACCGCCGTCGGCGTGTTGATGTTTCCATCGATGTCGCCCGCCGCCAGCCTTGATCCAATCGACAACGCTGGCGTGCAGGTGCAACGCCAGGAGCAAAACGGCATCGCCTACCTGTCCGGTGGTATCGGCGAGGATGAGTCCAAGGCCATCCAACAGACCACCGGCTATAACCTGCACATGACGTTCTCTGTCGGGACGGAAAATGAATACATTCCTGATGTGAACGTCGTTATTCAGAAAGCCCCCGGGCAAACCGTGCTGACGCTCAGTGACGCCGGTCCGCTGGTTTACGTGAAACTGCCTGCTGGTAAATACACGGTCATTGCGACGCGCAATGGCGAAACACGGCATGACGTTGCCGATGTTGGCAGTGGTGCAGCGCGCAACCTGGTTTTCCACTGGAATGACGCGAGTTAACCAGAAGCTCTAGACCATGGATCGGAAATAAACCCTGAATCATGCGATTCAGGGTTTTTGGTTTTTATCGCCTGCGTAAGTCTGGCGTTGAAGGTTTGTAGCGCAATGAAAGATACCCTGCTGCTGAGCTTTCAAGAGCATTACGATGACTTGTTGAGCGTCCTCACCCGGCGCATGAGTGACCGGCAGCGCGCCGCCGACGTGGCGCAGGAAACCTATCTGAAGCTATTGAATGTTGATGAGTCGGTGGCGGTGCTCAATGACCGCAGTTTTATTTTTCGCCTGTTATCGCAGAAAAACAAAAGGCTACCCAAGGCAGCCTTTTGTCATGCCGGTACGATCACCCCTATCAGGCAATCAGGTCGGCAGTTTGCAAGTTGCTCACACCCAGCAACTGGATTTCGAACTCGGCGGCGGTGTCGGCGTCGGTGCTGCCGTAGAGAATGCCATCGGCGAACCGTACCTGCCCTGTGGCATTGCTGCTGAATGCACTGGAGCCAATGAAGCTGAACGCATCGTTGGCCGCCGTCAGCAAGTTGGCGTCCAGGGTCGACAGGTCGATCTTGTCGCCTTCGCTGCTCTTGAAATCGCCAATGACATCGCGCAGGGCGGCGCCCAGGCCCATTTCATTCAAGGCATTGAAGTCGAATTTGTCGGCCCCGGCGCCACCATAAAGCTTGTCCAGGCCCGTGCCACCGATCAGCAGGTCATTGCCGGCGCCACCGGTGAGCGTGTCGTTGCCGGCACCGCCGTTGAGGGTGTTGGCAAGCGCATTGCCGGTCAGCGTGTCGTGATAGTTGCTGCCCGTGAGGTTCTCGAAGTTCAACAGGGTGTCGGAACCGGAACCACCGGTGGCTTGCGCAGTGGTCAGCCCCAGGTTGGCCGTGACCGCTGCCGTGGCATAGGCATAGGACGCGGTATCGATACCGGCGCCGCCATTGAGGACGTTGTTGCCGGCCCCGGCGTCGATGACGTTGTTGAGGCCGTTACCGGTGCCGTTGGCAGCGCCGGTCGACAGCAGGCGCAGGTTCTCGACATTGTCAGTCAGGGTGTAGGCGCCGAGGAAGCTGTAGACGGTATCGATGCCACCGGTGCTGGCGACAGCATTGGTTTCACTGACGACATCGCCGGCATTGTCGACGTAGTAGAGGTCGGAGCCATCGCCGCCGATCAGGCGGTCGGCACCGGCGGCGCCGTTGAGTTGGTCGCTGCCCAGGCCGCCGCTGAGGGTGTTGGCGGCCGCGTTGCCGGTCAGCTTGTCGTTATAGTTGCTGCCCGTGAGGTTCTCGAAATTCAACAGGGTGTCGGAACCGGAACCACCGGTGGCTTGCGCGGTAGTCAGCCCCAGGTTGGCCGTGACCGCTGCCGTGGCATAGGCATAGGACGCGGTATCGATACCGGCGCCGCCATTGAGGACGTTGTTGCCGGCCCCGGCATCGATGACGTTGTTGAGGCCGTTACCGGTGCCGTTGGCAGCGCCGGTCGACAGCAGGCGCAGGTTCTCGACATTGTCACCCAGGGTGTAGGCGCCGAGGAAGCTGTAGACGGTATCGATGCCACCGGTGCTGGCGACAGCATTGGTTTCGCTGACGACATCGCCGGCATTGTCGACGTAGTAGAGGTCGGAACCATCGCCGCCGATCAGGCGGTCGGCACCGGCGGCGCCGTTGAGTTGGTCGCTGCCCAGGCCGCCGCTGAGGGTGTTGGCGGCCGCGTTGCCGGTCAGCTTGTCGTTATAGTTGCTGCCCGTGAGGTTCTCGAAATTCAACAGGGTGTCGGAACCGGAACCACCGGTGGCTTGCGCGGTGGTCAGCCCCAGGTTGACCGTGACCGCCGCGGTGGCATAGGCATAGGACGCGGTATCGATACCGGCGTCACCATTGAGGACGTTGTTGCCAGCCCCGGCGTCGATGATGTTGTTGAGGCTGTTGCCGGTGCCGTTGGCAGCGCCGGTCGACAGCAGGCGCAGGTTCTCGACGTTGTTTCCCAGGGTGTAGGCGCCGAGGTAGCTATAGACGCTATCGGTGCCGCCAGTGCTGGCCGTGGCATTGGTCTCGCTGACGATATCGTCGACATTGTCGACATTGTCGACGTAGTAGATGTCAGAGCCATCGCCGCCAGTCATCCGGTCGGCGCCACTGCCGCCATCGAGGGTGTCGTTGCCGCCACCGCCATTGAGGGTGTCGTTGTCCGCGCCACCGTAAAGGATATTGGCCAAGGCATTACCGGTTAGTGTATCGGAGTCATCCGTACCGATGACGCCCTCGATAGACACGAAAGTATCGTAGCCTTGGGAGGTATATTGCGAGCCGGTGTTGGACAGATCGACGGTGACACCATAGTTGGAATAGGCATACGAAACAAAGTCGGTGCCCCCCGCGCCATTGAAAATATTGTTGTACGAGTTGCCGACAAAGGTGTTGTTCAGTGCGTTACCTGTGCCGTTGATACTGCTATTCCCGGTCAGAATCAGGTTCTCCAGGTTATCACCGAGCGTATAGCTGATTTGTGCCTGAACGACGTCGGTACCCTGGTTGGCTAGTTCAACAAGCGTATCCAGTGCATCCACGATATAGGTGTCGTCTCCCAGGCCACCCAAGAGCCTGTCGCTGCCCGCTGCGCCGTAAAGTACGTCATTGCCGGCATAACCATTGATGATGTCATTGCCGGATGAACCATAGAGCGAGTCATTCCCGGCAGTTCCTTGCATGTTGTCATTGCCGGATGTACCGCTGACGATGCTGAATTTGTAATAACCGGCGACCCCTGTGTTACCGGGGGTGGTTTCCAGCCCGAGAATGGCGGATTCATTGCCCGATTGCGGCAGTTCATACCAGGAGGAGCCGTCGCCAGTCGAGTAACCGGCACGGGCAACGGTTCCTCCCAGGCCATCGGTGCCGCCACTGGCGCTACCGGTCGTCCAGTTGACGGTTTCATATCTGAAGATGACATCGAAGTTGCCGTTGCCCTTTCCAACCAGCTGGAGTTGGAAGGCATTGAGCTTATCTACCTTGCTGTTGTAGTAACCGACGTCATCCCAGGTAACGGTCAGCGTGCCATTACCTGCGGAATTGAAGTCGTAATAGACCAGGTTGCTGCCCGTCGATGTGCCACCCGGCGTGGCACTGACCGTTCCACCACGGGTATCGACGTCGGCAAAAAAGGGAGCAATCATCGGCCTGCTGGAATCTTGCATGCCGTAGGGGGTATAGGTGGAAAGACCGCTACCAAATGTGATGTTTCCGTTGTTGTTGACGGAAATGTCGGTGTAGTTGGTGCCGAAGAAATTGAGTCCGGCCGCCCCGAAAACAGTGCTGATATCAATGTAAGAGGTGTAGCTGTCATCGTTTCGAGTCAGTTGGTTCTCCCCGAAACCCGCTGCACCACCTAGACCGTTTATCAAGCTAGCCATATCAACACCCCTGTCGTTTATTTTTAACTTACTTGTCTGTTTTCGGGACAACCATGAAACTTCGGATATGCAGCGTCTGGTCGATCAGGCAATAAGGTCCGCAGTTTGCAAGTTGCTCACACCGAGCAACTGAATTTCGAACTCCGCGGCGGTGTCGGCGTCGGTGCTGCCGTAGAGGATGCCGCCGGCGAATCGTAGCTGCCCTGTGGCATTGCTGCTGAATGCACTGGAGCCAATGAAGCTGAACGCATCGTTGGCCGCCGTCAGCAAGTTGGCGTCCAGGGTCGACAGGTCGATCTTGTCGCCTTCGCTGCTCTTGAAATCGCCAATGACATCGCGCAGGGCGGCGCCCAGGCCCATTTCACTCAGGGCATTGAAGTCGAATTTGTCGGCCCCTGCGCCACCATAAAGCTTGTCCAGGCCCGTGCCGCCGATCAGCAGGTCATTGCCGGCGCCACCGGTGAGCGTGTCGTTGCCGGCACCGCCAGTGAGGGTGTTGGCAAGCGCATTGCCGGTCAGCTTGTCGTGATAGGCGCTGCCCGTGAGGTTTTCGAAGTTCAACAGGGTGTCGGAACCGGAACCACCGGTGGCTTGCGCAGTGGTCAGGCTCAGGCTGGCCGTTACCGCCGCCGTGGCATAGGCATAGGACGCGGTATCGATACCGGCGCCGCCATTGAGGACGTTGTTGCCGGCCCCGGCGTCGATGACGTTGTTGAGGCTGTTACCGGTGCCATTGGCATTGCCGGTCGCCAGCAGGCGCAGGTTCTCGACGTTGTCACCCAAGGTGTAGGCGCCGAGGAAGCTGTAGACGCTATCGGTGCCGCCGGTGATAGCCGTGGCATTGGTCTCGCTGACGATATCGCCGGCATTGTCGACGTAGTAGAGGTCGGAGCCATCGCCGCCGATCAGGCGGTCGGCACCGGCGGCGCCATTGAGCGAGTCATTGCCTGCACCACCATTCAGATGGTCGTTGGCGCGGCCACCTGTAAGCGCGTCGTTGCCCGCGCCGCCATCGATGATCACGCTGCCGGCGCCGGTCCACGTCAGGGTGTTGGCCAAGGCATCGCCTGTCAGGCTGGAAACCTTGTTGCCGTTCGCGTCAAAGCGCTGGGTATAAACGTCAACTTGCCCGCTCGCCTTCGAGGACTCCCAGGCAACCACGTAGCCGCCATCGGCCAATGCAGTCACCTGGGAGAATAATTGATTGTCGGTGGTCGTGGTGTTGATGCGGGTTTCGGTGCCCACCTTGACGCCGCTGGCATTGAAGCGTTGGCAGAAGATGCCATTTACATCACCGGTGCCTTGGCCTGCCCAGGTCACCAGATAGCCACCATCCGTCATTGCGGTGATATTAGGCTCTTCCTGATTGCCTGCGATGGTGGTGTTGACCCGGGTTTCCACGCCCACTTTTACGCCTGCGGCATTGAAAAGCTGCGCGTAGATGTCGCCGGGGGCATCGGTTTCGTCGTTGCCATCGCCATCGTTGGGAGCCGATTGCCAGGTGACGACGTAGTTACCGCTACTCAGGACCTTGACGACGGGGTCTGTCTGATCGTCGGCCACCCTGGTATTGATGCGGATTTCTCCGCCCGATTTGCTGCCGTCGGCCTTGAACCGCTGACCGAAGATGCCGGATGCATCGCCTGTTCCGTTACCCTCCCAAACCGCCATGATGCCGCCATCGGCAAGGCCCGTGACAGTAGAGTCATCCTGCTCGGACAGAGTGGTGGTAGCGACGCGAGTCTCCACACCGACCTTCGCCCCGCTGGCGTCATAGCGCTGCAGGTAACTGCCCCAACCGCTGCCGTCCTGGCCGAAAGAAGCCCAGGACACCACAAAGCCGCCGTCCTTCAGCGAAGTGATCTGCGCGCTGTCCTGCTCACCCATTCTGGTTGTGTTGACGATGAACTCGCCTCCAACCTTGACGCCATTGGCGTTGTAGACCTGGGCGGCGATGTCCGACATATCGTCGAAGGTATCCGATTGCCAGGCGACCACGTAACCGCCATTGGCCAATGCGGTAATGGAGGGATCTTCCTGTGCGCTGTTGGTAACCTTGTTGACCAGGGCTGGCGCGCCTACCTTCACACCACTGGCGTTATAGCGCTGGGTGTAGATGTAGTCGGTAAAGCTTGTTCCCTGATCGCTCCACGCCACGATGTAACCACCGTCCTTCAGAGCCGTGAGGGAGGGCTCGGAGTTTTTGCCAGTCGTAGTGTTGACGCGGATTTCGCCCAGGGTTGGCATTGCAAATTCCTTTTACGCAACGAGAAAGCGGAAGTGACTGGCAGTCTACAGGGCAAAATAATGGCGGCAAACTGCCATCAGTCAGGTGTCTCGGCCCTCCCGCGAGTTAAAGTATGAAGTCCCCCGTCGTTACGCTGCTGATACCGACTACCTGAATGGCGAACTCGGCGGCGCTGTCGGCATCGGTATTGCCGTAGAGCACCCCCCCTGAAACTTTCAACTGGCCGGCCGCACTGAAGGCAACGGTACTGCCGATGACCGAGGTGAAGGCTTCATTGGTGGCCGTCGCCGTGTTGGCATCGAGCGTCGACAGGTCAATCTTGTCGGCTCCCCGGGTGAAGTCGCTGATGATGTCCCAGGTGGCGCTGGTCAGCCCCGTTTCAGCGACGGCGTTGAAATCGAAGATGTCATTGCCGGCACCGCCGGTGAGGACATCCTTGCCTGTACCGCCGATCAGGATGTCGTTGCCGCTTCCACCGCTCAGCAGGTTGGCGGCGGCGTTGCCCGTGAGCCTGTCGTTGTAGTTGGAGCCCGTGAGGTTTTCGATGGCGATAAGGGTGTCGGCGCCTGATCCACCGGTGGCCTGGGCCGTGGTCACGGCCAGGCTGACGCTGACGGCGCTGGCGGCATAGAGGTAGGAGGCGGTGTCGACGCCGGTGCTGCCATTGAGCAGGTTACTGCCGGCCCCGGAGTAGAACGTGTTGTCGAGACTGTTGCCCGTAAGGGCGGCGGCCCCGGTCGTGAGGAGGCGACCGTTCTCGACATTGGCGCCCAGGGTGTAGACGCTGATAAAGCTGTAGACCGTGTCGCTGCCGCCAATGCTGGCCGTGGCATTGGTTTCCATCACGACGTCGAGAATGTTGTCGACGTAGTAGGCGTCAGAACCATCACCGCCCGTCATCCTGTCGACGCCCGTGCCGCCATTCAAAACGTCGTTGCCGGCGCCACCATTGAGCAGGTTGGCGGCGGCGTTACCCGTGAGCGTGTCGTTGTAGTTGGAGCCCGTCAGGTTTTCGATGGCGATCAGGGTGTCCGAGCCTGATCCAATGGTTGCCTGAGCCGTGGCCACAGCCAGGCTGACGGTGACTGCGCTGCCAGCATAGACGTAAGAGGCCGTGTCGACGCCGGTGCTGCCATTGAGGACGTTGTTTCCGGCCGCGGCAAAGAGGGTGTTGTCGAGGCTATTGCCCGTCAGGGCGGCAACCCCGGTGGCGAGGAGGCGCCCGTTCTCGACATTGGCACCGAGGGTGTAGGCGTCGAGATAGCTGTAGACCGTGTCGCTGCCGCCGGTGCTGGTCGTCGCATTGGTTTCAATCACGACGTCGCCGGTACTGCTGACGTAGTAGGTGTCAGAACCCTCACCGCCGGTCATTCGGTCGAGGCCTGCGCCGCCATTCAAAACGTCATTGCCGGCGCCACCATCGAGCAGGTTGGCGGCGGCGTTGCCCGTGAGCGTGTCGTTGTAGTTCGAGCCGGTGAGGTTTTCGATGGTGATCAGGGTGTCGGCGCCCGATCCGCCGGTAGCCTGGGCCGTGGTCACGGCCAGGCTGACGGTGACTGCGCTGCCGGCATAGACGTAAGAGGCCGTGTCGACACCAGTGCTGCCATTGAGGACGTTGTTACCGGCCGCGGCAAAGAGTGTGTTGTCGAGGCTATTGCCCGTGAGAGCGGCCACTCCGGTGGCAAGGAGGCGACCGTTCTCGACATTGGCGCCGAGGGTGTAGGCGTCGAGATAGCTGTAGACCGTGTCGTTGCCGCCGGTGCTGGCCGTCGCATTGGTTTCAATCACGACATCGTCGGCGCTGCTGACGTAGTAGGTGTCAGAACCCTCACCGCCCGTCATCCGGTCGAGGCCTGCGCCGCCATTCAAAACGTCATTGCCGGCGCCACCGTACAGCAGGTTGGCGGCGGCGTTGCCCGTGAGCGTGTCGTCGTAGTTGGAGCCCGTGAGGTTTTCGATGGCGATCAGGGTGTCTGAGCCTGATCCGCCGGTGGCCTGGGCCGTAGTTACGGCCAGGCTGACGGTAACTGCACTGCCTGCATAGGCGTAGGAAACCGTGTCGACGCCGGTCATGCCATTGAGGACATTGTTGCCGGCCCCGGAAAAGAGAGTGTTGTTGAGGCTGTTGCCTGTGAGGGCGGCAACCCCGGTGGCGGTGAGGCGACCGTTCTCGACATTGGCGCCGAGGGTGTAGGCATTGAGAGCGCTATGGACCGTATCGCTACCACCGCTGCTGAGCGTCGGATCGGTTTCGGTCACGATGTCGCCGATGTTGTCGACATAGTAGGTGTCGTTGCCGAGTCCGCCGATCAACGTGTCGGCACCCGACTTGCCGCTGAGGATATTGGCCCCATTATCGCCGGTCAGAACATCATTGAAACTACTGCCGATGATGTTTTCGATACTCCACAACTGGTCGGCAAAGTCTGAGATGGCTTGCTCCACGTCATTGATGAAGTTCCCGATACCGGTGTCCGGAGCAGGCCTGCTGTTAAGCAGGGCAATGGCACCCGTTGCATACCCAAAGCCGGTGGCCAGGTTCACGACCACGCTCGATTGGGCATTGGCATAACTGACGAAATCGTTGCCGGCGCCACCGTCGAGGGTTTCGCCGTGGTAGAACCAGAAATCAAAGCCGCCAATCTGATTGCCAGATTCATCGTATGTCGTTTCGTATGCAATCGACTCCAGCGTCGCCGAATATCCCCCTTCAGCCATCAGGGTATCGTTGCCGCCTTCTCCCTTGACAAGATCACGGCCGACACTGCCATCCAGGGTATTGTCTTGCGCGTTACCGATCAGGGTGTCGTTGAACCGGCTTCCGATCACCGCCTCGATGCTTCCCAGGGCGTCCGTGCCGGAGCCGCCCGTGACTTGCGATACGGTGCCCAGATTGATGGTGACGGCAGCGTCCGCGTACTCATATGAAACGGTATCGAAGCCTGTATTACCGAAGAGACTATTATTGCCGCTACCTGCGTAGAGTACGTTGTCGAGAGCGTTGCCGCCCAGATTGGAGGTCCCGGTCGAGAGAATGCGGCCATTCTCGATATTGGCACCGAGCACGTAATTTTCGAGGGTGTTGGCGACCAGGTCAACGCCGCCAGTGCCGGTTTCGCTGACCACATCGCCGAGATTGTCGACGTAATAGGTGTCGCCGCCATCGCCGCCCTGCATGGTGTCGGCGCCCGTGCCTCCGTCCAGGATATCGTCGCCACCGTAGCCCATCAGGGTGTTCTTGCCACTGTTGCCGGTCAGCCGGTTGTTCAGGTCGTTACCGTCACCATTGATATTTTCGCTGCCTGTCAGCTCCAGGTTTTCCAGGGTGCTGCCCAGGGTGTAGCTGGGCAGGCTGGACTTGACCAGATCGGTACCACCGCTGTCCGGCACTATTTGGTCTTGGTCTATGTGGTAGTTGTAGAAGAAGCTGTCGCCGACGCTCTGTAGGGAGGAAACGCCTCCCTCAGACGCAAAGGAAAACCAGCCAGTGACAAATCCAGTGCCACGGGAGTAGTAGATGCCTTGACCCCAATACAGTCCGGATGATTCGGAAAAGAACAGAGCATCGATTTGCTGTTGACTGCCCAATCCAGTCTGAAAGGGGTCCATGACCCCGGAAATCAAAAGCCCGGATACATCGGTGAAGTCAGACTTCAGCTCGGGGATCTTGTCGAGAATGTAAATGTCATCCCCGTTGCCGCCGTCCAGCGTGTCCAGGCCTACACCGCCATCGAGAATGTCATCCCCCGCCAGTCCGGAAATGCTGTCTGGCTCACTTGTCCCCAATAGATCATCGTTGCTCGTAGTGCCTGTTATCACGGCCATGTGTGATTTTCCTTTTTCCGGGCAGCAAGTGGAAACCCACGCGGCCGTGTTGTTATTGCCACCAGTAACAGGCGAGGTGAAGCCGCCGGGCATTTCAGCGAAATTCGTCGAGGCCATGCAGGCCAGGATGACGAACTCGGCTGTGTTGTACGCAACGGTGTCGCTGTAGAGCCGCCACGCTGCAACCTTCAAATGCCCGGCGGCACAGATAGTGGCACTCATTGTATATAGCCATTTGCCACTGCGCTTGCCCGGTCGTCGTCTCAAATGGGGATGTGTGACGGCACTGCATTTGTGCTTCAGGCCGGTTGATTTGCGAAAATTCGCCGATGGTCTGACTGCGCGAGTCGAACCGGACATAAAGGGGGGCGAGTCAGTAACGTTTCAGGGGGGAGTGTGGGGAGGGCAGGGTGGTCTGGCAACCATCAAATCGCAGGCAATAAAAAACCCCAAGGAATCATCTTCGCTTGGGGTTTTTCGGTATTTTGGTGCCCAGAGACGGAATCGAACCGCCGACACGGGGATTTTCAAAACCTGTGAACCTCCTTCAGCATTCGAGAAGCGGCTGGATATCGTGGCCCTATCTCAAATTCACCCGTGTAAACCCCGGCCAGAAACGGGCCAGATGCCCCAAAACCTTCCGGACGGACCGGAGGAGTACCGGAGCGCGGGCGGGCGATTAACATTGTTTTTCTAGCCGCCGCGCGTACCGCGTGACATTCGAAGACTAGAGAAATTCTATTGCGAGTAACGTAATTGCATTTGCATTTATCGGAGACGGATGCCTCATATTCGGACTGGTTATTAGCTTGTATGCCCTCCAAAATGCTGTCACCACGTGGTCACAAATCGCCGCTAACCTAAGCCGAATGGGTCAGGCTTTTCTGGCCTAGAGGAGGCCTCCTTGCCCTCTCCATCCGCACTGCTAGATCGAAAGGACTGCTCTGACAGCTTGGTGCCAGCTGCGGAGTATGTACGCATGTCCACCGATCACCAGCGTTATTCCACCGAAAACCAATCGGCGGTTATCCATGCATACGCCGTGAGCAATGGCATGGAAATCATCACCACGTATCGAGATGAAGGGAAGAGCGGTCTTGATATCAGAGGGCGCCATGATTTACGCAGGTTGCTTGAAGATGTTCAGGCTGGGAACGTAAAGTTTCGCGTAATACTGGTCTATGACGTGAGTCGTTGGGGACGCTTCCAAAATACAGATGAGAGTGCTCATTACGAATACCTCTGCACGAGCGCAGGTATAAAAGTTGTGTATTGCGCGGAGTCCTTCGCCAACGACGGCTCTCCTATGTCTACAATTTGCAAGAGTTTCAAGCGTCACATGGCTGGTGAATATAGTCATGAGCTTTCCGCTAAGGTATTCGCGGGGCAATGTCGCTTAGTTGAAAAAGGATTTCACCAGGGAGGGCCAGCAGGATGTGGGTTACGCCGCGCATTGATCGATGAAAAGAGTGAGTTCAAGGCGGAACTGTCGCGGGGTGAGCATAAGAGTATTCAGACCGATAGGGTCATCTTAATTCCTGGCCCGGCAGGCGAAGTTGAGTTGGTTCAGCGCATCTATCATCAATTCGTCCACAACGGCATGAACGAACGTGAAATTGCAAATGAACTGAATGCTGAAGGCCAGGTCACCGACTTTGATCGTCCATGGAGTCGAGGTAGCGTGCACCAAGTGCTTACCAATGAAAAATATATTGGTAACAACGTCTATAACAAAACATCTTCAAAACTACGAGAAGGCAGTAGTCGCAACCCGCCAGAGAAGTGGGTTCGTTGTGATGGGGCATTCCAGGGAATTGTATCGCTGGAGTTATTTGCTAGCGTTCGTGAAATCATCTTGCAGCGCTCGTACCGCCTGGAGGATGCGCAACTGCTAGAATTGCTTCGTAGTCTCCTACAGCAGGCGGGCTCATTGTCCGGAATGCTCATCGATGAGCAGGACAATATGCCCTCCAGCACGACCTACATAAATCGTTTTGGCGGCCTTTTACGTGCCTATACCCTTATAGGTTACAGACCAGACCGGGACTATCGGTATTTGGAGATCAATCGGTCCCTGAGACGGATGCACCCGCAGGTTCTTAACGATATCGTAAGACACCTGAAGTTCGTTGAAGCAGACGTCGAGCTCAACGACCAAAATGACCTGCTGACGGTTAACGGTGAATGGACGGCATCAGTGGTCATTGCTAGATGCCAGCCCACGCTCGCAGGCACTCTCCGCTGGAAGCTTAGATTCGATAATAGCCTCACGCCGGATATCACCATCGCTGCCCGCATGGAACAAACGAACTCTCAAGTTAGGGATTATTACCTGATTCCCAGCATCGACATGGGGGCATGGCCACAAAAGATGGTCGAAGAAAACAGCCCATTGATTGATAGCTATCGTTTCACGACGCTGGACGTAATTGATGAGTTGGCAGCGCGTTGCCCCCTCAAGGAGGTTTATTAATGACCGTCCCGTCAACTGTCCGCGACCGCGTCGCGCTAATTCCAATATCGGAAATTCACATCCTGAATCCTCGCACAAGAAACAAAAGGGTTCATCGCGAGCTAATTGAAAATATCAAGACTGTTGGCCTTAAACGACCAATCACGGTCAGTCGAAAAGAGTTCCCTAAAGGACCTTTCCATTATGACCTAGTGTGCGGGCAAGGTCGTCTCGAAGCGTTCCTCGCTCTAGAGGCTACAGAGATTCCGGCATTTCTGATCGATGCTGTGGAAGAAGATTGTCTGGTAATGAGCCTGGTTGAGAACGTGGCCCGAAGGCTACATCGCCCCATAGATCTAATGAATGAAGTCGGCCGTTTGAAGGAAAGGGGAAAAACGGACTCGGAAATTGCTGAAATAATTGGCACCACAGCGTCATGGGTCAACATGATCGTTGGCTTACTTGAGCGCGGCGAAGAAAAACTACTGTCTGCCGTGGAAACTGGATTGATTCCACTCAGCATGGCGACAGAAATTGCCCGTAGCAGTGAAAGTGACATACAAAACGTGCTCACCGATGCCTACGAGCGCGGTATAAAAGGAAAGAAAATTAACAAGCTACGGCACCTTCTAGAACTGAGGGCTAAAAAAGATAAACTAGTGCGAGGGGACCCATTAGGAGTTAGCCAGAATAAAAAGAAGAAAATCACCCCCGCAGACTTGAGGCGACTATTCGAACGGGAGGCTGAACGACAGCGCCTTATGGTAAAAAAAGCGGCGTTTACCCACGATCGAGTTGTTTTCGCTATTCAGGCTATTAAAGAGCTTTTATCGGTCAGTGATTTCGAAAAACTACTTGTTACTGAACATCTGGATTTATTGCCCAAGCTAGTACAGGCCCGCCTTAGGCATGGAGGGACATAGCTATGTCTGATTCAATACAACAATCCATTTGCCTTCAGCCGAAATTCACTCCGAAAAAATCGTTCTTAGATGAGTGTGTTCGAGTTGAAGTCGCCAATATCCAGGCTCTTAAAATTTCACGGCCAGCAGTAAAAGACAGCCTAAAATATCAACAAATTTTCGCATCGATACAAGATGTTGGATTGGTAGAGCCTCCAGTAGTTATGCCAGTACCTGGCCGTAGTGGATATTATTTTTTGCTTGATGGGCATCTACGCATTGAAGCGCTGAAGGATTTGGGAGAGCTGGAAGTAGATTGTCTCGTGGCAACCGACGATGACACGTATTCGTACAACAAACGGACTAATAGGTTATCTGCGGTCCAAAGTAATAAAATGATTGTGCGGGCTATGGGGCGTGGGGTTTCGGCAGAGCGGCTTGGCAAAGCTCTTGGGTTATCACCGCAAACAATCAAGCAGAAATTTCGTCTGCTTAATGGCATTTGTGCGGAAGTCGTTGCGCTTCTGGGCGACACAGAATGTCCAGCAAACGTATTCAATCTTCTTCGACAAATGAAACCGCTGAGGCAAATAGAAGCAGCCGAACTGATGATCGGGAACAAAAACCTCTCAGGCTTACTCGCTAAAGCGCTTTTGGCCGCCACGCCGCCTGACCAGTTGGCAGTAGCGAGAAAACCTCAACCTGAGCAGCATGTTTCGGCAGAATCAATTGCTCGCCTGGAGCGTGAGCTCGCCGCATTACAGATGCAGATCAAGACAGTGGAAGAAGATTACGGACCGGATGTGCTTCATCTCACGGTCATCAAGGGCTACCTAACCAGTCTGCTTGCAAATGCTGCCGTAGTGCGATGGTTGGCCAGGCACCAACCAGAGTTCTTGAGGGAATTTCAATCTATAGCCGAGCTGACTGAGCTGCCTTGGGGAAGTGACGAATCAGCCCTTTCTGCCTGAGCCTGTGAAGGCCCAAGAATTAGGCAAAATCAGCTGTCTACCAAATACTCGGCCCAATTCAATTCTCGATAGGATGTGAGGGTGTTGCTGCGCTATCGTCGAAATCATGGTTTTGATACTGTTTTCTTCGCAGCGCGCATACCACGTGAAATTTGAACAAGAAACAAAAGCTATGACATTAAATAGTATTGTGATTGCAGTTTTTTCGTGAGTTCTGGTAGACACTTTTTGAGTTGCGTGTATGGGTTTTCGTCAAAGAAGAAAATGATGACTTCACTTTCTCTCACGCCCTTGTTCGAAAGCTTACCGGGCTTCAAATCGTAATCCGCACTGATGGTGGATGCTAGTTCGCGCAACGCCAATAGGCGCTGCTTTTTACGGGCGTCTATCTCAGGCCGGTCTTTGGGGATGGCCGCGTACTGGTTGACTCGAAGGTAGGTTCTCCCCGCTCGCGAATCCACTCTCCAAAATAATGTTTCGTTTTTCCCTTCGTAGTAGCCCTCACGCCGACAAATATCCAGCTGAGTCCAAGGTGTGCCGTTCATGTTGACGCCTTTCTTGAATTTCAAAGAAGGGTCACTGTTCTTGAGTTGGTCATAGAGCTCACCGATGAAGTGCCGTTGACCGATGGCGCTTTGAAATGCGGTTGGGCAGGAGATGGCTAAGCGCTGAAAGACCTGTTCTTCCTTAGAAATCCAGGCGTCTTTCAGGAACGCACAGTACTGATCGATGATTAGGTGGTACGGCGCTAAAAAGCTAACCGCTTGATAGAAATCATGGGCGGATATCAGCTGATAGCCCTGTAGATTCTGCCGCTCCCAGGTGTCGACATAGCCGATTTTGAAATAGATGTACTTGTCGCAATTCGGGAAGCGTTCCCGATAGCGATTGAGTTGATCGGAGTGAAAGGTCGATGAGGTTTTGTTCTCAAACAGGATACGTCGAGGCGTGCTGTTGACCTCAAAACTCAGGAGTAAATCGACGTTGCCGGATTGGAGCACGGGTTCGATTTTGACGGGCGTCTCGTCTTCTGCAATGAGCCCTAGGGCGTGAAATACCTGAGAACGATAATCTGCGAGGACTGGGTTGACCTCCAGCTCCTTGAAAAACCACGCCAAGAAAGCATCAGTACTGAGTTCCTTAGGGGCGTACATGAACAGATTATTCAACGTTTCTTCCTTGAGTGGGTGGGTTGAGGGGAGGGCCTCGACGACCATTAGCCGTTGAATTCGTCTTCTCCTAAGGTTGCTGTCTGTATTATTCGGGTTGCCGGTTTGACCCTTTTGCTGGTTGCTGACTCATAGCTTACAAGCCAACGAAGTGCCTAGTCCTCCAATCCTTTCATAGTGGTGAGGCCCGTCCAGAAAGCGACATGTTTCATACCACGGGTACCGCGTGACTCATACACTGAAAAACTTCAGCTTCTCTGAAATGGAGCGTGGCAAATGCGGGCTTGCTACCGTTCGTCGGGATTAATGAAAGCCGACGATCAACCAAATTTGCATGTGGAACGATATTTGCTCAACCGTTTTGGCAAGGATGTCCTTCTCAAAACGGTTTTTGAGTAGGGACGCGCTTGTAAAAAAATCGATAAAAGCAAAAAACGCGAAAAAACAATTCCCTTCACAAAGCACATTGATCTCTTTAGATTCGTTTTAGTCAGTTCGGTCAGGTCTCTTCGATACTAACCATGCTGACGACTACTAATCGCGACACTAATTTACTTACTAGTTGGACACCCAAATGAATATTTATGGCACAAAGCATTGTGTGGAGAATCCGTATGCCTGTTACAAAGCCAGTAAAACAGATCGAATGTAGAGACCCCGTTGTAAATAGTCTGATTGTAATTAGCTATCTAGGCACTAATAGTGTCACTTACTGCATGCGTGAAACGACTAAAGAACGTCGCCGCACCACGTTAGGAACGTCCAAGGATCTGACGTTAACGCAGGCCCGCATCAAGGCATTGGAGGTTGAGGGAGCAGGTTGCAACAAAGCCTCTTTGACGCTTTCCCAAGTCTTCGAGCAGTATGAGCAATCCGGCGAGTACAGCGGCAAACGCAGTATGGGTCGTGAGCGTAAGCGTTATGATTCCACCGTTGCGCCGTTACTGGGTAAAAAAGAAATCAAAGCAATCAGCTTGGCAGATATTCAAGCCGTTTTGGCATCACTGCGTGCTTCGTTAAGCGATGCGACCAAAAATCGATATCTCGCCATGTTGCGTTCTATTTTTCGGTTTGCTGTGGATCACGACTACTGTGAAAAGGATCCGACTCGTAGCATCAAGCTCAAGCGCGAAGTGCCGGTCAAGCTGTATGAAGTGAACGATGAACTAATCAACCGTCTCGCTGTGGCTGTGGACTGGTTAGAAGAACGTTTTCCGCGAACGTCTTGTCTCGTGGAACTGTTGTTGCTGACCGGCATGCGGTTAGGCGAAGCGCTCTCCCTCAAGTGGGGGGACGTTGATTTTACGCTATTACAGATCACTTTACGGACCACCAAAAGCGGTCGACCCCGCCACGTTCCCATCAGCGACGAATGCAGTGAAGTGCTGGATCGGCTAGCAGAGGTAACTGCTGACTTTCCCAAAGATGGCTGGCTGTTTCCATCATCGTTTGGGCCGTCACATATGACCCGACCAGTGCGCCCATGGAAAAAAGCTTGTCGGGCAGCACGACTCCCCTTGTCATTACGTTTTCATGACTTGCGCCATATTTTTGCCTCGGCCTGCGTCAAGGATGGTATCCCGCTGTACACGGTGCAAGGCTTGCTCGGCCATTCCTCCATCCGGATGAGCGAGCGATATGCCGCATTGGCGTCCTCAGACCTGTTGAAGGCCAGTTGTCGTGTTTCAAGCGCCCTTGCCCTCCGCTCAGGAGGTGTTAAATGAGTAAGTTCTTTTCAAGCGACGCGCTGAGCGCTGATGCCGTTGATGCCGTGCTGCGGGCTGGTGGAAAAGCTCTGGATGGAGTGCCAGGCTCACTCATGGGTGTAAAAAGTATCGAGTTCAATGAAAAAACGGTGATTTTTTCGCTGCCGAAAATACATCGAGCTCACAACGAACTTATGCCGATTTTCAAGACGCATTGTTTGATTTTTCAAACAAGCGCTGCAACATTTTTGCCCTTTCCAAAAGAGGCCATTAATGACACCAAATTACTGGTGTTTTTACAGCAGTCCTTGGCCAGGATCGGTTTAAGTGTTGACGTAGGGGGGGCTAGCAAAGACCCGGTGCATGGCCAATGGTTAATTCCAGTGAGCGGCGAAAAACCTAAGTCGCATCCCTTTGAGTTTCTGGAAATCATTGAGTCTCAAAGCATAGGTTTGATTGAGTCGATGTATGGGCACACTCAGCTAAAGGGTTTTGAGTTTTCGCTAGAAAAAGTCCGATTACGTAAAAAGCAAGACGTGGAGGATGTTGCACCTTGTATTTGGATTGATAAAGTATTAATTGATCCAGCTATGGATCACTACTTTACGCGGATTAACATTCTGCGCCGTTCAGGGAAAAAATATGGCGTGCTCTCGGCGGTTGTCCCCAATGCTGACCTCCAAGACTCCAAAAAACTAACGGAGTGGGTGTTGGCTAGGACGCCGAGTGTTGTCGATCGCAAGTCATTGGCGGCCCTTGTTAAGGAGCTCCTTCGAGCTGCTTTTGATCAAATCGGCGAGCAAGTTTGGATACGTACTGAAGGTTGGTTCCTAGGTGAGGGGGGGGTAATCGAAGGCTGTGCATGTGGTCAGGAGTTACTGCTGGCTCCTGGGATCAAAACGGATCAGTTTCACATGGATATTGTTGCACCGAAGCTTTCGCAAAAGGGAACGCTTAGTGGCTGGAATGATGCTGTTCTGGGCCCTGTAAGTCAGAACTTCACCCTCATGGGCGCGTTACAACTCGGATTAGCAGGGTTGATGGTCGACTTAGTGCCTGGATTGTCATCTGGCATTTTCAACTTCTTCGGCGGCGCAGGTCGGGGAAAGACTTTGTTGCTATCTACCGTGGCGGGTCTGTTTGGCAATAGCGGTGCGCCGGGGCAAAGTAAACCAGGTCAGGTGGGCAATCCCATGATTGAGACATTTGGCTCAACGCAACGAGCACTTCAGGCCAAAGGTCAGCAAACGTCGGTCGGCCCATTTCTGATTGATGAAATCGGAAGTAATGGTTACGGCGTCCTAGACAGCTATGTCTACGAGACGGGCAACGGTAGTTGTCGTACTCGGCTTACCAGCAATGGAGATGTGCAAGAGTCGCCACCCAAAACGTTGTTCGTCCTGACGACAGGTGAGGTTTCAATCATGTCTTTGGTCAGCCGTAATGCCAAACAGGGTATTTATGATCGGGGCGTGGATATCAATGTCGGGGGGGGCGGTGTCGACTTTCCAGAGCAGGAAACCGAAGTGTTTGCCTTCTTACCAGACCAAGTCAAAAAAGCCCTTTCGGCGGGTGTTTCGCAGCAGTACGGTACAGTTGCCCCAGCGTTTGTCCGGGCTCTTTTAGCTGAGATGAAGGCCCAGAGCTGGGAGCAGGAACTTGCCGACAAGCGTCAGGAACTCGCTAGCATGTTGCCTAGTTATGCCAGCAAGGGCGGCGCGGATCGCGTGGTATTGCGATTTGCGCTCGCGATACTGGCCGGGGAAGTGGCTCTGCGGAATGGTGTGTTCAGCAAGCAATATGTGGATGAGACAGACCTGTTCAACGGTGTGTTGGTGTGCGTTCTTCGTTGGGTGACTACTCGCTGGAATCATCTGTTTGTGTTGGCCGATGTACTAACTTCGCAAAAGCGCATACCGCTCTCCACGCCAAAATCCGGTTTGCCGTTGTATCGCCATAAAGATCAAAGCGGCGGCATGCCGACGTTGATGATTGCCAAAGAATTTTTGGAAGATTTTTTCCCAGGCAGCAATTCACTTGAAACCATCAGCAAGCGATTTAAGGAAGATAATCTGATTTTTCGTTTTGAGGCCGGGCGCAATACGGTGGGCAAGGAACCGTACTACCACCTTAGAACCGAATGGCTGCTGGAACATCAAATTGAATGGTCTGAGGAGCGGGAGCGCTTCGAGGTAATTCATAAACCTGATATGTGAGGGCTTCAGCCGGATTGATTTGACTTGTATCGTCGCTCGTTCTTGCGACGTTCACCCACTCAGCACTAAGCCCTGCGTTCTTCTAGGAAGACGTGGGGCTTTTGTGTTTTTGAAAGGCTGGTCAGTAACTGAAGTGTTCGCCCGGTACAGAACTGCCCCTGCGCCGATTGTGAATCGACACCGGGCGAACGGCGGTTAGGATACCGAAGCTCATTTTATCCCTACCGCTTTTTTCGAACCCGACGGTTGCCAATCGGACGAACGTTTCATGATGATTCGATGTTTAATCCTTCCTGTGTGATAACGCCGACATGCTGTTGCTCATAGATGGCTGAGCAGGTTTTTTACATCGCGTTTCAGTTGCGCTTGCAACGTGGCAGGGCTGATCACCAGCAAGTGCGGTAGGTAGGCTTTTATCGTCGGAAGTAACTGCATGACATCAATGACATGGCTTGAAAGTAGTAGGCTGCCGTCATCAAGTTCCTTAAGCATGACCTGTTGGGGTAGAACGATGCGGTGCAGAAAATTGTGAGCGATGCAGGCGGCAGCTTTGAGAATCACCTCGATCACCGGCATCGACTCGTCCGCCACCATGTGTTTTAGCTGAGCGATAACGCCGTCTTGCTGAGTGAACGTCTCAGCCAATTCTTCGACGTGGGTTATGTTGGCAATTGGTTCAATGATCAGTGTGTCATTGCTGATCCCGGCAAGTTGCCAGTGACCTTTGTGGTTGATGAGCAGGTATGGCGCAATGACTATCTTCGCAAGACCACCCAGGCGTTGAATGCTGGTGTGGCAACGATTGGTAATGGCTTTGGCCAGTGGCTTTAAATGGTGATGGTGCAGGCTTTCTTTATCCAGTCTAAAACCAGACAAGAGGAACACCGGCGAGCCCGTCGGCCCCAGCCATTGATTGAGCAGTGCTGGGTGATTGTCAGGAAACAACGCCGTGGCACCGACCTGCTCACAAAGGCGAAATAATGCCGAGGTGTTGGAACGACCGAAATAGGTCGGATCCAGTGAGTAATGTTGGCCTTGTCGCTGCAACGGCAGATAAGCCAATCGGACGTTTAAATCCCGTTGGATGGTGCGCTCGGAGACGTTGAACTCTTCAGCCAAGCTGCTGATGGATAAGCGCTGTCCGCTGTGGAACTTGGTCAGGATGATGCCCAAGCGTTGGGCTAACGTATCGTGCTCGGCCATTTAGGAAAGGGTCATTGTCGTCGGAAAATCATTGTCCCGTCGGTGTCCGACAGGGAGTGTCGAGCCCGATTTTCACGACATCGAACGGACGAGGTAAGCACTGTTGTTATTGCCGGTCCAGTACTGGCAGCGCGGGAAAAAAAGATGGATTTCCTAGGTTCTGGCAGCACCGCGCGCACCGCGTAACTTTTGAATCAAAAATAAAAAAGCTCAGCAATTGCTGAGCCTTTTCACTTCTTTCTATGACGTCACTTTCTTAGCGCTGGCATCGTAATGTGCCGGCGCTTTCCATTTTGTTAGCTTCAGCTTTCTCGGTTTGCGCCAGGTACTTGTCGAGCTCCGCTTCGGTGGCGCGTTGCCCATTCATGCTCGCTTCCAGTAGGGCGGTGGTTTTTGAGTGTTTCAGGGTGGAGGCGATATCTCGGTAGCTGTAGGGCTGCATCGATCGGCCTTGGTCGTTGCTGACGTAGCTTGTACCTCCTTTCTGTTCACAGTTTTTGGCGAAGTACTGCATACCCGAAAGTGACACCAGGCTACTGGCGTGGGACTGAATGCTGATCGACAGTATCGATGCGGTGACAGCAGCAACAAGAACGATTTTTCGCATGGTGAACTCCTGATGGGATTTTGAGTGTCGCGGTGTTGTAAGCATGACGAGGTCGCCCGACAGGACGTGTCGGGGATTGGCTAAGTGGTTGCGGTCACGAGGTCACTGACCCGATTGGAGGCCACCCGCAGGTTCTCGGAAGCGAGGTGGGCATAGCGCTGGGTGGTTTTGTTACTGGCGTGACCCAGCAGGTGCTGGACTTCATACAGGCTGGCCCCGTTGTTAATGGCCAATGAGGCGAAGGTGTGGCGCAGGTCGTGAATGCGTAGATGAGTCAGTCCGGCGACCTTCAACGCTCGCTGAAAGCATTTACGGGCGTTGTTGAGTGGCTTGCCGGGTTTAGCACCGGGGAAGAGATAATGGCCGCAACTTCTTCCGGGCAATTCGTTGATGACGGCCAATGCCGTTTCGCTGAGCATCACAAAGCGTTGCCGTCCGCTCTTGGTGATTGGCAGGTTCCAAAGCAGCCGTTCCTGATCAATGTCTTCCCATCTGGCCTGTAACGCTTCTTCGCGCCGTACACCGGTGAGCAGCATCAGCTTGATGGCTTTGGCGGCAATCTGGTTTTGTTCGGTACTGAGGACCGCCCACAATCGCTTAGCCTCATCAATGCTGAGGAAGCGCTGCGATTGGTTGTTCTCGGTGTGCATACGAATACCCGTCGCCGGGTTGGTGTCGAGGTAACCCCATAAGATGGCGAGGTTGAAACTCCGCTTGAGAAGGGCGAGATGCCGGTTGGCCGTTGCTGGAGATCTGCGGCTGATGATTTCGTCGTGGTAGCGTTGGATCTCCTGTCGGCTGATAGAGGAAAGCGGGCGAGCACCAAACATCTCGAAGAGATGGGTTTTGAACTTTGAGTCATCGCTCTTAGCACTACGCTTGCTGGCGTAGGCGTGGGGCAGGTAGTGGTCATCGATGAAGCGGCGAAAGGTCATCCCTGATTCGACAAGCGTTTCTTGCGGATCAATGCCGTTTGAAAGTTGAGCCCTGTGTTTGAGCGCCAGCAAGCGGGCATCGGCGACGTCCAGCTCACCATAATTCCCCAGCTTCATGCTTCGCTGTCGCCCGGCATGTCGGTAACGCAGATAGAAGAACTTGCGTCCTTGTTTGTTGATCAGCAGTTTCAGGCCTGAAACCTCAGTGTCGGAATACTCACTCTCCCTAGCCTTGGCATCGGTAGGTTGCGGTGGCAGGGCGTCAATCACACGCTTGGAAAAGCGGATGAGTTTGCTCATAGGGCACCTTTTTTGACACGCGTTTGGACTATCCCTGAGTCAGCCCAGAAAGCTGAGCCAGGGAAGTCATCAGTGGTCGGTAGGGTTGGGTGAATGGGATGGTTAACTTGGCGCTGTTGATTGCGTTCGCCGCTCCGGTTCATTTCCGGTACTTACGGTGGTGCTGCCGGTCAATGCGAACTCCATTGCGCGAGTCTCGTGCTCATCTCTGATTGAAGATTGAGTCCTTTCGGAATCAGTACCTCCACCGAGAGCAGGTCAGACAGGAGGATGACGGCGGTATAGAAGTGACCGTGGTCCTCGACGATTTCAAATGAGGCTGCCGGATCATAGGGGCTGTGCAGGAAGCTTCTAACGCCAAGGAATAGCCCTTTGTCGTAGGGATCATCGCCTTCGCCCCAGACGGCAAACCAGCCGAGCTCATCGGGTTGCCACTGTGTGCCGTAACCTTGTAGAACCTGGAACTGGTTCTCCACCCATTGGCGCATATCAGTGTCGAGGATTTGGGCAGCAGCTTCACTCTGACGAATTAGCAGCATGCTCTGTCTCCTGGGTTTTCTCTTGCTCTGTGTTTGGCTCCGACGATGAGTTGCTCGCCTGCGATGTCGATAGAATCGGTTTACCATCGAGCCGAACCCGCATGGGCTTACCTTTGAGTGCCAGCACAGCTTTTTTCCAGGTGCTAGCGTCGCCAATCACGCGCAATTTGGATTCAAGCTTTCCATCTCTTCCCAGTATCTTTTCAGCCAGTAGGGCGGCAGCAAGGAATGGCGCATTATTGCTGGAGCGCCCGACAAACACGGGGAGAAGTACTTTGCTGGGAAACGCCTCTGCCCGTTGACCGAGGCTTTCCAGTATTTCAAGGATGGCATCAAGGTTGATCCATTCGCGGCTGAAGTAGCCTTGACTGCCGCTGTCGACCAGCGCAATGAACACCTGTTTTCTGTCGGTTGAAAGGGCGAGTTGATAGGTGATCTTTCCTTCGGCTCCGGAGCTCAGTTTTGATGCTTGGGCTTCTTTTACCGCGATGAGATCCATGAAGCTTGGTTCGACGGCTTTGGTTCTGCTCATATTATTTTCCGTAGTGTGTTGGCACAAAGGGTGTAGAGGTCAACGCTTTCTGTCAGGCAGAGTTGCGCCGTAATCGCACTAACAAAACATCGTTCGATTGAACTCTAATCGCTTAGATTTGGGGGTGTTAACGGCGGTTAAGCTGTCGCGCATGCATAACTTAAACTTTCGACTTAAGCTTGTTTAACCGCCTATTTTTCGCGGCATAACGTGCAGAATAGGTCGTAGACGCTAATTGCGACCTGGACTCTTGGATCAGGGATTTTTCGGGCAGTGTCGACTGTGTTGGAAATCCAAGGGTTTTTGCACGTGCACATAGGTATCTCCTGAATATTCACCCAACGAAGTGTTGGGGTCATATAAATATATCTACGTATTTTTGACGCAAATACGGATATGCCCAGGATTTCCACGGTCGAGCAGGTGTTAGGCGTTTCCCCTTGGATATCCAAGGGGAAGCCTGAGAGGTCGGTTTTTTTGAACAAAACTATAGAGAGCTTACAAAAAATCTGATTTTTGAAAAAGGATCTTTGAAGTGAAAAAGACAATGCTTTATGAGTTGGTGAACGCAAAGGTTCGTGATGCGTTCGACCTTGCTACTGTGGAGGACATAATTCGGGAATCGATTGCTTTTACGTACCCCGAGGCCACTAATGTTAGCGTGTTCGCAAGCTTTTACTGTTTTACTTCTCCGGAATTTTCGGACAAGGAAAAGAATCGACGCGCCCGAAGTTTGGGGCGAATGTTAGCTAGAAAAATGCCAGAACTAACCCGGTTGGCTATTCGTACTTATGAATCAAAAAAGCACGCAAAAAGTAACCAATTGTTCAAGGTGGTTAAAGGAAAGAAACGCTTGGAAGACTGTCTAGGGCTACTTGTTTGCTCAAATTAACTATTTGGCTAAGGAAGGTAAGCGTCTGTCAAACGCACCTTCCTGATTCCAGTATTTAGGGCGATGGTGTCCAAACTTTGGTGGCAAATCAAATTGAGTGGATACCATACTCAAGCGAGAAGGCTATGCAGGGCCAATGCCGTTCCTATGATTGCGAGCGTAGATCATTGTGTCTTTGCCAGGCCAAGAAATCATTCAAAGGACGGCACAGTGCTCCCTCTGAGTAGGCGTCCTCTTTGTCTAAAGCTTCAAGCCAAGGCCGAAGACGCTTGGCGAACTCTTTTTGGTCGGTTGAAGAGAACGACCAGTCAGCGACTGTATTTTCCCTTTGGAGCATTTTTACTCTTGGTTTATCTAGTCTAGGGATGCGCCTCCATGCATTTTGTACTTTAATTGCACCACTACTTCCGTAGTAAACAACGATGATCGTTCTATCAATAGGCAAACTGTTTTCTTGCCCATCAGGCCAGTCTTCAAAACAATCGAACGCCTGGCGACGCTGTTGCTCCGTGAGCTTAAATGTCTCTTGGACCTCAGCCAAAGCCGCATCGGCCACTTCTGTTGAGTTTTCCCAGTACACGGCAAGGTAAATGTGCCGATCTTTCAGTGCTTCGCTTGGGGCATTGATAAAGCGGATATCACCTTTATGTGCCGGCCGCTCGTTGCGACGGGCTTGCCAGTCCTTTTCTGCAGCGCACAAGGCTTTTTCATCGATCTCAAAAGCCTTATCCCAAACCTCTTCATACCAGGCGTCAATGCTTTGTATCTGTGTGACCTCATCCGTAAATACGCCAGCCTCAAGCCAATGGCGTGATTCGCTACCCTCGAGCCCAAGACCATTACTTGAAAAATTGGCCGATCCTACGATCGCACCATTGTTTCCGCGTATGACCTTGGCGTGCAAATTTTCCAGGTTACGTAGTTCGACGTTTTCAAGCCGCTGCAAGCGGCGAATTACGAGTGGATTTGTGCCTCCGCTAGCAAGGTTACAAATAATGCGAAGGTCCTTACCTTGCCATTGGTCAAACAACGCTTCCGACCCCTCCCCCCAAAACGCTACAGCTATTGCTAACTGCTGGCTGTTCTCCACTAACTGGCGGGCTTGGTCCAAATACTGTCCATTGGATAGAAACATGACGTCCTCACTGTTGATTTCTAAAAACTATAAATTGAATGACGCTAGACTGGAGTGTGCAGGGGCTTCCGTGCCTTCCTGAACCATGATTTGGGCAGATGTGGAGCTTTGAGGCAAAATTGGGTCAGTTGCACTGACTTGGCCACCCGTCTGCATCGGACTTGACCGGCACGCTTCGTAACCTTGACCGGTATTGAGCGGCCCAAAGCTGCCATCCTAATCATTGTACTGGATGCACCAAATTCTACTGGCTAGGACTCTGTAATCGTCATCAAAGAAATGAAATTCGTCGATCTTGGTCAAGCCACTAGCCATCAGGGATGGCTAGTGGCTATTCTGACTTTGCTCATTGGGGGAGAACTGAGATCCTTGACGAATCTCGTCACGTGACCGCCCCTCGCTCAGCAAGCACAAAAATACTAGGGAGCGCATATGAGCGATTATGACAAGTATAAAGACGATGTGACTGATGATATTAAAACTTGCATTGAAGCAATGGGTTGCCAGCCTATACTTTTCGTAGGGTCAGGCCTCACTAAAAGGTACCTTAACGGCCCTAATTGGGAGGAGTTATTGCACTCACTTAGTGAAAATTGCCCCGAAATCGATAAAAAGTTTGCTTATTATTTGCAGCGCTATCCTAACCTTGTCGATATTGGAACCGTTTTCTCAGAAAAATTCAATGACTGGGCTTGGAGTGGCGGTGAAGACCAGTTTCCCGGCGAGCTATTTGGCTCAGGTAATGAGTCCGACATTTACTTCAAGCATGCAGTATGTGAAATATTTAAGAAGTTATTGAGTGAAACGACTACCACGGACAACGACGAAATTGAACTGCTGAAAAAAATCCACCCTCACTCAATCATTACAACCAACTATGATTGCTTACTTGAGAGTATTTTTCCTGACTTCACCCCTATCATTGGGCAGCAGATTCTCTATGCAAATCATTCAAGCATAGGTGAAATATTTAAGATACATGGATGTGCCTCGGATTCTAGGAGCGTAGTCATCACGCGAGAGGACTATGATAACTTCCTGAAAAAGAAGAAGTACCTAAGCGCCAAAATGCTTGCTTTTTTCGCGGAGCATCCTCTTATTTTCGTTGGCTACAGCGCCGAAGATCCAAACATCAGAGCTATTCTCTCGGATATTGATGAAATCCTTTCCGAAAATGGCGCATTGATTCCAAATATCTACCATTTAGAGTGGTCGAGCAAGGAAATCAGCGAATATCCTAGGCGTGAACGCCTGATATCGGTATCAGAGAACAAGAGTATCCGTATAAAAAGTATCGTTGCGCATGATTACGGTTGGGTATACAAGGCTTTTGGCGCGAACCAAGCATTGGACAACGTCAACCCAAAATTGCTGCGTGCGTTACTTGCAAGAACCTATGAGCTAGTGCGTTCTGATATCCCTAAAAATCCCATCCAGGTTGATTACACTGTACTTGCAAACGTTTCTGGATCAGAGGGGGCATTAGCTAAGCTCTACGGAATAGCTAACACCTCTGACGGACTAGCTTTCAACGTAAACTTTCCACACACACCATCAACTTTAGGAGTAAGTTTAGGTTTTAAAGGGTGGCACGACGCGAATAAGCTGCTCGAGATTTTGAAGAACACAACGGGTGTGGATATAAAATCGTTCGATAATAAATATCATTGCGCTGTAATGAATGGCAATGAAGTTCAAGCGCATCGATACTCCAACTTGTTGCGACAGTTACTTGAGAAAATAAAAAACGGAGAGGAATATACATTGGACTTGCCAACATAACCGTTGATGTTTAATCAGGCGCCTTGTAATTAGTATGGCCTTTAAAACGCCATCAACGAGCTTGGCGCCTTAACAGTTCATCGCGAGGGGCCGAAATCGGCCAACAACGGACACTCAAAGGTGTCTACGAAACTAGGGGCGATTCATACCAGAGATGGTTGTGGAATTTGGCTCGACTCAGCTAAAAGCCAGCTGAAGGCGAAATTAACAGCAATAGAGCAGGGACGCAGCATGGAAATTACATGTCCAAAATGCAGCAAGACTACTGATTTTAATGTCACCGATGCGATTAGCTGCGAACACTGCAAAAGTAGCTTTAGTACACTCCGTCTTGCGGTTAAGGCCACTTTGCTCCCGACTGTGGGGGCGTTAGTCATAGGTGGAGCAATTGGCCACCAATTGGACGGTTTTTTTGAGGTGAACCGCTACCCGCTTGAAATCGAGTATGCCCTTGTCGAAAGTTGCGTGCAGGGTGCGAAGCGCTCTGAATACTGGCAGCGGGCTGAAGAGAAATTTGTACTGTGTAGCTGCGCGCTTACGCAGGCTCAAAAAAATGTCAATTTCAAGAAATTTAAAGAAGCACCAGCCCAATTCAGACATGCCATGACAGCTGCAACTCAGAACTGTAGTGCTGGCTAGTTAATAGCCCGAGCGCCAACGTTACAGCGCTCGGACTATCAGGACTCAACCCCTGCTGGGAGCGTTTCCGCGCCCTCCGCCAGACGGATTGCCGGTAGTACTTGGCCAGTTACCACCCTGGGAGCCAGTACCAGGGGCAGTTCCTGAACTGCCCTTGCCGCCAGAACTCTGGCTACTGCCACTTTTGCTGCCGCCGTTACTGCCGTTACCTTTAGCCATGTTCTTCTCTCCCTAGTTTTACTTGGTCGTTTTCGGCTTTACTTCTGCCACGGTTTTCTGAACTCGACTCGTGAACGAGTCAGTACTGACTTTACCGCCATTTTTTATGGCTTCAGCGCTGTGAATTCGGGCAGCGGCCTCTGGGGTCATTGGTGTCTTCTTGCTCATTGGTGTTTTCCTTGAGTTAGCACCACGCTTGGTGCAAGGTCGACTTTAAGCAGTCACAAGGGACAAATAGGGACAGGTATGGATGACGTCAGGAAGTTGCAAACCACGATTAAGCAAAAACTCGAAGAGCTTGGGATAAGCCAGGCCGTACTGGCCGAAAAGATCTTTGTCGAGGACTATGATGAAGATGATGAGGCTGCCTTGGCCCGCTTCACCGAAACCTTGAAAAAGCAGCTGCAAAGAGCATCCACGCCGGCTGAAAAGCTTCATCGTTATCTTGAGATTCTCTTGGCTGATCGACGGGGATTGGAGGCTCGTCACCTAAACGTTGCTTCCCCTTATCTGTCCAAACAGGTGCTCAACGACATGCACCAGCTTTCAGCTTCCATCGATGAACAACTTCGTAAAAAGAGGCTAACTGAGATTGCACCATCTGACTGAGTGAATCGGTCCTGCCGCCGTAGACGCTTTCGAAGGTCCGCTTCTGGTCGATTCTGTTGAAAAAATCGGTTCTTCCAGACCGCCCGCATACTGACTGTTGAAAATGCCTTTATTGCACGGCGCTACGCGAAATCTGAGCCCGGAATCTTCTGCTCAATGTAAAGATTTCAATCCCAAACGCGTACTTTTCTACCGTGGAAATCAGGGCCGACTGTTTTCAACAGAGATCGGCCGATCTCTGGCGGTCAAGGCCACGAAGGGTACGGGTCAAAGCCGATGCAAATGACTGATTAGTCGAATGCAAATGTGTGGGCAAGTCGGTGCAATTCCCCGGTTGCATCGGAGGTCTATTATTTTGTCCTACTGTTCGACTCAAGGGGCTGGTTTATGCGTGCCGCGCATACCGCGTGACTTGTAAGTGTCTGGAGTGAAAGGCGGCCGAGAGTGCTCAGAGGCCCTGTGGTGCGCCAGGGGGAACGGAAGGGCTGTTCTGGGGCGGACTGTATTGCCGACGTCTCAGCTTGTCTGAGGGAGGCTCTCAAGCTGACAATTTAAATCAGATTAAAACTATTCAGTTCTGGGGTCGGTACCGAAAGTCCGTTGGACTGCTTTCAATCACACTGCCGAAGCGTCTTGGTCCAGAAATGGTCCAGCGACCATAAAATCGCAGGCAATAAAAAACCCCAAGGACACATTGTTCCTTGGGGTTTCTCGGTATTTTGGTGCCCAGAGACGGAATCGAACCGCCGACACGGGGATTTTCAATCCCCTGCTCTACCGACTGAGCTATCTGGGCAACGGGGCGCATTAAACGGGTTTTTCAGGGGGTCGTCAAGCAAGTTTTCAAAAAAATTTTAATTATTACCGTCGCTTACGATCCGACCCCCGATTTATCGGGGTTATTCCGATGGTGGTACGTAGCCTTCGGCCTTGGCGTAATCCTCGCCGGAGAAGTACTTGTCCATTTCGCCCTGAAGATATTTGCGATCTTCGGCGTTCATCATGTTCAGGCGTTTTTCGTTGATCAGCAGGGTCTGGTGTTTTTGCCAGTCGGCCCAGGCCTTGGCCGAGACGTGGTCAAAAATGTCCTGGCCTTTGGCGCCCGGGAAGGGAGCGCGCTCCAGGCCTGGCAATTCTTCTTTGTACTTGCGGCACATGATGGTGCGGGTCATGACGACTCTCCTGCGTTCAATACGGCGGCCGCGCGTTCGAGCAAGGTTTTGACCGGGGCGGCAAGGCCCAGGCGCGGCGGGGTGGCGAGGTTATACCAGAGCCAGTCGGCCTCGGCCACGTGATGGCCGGCCTCCTGGACCTGAACCAGCCAGGGTTCGATGGATAACTGAAAATGGCTGAAGGTGTGCACCAGGCTTGGCAATGCCTGCTGTGTGCCCAGTTCCAGCGAGTGCTGCGCCGCCAGATGTTCCAGGTCGTCGAGGTTGTCGAGTTCCGGCAGGCTCCACAAACCGCCCCAGAGGCCCGTGGAGGGGCGACGGTAAAGCAGGATGGCGCCCTCGGCATTGGCGAGCATCGGCATCAGCGTGCGCTTCTGCGGGATGGCTTTGCGCGGCTTGGGGATCGGGTAGCGGGTTTCCAGGCCAAGCATATGCGCCTCACAGCCCTTTTCCAGCGGACACAACAGGCAACTGGGTTTGCTGCGGGTGCAGAGCGTGGCACCGAGGTCCATCATCGCCTGGGTGTAGGCGTTGACACGGGTCTGCGGCGTAAAGCGCTCAGCGTTGGCCCAGAGCTGTTTGGCGACCTTTGGTTCGCCTGGGTAACCCTCTTGCGCGGTAAAGCGTGCCAGGACGCGTTTGACGTTGCCATCGAGGATCGGCGCACGCAGGCCCATGCTGATGCTGGCGATCGCGCCAGCGGTGGACAGGCCGATCCCCGGCAAATCAGTAAGTTTTTCCACGTCCCGGGGAAATTCGCCGCCGTACTGCTCGACGACGATCTTCGCGGTCTTCTGCAAATTGCGCGCGCGGGTGTAGTAACCCAGGCCCGTCCACAGATGCAGCACTTCGTCTTCCGGTGCCGCCGCCAGGGCCTCGACCGTTGGCAGCGAGGCCATGAAACGGTCGAAGTAGTTCAGCACGGTGCTGACCTGGGTTTGCTGCAGCATGATTTCCGAGACCCACACCCGATACGGGTTGATGCCTTGCTGCCAGGGCAAATCGTGACGGCCGTGGCGGTCGAACCAGTCCAGCACCGCCGTTGAAAACTGCTCGGCTCTCATCGCTTGAACAGCCCCTTGAGCGCGTCTTTGAGTTGCGGGTTGACCTTGTCGCCCAGTTTTTCGTCGATTTTCTCGCTGATCCGCTCGCCAGCCAGTTTGCTCGCGACCTGGCCCATGCGTTCGTTATCCAGGCGGCAGGCCTTGGCGCCCAGTTCCAGCGGACCACGGCAACGCAGCGGCCACTCGATGCCGACAAACTTGTCGCCGACCTGGCAGGCCGGGTCAGGCATGGCGCTGGTATCGCCTTCGACGATGATGCCGACGCGGTAGTCCATGCCCAGCACCCGCAGATCGACATCGCCGTCACCGTTGACGGTCATGCCCGGGATGCGCACTTTCAGGTCCGGGTTGCTGGCCACGCCATTACGCAAGGTCAGGTTGCCCTTGAGCTCCTGGAACGGTGTGTCCTTGCCCCGCGGCTCGCCGCTGAGGGTTTTGCGGTTGAGCGTGGCGATGCCTTTGCACAGCTGTTGCTCAAGGTTGGCGTTGAGCAGCACGCCATTGTTGATGACAAAGCTGGCGTTGCCGTTGAGGGTTTCGATCAACGCTTTCTGGCTGTTGCCGTTGCCCGTCAGGCTGCTGTTTAGCGTGACCAGGCCTTTGACCGGCGGATTCTTGCCCTGGCTCTCGAGGATTTTTTCTGCCGGTACCCGACTGATCTTCGTCTGCAGATTCAACGCCGGTACTGCCTGACGCACATCGAGCGTGCCGGTGCTTTCGAAGTTGCCCTCGTACAGATCGCCGCGCAGGTTGGCCAGCGTCAGCAGGCCGCCCTGGCCGGTGGCCTTGAGCGCAGCGTTATGGATCGGCAGTTTTAGCAGGGTCAACTGGCCGAAGGTCAGGTCGGCGTCCACATCGAGCTTGCTCAAGCGCTCCACTGGTAACAGGCGTTCGTTGCTCCAGGCGTCCTTGGTCGGTGCGGGTGGCAGTGGTGTGCTGCCCGCGCCGGCCATGGCATCGGCTTCAGTGCTGGCGACTTCGGCCTGGCGCACTTGTGTCGCGCTATTGGCCTCGGCGGATTTCGGCGGCAGGTAACGGTCGACGTTGAAGGTGTCGGCCTTGAGCACGGCGCGCAGCGATTGCTTGGCGAAGTCTTCGACGGCGATGCGGCCGCTGAGCGTGCTGTCGTCGAGTTTCAGGTTGAGGTTGTCGAGCGCCAGGCTGGTGGGTGTCGCTGCGATTCGGCTGACCAGCTCGACTTTGCTCAGGCTGCCTTCGGCCATGGCTGGGAGTTTCTGGCCGATGCTGTCGACGAATTTCGCCAGGTCGAACTGGGCTATCGAGATGCCGCCACTGACTTGTGGAGTTTTGTCGAGGTCGTTGACCTTCAGTTCACCCAGTGCCCGCAATTGGTTGGCGGAGATCTTGAGACCGGTCCACTCGGCAACGTTGGCGGCCTTGTCCAGTACCAGTTGGCCCTGAGCGGAGAAGGTCATGCTCTTGCCTTGCAGCGGGTCGCCGGTCACTTCACCGGACAACTTCATGTCTTCGAATTGATAGCGTTGCAGTGCACGCGCGATGCGCAACTCGCCATTGAGCTCGGTGCGCACTCGCAATGCAGGCTGGTTGGCAGACAGGAAAGCCGTGAGCTTGAGCGGAATGTTGACGGAGTCGTGAACCGCGCCGGTGCTCAACTGGATGCTTTCGGCGCTGAAACTCTTGCCGGTGCGCTCGTCGGTGTATTCAACCCGTGCGTTGTTCACGGTCAGGCTGTCGATGTCCAGGCGGATCGGCTGCGGCGGTTTTTCCGCTGCAACGCTGGCGTCGGGCGCAGGTTCGCTGGCAGCGGGCGGGGTGACGGTCGCGTCGGTGCCGGCCGTTGCCGGCAGCTTGCCGATGTCCTCCCAGTTGCCATGACCATCCTTGTCGCGGGTCAGGCGCAGGTTCAGGCCTTCGACGCGTACGTCGCTCATCTGCACTTCACGGCGCAGCAGCGGCAGTACCCGCACCGACAGGCCAAGCATCTGCAAGTCGGCGTACGGTTCGGTCGGTTTGACCATGGTCGCGACACTGGCGTCGTGCAGCTCCAGGCCCAGCCAGGGGAACAGGCTCCAGCCGATATCGCCATTGAGCGTCAGCTCGATGTGAGCCTTGTCGCGGGCAATCTGGCGAATCTCGTCTTTGTAGTCGTTGGGATCGAAGAGGTGGGTCAGGGCAAAGCCCAGCGCCACAATGATCAGCAACAGCCCGAGAAGTACCAGACCCAGGATTTTGCCGAACGCTTTCATGGGCGAGTCCTTGTAATTAATCGATTTCAAAATTTAGCCGGGGAGTATAGCGCCCCGGAACGGACGACCGGTCAGCGATCACACCGGCAATACATCCAGCGGCAGTTTCAGTTTGGCGGCCAGTGCCTGCGCCTCGAGATGCCCGGCAGGCGCCAGCAGGCGCAGCGTCTTGCCCGATTGCGCGGCCATTTTCTGGGCCTCGGCCACCAGTCGCTCGGCAACACCTCGGCGACGGGTAATTTTTCGCACACATATTTGTGACAAATGCCAGGCGTCTTGGTGCCTTTGCAGGCGGGCTGCGCCCAGCAGGCGATCATTGAAGCGTCCAGCGATCAGTGTGCCATCGCGCAAACAGTCTTCGATCAGCTGCGCTTCCCCGGAAAAAGGCGCGAACAGCCAATCCGGAGCGTCGTGGTAGATCTTCTGCAGATCCTGCCGATCCTGGGGCGTTGCTTGGTTCAGCGGCTCGACAATGATCGGCATGGTGATTCCTGTAAGGTAAATGAGAGATCGGATAACGTACAAAGCGTGATGTCAGTTTGGTTTTTCTGTCACCTGCAAATGGTAACCTTCGCCCGTTCGTCCGTCCTTCTACGACTTGTTGTCGCACAACAAGGTGCTCCACCGAAAAAACGGTCATGCGTGCGTGCAAAAGGCCGGGAGTGAACCGTGGCTGGCGAACCATACTAATAATTGGGGGATACACAATGACTACGAGCACTACGGCGGACGGCTTCAGCGCCGACCAGCCCGCGTTCCTGTCCAAGGAGCGGATCATCGCCAAGCCCGGGTTCAACCGCTGGCTGGTACCACCGGCCGCGCTGGCCATCCACTTGTGCATCGGCATGGCCTACGGCTTTTCGGTGTTCTGGTTGCCGTTGTCCAAGGCGCTGGGCATCACCGCTCCGGTAGCCTGCGCGCCGGACATGAGCTTTATCGCTCAAGTCTTTTCGTCCCAGTGTGACTGGCCGATCTCGATGCTCGGCTGGATCTACACTCTGTTCTTCATTTTCCTGGGCTGCTCGGCGGCCATCTGGGGTGGCTGGCTGGAACATGCCGGGCCGCGCAAGGCCGGTGTTGTATCGGCGCTGTGCTGGTGCGGTGGCCTGCTGATTTCGGCGCTGGGGGTGTATACCCACCAGATCTGGCTGATGTGGATCGGCTCCGGGGTCATTGGCGGTATCGGCCTGGGCCTGGGTTACATTTCGCCGGTGTCGACCCTGATCAAATGGTTCCCGGACAAGCGCGGCATGGCCACCGGCATGGCGATCATGGGCTTCGGCGGCGGCGCGATGGTCGGTGCTCCGCTGGCGGCGGCGTTGATGGGGCATTTCGCTTCGCCAACCAGCGTCGGCGTGTGGCAGAGCTTCCTGGTGATGGCCGCGATCTACTTCGTGTTCATGATCGGTGGTGCGCTGTCCTATCGCGTGCCGCCAACCGGCTGGAAGCCTGAGGGCTGGACCGCTCCGGCGAAAAAAGTCTCGAACGCGATGATCACTCATCGTCATGTTCACGTGAACGTTGCCTGGAAGACCCCGCAATTCCGCCTGGTGTGGCTGGTGCTGTGTTTGAACGTATCGGCCGGTATCGGCATCCTCGGCATGGCGTCGCCACTGTTGCAGGAAGTGTTCGCTGGCAAGTTGCTGGGCAATGACCTGACCTTCGGCCAACTCGACGCCTCGCAACTGGCTTCGATCGCCGCCATCGCTGCCGGGTTCACCGGTTTGCTCAGCCTGTTCAACATCGGCGGGCGTTTCTTCTGGGCCTCGTTCTCGGATTACCTGGGTCGCAAAAACACTTACTTCGTGTTTTTCGCCCTGGGCTTTGCCCTGTACGGACTGATTCCGAACCTTGGTCACCTGGGGAGCATCGCGCTGTTCGTAGCAGCGTTTTGCATCATCCTGTCGATGTACGGCGGTGGTTTCGCGACGGTTCCGGCCTATCTGGCGGACCTGTTCGGCACGCAAATGGTCGGGGCGATCCACGGTCGCCTGCTGACGGCGTGGGCGGCTGCCGGCGTGCTTGGTCCGGTGCTGGTGAACTACCTGCGTGAGTATCAACTGAGCATCGGCGTCGAGCGTGCGGCGGCCTACGACATCACCCTGTACATCCTTGCCGGCCTGCTGGTGCTGGGTTTCCTGTGCAACCTGCTGGTGCGTCCGGTGGCGGACAAATACTTCATGACCGACGCCGAACTGGCCGCCGAACAGGCGCTGGGCCATGACAAAGGCGCGGACAGCACGACCGTGCTGGAGTGGAAAGCCGCGCCGGGCACCAAGCCGTTGGCGATTGCGGCGTGGCTGGTGGTGGGCATTCCGCTGGCGTGGGGTGTTTGGGTGACCTTGCAGAAGACGGCGGTGCTCTTCCACTAACGCCAACCCCTGTAGGAGCCGGCTTGCTGGTGATCAATGCAACGCGGTGTGTCAGGCACGCCGCCATCGCTGGCAAGCCAGCTCCTACAAAAGCTCGTCGGGCGCAACATCCCTGTAGGAGCCGGCTTGCTGGCGATCAATGCAACGCGGTGTGTCAGGCACGCCGCCATCGCTGGCAAGCCAGCTCCTACAAAAGCTCGTCGGGCGCAACATCCCTGTAGGAGCCGGCTTGCTGGCGATCAATGCAACGCGGTGTGTCAGGCACGCCGCCATCGCTGGCAAGCCAGCTCCTACAAAAGCTCGTCGGGCGCAACATCCCTGTAGGAGCCGGCTTGCTGGCGATCAATGCAACGCGGTGTGTCAGACACACCGCTATCGCTGGCAAGCCAGCTCCTACATGTCATGACAGGTATGCCTGCGGGGTTGCTGAATTCACTCCGTCAGCGATATCACCTCGCGTGTTTCTGTTTGGCGCCCGCACGCCTATAATGGCTGCCTTTTTCGCCCAATGATTTTGCGGAGCTGGTGATGGCCGAACGTATGGCGTCTGTCGAGCGCGACACTCTGGAAACCCAGATCAAAGCCTCGATCAACCTTGATGGCACCGGAAAGGCCCGATTTGATATCGGTGTTCCTTTTCTTGAGCACATGCTGGACCAGATCGCCCGTCACGGGCTGATCGACCTGGATATTGTCAGCAAGGGCGACCTGCATATCGATGACCACCACACCGTGGAAGACGTCGGTATCACCCTCGGCCAGGCGTTTGCCAAAGCCATCGGCGACAAGAAAGGCATCCGTCGCTACGGCCACGCCTACGTGCCGCTCGATGAAGCGCTGTCGCGCGTGGTGATCGACTTCTCCGGCCGTCCAGGCCTGCAGATGCATGTTCCGTACACCCGCGCCACCGTCGGCGGCTTCGACGTTGACCTGTTCCAGGAGTTCTTCCAGGGCTTCGTCAACCATGCATTGGTCAGCCTGCACATCGATAACCTGCGTGGCACCAACACCCACCACCAGATCGAAACCGTGTTCAAGGCTTTCGGCCGCGCCCTGCGCATGGCCGTCGAACTCGATGACCGCATGGCCGGGCAGATGCCTTCGACCAAGGGCGTCCTGTAATGCAGACAGTCGCGGTTATCGATTACGGCATGGGCAACCTGCACTCGGTGGCCAAGGCCCTCGAGCACGTGGGTGCCGGCAAGGTCTTGATCACCAGCGATGCCACCGTGATTCGCGAAGCCGACCGGGTGGTTTTCCCCGGCGTCGGCGCGATCCGCGATTGCATGGCCGAGATCCGTCGCCTGGGCTTCGACTCGCTGGTGCGTGAAGTCAGCCAGGATCGTCCGTTCCTTGGCATCTGCGTGGGCATGCAAGCCTTGCTCGACACCAGCGAAGAGAACGACGGCGTCGACTGCATCGGCCTGTTCCCGGGCGCGGTGAAGTTCTTCGGCAAGGATCTGGTCGAAGACGGCGAACACCTGAAAGTCCCGCACATGGGCTGGAACGAAGTGAAGCAGAAGGTCAGTCACCCGCTGTGGCATGACATTCCGGACATGGCGCGTTTCTACTTCGTGCACAGCTACTACATCGCGGCCGCCAATGCGCGTCAGGTGGTAGGTGGCGGTCACTACGGTGTCGATTTCGCCGCGGCGCTGGCCGAAGGCTCGCGTTTCGCCGTGCAGTTCCACCCGGAGAAAAGCCATACCCATGGCCTGCAATTGCTGCAGAACTTCGCTGCGTGGGACGGTCGCTGGTAAATGGCAATCAAGAAGAAACCGCCGATTCTGACCCTCACTCCCGAGCAGGAGAGCGAGGCCAATCGCAAGATCAAGCGTTTCATGGAAGACCGCTTCGAACTCGACCTCGGCTCGTTCGAGGCGGCGGAGATTCTTGAGCTGTTTACCCGTGAAATTGCTCCGCACTATTACAACAGGGCGATTTTCGATGTGCAGACGCACCTCAAAGAGAGGTTCGAAAGCATCGAAAGCGACCTGTGGGCGCTCGAGAAAAACTGATTTCCGAGCCAAGCTGAACATTCAAATTTGAAGGTTTGCCAGATGCTTATTATTCCCGCTATCGATCTTAAAGACGGTGCCTGTGTTCGTCTGCGCCAGGGCCGCATGGAAGATTCCACAGTGTTCTCCGATGACCCGGTGAGCATGGCTGCCAAGTGGGTGGAGGGCGGTTGCCGTCGTCTGCATCTGGTCGACCTTAACGGCGCCTTCGAAGGCCAGCCAGTCAACGGCGAAGTGGTCACCGCCATCGCCAAACGCTACCCGAACCTGCCGATCCAGATCGGCGGCGGTATCCGCTCCCTGGAAACCATCGAGCACTACGTGAAGGCTGGCGTGAGCTACGTGATCATCGGCACCAAAGCCGTGAAAGATCCGGCTTTCGTTGCCGAAGCCTGCCGCGCGTTCCCGGGTAAAGTGATTGTCGGCCTGGACGCCAAGGACGGTTTCGTTGCTACCGACGGCTGGGCTGAAATCAGCACCATCCAGGTGATCGACCTGGCCAAGCAGTTCGAAGCCGACGGCGTGTCCGCGATCGTTTATACCGACATCGCCAAAGACGGCATGATGCAGGGCTGCAACGTTCCGTTCACCGCTGCGCTGGCTGCTGCCACCAAGATCCCGGTGATCGCTTCCGGCGGCATCCATAACCTGGGTGACATCAAGACCCTGCTCGACGCCAAGGCGCCAGGCATCATCGGCGCCATTACCGGTCGTGCGATCTACGAAGGCACCCTCGACGTCGCCGAAGCGCAAGCTTTCTGCGATTCGTACAAAGGCTGAGGAAACGACCATGGCCCTGGCCAAACGCATCATCCCTTGCCTGGACGTGGACAACGGCCGGGTGGTCAAGGGTGTGAAATTCGAAAACATCCGCGACGCCGGTGACCCGGTGGAAATCGCCCGTCGTTACGACGAGCAGGGCGCCGACGAGATTACCTTTCTCGACATCACCGCCAGCGTCGACGGTCGCGACACTACGCTGCACACCGTCGAGCGCATGGCCAGCCAGGTGTTCATCCCGCTGACCGTGGGTGGCGGTGTACGCACCGTGCAGGACATCCGCAACCTGCTCAATGCCGGCGCGGACAAGGTTTCGATCAACACCGCAGCGGTGTTCAACCCGGAATTTGTCGGCGAAGCCGCGCAGCATTTCGGCTCGCAGTGCATCGTCGTTGCCATCGACGCGAAGAAGGTTTCCGCTCCTGGCGAAACCCCGCGCTGGGAAATCTTCACCCATGGCGGGCGCAAGCCAACCGGACTCGACGCCGTTGAGTGGGCGAAGAAAATGGAAGGCCTGGGTGCTGGTGAAATCCTGCTGACCAGCATGGACCAGGACGGCATGAAAAACGGCTTCGACCTGGGCGTGACCCGTGCCATCAGCGATGCGCTGGGCATTCCAGTGATCGCCTCGGGTGGTGTCGGCAACCTTCAGCACCTGGCGGACGGCATTATCGAAGGCCACGCCAGTGCGGTTTTGGCGGCGAGTATTTTCCACTTCGGTGAATACACGGTGCAGGAAGCCAAGGCCTATATGGCCCATCGCGGCATCGTGATGCGCTGAACAATCCAATGCAGGCCAGTGGACATCATGGCGTGCCCAAGGCACTCTTGGGTACGCCATGGATTTCGGTAGCCAGACATGCTTAAACGCTTTCTTCTCGTCCTTGCCAGCGCTTCCCTGTTGTTGATCAACGGAGCAAACGCTAAAGACAGCCCCGATACCGACCTGGTGTTGCTGACGGAAAACTTCCCGCCGTACAACATGGCGAAGAACGGCAAGAACTTCGCTCAGGACGAGAACATCAATGGCATCGCCACGGACATCGTCCGTGAGATGTTCAAGCGCGCTGATATTACCTACAGCCTGACCCTGCGCTTCCCCTGGGAGCGAGTCTACAAGCTCGCCCTGGAAAACCCCGGTTACGGGGCCTTCGTCATGGCGCGCCTGCCGGACCGCGAGAGTCTGTTCAAGTGGGTCGGGCCGATCGGTCCGGACGACTGGATCATGTTGGCCAAGGCTGACAGCAAGATCACCCTCGAAACCCTGGATGACGCGCGCAAGTACAAGATTGGCGCCTACAAGGGCGATGCCATTGCCATGACGCTTGCCAAGCAGGGCTTGAAGCCGACGGTAGTGCTGCGCGATCAGGACAATGCGAAGAAACTGGTCAGTGGTCAGATTGATCTGTGGGCCACCGGTGACCCGGCCGGGCGCTATCTGGCGCGCCAGGACGGGGTAACCGGGCTCAAGACGGTACTTCGCTTCAACAGCGCCGAGCTGTACCTGGCGCTGAACAGGAATGTGCCGGACGAAACTGTTGCCAGGCTGCAGGCAGCGCTGGATCAGATGCGCAAGGACGGAAGGGTCGACGAGATCATGGCGAGGTATCTGTAGCCGTTGGCTGGCTAGCGTTGACTTCACTTTCTTCAGGCGGATATTCGGCCAGGTAAAAACTGTCGTTATCGGTGTAAGGCAGGTTGATTCCCGCTTGCGTGCCATCTTCACGCAGCAGGTCGTAGTGGCTGTGCAGCTGATAAACCGCCAAAAGCTTGCTCTTGGGAGCGATGGCGACAACTTCTGCGGTTTTCGGGCTGCTCCAGCCTGCTGCTGATGGTTCGGTGCGAGCGAAGTTCCTGTCCAGTCTTGCCGAAAAGTTTATTGGTCGCACAGCGTCCGAAGCCTCGATCGGCCATTCGGTTTCGAACTTGATAGATGTGGTGTTGGTGAATATCTGCAAAATACTGCGGACCAACCCCCGTGGCACTGCCCATTTGAAGAACCTGCCCTTTGCGCCTTCGTTATGGGCGTATCCAATGAGCTGATATTCGTCTGTTCTTTCCAGGCGGTAGAACGGTGATTTGTTCAGTTTCTCGACAGGTGACAGGGTGTCGTCCTTGACCGCGAACCAAGGGATCCTGGCGATTTGAGTTGCTCGGGATGTGTCGAGGGTGGGAGGAAATCCGAAGCCGGTGAGTACTGGAACCTCTGGTGTGGAAATGATCTGGAGAGGGATCTGCATCCGCAATGAATAGGCAGCGCCGTGTGTCGCAGGCTTGGTATAGCTGTTGACGCCGACAAAGGTGCCGGGCGCAAAGTTTATCTCTCCCGCCGCTGCGGCCGGGGGCTCCAGGCTCCAGGCGCTAAAGTTCTGTTTGGCGCCACTGCCTCTGTCGCTCCAGATCGTATCGCCGACACTTGAAGCGACCACCAGGTCCGAGCGGACGCAACGTACCGCGTTGAGCGAAGGTTTTGCGTGGCCATTGGAGCACACCAACCCCAGCGCCACGTATCCATCAGGCGGGATCGGGCGCCATATCGCACCGTCCACGGTTGACCCCGATCCTGAATCTTTCCAGACCTGTTCAAAGTCATCAGGTGGGCTGAGTGCTTTGCCTTTGAGGGAATCTGCGCCCTGGGGATCACCCTCGCAGACAACCGCCGTCACTCTTTTTCCGTTTATGTTGAGGTCCCCGGATACAGCGATGTCGCCCAGTGGGAAGTAACCCGGCAGAGCATCAGGTGCTGGTGTAGGACGCCAAAAGGTAGCAGGGGCGGAGCGCGAGCCCTTGGTGTCCCAGATCCGGTAGAACTCAGTCGTGAAGTTGATCAGCAGATTGCCGAATTTTATCGGTTCCATTGGCCTGGCGGCCGGGCTGTCGTTGGTTTGCATAGTCAATCCTGATAGTTGAGGAGTGGCTCGGGAGAGCCTCGAACTGTGGAGTTCGCACTATCGGGAAATGGACCAGGCGTCTGGCGGTAATTATTTATAGGTTGTGGAGGTTTTTATCTGTAAATGCCGTCTTTGCCATGGGCGGCGGTTGCCCGGTTGCCGCGCACACTGATCATTTGCTTGATATCAATCCACTCAATCCCCTGGGCCTTCAGTTTGGGCAGCTCCCGCTCCAGCACCGCCAGTGTCTGCGGGTACGGATGACCGATCATCACCGCCGAACCCTGTTTGTGCGCAAGACTGATTGCCGTCTGTAGCTGTATGAGGATCGCCGCTTCCGTTGGCTCATCATCGAGAAAAACATCCCGCGAAACGCTCGCCAGGCCGATCCTCTGTGCCTCGGCCGCCGCGACAGTCTGCGCACTGGTGCGGCTATCGACGAAGAGCTTGTGTCGCCGCTGCAGTTCGGCCATCAGCCAGGCCATGGCCGGTCGCTGGGCAGTCATGCGGCTGCCCATGTGATTGTTGATGCCACTGGTGTACGGGACCATTTTGAACGCGGCGTCGAGGCGCTTTTCGAGTTCTTCGATGGGTAGTTCAGGATGCCAGGCGAACGGGCCGGTAGCCGGGTCCATGGGCATGTGCAGGATGACGATTTTGCCTGCTTTGTGGGCTTCGCGGGCGAATTCGCTGGCGTGGGGGGTATCGGGCATGATCGCCGCCGTCACCGGGCCGGGCAGGGCCAGCACGCGGCGATCCCGGGGCAGGTTCTGCCCCAGGTCATCGATGATCAGGCTCAGGTAGGCTTTGTGAGGCGTCGATCCGGCGGGCTCTGCGTGAGCAACACCCGCCAGACAACACAACAGACCGATCAGCAACCGCACAAACATCTCAACGGCCGGACGTGATGCTCAGCCCTTTGAGCAGGCTCAGGGCCTGGGCCAATTGGTAATCATCGTCCTGTGGCATCGGCTTGGCTTTGCCGCTGGAACCGGTCGGTTTGTCGGCGCCGCCGTTGCCGTTGCCCAGGTGACCCTGCAAGTCAGCTTCCTTGAAGTACTCGTTGTCCTGCTCGCTGGTGATCTTGGCCTTGCGCACTTCAATGTCCGGGACGATGCCCTGGGCCTGGATGGAGCGGCCGTTCGGCGTGTAATACAGCGCCGTGGTGATCTTCAAGGCGCGATCATTGTTCAGCGGCAGCACGGTTTGCACCGAACCTTTACCGAAACTGGTGGTGCCCATCAGCACGGCGCGTTTCTGGTCCTGCAGGGCGCCGGCGACAATTTCCGAAGCCGAGGCGCTGCCGCCGTTGATCAACACGACCATCGGCACGGCTTCGCTTTCGTCCTTGCCGGTGGCAGAGAAGCGCAGCTCGGAGTTGGCGATGCGACCCTTGGTGTAAACGATCAGGCCCTTGGTGATGAAGTGGTCGACCACTTCCACCGCCGCCTGCAACACGCCGCCCGGGTTGTTGCGCAGGTCGAGAATGATGCCCTTGAGCTTCTTGCCGTTGTCCTTGCGCAGTTTGGCCAGGGCCTTGGAGACTTCTTCGCCGGTCTTGACCTGGAACTGGGTGATGCGGATGTAGCCGTAGCCCGATTCCAGCAACTGGCTCTTCACGCTCTTCACTTGAATGACGGCGCGGGCCAGGGTCACGTCGAACGGCGGGCCGCCATCGCGTACCAGGGTCAGGGTGATTTTTTCGCCGATCTTGCCGCGCATCTTGTCCACGGCTTCGGTCATGCTCTGGCCGCGGGTGGGCTGGCCGTTGATCTTGACGATGAAGTCGCCGGCCTGGATGCCGGCCTTGGAGGCTGGAGTGTCATCGATGGGCGAAACCACCTTGATGAAACCGTCTTCGGCGCCGACTTCGATGCCAAGACCACCGAATTCCCCGCTGGTGCTTTCCTGCAGCTCGGCGAAATCTTCAGGGCCGAGGTAGGCCGAATGCGGATCAAGGTTGCTGAGCATGCCCTTGATGGCGTTTTCCAGCAGGGTCTTGTCGTCCACCGGTTCGACATAAGCGGCCTTGATCCGGTCCATCACCTCGGCAAAGGTGCGCAACTCGTCCAGCGGCAGTGGCGCCTTGGTGGTCGCGGCAGTGCCCGCCGGCGCAACCGCCGGGGCTGGTTGAGCGGCAAACGCCAGAGGCGCGCCGATCACCAGGGCGATCGTCAGGGCCAGCGAGGTAAGGCGGGACAAATGCAGCATGTCGAACGAACTCCTAATGTAGGTAACTCAACGCCTATCCTTGCGCGTGGCACCATTGCGCCGGGTCACTCGGATGACCCTGCTGACGAATTGCGAAATACAGTGCTGGTGTGTCCTGCCCGCCACTGTTACCGACAGTGGAAATAGGCTCACCGGCTTTTACAACGTCACCTGCAGACTTGAGCAGCGTCTGGTTGTGACCGTACAAACTCAAATAGCCATTGCCGTGGTCGAGAATCACCAGCAGCCCGGCACCGCGCAACCAGTCGGCGAACACCACGCGACCACCGTGTACGGCATGCACCGCACTGCCGGCAGACGCGCCAATCATCACGCCATCCCACTTGGTCCGTGCATCATCGCCACGGCTTTCACCGAAGCGCGCCAGCAATCGACCATCGACAGGCCAGGGAAGTTTGCCGCGGGTTGAAGAAAACGGGCCGCCAAAGGTCTCGCCGGAGCTGGAAACCAGTGCGCCAGGTGTCGATCTGACTGGTTTGCGTGGGGCGTCGTCGCTGGCATCTGCCTGCGCCTGGGCCTCACGTAAACGCTTTTTTTCGGCTTCCTGCTGGGCAATCAGCGCTTTTTGTCGCGCTTCTTCTGCCTCACGGGCCTGGCGGGCCAGAGTTTCTTCAATGGTTTTAAGGACTTTAGACAGGTCTGCCTGATCCTGCTCGCGCGCCGCCAGTTTCTGATCGCGAGCCTTTACGTCGTCATTGAGTTTGGCCAGGACTTGCTGGCGCTCCTGGCGAACTTTCTCGAGTTCGCCACGCTGGGTGTCGAGGCTGCTTTGCTGCACCAACAATTGCGCCTGCTGCATGGCGATGTCTTTTTCGACATTGCTCAGTTGGCGCAGGGTTTCGTTGAAATTCTTCAACTGCTCCAGGCGGGCCTGGCTCAGGTAGTCGTAATAGGTGAGGGTGCGGGCGAATTTTTCCGGATTCTGCTGGTTGAGCAGCAGCTTGAGGTACTCCTGACGACCGTTCTGGTAGGCCGCCCGGGCCTGCATGGCGATCAGTCGTTGCTGTTCAGTGCGCGCGCTCTGGAGTTTTTTTTTCTCGGCATCGAGTCGCTGCAGCTCGGCTTCGCTTTTCTTCAGCTCTTTTTGCAGGGCTTCGACCTGCTTCTCGAGCTTGCCCATTTCGGTTTCGGTGCCCTTGAGCTCTTTCTGCACGCCGGACTTTTCTTCCTGCAGCTTGCCCAGCAGTTTCTTCAGCTCGGCAATGTCCTGACGCGTGGCGTCCAACTGTTGTTGGGTCTCTGCGCGCTCGTCGGCAAAGGCCGGTTGGAGCAGGCATGTCAGGGCTAGGGCTATCAGGACGCGAAGCATAGAGGCGGGCGGCACCAGGGAAAGGGACGGCCTAGTATGCCCGCCATGGGCGGCAAAAAAAATGCCCATTTCTGACTGTGTGATAACTGGAGGGAAGTGTGTGGGGATTTAGCCTTCAAAACCACCACAAACACTGTAGGAGCTGGCTTGCCAGCGATGGCGGAGGATCAGTCAACATAGATGCTGACAGTCAAATTGCTATCGCTGGCAAGCCAGCTCCTACAAGGGCATTTCAGTGTTTGTTCGACCGGGTTACACCAGAATCGAAGTCCCGGTCATTTCCGCCGGTTGCTCGAGGCCCAACAGCTTCAGCATGGTCGGCGCCACGTCCGCCAGAACCCCGCCTTCGCGAACTTTCAAATCGCGCTTGCCAACATAGATGAAAGGCACCGGCTCGGTGGTGTGTGCGGTGTGCGCCTGGCCGGTGGATTCATCGGCCATTTGCTCGACGTTACCGTGGTCGGCGGTGATCAACGCTTCGCCGCCGACCTTTTCCAGGGCATCGACGATGCGACCCACGCACAGGTCCAGGCATTCAACCGCCTTGACCGCCGCTTCGAACACGCCGCTGTGGCCGACCATGTCGCCGTTGGCGTAGTTGACCACGATCACGTCGTAACGCTGGTTTTCGATGGCGTCGACGATGCGGTCGGTGACTTCCGGTGCGCTCATTTCCGGCTGCAGGTCATAGGTGGCGACTTTTGGCGACGGAATCAGGATGCGCTCTTCGCCCGGGAACGGTTCTTCGCGGCCGCCGGAGAAGAAGAACGTCACGTGGGCGTATTTTTCGGTTTCAGCGATGCGCAGCTGGGTCTTGCCGTTTTTCGCCAGGTAGTCGCCCAGCACGTTTTCCAGGCTGCCGGCGGCGAAGGCCGATGGCGCAGGGATGCTCGCGGCGTATTGGGTCAGCATGACGAAACCGGCCAGTTTCGGCTGGCGCGCGCGCTCGAACTCACTGAAGCTGTCTTCGACGAATACGCGGGTCAGCTCGCGGGCGCGGTCGGCGCGGAAGTTCATGAACACCACGGCATCGCCGTCTTCGACTTTTACCGGCTCACCGATGGAGGTGGCCTTGACGAATTCGTCGCTCTCGCCACGCTCGTAAGCTGCTTGCAGGCCTTCCTGGGCGGTGGCGGCGTTGAACTCGCCCTGGCCGTCGACGATCAGGTTGTAGGCCTGGGACACACGGTCCCAGCGGTTGTCGCGGTCCATGGCGAAGTAACGGCCGATGATGCTGGCGATCCGGCCTTTGCCCAGGGCCTGGAAGGTCGCGTCGAGCAGCTCGATCGACGATTGCGCGCTTTTCGGCGGGGTGTCGCGGCCGTCGAGGAAGGCGTGCAGGTAGATGTTTTGCGCGCCGCGCTTGAAGGCCAGTTCGGCCATGGCGACCAGGTGATCCTGGTGGCTATGCACGCCGCCATCGGACAGCAGGCCCATGAAATGCACGGCTTTGCCGGCGGCGACGGCTTTGTCCACGGCAGCGCAGATGGTCGGGTTCTCGAAGAACTCGCCGTCACGGATCGATTTGGTGACACGAGTGAAGTCCTGATACACCACGCGACCGGCACCGAGGTTCATGTGGCCGACTTCGGAGTTGCCCATCTGGCCGTCCGGCAAGCCGACGTCCATGCCGCTGCCCGAGATCAGGCCGTTCGGCACGGTGGCCCACAGACGGTCCAGTACAGGCTTCTTCGCCGCAAAAATGGCGTTGGATTCGGGATTGTCGCTGTGACCGAAGCCGTCGAGAATCATCAGGACCAAAGGTTTAGGCGTGGTAGTCATGGAATCCGCTCTGGCTTAAGTAAAAAGGGGCAATGGAAAAGGGAGTCGCAGTTTAAAGCGAAGTTCCGGCCACGTCACCGCCGGACGGGGTTTGGCCCACCATAGTGGCTGTGTATACTGGCCGACATTTTAACGCCCTGGAACCTCCTTCGATGGTTGCTCACCTGATTGAATTCGCCACTAACCACTACATTCTCGTCGGTATCTTCGTCGTACTGCTGGCGTTGCTGATTGCCTACCAAATGCAGGGCGGCGGCCGTAGCCTGAGCACCGGCGAACTGACCGGGCTGGTCAACAAGGACGCAGGCGTGGTGATCGACATTCGTCCAACCAAGGATTTCGCCGCCGGTCACATTGTCGGTGCGGTGAACATTCCCCAGGACAAACTGGCCGCCCGCGTTGGCGAGCTGGAAAAACACAAGGCCAAGACCATCATCCTGGTCGACGCCATGGGCCAGACCGCCGGCACCCACGCCCGCGAATTGATGAAATCCGGCTTCACCGCCGCCAAGCTGTCCGGCGGTATCTCCAGCTGGAAAGCCGACAATCTGCCGTTGGTGAAGTGATATGAGTAGCGTCGTCGTCTATTCCAGCGATTACTGCGGTTATTGTTCCCGGGCCAAACATCTGCTCGTGAGCAAAGGCGTGGCCTTCGAAGAGATCAAGGTCGATGGCAAGCCGCAGGTGCGCGCTGCGATGGCCCAGAAGGCCGGACGTACGTCCGTGCCGCAAATCTGGATCGGCAGCACCCACGTGGGCGGTTGTGATGATTTGTTCGCCCTGGAGCGCGCCGGCAAGCTCGACGCGCTGCTCAAGGCCTGACGGCAATACCCCAAACCAGCAAACCTAAAAGAACCCTGGATCAAGAAGGATCTGCGATGACTGACCAACAGAACACTGCTGCGAACGAAGAAGAAACTGCACCGCAATTCTCCTTGCAGCGCATTTATGTGCGTGACCTGTCCTTCGAAGCTCCGAAAAGCCCGGCGATCTTCCGCCAGCAGTGGGAGCCGAGCGTCGCGCTGGATCTGAACACCCGTCAAAAGTCGCTGGAATCCGACTTCCACGAAGTCGTGCTGACCCTGTCGGTTACCGTGAAAAACGGTGACGAAGTGGCGTTCATCGCTGAAGTGCAACAGGCCGGGATCTTCCTGATCAAGAACCTGGACGACGCTTCGATGAGCCACACCCTGGGTGCGTTCTGCCCGAACATCCTGTTCCCGTATGCTCGCGAAACCCTGGACAGCCTGGTGACCCGCGGTTCGTTCCCGGCACTGATGCTGGCTCCGGTGAACTTCGATGCGCTGTACGCGCAAGAGCTGCAACGCATGCAGGCGGCTGGCGAGACTCCGACCGTTCAGTAAGCATTTTTGAGCGTCGAAGCAAGTCCAATGTGGGAGCGGGCTTGCTCGCGAAAGCGGTTTTTCAGTCAACATTCATGTTGAAGCTGATGACCCCTTCGCGAGCAAGCCCGCTCCCACATTTGTTATGCGGTGTTATTTGAAGTCGTTCTGACGCCAGGCTTCGTAAACGGCGACGGCCACGGTATTCGACAGGTTCAGGCTACGGCAGCCTTCGCGCATCGGCAGGCGCAGGCGTTGCTCGCTGGGCAGGGCATCGAGTACCTCGGCGGGCAAGCCCCGGCTTTCCGGACCAAAGAGAAACGCATCACCCGGGGCAAAGCTGGCATCGTGGAACGGCCGCGAACCCTTGGTGGTGAACGCGAACAGCCGAGGATGGCCGAGGCTATCCAGGCAGCTGGCAAGGTCCGCGTGGCGTTGCAGGGTGGCATACTCGTGGTAGTCGAGGCCGGCCCGGCGCAGGCGCTTGTCGTCCATCTCGAAGCCCAGCGGTTCGATCAAATGCAGGTGGCAGCCACTGTTGGCGCACAGCCTGATAACGTTGCCGGTATTCGGCGGAATTTCTGGTTGGAAAAGGATGACGTGAAACATGCACGGCTCCGAAGGTAAAGATGACGGGCATTCTACGCCGCAAGCAGGCGTGCGTTCGAAACTATTCCTGCGGGTGATGGGCTCGCTGGCGATTGTCGGGGTGATGGTCGGTATGATGATCGGTCGCCTGACCACGCCAGACCCCAGTCAGTTGCAGCAGGTTGAAGTGACCGGCGACGGACTGGTGGTGTGGTTCAACAACGAACCCAAGACCCACGGCGAAATCGTCGACGGCAGTGTCGCGCTGCTGTTTGGCGCCGAGGGCAAGGCGCAGAAAGGCCAGCTCAAGCTCGACGGCAAGGACGTGAACTGGCGGGTACGTTTGAGCGATGGGGGGTTGTTGCTGACGCTGGTGGCGGCCCGGTCCCTGCAGGGCGAGTGGGCCGGTAGCGAGGTCGATGACCGCTGGCGGTTGGAGATCCTTCTCCGGGAGCAATAAAAGAGGGAATCCCCGGCCTGCCTGTACCAAGGTCCCCAAAACGGCAGGCTCGTCGCGAGTGCGGTGTGAGCCGGGTGTAAAGAAGGAACCCCTGACCTGCCTGTATCAAGGGCCCCAAAACGGCTGGGCTCGTCGCGGTTGCGGTGTGAGCCCGGTGTAAAGAGGGGAATCCCCGGCCTGCCTGTACCAAGGTCCCCGAAACTGGGTAGGTGAACTGATTCACTTGAAAAGGTTATTGCAGGGGGCGTGCCAGGTTTTAACATTGCGAAACAAAAAACGCCGAAAGCCCCGTAATCCGGGGCTTTCATGTTTTTTCGATAGGGGTTCGATAGCGAATGCAGGCGGGGTTTGGAAGCAGTTTTTGTGCGCGATTGCGGTTCACGGTGCATTCAGTCGGTGCACAAAGCGCCAAGTGTGGGAGCGGGCTTGCTCGCGAATGCGGTTGATCACACAGCATGAATGTCGACTGACACGACGCCTTCGCGAGCAAGCCCGCTCCCACAGGGGGGTGTGCTTGCCCGCGATTGGATCTAATGATCAGCGAAGAACCAAAGGCTGTTTAGCCCTCATCCCCCTCATCATCATCCCCGCCATCCACCTTCATCCCCAATTCCTTGATCTTGCGTGTCAGGGTATTACGTCCCCAACCCAGCAAAACGGCGGCATCGCGGCGGCGACCGGCGGTGTGTTTGAGGGCGGTCTCGATCATGATCCGCTCGAAGGCCGGCACGGCGCTGTCGAGCAGGCTCGATTGGCCGCGGGCCAGTGCCTGGTCAGCCCACTGGCGCAGGGCCTGTTCCCAGTTGGTCACGGGTACCGAATCCTGTGGCAGGCTCAGCAGTTCCGGCGGCAGGTCGCCGATGTGCACTTCGCGACCCGAAGCCATCACCGTGATCCAGCGGCAGGTGTTCTCCAGCTGCCGCACGTTGCCTGGCCACGGCAAGTTCTTCAGGTATTCCTCGGTTTCGCTTTTCAGCAGCTTCGGCTCGACGGCCAGCTCCTGGGCGGCGCGGCTGAGGAAGTGCTTGGCCAGGGTCGGGATGTCTTCGCGACGGTCCGACAGGCGCGGGATATGGATGCGGATCACGTTGAGGCGATGGAACAGGTCCTCGCGGAATTTCCCGGCATGCACCAGGGTTTCCAGGTTCTGGTGAGTCGCGGCGATGATGCGCACATCGACCTTCACCGGCACATGGCCGCCGACGCGGTAGAACTCGCCATCAGCCAGTACGCGCAGCAAGCGGGTCTGGGTGTCTGCCGGCATGTCGCCGATTTCGTCGAGGAACAGCGTGCCGCCGTCCGCCTGCTCGAAGCGCCCGCGACGCAGGTTGGCCGCGCCGGTAAAGGCGCCTTTTTCATGGCCGAACAGTTCGGATTCCATCAGGTCCTTGGGGATCGCCGCCATGTTCAGCGCGATGAACGGCGAAGCGGCTCGCGGGCTGTGACGGTGCAGGGCGTGGGCCACCAGTTCCTTACCGGTACCGGACTCGCCGTTGATCAGCACGGTGATGTTGGAATGGCTCAGGCGGCCGATGGCGCGAAACACCTCCTGCATTGCCGGCGCTTCACCGATGATTTCCGGGGTGCGGGTCAAGGCGACCGGGACTTCCAGGCCTTGCTGTTCCTGAGCGTGCTGGTTCGCGCGTTTGACCAGCGACACCGCTTCGTCCACATCGAACGGTTTGGGCAAGTACTCGAAGGCGCCGCCCTGATAGGACGCGACAGCGCTGTCCAGATCGGAGTGAGCGGTCATGATGATCACCGGCAGCCGGGGGTGCTGCTCGCGAATCCGCGCCAGAAGGTCCAGGCCGCTGGCGCCGGGCATGCGGATGTCGGAGATGATCACGTCTGGCTGCTGGCGCGCCAGGCGGCTCATCACGCCATCGGCGCTGTCGAAGCTTTGCGTGGTCATGCCTTCCTGTTGCAAGGCTTTTTCCAGGACCCAACGGATAGAACGGTCGTCATCGACGATCCACACGGTTTCACTACGGCTCATGTCGATGTGGCTCCTTGTTCCAGTGGCAGAAAGATCGAGAAAGTGGTGTGGCCGGGGTGGCTGTCACATTCGATCAGGCCCTGGTGCTGGCTGATGATGTTCTGGGTAATGGCCAAGCCCAGCCCGGTACCGTCCGGACGACCGCTGACCATGGGAAAGAAGATGGTTTCCTGAAGTTCCGCGGGAATGCCCGGGCCGTTGTCGATGATCTCGATCTTGGTCACCAGGCGATGGCGTACGTGGCCAATGGTGAACTGGCGCATGGTGCGGGTGCGCAGGCTGATGCGGCCCAGGCGCAGCTCGTTCTGGCTGCTGATGGCCTGCATCGCATTGCGCACGATGTTCAGCACCGCCTGGATCATTTGCTCGCGATCGATCAGGACGTCAGGAATGCTTGGGTCGTAGTCGCGCACCAAGGTGATGCAGCCCTGGCTTTCGGCTTCCACCAGATGGCAGACCCGTTCAAGCACTTCGTGGACATTGCACATGGCCAGTGAAGGCAGCTTGTTGGAACCGAGCATGCGGTCCACCAGGTTACGCAGGCGGTCGGCTTCTTCGATGATGACGTTGGTGTAATCGCGCAGGCTTTCTTCCGGCAGCTCCCGGGCCAGCAATTGAGCCGCGCCGCGAATCCCGCCCAAGGGGTTCTTGATTTCATGGGCCAGGCCGCGCACCAGCATCTTGCTGGTTTCCTGTTTGGACAGCTGTGCTTCTTCCTTGGTGATCCGCAGCAGGCGGTCACGAGGGTGGACTTCGAGCAGCAGCATCGTGTGGCCATCGCTCAGAATCGGCGTAACCGCGTAGTCGACGGTCAGGGTCTGGCCAGTGAGGGCGGTGAGCAAGGCTTCGCGCTTGGTGAACGGGTGCGCTTGTTCGACTGCCTGGCGCAACGAGTTCAGCGCCTCGGTCGATTCGGTAAACAGTTCACTGATGAACTGCCCATGGCTACGCTGACCGCTGATGGCCAGCAGCATCTCCGCCGCCGGGTTCATGTACTCGAGGCGCAGTTCGGCGTCGAGCAGGATGGTGGCGGTGGTGAGGTTGTCGAGTAGCAAACGGTGGAGTGCGTCGCTAATGGTCATCGGGACCTCTTTTGGGGCGGAGCATGCGCAAGAAACAAGCGTTGATGCGGGGAAAATGCAAAAACCAAACCAAGGCTCCGAAAAGAAGCGCTAAAGGCCTGAAACGGGCGTTTGACGCTCGTTTGCGTGGCGCTTTGCCAGCTTTCGCGGGTAGTTTCGAACCAAAATGGGTTGCAATGTGAGTACGGTGCAAGCAATTGCACCAATATAGTGCGCAAACCTGAACGAGGTTAAAAAAGTCGCTGGAAAGGATTTTTTTCTTCGGCGGGCTTGTCGCTGAGGGGGCATTCCGGCCTCTGGCCGTAGTCATCGAGGGTGCAGGGTTTGATCTTGCGCTTCTGGGCGAGGGATGTGCGCTGCATATGGAAGGGTTGGTTGGCGGTGCGTTCGACGATGCGCCCCTGTTCGTCGAGGATTTCCACGGACAGGGTATGGCTGCCGCGATCGATGTTGCTCAACGGGAACACCGGGCTCAGGCCGGGCTCGGCGGTGGGTTGGCCATCGAGCAGCAGCCGGTAGCGGTGACCGGGTTGCAGGCCGGGCTCGTTGGTGGCGCTGACGATGACTTCGCCAGCGTTGTCGCGGATGGTCGCGTCTGGCTCCGGTACCAGGATGCGCAGCAGGTCGTAGTGGAATGCCGGTTGCTCTTCGGGCGTTGTTGCTGCGATCAAGGGCGCGGCCGTGATGGGGTGGGCAGCCAATTGATTACTTTTGCTCAGCGGCACCCGCTTGACGTTACCGGGCTTGGGTCGATCGGTGAAAACCCGATTGCCTTGGGGGTCAACGTAAGTAAAGACCTCCGCCGATGCGGGCAGCGCGATGAAGAAGGCGATCAGCAGCCAGGTCTTCATGGCGTGTGCACTCGTTGCACGGTGACGCTTGTGGTGGGGCTTTGCTGCACAACGTTTTCGCCATCTATCACTTGTACGGCGAGGCGGTGTTCGCCGCGATCAATGTTCACCAGTTGCAGAATCGGCACATTGCCTGGCTGGCCGTAGGGCTGGTCGTCCAGCAGCAGGCGCAACAGGTGGGGGGCTTGCAGGCGCGGCTTGATCAGTACCGTCACGGTGAACGTGCCGTTGTTGGCGCGCAGGGCTTCGCGGGTGGGCAGGCCGGTCAGCTCCAGCACTTCATAGGTCTTGTGGGGCTGTTCATTACCAGTGGCTTGAGCAGTGGGTGCGTTTTCGCCTTGAGGCTGGCGTTCGACACTGTTGAGGGGCGGCAAGTCGATCGCTTGGGCGCTGACGCCGTCAGGCGGTTGATTGCTGTAGGCGGTAGCGCCGTTGGCGTCCGTGTACTTGTAGATCTGCGCCGCGGCGGGCAGGGCGATCAGCAGCAGGATGAAGAAAAAAACACGACCCATGGAATCGACCGCAAGCGAAAATGTTGGGTTGCAGCATAGGCCAGGCTTGGTGGTTTCCCCAAGCCGCGAAACATTTGAGATCCCCTGTGGGAGCGGGCTTGCTCGCGAAGGCGCCGGCACATTCAAGATCAATGTGTCAGGCAGATTGCTTTCGCGAGCAAGCCCGCTCCCACATTTGATCTTTGTATGGGCATAAAAAAGGCCTCCCGAAGGAGGCCTCTTTTTGTCACGCCGCGTGTCGCGGCGCTACCGGATCAGCAGCTGTAGTACAGCTCGTATTCCAGTGGGTGTACGAAGGTACGTACCTTGATTTCTTCTTCGCTTTTCAGGGCGATGTAAGCGTCGATGAAGTCGTCGCTGAAAACGCCGCCTTTGGTCAGGAACGCACGACCTTTGTCCAGCTCTTCCAGGGCTTCTTTCAGGCTGCCGCAAACTTGTGGGATCTCTTTCGCCTCTTCAGGCGGCAGGTCGTACAGGTTTTTGTCAGCTGCGTCGCCAGGGTGGATCTTGTTCTGGATGCCGTCCAGGCCAGCCATCAACAGTGCGGCGAAGCACAGGTACGGGTTGGCAGCCGGATCCGGGAAACGTGCTTCGATACGGCGGGCTTTCGGGCTCGACACGTAAGGAATACGGATCGAAGCGGAACGGTTGCGAGCCGAGTAGGCCAGCATCACTGGAGCTTCGAAGCCTGGAACCAGACGCTTGTAGGAGTTGGTGGCCGGGTTGGTGAAGCCGTTCAGGGCCTTACCGTGCTTGATGATGCCGCCGATGAAGTACAGCGCGGTGTCGGACAGGCCGGCATAGCCTTCGCCAGCGAAGGTGTTCTTGCCATCTTTCCAGATGGACATGTGCACGTGCATACCCGAGCCGTTGTCGCCGTACAGAGGCTTAGGCATGAAGGTCGCGGTGCGGCCGTAAGCGTCAGCAACGTTGTGCACGACGTACTTCAGGGTTTGGGTTTCGTCGGCTTTCTTCACCAGAGTGTTGAACTTGACGCCGATTTCGTTCTGGCCGGCAGTTGCCACTTCGTGGTGGTGAACTTCGACGGTCAGGCCCATTTCTTCCAGTGCGTTGCACATGGAGGTACGGATTTCGTGGTCGTGGTCGAACGGTGGAACCGGGAAGTAGCCGCCTTTGACGCCTGGGCGGTGGCCCTTGTTGCCGCCTTCGATGTCCTGGTCGGACATCCACGAACCTTGTTCGGAGTAGATCTTGAACATGGAACCGGAAATGTCGGACTTGAACTTCACTTGGTCAAAGATGAAGAACTCTGGCTCTGGACCGGCGTATACGGTGTCACCGATAGCGGTGGCCTTCAGGTGCTCTTCAGCGCGCTTGGCGATCGCACGTGGGTCGCGGTCGTAGCCTTGCATGCTCGAAGGTTCGATGATGTCGCAGACCAGGATCAGGGTCGGCTCTTCGGTGAACGGGTCCAGAACAGCGGTGGAGTCGTCCGGCATCAGGATCATGTCGGAGGCTTCGATGCCTTTCCAGCCAGCGATGGAGGAACCGTCGAACATTTTGCCGACTTCGAAGAAGTCGTCATCCAGCGCATCGCGAGCCGGCATGGTCACGTGGTGCTGAGTGCCTTTGGTGTCCGTGAAGCGCAGATCAATCCATTTGACGTCATGATCTTTGATGAGTTGAACCGACTTCGACATAGTGTCCTCCGGGTGGCTTCGGGCTAGTAGTGGATGCCCTTAAATGTGGGTGATGCCGGCGCGAATACTCTGCCAAGGCAACCTGCCTCACAAGGGAGCAAATTGCATGCCAGTGCCCCACCATGGGTTTTTTGCCCCAATTTCACGCCTGTCAGGCGGAAAAGCACCTTAAAGCGGAAAAACGCGCCCTACAATGTGGCGTTTATTTCAGTAAGTGACCTGTTTTGGTGCGCGAAAAACCTTCTGCACATTAACTGGTTAAACCTTGAGCAATTTCCGCTATAATCCGCGCCCCCCTTTTTCGGCAGGCCTCGCGCGCGCTGTTTCCATGAAATTAATCGTAAAAGTCTTCCCCGAGATCACCATCAAGAGCCGCCCGGTACGGATGCGTTTCATCCGTCAGTTGGCCAAGAACATCCGTGCCGTGCTCCGCGATCTGGACCCGGCTGTGGTGGTGAACGGCGTGTGGGACAACCTCGAGCTGGAAACCCGCGTCAGCGACCCCAAGGCCCTGAAGGAGATGGGCGAGCGCCTGAGCTGCATGCCGGGCATCGCGCACTTCCTGCAAATCGACGAATACCCGCTGGGCGATTTCGACGACATCGTTGAAAAGTGCAAGCAGCACTACGGTGATGCACTGGCCGGCAAGATCTTTTCAGTGCGTTGCAAGCGCGCCGGCAAGCACCCATTCAGCTCGATCGATATCGAAAAATATGTCGGCAGCCAGTTGCGCCGTCAGTGTGGTGCCGCCGGGATCGACCTGAAAAAGCCTGAAATTGAAGTCCGGATCGAAGTTCGCGACCAACGGTTGTTCGTGATCCACAGCCAGCACAATGGCATCGGCGGCTACCCGCTGGGCGCCCTGGAGCAGACGCTGGTGCTGATGTCCGGTGGTTTCGACTCCACCGTGGCGGCCTACCAGATCATGCGCCGCGGCCTGATGGCGCATTTCTGCTTCTTCAATCTGGGCGGACGTGCCCACGAATTGGGCGTCATGGAAGTCGCGCATTTCATCTGGAAGAAGTACGGCAGCTCCCAACGCGTGCTATTTGTCAGTGTGCCGTTCGAGGAAGTACTGGGCGAAATTCTCGGCAAAGTCGATAACAGTCATATGGGCGTAGTATTGAAGCGTATGATGTTGCGCGCTTCCTCCCAGATTGCCGATCGACTGCACATCGATGCGCTGGTCACCGGTGAGGCGATCTCCCAGGTGTCGAGCCAGACGTTGCCGAACCTGTCGGTGATCGATTGCGTGACCGACAAGCTGGTCCTGCGTCCACTGATCGTCGCGCACAAGCAGGACATCATCGACACGGCCAACGAGATCGGCACCGCCGATTTCGCCCGGCACATGCCGGAGTACTGCGGGGTCATCTCGGTCAATCCGAAGACCGCGGCCAAGCGCCACCGCGTCGAGCACGAAGAGAAAGAATTCGATATGGCGGTACTCGAGCGTGCGCTCGAAAACGCCAAGCTGGTGCCGATCGATCGCGTGATCGACGAATTGGGCCAGGACTTGCAGATTGAAGAAGTCAGCGAAGCGCTGGCCGGTCAGATCGTCATCGACATCCGTCACCCGGATGCCGCTGAAGACGACCCGCTGGACCTTGCTGGCATCGAGGTACAAACGATGCCGTTTTATGCAGTGAACGCTCGTTTCAAGGAACTGGACCCTACTCGCCAGTACCTGCTGTATTGCGACAAAGGCGTGATGAGTCGCCTGCATGCCCACCATTTGCTCAGTGAGGGGCATGCCAATGTGCGCGTTTATCGACCGAGCTAAGTGCCCGGGGCTGTTTGCCTGTGGCCTGCGTCACCGGCCCCCCGATGCCACCGTCAAGCTGTAACGGCTTTCACGGACGCTACTGTTAATCGCTGCCAAGACTTGTCAGCACACCGAATCCTCTGATCGAGATACACAAGTGATCGAAAATCTACGCAACATCGCCATCATTGCCCACGTTGACCATGGTAAGACCACCCTGGTAGACAAACTCCTGCGTCAATCCGGCACCCTGGAGCGCAACGAGCTCAACGACGAGCGCGTGATGGACTCCAACGACCAGGAAAAAGAGCGCGGTATTACCATTCTGGCGAAAAACACCGCCATCAACTGGAACGGCTACCACATCAACATCGTGGACACCCCGGGCCACGCCGACTTCGGCGGCGAAGTTGAACGCGTAATGTCGATGGTCGACTCCGTTCTGCTGCTGGTTGACGCTCAAGACGGCCCTATGCCGCAAACCCGTTTCGTGACCAAGAAGGCTTTCGAAGCCGGCCTGCGTCCGATCGTGTGCATCAACAAGGTTGACCGTCCAGGCGCGCGTCCGGACTGGGTTCTGGACCAGATCTTCGACCTGTTCGACAACCTGGGTGCTACCGAAGAACAGCTGGACTTCAAAGTCGTCTACGCCTCGGCCCTGAACGGTATTGCCGGTCTGGACCACACCGAAATGGCTGAAGACATGACCCCGCTGTACCAGTCGATCGTCGACAACGTACCCGCGCCGGCTGTTGACCGTGAAGGTCCGTTCCAGATGCAGATCTCCGCACTGGACTACAACAGCTTCCTGGGTGTTATCGGTGTTGGCCGTATCGCTCGTGGTCGCGTCAAGCCGAACACCCCGGTTGTCGCTATCGGCGCCGACGGCAAGAAGCGCAACGGTCGTATCCTGAAGCTGATGGGTCACCACGGTCTGCACCGTGTAGACGTTGAAGAAGCTGCAGCAGGCGACATCGTGTGCATCAGCGGTATGGACTCGCTGTTCATCTCCGACACCCTGTGCCACCCGGACACCGTTGAAGCGATGAAGCCGTTGACCGTCGACGAGCCAACCGTTTCCATGACCTTCCAGGTAAACGACTCGCCATTCTGCGGTAAAGAAGGCAAGTTCGTGACGTCCCGTAACATCAAGGAACGTCTGGACAAAGAGCTGCTGTACAACGTTGCACTGCGCGTTGAAGAAGGCGACTCGGCTGACAAGTTCAAGGTTTCCGGCCGTGGTGAGCTGCACCTCTCGGTTCTGATCGAAACCATGCGTCGCGAAGGCTTCGAAATGGCTGTAGGCCGTCCGGAAGTGATCATCCGTCTGGTTGACGGCGTGAAGCACGAACCGTTCGAAAACGTCACCATCGACCTGCCGGAAGAATCCCAGGGCAAGGTGATGGAAGAGATGGGCCTGCGTAAGGGCGACCTGACCAACATGGTGCCGGATGGCAAAGGCCGTGTACGTCTGGAATACAACATCCCTGCTCGTGGTCTGATCGGTTTCCGTAACCAGTTCCTGACCCTGACCAACGGTGCTGGCATCCTGACCTCGATCTTCGACCGTTACGACGTGATGAAGTCCGGCGACATGTCCGGCCGTCAGAACGGCGTTCTGGTTTCGGTTGAAACCGGCAAGGCACTGACCTACTCCCTGGAAACCCTGCAGGCGCGTGGCAAGCTGTTCGTAGAACACGGTCAGGAAATCTACAACGGTCAGATCGTTGGTCTGAACAGCCGTGACAACGACCTGGGCGTTAACCCTACCAAGGGCAAGAAGCTCGACAACATGCGTGCTTCGGGTAAAGACGAAACCATCGCCCTGGTTCCACCTGTTCGCTTCACCCTGGAACAGGCTCTGGAATTCATCCAGGACGATGAATTGTGCGAAGTGACTCCAAAGTCGATTCGCCTGCGTAAGAAAATTCTTGACGAAAGCGAGCGTACCCGCGCTGCCAAGAAAGCCAAGGCATAAGATTTAGCCTGGCTTAACGAAAACGCCCCCGGTCGAAAGGCCGGGGGCGTTTTTGTTTGTCTGGGGTTTGTGCGGTGTTTGTGCTGGCCCCTTCGCGAGCAAGCCCGCTCCCACAGGGGAAACGCATTCCAATGTGGGAGCGGGCTTGCTCGCGAAGAGGGCTGATCAGTCGCCGCAGAAATCAGGAAATATCAGAACCGCTCAATCGCCCGCGAACTCCGCTCGCGCTCCACTTCCTTCGGCTTGTACGCGCAATACCCCGGCCGCGGGCCGATTTTCGGGTGGTTGCGGCAAGTATCCGGGCGCTTTTCATAAATAGTGCACAGACGGCTCTTACGATCCAGGTAGTAGCAATCGTTGTTGCTCATGCGCTGGAGGGTGAAGATTCCTGACTTCTGGTTGAAGCGCTCGACCAAACCTTCCTTTTGCAGGCGCTTGGCGATGTTCTTTGGCGGGTCACCCAGCTCGAATTCATCGACCACGCCGATACGGACCAGATCCTTGATCTTGACCTCGACCGGCAGGGTGCAGCAGCTGGACATGCACGAGCCGCACATCGGGGCAGAGTACTTGGCCCAGGTATCGAGGCGGTCGATCTCTGCGGCAGCGATCAGGTTCGGCTTCATCATCGTTTGTTACCAGCGTGTGCATCAGGGCGCGCGATCATACCGGGACTGGTGGATTTTTGAACAACCTTTCGCCAGTTTTTTTCGCAGACGGTGCAAACAGCCGGAAAATCGGCACGGGCCCTGCATTCATTCAGGCACATGACAACGCAAAGTCGATCCAGCTCGTCTTCAAGGGAAAAACTGCCGAACCAGAGCCTCTACCGCCTGTCAGACCGTCTAGGCTCAGACAACTCCAAGCTCGCTCGAGGTCCTATCGATGACTCAAGAACCACTTGTTCGCGAAGCAGAGGTGGCCGCATTCCGCGACGCCGTCTTGACCAAACTCACTTATGCAGTGGGTAAAGACCCGGATCACGCCTTCGACCATGACTGGTTCGAAGCCATTGCCCTGGCCGCGCGGGACCATATGGTCGAGCACTGGATGGACCATACGCGGCAGATCTACCGTAAAGGCCAGAAGCGCGTTTATTACCTCTCCCTGGAGTTTCTCATCGGTCGCCTGCTGTTCGACAGCCTGAGCAACCTCGGCCTGCTCGACGTGGCGCGCGAAGCCCTGACCGAACTCGGCGTCGACCTTGAGCGCATCCGCTTGCTGGAGCCCGATGCAGCTCTGGGCAACGGCGGTCTCGGGCGCCTGGCGGCGTGTTTCCTGGAAAGCATGTCGACCCTCGGCATCGCCGGTCATGGCTACGGTATTCGTTACGAACACGGGTTGTTCCGCCAGGCGATCGTCGACGGCTGGCAGCAGGAGCAGACCGAGCACTGGCTGGATTTCGGCAATCCCTGGGAGTTTGAGCGGCCGGAGGTGGTGTACCCGATCGGTTTTGGCGGCGGCGTCGAAACCGTGACCGATGAAAACGGCAAGTCCAGGCAGGTCTGGCACCCGGCGGAAACCGTGCGGGCCATTGCCTACGACACGCCAGTGGTCGGCTGGCGCGGGGCGAGCGTCAACACGCTGCGCCTGTGGCGCGCCCGGGCCATGGAAGATCTGCACCTGGAGCGTTTCAACGCCGGCGACCACTTGGGCGCCGTGGCCGAAGTGGCCCGGGCCGAAAGTATCTCCCGGGTGCTGTACCCGGCGGACAGCACCGAGGCCGGCCAGGAGTTGCGCCTGCGCCAGGAGTACTTCTTCGTCGCCGCCTCGTTGCAGGACCTGCTGCGCCGTCATCGCAACATGCACACCTCGGTGCTGACCCTGGGCGATCACGCTTCGATCCAGCTCAACGACACTCACCCCTCGATTGCCGTGGCTGAACTGATGCGGCAACTGGTCGACGTGTATGACGTGGCGTGGGATGCAGCGTGGCAGGTCACCGTCGATACGCTGTCCTACACCAACCACACATTGCTCCCCGAAGCGCTGGAAACCTGGCCGGTCGGCTTGATGGAGCGCATGTTGCCGCGGCACATGCAGATCATTTACCTGATCAACGCCCATCACATCGACTCGCTCCGGGCCAAAGGCATTCACGACTTCGACGTACTGCGCGCGGTGTCGCTGATCGAGGAAGACAACGGTCGCCGAGTGCGCATGGGCAACCTGGCGTTTCTCGGCTCCCACAGCATCAACGGTGTATCCGGGCTGCACACGCAACTGATGCGCCAGACGGTGTTCTCCGAACTGCACAAGCTCTACCCGGATCGCATCAACAACAAAACCAACGGCATCACCTTCCGTCGCTGGCTGTATCAGGCCAACACGGAGCTGACCTCGATGCTGGTCGACACCCTCGGGCCCGAAGTACTGGATAACCCGGAAGAGCGTTTGCTCGCCCTCGAACCGTTCGCCGAGAAAAGTGCATTCCGCAAGGCATTTGCCGAGCAGCGCCTGCACAGCAAGAAAGCCCTGGCGTACCTGATCCATGAGCGGCTGGGCGTGGCGGTCAACCCGGCGGCGATGTTCGATGTGCAGGTCAAGCGCATCCACGAATACAAACGCCAGTTGCTCAACCTGATGCACACCGTGGCGTTGTACCAGGCGATCCGCGCGGAACCTGAAATCGACTGGGTGCCACGGGTGAAAATTTTCGCCGGCAAGGCTGCCGCGAGTTATCACCAGGCCAAACTGATCATCAAGCTGACCAACGACATTGCCCGTGTGGTGAACAACGACCCGACCGTGCGCGGCTTGCTCAAAGTGGTGTTCCTGCCCAACTACAACGTCAGCCTGGCGGAGAGCATCATTCCGGCGGCGGACTTGTCCGAGCAGATCTCCACCGCCGGTTTCGAAGCGTCAGGCACCAGCAACATGAAGTTCGGCCTGAACGGCGCGCTGACCATCGGCACCCTGGACGGGGCCAACGTGGAAATGTGCGATCGCATCGGCGCCGAGCACATGTTCATCTTCGGCCTCAGCGCGCAGCAGGTGGAAGCGCGCAAGCAGAACCATGAGTTCAGCGCGGTACCGGATATTGCCGCGTCCCATCGTCTGAACGATGTGCTGCAAGCGATTCGTGGCGGGGTGTTCTCGCCGGATGATCCGTCCCGTTACACCGGTCTGATCGATTCGCTGGTGGATTACGACCGTTTCCTGGTCTGCGCCGATTTCGATTCCTACTGGAATGCGCAGATGCGCGTCGAGGCCCATTGGCACGACTCGAAGGAGTGGTGGCGTTCAGCGGTGTTGAACACGGCGCGGATGGGTTGGTTCTCGTCGGACCGGACCATTCGCGAGTACGCCACGGAGATCTGGAAGGCGCTGGAGTAGTTTTACGCCTTGGTCGATATACTAAGCGCCACCTCCACCCCCTGTGGGAGCGGGCTTGCTCGCGAAGAGGGCGTGTCAGCCAACATCTTTGTTGCCTGACACTCCGCTTTCGCGAGCAAGCCCGCTCCCACATGGGGGTGGAGGTGCACTGGATTCCGGGTGTCTGGCCACTAGACTGAGGCTTTACACCCGGACTTGCCTCATGATGGGGCCGCTTAGGGATATCAACCATGCAATGGATTTTCATGCTGATCGGGCTGGTGCTCGGCTGGATTCTCGACGAGTCTTTCAGCGATGCGCTGCTGGGCGCGTTACTCGGATTGGGTATCGGCCAGGCGATTCGCATAACGCGCATGGACGCCCGAGCGGTGGAGCAGCAACGCCTGCTGCAAGCGGTCGAGCAACGGCTGGCGGCGCTCGAAGCGTCAGGCGTCAAGGCGCCGGAAACCACCGAACCGCTGGCATCGCCTGAAACCTACCTTGATGAAACACCTGCCGCAGCCCGAGAGTTGGTCTGGGAACTGCCGCCGGAACTCGAACCGATTGCTGCAGCAGCCACCGAAACCAACAGTCCGCAGCCCGCCGATGCCTGGAGGCACGAGCCGAGCGTTCGCGACGCGCAACCGCGTGGCCCGAACCTCATCGACCGCGCGATCAGCCGCGCCCGTGCCTGGTTGTTTGGCGGCAATACCGTGTTGCGGGTCGGCGTGGTGTTGCTGTTCCTCGGCCTGGCCTTTTTGCTGCGCTACGCCACCGAGGGTGTGGTGGTGCCGCTTGAGTTGCGCTACGCAGGCGTTGCGGTGGCAGCCTTGGGGTTGCTCGGATTGGGTTGGTGGTTGCGAGCGCGCAACAGCAGTTACGCGCTGATCCTGCAGGGCACCGGGATCGCCGTGTTGTACCTGACGGTGTTTGCCGCGATGCGCCTGCATCCGCTGCTTGATCCCTCGGCGGCGTTTGGCCTGCTGGTGGCGGTGACGATCTGTTCGGCGATTCTCGCCATTACCCAGGACTCCCTGGGGTTGGCCGCCGCTGCCGCACTGGGCGGATTCGCCGCGCCCATCCTGGCCTCCACCGGCGCCGGCAGCCACGTCGCGCTGTTCAGCTATTTCATCTTGCTCAACGCCGGCATCCTCGCCACTGCCTGGTTCAAGGCCTGGCGGCTGTTGAATGTCATCGGCTTCACTGGCACCTTCGGCATCGGTTTCGCCTGGGGTTTGCGCTCTTACTCACCGGAGTTGCTGTGGAGCACCGAGCCGTTTCTGATTGTGTTCTTCCTGATGTACCTGGTCATTGGTCTGCTGTACGCCCGACGCAAGTTGATGCAAATGAGCGATGCACCGCAACAGAGCAGTCGCGAAGCGCTGCTGCAGTGGTCGGCGCGCAAGGGTGACTACGTCGACGGCACACTGCTGTTCGGCCCGCCGTTGGTGGGTTTCGGCTTGCAGTTCACGCTGGTGCAGCACCTGGAGTTCGCCGCGGCGTTCAGTGCCTTGGCGCTGGGCATGATTTACATGGGGCTCGCCCGTTGGCTGATGGTCGGACGCACCCTGTTGCTGGGGGAAACCTGCCTGGCCTTGGGGGTGATCTTCGCCAGCCTGGCGATTCCGCTGGGGCTCGATGCACGCTGGACAACGGCGGCGTGGGCGGTGGAGGGCGCGGGGATCTTCTGGCTCGGTCTGCGTCAGCAAAGACCCTTGGCGCGGGCCTTTGCCTTGCTCCTGCAACTGGGTTCGGCACTGACGTTTCTCAGCGAGTTGCACAACAGCGAAAGCAGCCTGCTCGGCGGTGTCCCGTTAGGTGCGCTGTTGTTGGGCGTCGCGTTGCTGTTCAGTTTCTACCAGTTGCGTAAAGCCTTGCCGGAACAGATCCGGCCTTGGGAACTGCATGGCTTGCCGGTACTGGCTTGCCTCGGGCTGGCGTTTCTCTATTTGCTGGCGCCGCTGTTCTTCTTCAGCCACGGCACGGTGATCAGTTGGGCCCTGGCCGGGGTGCTGACGTTGTTGATTGGCTTGCACCTGCGATCGCGAACGTTCGTGTTCAGCGCGCTTGCTGTGCAACTGTTGGCTGGCGCGTTGTTCCTGGCGACGGGGCCGCTGTTCAGTGAAAGCCTTAATCCCTTGGCCCATGCCGGGTTCTGGGCGCCGCTGGTGCTGGGGCTGGCGGCGATGGTCGGCGCCTGGCGTTTGCAGATTGGTCATTCGCTCGCAGCACTCGAAGGACTGAGCCTGTTGCGATTGTCCCAGGCGTTGCTGGTGTGGGGCGCAGGCTGGTGGGCGTTGGCCTGGGTCATCGAAGTGGTGCATTTTGCGTCGCTGCCGATGCAGGCGACCTTGTTGTTGGGCATCGCCGCCGTGAGTGCGGCGCTGTGGGCGGTGTTGGCGCTGCGCCTGCAATGGCCGTCACTGGGCGTACTCTGCATGGCGTTGATTCCCGCTGCAGCGCTGGTGCTGCTCGCCGCCTGGCACTCGCGTTATCACCCGGCGGCCAGCTTCGGCTGGCTGGCTTGGATTGCGGTGTTCGTCGTGCATTTCATCGCCCTGCGGCGCTTGGCCCCCCTGTTGCCGGCACCTGTGACGAGCGTCGCCCATGTGCTCGGCTGCTGGCTATTGATGGGGGTACTGGCTCTGGAGCTGCGTTACGCCTTGCTGGTTTTGTCCGAGCAATACAACGCCTGGCGCTGGTTGGGTTGGGCGATCCTGCCAAGTCTGTATCTGGTGCTGATGGCGGCACCTCGCACATGGCCTTGGCCCGTCTCGGCCTATCCACGCGAATACCGTGTATACGCCGCTGCGCCGCTGGCGTTGTTGATGCTCGGCTGGTTCTGGCTGGCGAATGTCGCCAGTGACGGCAACGCCGAGCCACTGCCCTATGTGCCATTGATCAACCCGCTGGAGCTGGGGCTGTTGTTCGCGTTGTTCGGCGTCTATGTCTGGTCGCGCAGCGCCATGCCACAACTGGCAGTCCGCAAGGATTACGCCGCCTTCGCCACGCAAGGGGTCGCAGGTGCCTCGCTGTTCGTGTTCTTTACCGCGCTGGTGATGCGCACGGCGCACCATTGGAGCGGGGTGCCGTTCGAGCTGGATCCGTTGCTGGAATCGATGCGGGTGCAAGCGGGCCTTTCCATCGTCTGGACCTTGATGGCCCTGGGCCTGATGATCGGCGGCCATTTGCGTCGACGCCGCGAAGTCTGGCTGATCGGCGCCGCCTTGATTGGCGTGGTCGTGGCCAAGCTGTTCTTTGTCGAATTGAGTAATCGCGGCGGGCTGGCGCGGATTGTGTCGTTTATTGGCGTTGGCGTGCTGCTGCTGGTGGTGGGCTATTTCGCCCCGCTGCCGCCCAAGCGCGTCGAAGCTGTGCCGGATGCCGGCAAACCGGTCGCGGAATCCGAAGGAGTGTCGTCTTGAGTCAGAAGCTGAACCTGGGTTGGTTGGGCGCCGTTGCCATGGGTGTGGTGCTGTCGGCGGTTGCCCTGGAAAAACCGGCGGACTTCACCACCCGGGTGCCCTTGTCGGTAACGGGCGAAGGCCCTTGGTATCGCCTTGAGTTGCCACTGAGTGTGCAACTGAATGCGCGGCAGGCCGATCTGAGCGATGTGCGTGTGTTCAATGCCGTGGGCGATGTCCAGGCTTATGCCTTGGCCCGGGAGTCGGCGCAGAACAGTGAAACGCGCACCCTGACCGAGGTGAAATGGTTTCCGTTGTACAACTCGGTGGACGCCACTGAAACCGTGCCGAGCGTGCGGGTGCAATCGAGCGCCAACGGCACCTTGGTCGAGGTGCAGCCCTCCAGTCAGCTGGAGGCGGGGGAGGAGGAGCTGCGCGGTTGGCTGCTCGATGCTTCTGCGATCAAGGCGCCGTTGCAGCAGTTGATTCTCGACTGGACCAGCGAGCGCGACGGCTTCCAGCGCTTCACCGTCGAAGCCAGCGACGATTTGCAGCATTGGCAGTCCTGGGGTGAAGGACAGGTGGCGCGCCTGACTTTTTCCGACGAGCGGGTCGAGCAGCATGAAGTCGACCTGCCAGGCCAGTCGGCGCGCTACTTGCGGTTGCTGTGGATCACACCACATTCGGCACCGACACTGACTTCGGCGCAACTGCAGAGCGCCAGCAGCCGCAGCCTGCCGCTACCGTTGGTCTGGTCCCAGGCGTTGGCCGGCGGCAGCGTGAAGGCGGGTGAATACACCTGGCAGTTACCGATGGGGCTGAATGTCGAGCGGGTGCGGGTCGAGTTGAGCCAGCCCAACAGCCTGGCGCCGGTGAGCCTGGCCGGTCGGCGCGACAGCAGCCTGCCATGGCAGTCGTTGGGCAGCGGTTTGCTCTATCGCCTGTCCCAGAACGATCAGGACGTGGTGCAAAACGAATTGCCGCTGTCAGGGCAAATCGTCCAGCAATTGAAACTGACCGTGGACGAACGTGGCGGCGGCCTGGGTGATCAGGTACCGACGCTGAAGTTTGCCGTGCGCGCCACGCAACTGGTGTTCCTGGCGCGCGGGCCGGGGCCCTACACGCTGGTCGTGGGAAATGCGACGGCGAAGGCGGCGAACTTGCCGCTGTCGACGCTGATTCCGGATTACAGCCCGGCGAAACTCGCGACTTTGGGGCGAGCCATGGTGGATGTCGGGGCGGTGGCTATTCAACCGTCGAAAGGCGCCACGTCTGCGCCGATCGACACCAACTGGAAGAAATTCGGCTTGTGGGCGGTGTTGTTGCTCTGCGTGGTGTTCCTGGCGGCGATGGCGTTCAGTTTGCTGCGCAAGCCCCCTGCCAAACCCTGAAGAAGGCTCCCACATTGGACCAACTGTGCACACACCATTTGTGCCACGAAGCAGATCCAGTGTGGGAGCGGGCTTGCTCGCGAATACGGTCTGCCGATCACCGAAGATATCGAAATTTGCCATCCATCCGAGCTCCACGCGCGGCCCATTTCCATCTACGCTCAACCCCGCGCATGAACTCTCTTCGGCCGATCACGTCTGATAGGAGGAAATGCGCCCCGACTCGCGTTAAACTGCGCGGGTTTTTAGCCCCCCATTCCACCGGAGCCTTCCATGTCCCGCGTTACCTTGAGTCGCTATTTGATTGAGCAGACCCGCAGCAACAACACTCCTGCCGATCTGCGCTTCCTGATCGAAGTGGTGGCGCGTGCCTGCAAGGAGATCAACCACGCCGTGTCCAAAGGCGCCCTCGGCGGCGTTCTGGGCAGCATGGGCACTGAAAACGTCCAGGGCGAAGTGCAGAAGAAGCTCGACGTGATCTCCAACGAGATCCTGCTTGAAGCCAACGAATGGGGCGGTCACCTGGCCGGCATGGCGTCCGAAGAAATGGACAACGCCTACCAGATCCCGGGCAAATACCCGAAAGGCGCGTACCTGCTGGTATTCGACCCGCTGGACGGTTCGTCGAACATCGACATCAACGCCCCGGTCGGCACCATCTTCTCGGTACTGCGTTGCCCGAACGAGTACCTGAGCCAGAACGAGCCTTTGAATGAAAAGGCCTTCCTGCAGCCAGGCACCCAGCAAGTGGCCGCCGGTTACGCGATCTACGGTCCACAGACCATGCTGATCCTGACCCTGGGCGACGGCGTGAAGGGCTTCACCCTGGACCGTGAAATGGGCAGCTTCGTCCTGACCCACGAAAACATCACCATTCCTGAAGCCACCCAGGAATTCGCCATCAACGCCTCCAACCAGCGTCACTGGGAAGCCCCGGTACAGCGCTACGTCAGCGAATTGCTGGCAGGCGATGAAGGTCCGCTGAAAAAGAACTACAACATGCGCTGGGTTGCCGCGATGGTCGCCGACGTGCACCGCATCCTGACCCGTGGCGGTCTGTTCATGTACCCACGCGACAGCCGCGAGCCGTCCAAACCGGGCAAACTGCGCCTGATGTACGAAGCCAACCCGATGTCGTTCCTGGTGGAACAGGCGGGCGGCGCGTCCACCGACGGTCACCAGCGCATCCTCGACATTCAACCGGAAGGCCTGCACCAGCGTGTTGCGGTGTTCCTCGGTTCGAAAGAAGAAGTTGCCCGCGTCACGGCTTACCACAAGGAATAAACCATGAACGCGCCCTGGCAGCCGTTGCTTGATTGGTGGTTCGGGAGTTCCGAATCAGCGAGCGAAGTGGCGGCGCAGAAGGGCAAGTTGTGGTTCGGCAAGCGCGACAGCCAGGACCTCGAAGCGCGTGAGCGTTTCGGGGACTGGACCGAGCAGGCACTGGCCGGCGGATTGACCGAGTGGATGCAACGTCCCGAAGGTTGGCTGGCATTGGTGCTGCTGCTCGATCAAATCCCGCGAATGATCTTTCGCGACACTCCCAAAGCCTTTGCAGGCGATCTCCGGGCACAGAAGCTGGTAGCCCAAGGCATTGCCGCGGATTTCGACCGGCAGTTGCAGCCGATCCAGCGGGTGTTCATCTACCTGGTGTTCGAGCACAGCGAGGACCTCGCGGTGCAGAACGAAGGCGTCTCGCGTTACATCGAACTGGTGGCGCAGCAGCTGGAGGTTGATCGTGCGCTGTTTGCTGATTACCTGGACTACGCCGAGAGGCATCAGAAGGTAATCGCGCAGTTTGGGCGGTTTCCCCATCGCAATGCGGTGTTGGGGCGGGAGTCTACGGTTGAGGAACTCGAGTTTCTGTCGAAGCCGGGCTCACGGTTCTGATTTTTCGTTGTTGCTGATGCCGCCATCGCTGGCAAGCCAGCTCCTACAGGGATCTTTGTCGCACTGGAGATCTACTGTAGGAGCTGGCTTGCCAGCGATGGGGCCCGCAAGCGCGCCTCAGATCCTGAAACTACCCACCAACTGCTTCAACCGCGCCGCCTGCTGCTCAAGATCAGCACACGCACGCAAGGTCGACTGCAGGTTCTCCACACCTTCCTGATTCAGCGTGTTGATCTCGGTGATGTCGACGTTGATCGACTCGACCACAGCCGTTTGCTCTTCGGTGGCGGTGGCGACCGACTGGTTCATGCCGTCGATTTCACCGATGCGCTGGGTCACGCTGCCCAGGCGTTCGCCCGCCTGGTTGGCGATGCCGACGCTGGTTTCGCTCTGGCGCTGGCTGTCGGTCATGATGCCCACCGCTGCCCGGGCGCCGACTTGCAGCTCTTCGATCATCGTCTGCACTTGCTGCGCCGAATCCTGGGTGCGGTGAGCGAGGTTGCGCACCTCATCGGCGACCACGGCGAAGCCACGTCCGGCTTCACCGGCGCGGGCGGCTTCAATGGCGGCGTTGAGCGCCAGCAAGTTGGTCTGCTGGGAGATGCTGGTAATCACTTCCAGGATCTGCCCGATGTTGACCGTGTTGCTGTTGAGTGTCTCGATGTTGCCGCACGAGTCGCTGATCTTTGCCGACAACTGCTGCATCGCCGCGATGGTTTTATCCACAACCTGTTGGCCATCTTCGGCCAGGCTGCGGGCATCGCTGGAATGTTGCGAGGCGAGGGCGGCGTTTTGGGCGATTTCCTGGGCGGCGGCACCGAGCTGGTTGATCGCCGCGGCCACGCTGCTGGTTCGCGAGGCTTGCTGGTCGGAGTTGAACATCGACGAGTTCGACGCGGCGACTACACGCAACGCCACTTCGTTGACCTGGCCGGTGGCCGAGGACACTTCGATGATCGAGGTGTGAATGCGCTCGACGAAGCGGTTGAACGACAGCCCCAGCGCGCCGAATTCGTCGTGGCCGTGGATGGTCAGGCGTTTGGTCAGGTCACCTTCGCCTTCGGCGATGTCGTGCATGGCGCGACCCATGGTCAGCAGCGGCTGCATCAGCAGGCTGATCAGCATGCCCAGCAGGGCGATGATGATCACCACGGCAATCACCATGGCGATGATCGCCGAGGTACGGAATTCGCTGAGCATCGAGAACGCGGTGTCCTGGTCGAGCACCAGTGCCACGTACCAGTTCGCCGATGGCACGCCGTTGACATGGGTGAAGGAGATGAACTGGCGCTTGCCGTCGATTTCGACTTCTTTCATGCCCGGGCTGACTTTCGGCGTGTCGCTCGGATAGGCCTCGGCCAGGCTCTTGAGCACCAGCTTGCTGTCCGGGTGAATCAGGATCTTGCCGTCGGCGCTGACGATGAACGCATGGCCGTGGCCGCCGAAGTTCAGCGAATTGATGATCGCGCTGACGCTGGACAGGTCGATGTCGGCGCCGGCCACGCCAATCATCTGGCCCTGATGCTGCACCGGGGTGGCCACGGTGATCACCAGTTTGCCGGACGACGCGGCAATGTACGGTTCGGTGACGATGGTCTGTTGTGCGCCATTGGCCGCCTTGTACCAGCCACGGGTGCGTGGGTCGTAGTCCGCTGCACGGTTGCCTGCCGGGACCGAGAACATCACGCCGTCGGCGCCACCGAAGTAACTCAGCTGGAAATTGCCGGTGTAGGCGGGCAGGTCGATGATCCGTTTCAGGCTGGCGGGCGCATTGCCATCGGCGCTGACCTGTTGGGCCAGCGATTGCAGCAATTGCATGCGGCTTTCCAGCCAGGTCTGAATGTTGCTGGTGGTCAGGCTGCCGAGCTCCTGCATCGAGGCTTCGGTACTGTTGCGCAAGGTTTCGCGCTGGCGATAGTCGTTGAACAGGATGAAACAAGCGAATGCGACGGCCACCACGAGGGCGGCAGCCAGCAAGATCTTGTGGCTGAACTTCATGTTTCTGGTCATGGATGAGCTACGCAGAGGGTCTGGTCAACAAAAGGGGGGGAGCAAATGCCACCGATGTGGCATTGCGTTGCATGTATGTCGACTGATCGGCGCCAAAGATTAGGCGGATTTACCGAAACTCGACGAAATACCCGGTAAACAAGGAAAGTGGAGGATTTTCGGTAAAAGGTAGACGAGTGGCCCGATAAATAGCCTGTCGGGCAGGGAACCTGACAGGGGTTTTCACTTCTAAGCTTCAGCTTGGCAGCCATGCCAACCCCCTACGCCCCCCGGAGTTTCACCATGTCGCTGCGTTCCATCGCCCTGCTTTCGTTCTGCGTGTTGCTGGCTGCCTGCAGCAAGGTCAATCAGGAAAACTACTCGAAGCTCTCGGCTGGCATGGCCAAGGCCGACGTGGAGACCCTGTTGGGCAAACCCGCCGATTGTTCAGGCGCGCTGGGCATGTCCAGCTGCACCTGGGGCGACAAGAACAGCTTTATCAGCGTGCAGTTCGCCGGTGACAAAGTGCTGATGTTTTCCGGCCAAGGCCTGAAGTAAACCGGGGCGATTGCCCACGGGAGAAAAATAATGAAGCGGTTGTTGATCATCCTTTTTGCCGGCCTGGTGTTGGCCGGCTGTGCCACATCTGGCCAGGACACCTTGGCACCCAAGACTGTCAAAAGCGTCAACCTCAAGCGCTACCAGGGCACCTGGTACGAGCTGGCTCGCCTGCCGATGTACTTCCAGCGTGACTGCGCGCAATCCGAAGCTCATTACACGCTCAAGCCCGACGGCAACGTCGCGGTATTGAACCGCTGCCTGACGGCGCAGTGGCAATGGGAAGAGGTCAAGGGCACGGCTTATCCACAGGTGCCCGGCAAGAGCGACAAGCTGTGGGTCGAGTTCGATACCTGGTTCTCCAGGCTGATCCCGGGTACGGCGAAGGGCGAATATTGGGTGCTGTACGTCAGCGATGACTACAAGACCGCCATTGTCGGTGATCCAAGCCGCAAGTACTTGTGGCTGTTGTCGCGCACGCCGACCGTCAATGGTGTGGTGCGTGAAGAGCTGCTGAGCAAGGCGCGTCAGCAGGGTTATGACACCACGCGGCTGATCTGGCGGGCGTCGGAACAGCAGATGGCCAAGACGTCGAACTAACAGTCAGCACCGATCAAATGTGGGAGCGGGCTTGCTCGCGAAAGTGGTGTGTCAGTCAACAAATCCGTCGACTGACACGCCCTCTTCGCGAGCAAGCCCGCTCCCACATTTTGTTTGGTGTCAGCCCAGGAGTTCGCGCAGGACCTGGGTGAAGGCGCGGCTGCTTTCTTCTTCGCCGGCATGCCGTCCATCGCGCACAACCCACTGCCCGTTCACCAGCACATCGCGCACTTGGCGATCGCCACCGGCAAACAGCCAGCGGTTGAGAATGCCGTCGCCACTGGCCGTTGCCAGATACGGGTCGTTGCCGTCGAGCACCAGCCAGTCGGCACGTTTGCCGACTTCCAGTGCGCCAATCGGCTGGCCCAGCGCCTGGGCGCCGCCATCCAGCGCGGCATCGAACAGCGTACGGCCGACCATCGGCTGATCCGCGCCATACAAACGATTACGCCGCTGGTCGCGTAGACGCTGGCCGTATTCCAGCCAACGCAATTCTTCCACCACGCTTAGCGACACATGGCTGTCGGAACCGATACCCATGCGCCCGCCCTGGGCCAGGAAGTCCACCGCCGGGAAAATCCCGTCGCCCAGGTTGGCTTCAGTGGTCAGGCACAGACCGGCGATGGCACGACTCTTGGCCATCGACGTGACTTCTTCCGGGTTGGCGTGGGTCGCGTGGACCAGGCACCAGCGCTGGTCGACGTCGATGTTTTCGTACAGCCATTGCAGCGGACGGCGACCGCTCCAAGTCAGGCAGTCGTCGACTTCCTTCTGCTGTTCGGCGATATGGATGTGCACCGGGCACTGCTTGTCGCTGGCCGCCAACACTTCGCTGATCTGCTGCGGGGTGACCGCGCGCAACGAGTGGAAACACAAGCCGAGCGACTGTGCCTTCTGTTGCGCGAGGATCGGCTGCAAGCGCGATTGCAGCTTGAGGTAGTTTTCGGTGCTGTTGATAAAACGGCGCTGACCGTCGTTCGGCGCCTGGCCACCGAAACCGGAGTGGCTGTACAGCACCGGCAACAGGGTCAGACCGATACCGGCGGAGGTAGCAGCCTGGCTGATACGCAGGGCCAGTTCGGCCGGGTCGGCATAAGGTTGGCCGCCAGTGTCATGGTGCACGTAGTGAAATTCCGCCACCGAGGTGTAACCGGCCTTGAGCATTTCGATGTACAGCTGACGAGCGATGACGCCGAGTTGCTCCGGGCTGATTTTTCCGACAAGGCGATACATCAGGTCGCGCCAGGTCCAGAAACTGTCGTTCGGATTGCCCGCCACTTCCGCCAGCCCGGCCATGGCCCGCTGGAAGGCGTGTGAGTGCAGGTTCGGCATGCCAGGCAGCAGCGGACCGCTTAACCGCTCGGCGCCATCTGCATGGGAATCGGCCTGGATATGGGTCAATACGCCGTCGGCGCTGACCTCAAGACGTACATTGTTGGCCCATCCACTAGGCAGCAGCGCGCGTTCGGCAAAGAAGGCGGACATGGTTAAGCACCCCATCGTGTGTTATTTGTATATACATATACAGACGTTTGCCTGCCCGGTAAACTCCGGCAAGCTAGCGACATCAATCAAATGACCAAGGATTAACCGTGCCGACTCCGCCTCCAGTTTCTCCGTTGGCCGCGAACATGGGCGACAGTCCGGCGCCCTTGTACGCCCGCGTCAAACAAATGATCACCCAGCAAATCGACAGCGGAAACTGGCCGCCGCACTACCGCGTTCCGTCGGAAAGCGAGCTGGTCAGCCAGCTGGGCTTCAGTCGCATGACCATCAACCGCGCCCTGCGCGAGATGACTGCCGACGGTCTGTTGGTGCGCATGCAAGGCGTCGGTACGTTCGTCGCCGAGCCGAAAAGCCAGTCCGCCCTGTTCGAAGTGCACAACATCGCCGACGAAATCGCCTCTCGCGGTCATCGCCACACCTGCAAGGTCATCACCCTTGAAGAAGAGGCCGCCGGCTCCGAGCGTGCCCTGGCCCTGGACATGCGCGAAGGGCAGAGGGTGTTTCACTCGCTGATCGTGCATTTCGAAAACGATATTCCGGTGCAAATCGAAGACCGTTTCGTCAATGCGCTGGTGGCGCCGGACTACCTCAAGCAGGACTTCACCCTGCAAACGCCCTACGCCTACCTGAACCAGGTCGCGCCGTTGACCGAGGGCGAGCACGTGGTCGAGGCGATCCTGGCGGAGTCGTCCGAATGCAAATTGCTACAGATTGAAAAAGGCGAGCCGTGCCTGCTGATCCGTCGCCGCACCTGGTCCGGTCGTCAGCCGGTGACTGCTGCTCGTTTGATTCACCCCGGTTCCCGTCATCGTCTGGAAGGTCGGTTTCATAAGTAGAGAGCCATAAATGAGTAACGCAAAGGTTTTACGCGCCAAAGATTACCCACGCATGCCGTGGAAAAACGGCGGCGGCAGCACCGAAGAAATCACTCGTGATGCCGGCACCGGCCTGGATGGCTTTGGCTGGCGCCTGTCGATTGCCGATATCGGTGAGTCGGGCGGGTTTTCTACCTTCGCCGGTTACGAGCGAGTGATCACCGTTTTGCAGGGCGAGGGCATGACCCTGACGGTGGATGGCCAGGACACACGGCCACTGTTACCGCTGGACCCGTTTGCCTTCAGCGGTGAAAGCAAGGTCTCCTGTACATTGCTCGGTGGTCCGATTCGCGATTTCAACCTGATCTACGCGCCGCAGCGTTATAGCGCGCGGTTGCAGTGGTTGTCGGGCGAGCAGCGGTTCTTCAGTTCGGCGGGCACGGTGTTGGTGTTCAGCATGAGTGAGCAGGCTGAGGTGTCGGTCGATAACAACGCCCAGCAATTGGGCCGTCATGATTGCCTGCAATTGGAGGCTGATGCCGGATTGCTGGACGTCGCCATCAAAGGGCTGTGCTGCGTGATCGAACTGACGTCGCGCGACTGATCCCGGTCATTCCCGTTCGAGGGTAAAACCTCGAACGGTCGCCTCCAGCTCACTCGACATCTGTTTCAGTGCCTGGATGGTTTTCACCGCCTCCTGCTGCGCCGCGACATTTTCCTCGACCCGCTGCGCCACGTTCTCCACATTGCGCGCCACGTCTTCGCTGGCTTCACGCTGTTCCTGCAAGGCATTGGAGATCTGGCTGACTGCATTGAGTGACGCGTTGAGCGCGGTCTTGACGTCATTCATCGACGCACCGGCGCTGTCGATCAACTGCTGGCCCTGAAGCACGCGCTCGCGGCCAGTGCTCATGCTGCTGTTGGCTTTTCGCATGCCGCTTTGAATGGTGCTCACCAGCACCACAATCTCAGCGGTAGAGCGGGTCGTGCGGGTTGCCAGCTCCCGCACTTCGTCAGCCACCACGGCAAACCCGCGCCCTTGATCGCCGGCCCGCGCCGCCTCGATGGTGGCATTGAGTGCGAGCAGATTGGTCTGTTCGGCAATGCTGTGGATCATGCCGACAATTTTCCCGATGGCGTTGGAGTGCAGGGTCAATTGGTCGATTTCATCTGACGTCTGGGTCACCAGCTGGGCGATCTGCTGCATCTCGATGATAGAGCGCGCCATGGTGGCAATTCCGCAAGCGGTGATCTGTTCGGCCTTTTGTGTGGTGTCGTGTGCCTGCGCGGCGTTCTCGGCAATGTGCGTGATGTTGGCTGACATCTGTTCCGCAGCGGCGGCAATGGAAGAGGCCGCGCCATTTTGCTCGGCAGCCTGTTTCAGGCCTTGTTCAGACGAGATGCTCAGGTTCAGGGTCGAGGACTCGATATGCTGCGAGGCCTCGCGCACCTTGCCGATCATGCTGGCCAGGCTGCGTCGCATGGCCTCGACCGATTGCATGACACCCGTTGACGTCGTGTTAACTATCACTGGATCGCCGAGCCTGCCTTGGGCAATCCTGGTGCTGATACTGGCCAGCTCGTGAGGCTCGGCGCCCAGGTATCGCGCCAGCCTGGCGCTGAACAGCAGGGCATAAAGACTGCCAAACAACAGTGCCAGGGCCAGGACCACGGCCATCTGCCTCAAATTGACCACATAGAGTGCCTGGCTATGCTCGAACTGTCGGCGTGCCTCTTTAAGTTGGACATCGGTCAGTTGCGAAAACAGTGAAGTCAGCGGGTCAATCAAGGGGTACAGCTGGTGGACGGCGAAATGCTCCAGGCTCTGACTGGCGGCTTTGTTGCGGTTCAAGACCGCCTGCAAACGCTGAAGCGGTACTTCGGTCGCCTGCATCAGTGGTGTGATTTCGTTGATCAGTCGCACCTCTTCATCAACCAGGCGGGTCGACAGGTAGGTGCGCCAAAGCGGTTGGATTTCAAGCATCGCTTGCCGTATCTGTTGCGCCGCGTCGACGCTACTGAGGATGCCGTCGCGGGCCTTGTGGATAGCGTCGACGATCTGGACTGAATACAGCTCGGAGATTTTCTTCAGGTCCTGTTGCGGGATGACCCGGTCCAGGTAAACCGTCTCCAGTCCCTGCACCGTAGTGCGCATACCGTACAGGCCGAGTGCGCCGATGCCGGTCAGGCTGCCCAGCAGGATGCCGGCCAGCAGCAGGAGGTGGGTTTTGACTTTCCACTGTTTCATTGCGCGTTTCCTCACAGGAGTGACTTCAGGGGGCTTGCTCGTGAAGTCGGCGAGGATTGATAGAGGTGGAGTCGGATGTTTCTGATGATGTTGTAGGGTGTTTCTGGAATGCGCTCAATTGGGCACCAGGTGTTACCGAACGCCCCAGCGTGGCGCAAAACCGCGCTCAAGTAACAAAACCCATCGCTACAAAAAATCCTCCTGAAAAATTTCATCTTCGCCAGAACCCTTATTCCAGGCGCTCTCCAGCCGTTTCAGGATTTTTCTTGAATGCTCATCCAACAAGTTGGCCGCTTGATTGCATATGCTTGTATGTACAAGTAAAGACGTATGCGTATGAGTCGCGAGGACTCAACCATCGTCCACTGATTCGCCGGTGTGCACTGATGCCCATTGGCTTGCTCGCCCACTGCCTGGGTTGGTTTTGGATTGATTGCTGAGGAGTTCTTTTCGTGACTAAATTTCGTGACGTTGAAATCCGCGCTGCCCGCGGTAACAAGCTGACCGCCAAGAGCTGGCTGACCGAAGCGCCGCTGCGCATGCTGATGAACAACCTCGACCCTGAAGTCGCCGAGAACCCTAAAGAACTGGTGGTCTACGGTGGTATCGGTCGCGCTGCACGTAACTGGGAATGCTACGACAAGATCGTCGAAAGCCTGACCAACCTGAACGACGACGAGACCCTGCTGGTGCAATCCGGCAAGCCGGTCGGCGTGTTCAAGACCCACAGCAACGCCCCGCGCGTACTGATCGCCAACTCCAACCTGGTTCCGCACTGGGCGAGCTGGGAGCACTTCAACGAGCTCGACGCCAAAGGCCTGGCCATGTACGGCCAGATGACCGCCGGCAGCTGGATCTACATCGGCAGCCAGGGCATCGTCCAGGGCACCTACGAAACCTTCGTTGAAGCCGGTCGCCAGCACTACAACGACAACCTGACAGGCAAGTGGGTACTGACCGCTGGCCTGGGCGGCATGGGCGGCGCACAGCCTCTGGCTGCAACCCTGGCCGGTGCTTGCTCGCTGAACATCGAATGCCAACAAGTCAGCATCGATTTCCGTCTGAAAAGCCGCTATGTCGACGAACAGGCTACTGACCTCGACGACGCGCTGGCCCGCATCGCCAAATACACCGCCGAAGGCAAGGCGATCTCCATCGCCCTGCTGGGCAACGCGGCAGAAATCCTGCCGGAACTGGTCAAGCGCGGCGTACGCCCGGACATGGTCACCGACCAGACCAGCGCCCACGATCCGCTCAACGGCTACCTGCCGGCCGGCTGGACCTGGGACCAGTACCGCGAACGCGCCAAGACTGAACCGGCCGCTGTGATCAAAGCCGCCAAGCAATCGATGGCCGTGCACGTCAAAGCAATGCTCGACTTCCAGAAAATGGGCGTACCGACCTTCGACTACGGCAACAACATCCGTCAGATGGCACAAGAAGAAGGCGTGGAAAACGCATTCGACTTCCCTGGCTTCGTACCGGCCTACATCCGTCCGCTGTTCTGCCGCGGTATCGGTCCGTTCCGTTGGGCTGCACTGTCGGGCAACGCTGAAGACATCTACAAGACCGACGCCAAGGTAAAAGAGCTGATCCCGGACGACGCTCACCTGCACAACTGGCTGGACATGGCTCGCGAGCGCATCAGCTTCCAGGGTCTGCCGGCACGTATCTGCTGGGTCGGCCTGGGCCTGCGCGCCAAGCTGGGCCTGGCGTTCAACGAAATGGTGCGCAGCGGCGAACTGTCCGCGCCAATCGTGATCGGTCGCGACCACCTGGACTCCGGTTCGGTATCGAGCCCGAACCGCGAAACCGAATCGATGCAGGACGGTTCCGACGCTGTTTCCGACTGGCCACTGCTCAACGCTCTGCTCAACACCGCGAGCGGCGCGACCTGGGTTTCCCTGCACCACGGCGGCGGCGTCGGCATGGGCTTCTCCCAGCACTCGGGCATGGTGATTGTCTGCGACGGTACTGACGAAGCGGCCGAGCGTATCGCTCGCGTGCTGCACAACGACCCGGCGACCGGCGTCATGCGTCACGCCGATGCCGGTTACCAGATCGCCATCGACTGCGCCAAGGAACAAGGGCTGAACCTGCCGATGATTACCGGCAAATAACGCAGAACCCTGTAGGAGCCGGCTTGCTGGCGATGGCGGTTCGCCTGACACACCATGGTGTCTGAATCGCCAGCAAGCCGGCTCCTACAAAGAGTTTGTCCAACCCAGAATAACAATCCATAGAGGTTGAACCATGGCTGTTAACAGCGATCGTGCAAGCAACAAGCCGTTGATCGAGAAGCGTTCGATCGACTACATCCCGGAAGCGGAAAGACACGGTCGTCTGTTAAGCCAGTTCACCCTGTGGATGGGTGCCAACCTGCAAATCACCGCGATTGTCACCGGTGCCTTGGCGGTGGTGCTTGGCGGTGATGTGTTCTGGTCATTGATCGGTCTGTTGATCGGTCAATTGCTGGGCGGCGGCGTAATGGCGCTGCATGCGGCGCAAGGTCCCAAGCTTGGCCTGCCGCAGATGATTTCCAGCCGGGTACAGTTCGGCGTATACGGCGCGGCCATCCCGATCGTGCTGGTCTGCTTGATGTACCTGGGCTTCACCGCAACGGGAACCGTGTTGTCCGGCCAGGCGCTGGGGCAGTTGTTTGGCGTCAGCGACACCGTCGGTATCCTCCTTTTCGCCAGTGTCATCGTGCTGGTCACGGTGCTCGGCTATCGGGTGATCCATTGGATCGGCCGTGTTGCCAGTGTCATTGGCGTGATTGCCTTTGTTTATCTGTTCAGCCGTCTGATGAACCAGGTCGACGTTGGCGCACTGTTGCAAATCCGCCACTTCAGCTGGAGCAGTTTCCTGCTCGCGGTGTCGCTCGCGGCATCCTGGCAGATCGCCTTCGGCCCTTATGTGGCTGACTATTCTCGCTACCTGCCGAGCAAGACGTCCGCGGTGAAAACGTTTTTTGCCGCAGGCGCAGGTTCGGTCATTGGTGCGCAGGTGGCGATGGTCCTCGGCGTGTTCGCGGCCGCTTCGGCCAACGGGCAATACGCCGGCCACGAAGTGGCCTACATCGTGGGTCTGGGTGGTACCGGTGCCACCGCTGCGCTGCTGTACTTCAGCATCGCGTTCGGCAAGGTCACCATCTCCACGCTGAACTCCTACGGCAGCTTCATGTGCATTGCGACCATCATCAGCGGTTTCCGTGGTGACCTGAAGGTAACGCGCTTGCAGCGCCTGGTCTTCGTGCTGGTCATCGTCGGTGCTGCGACCCTGATGGCGTTGCTCGGTCAGCACTCGTTCCTCGGTGCGTTCAAATCTTTCATCCTGTTCCTGCTGGCGTTCTTTACTCCCTGGAGCGCGATCAACCTGGTGGACTACTACTGCATCACTCGCGAGCGCTATGACGTACCGGCTCTGGCCGATCCGAATGGTCGCTACGGTCGTTGGAACCTTCTCGGTATCAGCGTCTATGTGTTCGGTGTGCTGGTACAACTGCCGTTCATCTCCACCAAGTTCTATACCGGTCCGTTGGTGGCGGCCCTGGGTGATGTGGATATTTCCTGGGTCATCGGCCTGGTGCTACCCGCCGCCCTGTATTACGTATGCGCAAAAAAATGGCACGGCACAGTGCCTGATCGTTTGATCCTGCCGGTCGAGCAGGGCGCGGTCACCGAACAAAAGCAGAATGTGGGTCGCGCTGCGGCGCAGGCCTGATTGGACGTGGACAGGGCTGGATGCCTCTTGACTGCCGTAAGCCAATTCATGATTAGGAGCGTCACAACAATGAAATCGAACAAGACCCTGCTGACCACATTGCTTTCCATGGGCCTGCTGGCCAGCGCCGGCGCCACTCAGGCGGCGGGCTGGTGCGAATCGGGTAAACCGGTGAAATTCGCCGGCCTGAACTGGGAAAGCGCGATGCTCCTGACCGACGTGATGCAAGTCGTGCTGGAGAAAGGCTACGACTGCAAGACTGACAGCCTGCCGGGCAACTCCATCACCATGGAAAACGCCTTGGGCAGCAACGATATTCAAGTGTTTGCCGAAGAATGGGTCGGCCGTAGCGAAGTCTGGAACAAGGCCGAGAAGGCCGGCAAGGTCATCGGTGTCGGCGCGCCGGTTGTTGGCGCAATCGAAGGCTGGTACGTCCCGCGCTACGTGATCGAAGGCGACGCCAAGCGCAAGCTGGAAGCCAAGGCTCCGGACCTGAAGAACATTGCTGACCTGGGCAAATACTCGGCGATCTTCAAGGACGCTGAAGAACCCTCCAAGGGCCGTTTCTACAACTGCCCGGCCGGCTGGACCTGTGAGCTGGACAACAGCGAAATGCTGAAAAGCTACGGTCTGGAAAGCACCTACACCAACTTCCGCCCAGGCACCGGCCCGGCGCTGGATGCCGCCGTGCTGTCGAGCTACAAGCGTGGCGAGCCGATCCTGTTCTACTACTGGTCGCCAACGCCGCTGATGGGTCAGGTCGATGTAGTGAAACTCGAAGAGAAGCCAGGCGTGAACAAGACCGTGAATATCAAGGTCGGCCTGTCCAAGACTTTCCACGACGAAGCGCCAGAACTGGTAGCCGTTCTGGAAAAGGTCAACGTGCCAATCGACTTGCTGAACCAGAACCTGGGGCGCATGACCAAAGAGCGGATCGAGTCGCCAAAACTGGCCAAGATCTTCTTGAAGGAACATCCTGAAGTCTGGCACGCGTGGGTGAGCGAAGACGCAGCCAAGAAAATCGACGCGGCCTTGTAGGTTGGGCTTCTCCGGCTGTCGGCAACGGCAGTCGGATGCTTGATCGCAACCCCTTGATTGAGAGTCTCTTATGTTTCCCGAAAGCTTTACTTTTTCCATCGCCGACTGGGTCAACGGTTGGGTCGATTCGCTGGTCACCAACTACGGCGACGTGTTCCGGCACATCTCCGACACCCTGTTGTGGGCCATCGTCAATCTTGAAAGCCTGCTGCGTGCGGCACCCTGGTGGCTGATGCTGGCGATCGTGGCGGGCGTGGCCTGGCACGCGACTCGTAAAGTCGTGACCACGGCAGTGATCGTCGGCCTGCTGTTCCTGGTGGGAGCGGTCGGCCTCTGGGACAAGCTGATGCAGACCCTGGCGCTGATGATGGTGGCGACGATCATCTCGGTGTTGATCGGCATTCCGCTGGGCATTCTCTCGGCCCGCAGCAACCGCCTGCGTTCGATACTGATGCCGTTGCTGGACATCATGCAGACCATGCCGAGCTTCGTGTACCTGATCCCGGTGCTGATGCTGTTTGGCCTGGGCAAGGTCCCGGCGATTTTCGCCACGGTGATCTACGCCGCGCCGCCGCTGATCCGCCTGACCGACCTGGGCATTCGCCAGGTCGACGGTGAAGTGATGGAAGCGATCAACGCCTTCGGTGCCAATCGCTGGCAGCAACTGTTCGGCGTGCAACTGCCGCTGGCCCTGCCGAGCATCATGGCCGGGATCAACCAGACCACCATGATGGCCCTGTCGATGGTGGTAATCGCCTCGATGATCGGTGCCCGTGGCCTGGGTGAAGACGTGCTGGTGGGGATTCAGACCCTCAACGTTGGACGCGGCCTTGAAGCCGGTCTGGCGATCGTGATTCTGGCTGTGGTGATCGACCGCATTACACAGGCGTACGGTCGCGCACGGCATGAGGTGAGCAAATGAACAACGCAACCGTGAGCAAGATCGAAGTCAAGAACGTCTTCAAGATTTTCGGCAACCGTGCCAAGGAAGCGCTGGCCATGGTTGGCCAGGGCAAGACCAAGGATCAGGTGCTGGCCGAAACCGGCTGCGTGGTCGGCGTGAACGACCTGTCGCTGAGCATCGGCAGCGGCGAGATCTTCGTGATCATGGGCCTGTCGGGTTCCGGCAAGTCGACCCTGGTCCGCCACTTCAACCGCCTGATCGACCCGACCAGCGGCGCGATCCTGGTGGACGGCGTGGACATCCTGCAATACGACATGGAAGCCCTGCGCGAATTTCGCCGGCGCAAGATCAGCATGGTGTTCCAGAGCTTCGGCCTGCTGCCGCACAAGAGCGTGCTGGACAACGTCGCCTACGGCCTGAAAATCCGTGGCGAAAGCAAAGCCATGTGCGCCGAGCGTGCGCTGCACTGGATCAACACCGTGGGCCTCAAGGGCTACGAAAACAAATACCCGCATCAGCTTTCCGGCGGCATGCGTCAGCGTGTGGGCCTGGCCCGTGCCTTGGCGGCGGACACCGACATCATCCTGATGGACGAAGCGTTCAGTGCCCTCGACCCGCTGATCCGCGCGGAGATGCAGGACCAGTTGCTGGAGCTGCAAAAGACCCTGCACAAGACCATCGTCTTCATCACCCACGACCTCGACGAGGCCGTGCGCATCGGCAACCGCATCGCGATACTCAAGGACGGCCGCCTGATCCAGGTCGGCACGCCGCGAGAGATCCTGCACTCGCCGGCGGATGAGTATGTCGACCGCTTTGTGCAGCGTCGGGCGGCGGTGGTTTAAGGCGTACCGCTTTTTGTGGCGAGGGGGCTTGCCCCCGTTCGAGTGCGCAGCGCTCGCACAATCAGTTAACCGGATAAATCTGACACACCAGAAAGCCAGAACAGGGCTGCTTCGCAGCCCAACGGGGGCAAGCCCCCTCGCCACAGGGTGTCATTGGTCAACAGAATTGGTATGAGGCTCCAGATGTCCCAGGCTGAAAAAATCGTTATTACCGAAGCGCAGGTAACTTGGCAGGACGTGGTCGCTGTCGCCCGTGATGGCGCGCAGCTTGAGCTGTCGGCGCCGATCTGGGCGCGCATCGAAAACGCGCAGGCCATCGTCCAGCGCATCGTCACCAGCGGCGAACGTGCCTACGGCATCAACACCGGCCTGGGCGCGCTGTGCAACGTCTCGCTGCAGGACGAACAACTCAGCCAGTTGTCGCGCAACACCCTGCTCAGCCACGCCTGTGGCGTTGGCGCGCCACTGACCAATGAGCAGACCCGCTCGATCATGTGCGCCGCCGTCGTCAACTACAGTCACGGCAAATCCGGCCTGCACCGTCAGGTCGTCGAAGCGCTGCTGGCGTTGCTCAACCGCGGCATCACCCCGCAAGTGCCGTCCCAGGGCTCCGTGGGTTACCTGACCCACATGGCCCACATCGGCATCGCGCTGTTGGGCGTGGGCAATGTCAGCTATCGCGGGCAGATCGTTTCCGCACAGCAAGCGCTGGCCGAAGAAGGCCTGCAACCCGTCAAGCTGGGTGCCAAGGACGGTTTGTGCCTGGTCAACGGCACGCCGTGCATGAGCGGCCTGAGCTGCCTGGCGATTGCCGATGCCACGCGCCTGCTGGAATGGGCCGACGTGATCGGCGCCATGAGCTTCGAAGCCCAGCGTGGGCAGATCGATGCATTCGACGCCGAGATCATCGCGCTCAAGCCACACCCGGGCATGCAACAGGTCGGGATCAACCTGCGGGCCTTGCTCGACGGCAGCGAAGTGATCGCCCAGAGCAAGGGCATTCGCACTCAGGATGCCCTGAGCATTCGCTCGATCCCGCAGGTGCACGGCGCCGCTCGCGACCAATTGGCACACGCAATCAAGCAGATCGAAACCGAACTCAACGGCGCCACCGACAACCCGCTGGTGCTGGGCACCGCGGACAATTACCGCGTGGTGTCCCAGGCCAACCCTCATGGCCAGTCCGTGGCAATGGCGGCGGACCTGCTGGCGATCGCCATGGCGGAAATCGGCTCCATCGCCGAGCGTCGCCTGGACCGTTTGATCAATCCGCACGTCAGCGGCCTGCCGGCGTTCCTGGTGGCCAACCCGGGCGTGAACTCCGGGATGATGATCGTGCAATACGTGGCCGCGTCGCTGTGCGCGGAGAACCGTCAACTGGCGCAACCGGCGGTGCTCGACAACTACGTCACTTCCGGCCTTCAGGAAGATCACCTGAGCCTGGGCACCAACGCTGCGCTGAAGCTGCATCGTGCCTTGGAAAACTGCACGCAGATCCTCGCCATCGAGTATTTGCTCGCGGCCCAGGCGTTTGAGTTCCTGAAAGAACAACGCTTCGGTGCGGGCACCGACACCGCTTGGCGTCTGCTGCGTGAGCGAGTGCCTGCCTACGACCAGGACCGTTGGCTGGCACCCGACATTGCCGCCGCTGCCAGCGTTCTGAAAGACCCTGTTTTGCTGCAGAAAGCTTTACCGAATTTGCACTGATTTCCCTACAAAACCAGCGTGCCAAGGCGCCACCCCCTCAAAAAGGGGGATGCGACGGACAACGGATATCTCCGGAGCGTCTGGTTAGTTAATAGCTAACTCTCAAAAGGAGCACAAAATGACTTCGCTAAACCTGATTCCCGGCCAACTGACCCTCGCCCAACTGCGCGACGTCTATCAGCAACCGGTGAAACTGACCCTCGACCACAGCGCCTCGGCCCAGATCGAAGCCAGCGTCGCCTGCGTGGAACAGATCCTCGCCGAGAACCGTACCGCCTACGGCATCAACACCGGTTTCGGCCTGCTGGCGTCGACCCGTATCGCCAGCGAAGACCTGGAAAACCTGCAGCGCTCGCTGGTGCTGTCCCACGCCGCCGGTGTCGGCCAGCCGATCAGCGATGAGTTGGTGCGTTTGATCATGGTGCTCAAGGTCAACAGCCTGAGCCGTGGTTTCTCCGGTATCCGCCGTGTGGTAATCGATGCGCTGATCGCCCTGATCAACGCCGAGGTGTACCCGCACATTCCGTTGAAAGGTTCGGTCGGTGCTTCCGGTGACTTGGCGCCTTTGGCGCACATGTCGCTGGTGCTGCTGGGCGAGGGCAAGGCGCGCTACAAAGGCGAGTGGATGGAAGCCACCGAAGCGCTGAAAGTTGCCGGTCTGACCCCACTGACCCTGGCTGCAAAAGAAGGCCTGGCGCTGCTCAACGGCACCCAGGTGTCCACCGCGTTCGCCCTGCGTGGCCTGTTCGAAGGTGAAGACCTGTTCGCCGGTGCCCTGGCCCTCGGCGGCCTGACCGTTGAAGCGGTACTGGGTTCGCGTTCGCCGTTCGACGCACGCATCCACGCTGCCCGTGGCCAGAAAGGCCAGATCGATGCCGCCGCCGCGTATCGCGATCTGCTCGGCGAGCGCAGCGAAGTCTCCGACTCCCACGAAAACTGCGAGAAGGTCCAGGACCCGTACTCCCTGCGCTGCCAGCCGCAAGTCATGGGCGCCTGCCTGACCCAGTTCCGCCAGGCCGCCGAAGTGCTGGCCATCGAAGCCAACGCCGTCTCGGACAACCCGCTGGTGTTCGCCGCTGAAGGCGACGTGATTTCCGGTGGTAACTTCCACGCCGAGCCAGTGGCCATGGCCGCCGACAACATGGCCCTGGCCATCGCTGAAATCGGTTCCCTGAGCGAACGCCGCATCTCGTTGATGATGGACAAGCACATGTCGCAACTGCCGCCGTTCCTGGTGGCCAACGGTGGCGTGAACTCCGGCTTCATGATCGCCCAGGTGACCGCTGCGGCACTGGCCAGCGAAAACAAGGCCTTGTCCCATCCCCATTCGGTGGATAGCCTGCCGACCTCCGCCAACCAGGAAGACCACGTGTCGATGGCTCCAGCGGCTGGCAAGCGTCTGTGGGAAATGGCCGAGAACACCCGTGGGATTCTCGCTGTGGAATGGCTGGCGGCGGTACAGGGCCTGGACCTGCGCAACGGCCTGAAAACCTCGCCGAAGCTGGAAAAGGCTCGTGCCATCCTGCGTAACGACGTGCCGTTCTATGAGAAGGACCGCTTCTTTGCGCCGGACATCAATGCGGCGACTGAGTTGTTGGCTTCGCGTTGCCTGAACGAGCTGGTGACGGCGAAGTTGCTGCCTAGCCTGTAAGGCCCCCTCGCTGGCAAGCCAGCTCCTACAGGGGGTCGCATAAACCTGTAGGAGCCGGCTTGCCGGCGATTCGATTTAACGTCGAATAACAATAATTAGGGACGAGAAATGCAACAGCCAGAAAAAGGTTTGAAACGCGGGCTCTCTGCCCGACATATTCGCTTCATGGCGCTGGGGTCGGCAATCGGCACCGGGCTGTTTTACGGTTCTGCCTCGGCCATTCAAATGGCCGGGCCTGCGGTGCTGCTCGCGTACCTGATCGGTGGCGCGGCAGTGTTCATGGTCATGCGCGCCCTCGGTGAGATGGCGGTGCACAACCCTGTTGCCGGTTCTTTTGGCCAGTACGCCAGCACCTACCTGGGTCCGATGGCGGGCTTCATCCTCGGTTGGACCTACGCATTCGAAATGGTCATCGTCGGCATGGCCGACGTTACCGCGTTCGGTATCTACATGGGCTTCTGGTTCCCGGAGGTTTCCCGCTGGATCTGGGTGCTGGGTGTCGTTTCCATCGTCGGCGGCTTGAACCTGTGCAACGTCAAAGTCTTCGGTGAAATGGAGTTCTGGCTGTCGCTGCTCAAGGTCGCGGCCATCGTCGCGATGATCCTGGGTGGTTTCGGCATCATGTGGTTCGGCATCAGCTCGGCCCCAGGGCAAGCGACCGACATCAGCAACCTCTGGACCCAGGGCGGCTTCATGCCCAATGGCATGGGCGGTCTGATCGCTTCGTTCGCGGTGGTGATGTTTGCGTTTGGCGGTATTGAAATCATCGGCGTAACGGCAGGTGAAGCCAAGGACCCACAGCACGTGCTGCCTCGGGCGATCAATGCCGTACCGTTGCGGATCCTGCTGTTCTACGTGCTGACGATGCTGGTGCTGATGTCGATCTTTCCATGGCAGCAGATCGGCAGCCAGGGCAGCCCGTTCGTGCAGATTTTCGACAAGCTGGGGATCAGCTCGGCGGCCACCATCCTCAATATCGTGGTGATCACGGCGGCGATTTCGGCGATCAACAGTGACATCTTCGGCGCTGGCCGCATGATGTTCGGCCTGGCCCAGCAAGGCCATGCACCCAAGGGCTTCGCCCGCCTGTCGCGCAATGGCGTGCCATGGATGACGGTCGTGGTGATGAGTGCCGCGCTGTTGCTGGGCGTGCTGCTGAACTACCTGATCCCGGAAAACGTGTTCCTGTTGATCGCTTCCATCGCGACCTTTGCCACGGTGTGGGTCTGGCTGATGATTCTGGTGACCCAAGTGGCCATGCGCCGGTCCATGAGCGCCGAGCAGGTTGCACAACTGAAATTCCCGGTACCGCTCTGGCCCTACGCGCCGGCGGCGGCAATTGCCTTCATGCTGTTCATTTTCGGCGTGCTGGGCTATTTCCCGGACACCCAGGCAGCGCTGATTGTCGGCGTGGTCTGGATCGTGTTGCTGGTGCTGGCTTACCTGACGTGGGTGAAACCGGCGGCGGGCCAGGCAGCCCTGGTGACGCAGGACCCTACTTTTTCTCATCGATAACCTAATGGAGGCCAAGGATGAAAACTCTCTGGCAACACTGTCACGTCGCAACCATGGCACAAGGCGTCTACTCGATCATCGAAGACGCGGCCATCGTGACGTCAGGAGCGCACATTGAGTGGATCGGCCCGCGCGGTGAGTTGCCGGCGGGCGAGTACCAGGCCATCAATGATTTGAACGGGGCCTGGGTCACACCGGGCCTCATTGACTGCCACACTCACACGGTGTTCGGCGGTAACCGCAGCGGTGAGTTCGAAAAGCGCCTGCAAGGCGTCAGCTACGCGGAAATCGCCGCCAGCGGTGGCGGCATCGCCAGCACCGTGCGCGCCACCCGCGCAGCCAGCGAAGACGAACTGTTCGCCAGTGCCGCCAGGCGCCTGAAAAGCCTGATGCGCGATGGCGTCACCAGCATCGAAATCAAGTCCGGCTACGGCCTGGACCTGGCCAACGAGCGCAAGATGCTGCGCGTGGCCCGTCGCCTCGGCGCCGAACTTCCGGTCAGCGTGCGCAGCACCTGCCTGGCGGCTCACGCCTTGCCGCCGGAATACGCCGATCGCGCTGATGACTACATCGATCACATCTGCACCGACATGCTCCCGGCCCTGGCCGCCGAAGGGCTGGTCGACGCCGTGGACGCGTTCTGCGAGTACCTGGCGTTCTCCCCGGCGCAGGTCGAGCGGGTGTTCATTGCCGCCCAGGAACTGGGCTTGCCAGTGAAGCTGCACGCCGAGCAGTTATCGTCGCTGCACGGCTCGAGCCTGGCGGCGCGTTACCACGCGTTGTCCGCCGATCACTTGGAGTTCATGACCGAAGACGACGCCATCGCCATGGCCAAGTCCGGTACGGTCGCCGTGCTGTTGCCCGGCGCCTTTTACTTCCTGCGCGAAACCCAATTGCCGCCGATGGAAGCCCTGCGCAAGCACGGCGTGAAAATCGCCATCGCCAGCGACCTCAATCCGGGCACCTCGCCGGCACTGTCGTTGCGCCTGATGCTGAACATGGCTTGCACCTGTTTCCGCATGACCCCGGAAGAAGCCCTGGCGGGCGCGACGATTCATGCCGCCACCGCCTTGGGCATGGCTCAAACCCATGGTTCGCTGGAGGCGGGCAAGGTCGCGGATTTCGTCGCCTGGCAAATCGATCGTCCCGCCGACCTCTGTTACTGGCTGGGCGGTGACCTGGAAAAACGCGTCGTGCGCCACGGCGTCGAATCAAGTCTGTAGGAGATCTGTTGTGGATAAGGTTCTGAATTTCAAACAAGGCCGTGTACCGCTGCTGATCAGCATGCCCCATGCCGGTGTGCGCCTGACGCCTGCGGTCGAAGCCGGGTTGATCCCACAGGCCAAAAGCCTGCCGGACACCGACTGGCACATCCCGCAACTTTATGACTTCGCCGCTGAACTGGGCGCCAGCACCCTGGCCGCCGAGTACTCGCGGTTCGTCATCGACCTTAACCGCCCATCCGACGACAAGCCGTTGTACGTCGGCGCGACCACTGGCTTGTACCCGGCCACGTTGTTCGACGGCGTGCCGTTGTTCCGCGAAGGGCTGGAGCCTTCTGCCGATGAGCGCGCGAGCTATCTGGAGCAGATCTGGACGCCATACCACAGCACCTTGCAGCAGGAACTGGCGCGACTGAAGGCCGAGTTCGGCTACGCGCTGCTGTTCGATGCGCACTCGATCCGCTCGCTGATCCCGCACCTGTTCGACGGCAAGCTGCCGGACTTCAACCTCGGCACCTTCAATGGCGCCAGTTGCGATCCTCACTTGGCGACGCAACTCGAAGCGATCTGCGCGCGTCACGACAACTACACCCACGTGCTGAACGGACGCTTCAAGGGCGGCCACATCACTCGCCATTACGGCAACCCGGGCGAGAACATCCACGCCGTGCAACTGGAGCTGGGGCAGTGCACGTACATGGAAGAGTTCGAGCCGTTCCGTTATCGCCCGGATCTGGCGGAGCCGACGCGGGTGGTGTTGAAGGAATTGCTGCAAGGCTTGTTGGCCTGGGGTCAAAAACACTACAAGCGCTAAATCCTGACGCATAACCCTGTGGGAGCGGGCTTGCTCGCGAAAGCGGTGGATCAGCCAGCATTGATGGCGTCTGACACACCCTCTTCGCGAGCAAGCCCGCTCCCACAGGGTATGTGTTCGACCTGATACGGATCATGAGTCGCCACCGTGCAAAACACGGTCGCCACAGTTCGCTTCTACCGCTCGTCTGCTGCGTAATGTTCTGGCCACGGTGCACATAGACACCGACCCGACAATAATCCGCTGCCGCACGAGACTCATTCCGATGAAAAGACTGTTTCCCCGCTGTCTCTCTATTCTCTGCGGCACTGTACTGTTGAGCGCCGGCGCCATGGCCGCGGAGGACGCGTCCTGCAAAACCGTGCGCATGGGCGTGGTCAACTGGACTGACGTGATCGCCACCAGCGGCATGGCCGATGTGCTTCTCAACGGTCTCGGCTACGAAAGCAAGCAAACCAGCGCCGTGCAGCAAATCATCTTCGCCGGCATCCGCGACAAGCGCCTGGACATCTTCCTTGGTTACTGGAAACCGGCGATGGATAAAAACATCGCACCGTTCGTGGCGGCCAATCAGGTCAAGGTCATGGACAAACCGAGCCTGGCCGATGCCCAGGCCACACTCGCGGTCCCGGACTATGTGGCAGCGGCCGGTCTGAAAACCTTCGCCGACATCGCCAGATTCAAAGACCAGCTCGGCGGCAAGATCTACGGCATCGAGCCAGGCAGCGGCGCCAACACCACGATCAAGACCATGATCGAGACCAATCACTTCGGTCTGAAGGACTTCAAACTGATCGAATCAGGCGAGGCCGGCATGCTGGCGGCCGTGCAGCGAGCGGTGAATCGCAAGGAGTTCGTGGTGTTCGTCGGCTGGACCCCGCACCCGATGAACATCAACATGAAGATCACCTACCTGACCGGCAGTGAAGATGTCTACGGTCCGAATGAAGGCGCCGCGACCGTCTCCACCGTGACTGCCCCGGATTACGCCGAGCGCTGCCCGAACGTCAATCGCCTGCTGGAAAACCTGACGTTCACCGCTGCCCAGGAAAGCCAGTTGATGGTGCCGATCATGGAGCGCCAGACGGCTCAGGATGTCGCCAAAAAATGGCTGCGCGAGCATCCGGAAGATCTTCAGCGCTGGCTGGCCGGTGTCAGCAGCTTTGATGGTAAGGACGGCGTGGCCACGGTTCAGGCCAGTCTGAAAAACTGACACCAAAACCCTGTAGGAGCGAGCTTGCTCGCGATAAACCCGAGAACGTCGTGGGGGTATCAGGCTTCCCGCGTCATCGTTGACGACCATCGCGAGCAAGCTCGCTCCTACAGGGGCCATACATTTACCTTTACGGGCACCAGGCTCATGGCTCCTTACCCGCTTTCTGAACAAATGACGGCGTTCGTCGACAAAACCCTGAGCTTCAACAGCACCGACAGCAGTATCACCGGGTTGCGCCAGGCCTACAGCGAGATGTGCCGGGCGTTTACCCCGGCACGCCCCGTCGGGTTGTATGTCGTCGATTTCGAACTGGCCGGCGTGGCGGTTCGTTCCTATCAACCACCGGCCAGCGGTGCGTCCTGCATCGTTTACCTGCATGGCGGTGGCTGGGTGGTGGGGGACCTGGATTCCCACGATTTCATCTGCGCCGAGTTGGCATCGACGCTGGGTGTGCTGGTGATCGCCGTGGATTATCGCCGGGCACCGGAGCATCCGTTTCCCGCTGCGTTCGATGATTGTCTCAAGGTCTGGCGAGCATTGCGCACCGGGCCGTTTCAACTCGACCCGGCGCGCACGCTGGTGGCTGGCGACAGTGCCGGCGGCAACCTCGCGGCGGCGTTATGCCTGGCGCTGCGCGATGCCGGCGAGCCGGTACCGTGCGCGCAGGTGCTGATCTATCCGGGGTTGGGCGGCGATCAGCGCTTGCCATCGCGCAGTGAGTGCATCGACGCCCCGTTACTCAGCAGCAGTGACGTCGAGTGCTATCACGCGCTCTACCTGCGCGGTACCCGCCATCCGAACGCCTACGCCATGCCATTGCTGGCCACGGATTTCAGCGGACTGCCACCGGCATTGATCGCCGTGGCGCAATTCGATCCGTTGCGCGATGACGGCGTGCTGTACGCCGAGCGACTGAGGGCTGCGGGCGTGGCTGCCACGCTATATGTTGGCGAGGGCCTGGTTCACGGCTGTTTGCGGGCTCGGGGGCAGGTGCCCGAGGTCGATGCACTCTATGAAACGTTGCTCGGCTATTTGAAACGATATTCGACAACCATTCGGCTTAACGGAAGCGTCCTACGCTAAATATCGATTCGTCTGGCTGCGCCATTGGGTAGATCCATGCACAGTCCCGTGCTTACAAATAGACACAGGGACATGTGGATGCTAAGCGATGCCAAGCAGGTCGTTTTCAAACTCGACATTGAAGGTTTTCCCCACGACCTTCAGGTACTCGAATTCCGCGCCAAGGAAGCGCTGAACCGGCCCTACGAAGTCAAGCTCGAACTGGTCAGCGAACGCCCCGACCTGGACCTCGACTCTCTGCTACATCGTTTGGCTTATCTGCGCTTAGGTCCTGACAACTCCGGCCTTCATGGGCAGATCCATGGCGTGGCTCAAGGCGATTCAGGCAAGCGCCTGACCCGTTATCAGATGACTCTGGTGCCCCGGCTCACCTACCTCACCCACTGTCATAACCAGCGTATTTTTCAAAACCTGAGTGTGCCGCAGATCATCGCCAGCGTGCTTAAAGACCAAGGAATGCAGCCCGATACCTGGCGCTTCCAGTTGAGCGCCGAGTACCGACCCCGGCTGTATTGCGTGCAATACGAAACCGACCTGCATTTCCTTCTACGGTTGTGCGAGGAAGAAGGTCTGCACTTTCATTTCGAGCATAGTCCCGACGGACATGTGCTGGTGTTCGGTGACGATCAAACCAGCTTCTCGAAACCCTCCCAGTCAACCGCGTACAGGCCAGGCAGTGGCATGGTCGCCGAAGCGCCGGTGATCGATCGTTTCAAGCTGCGACTGGAAACCCGCCCGACCCACGTCAGCCGGCGTGATTACGACTTCGAGAAACCGCGTCTGGAGCTCGACAGCGAGGCCAAAGCCCCGCTGCTGCCGCACCTTGAGGATTATGGTTTCCCAGGGCAGTTCACCCATCGTGAGCGCGGTAAACATCTGTCCAATCGGGCACTGGAACGCCACCGCGCCGATTACCGGCAAGCCAACGGGCGCGGTGATCAGAGCGCCATGCGCTGTGGCCATTTCGTCGACATATCCGAACACCCCCGCGCTGACTGGAATGGCCTGTGGCTTCTGACTGAAGTCGAGCATGTTGGCCTGCAACCCCAAGTGCTTGAGGAGTCGATCACCGATACCAGTCCGCAGGACGGTTTCAGCCAGGGCTACCGTAACCACTTCGTTGCGACACCTTGGGACATCCCGTTCAGACCGGCTCTTGAACACGCCAAACCGCGAATAACGGGTAACCAGCATGCCATCGTCACAGGCCCGCCCGGCGAAGAGATCTACTGCGACAAATACGGCCGGGTAAAGGTTCAACTGCCGTGGGACCGAGAGGGTCAGCACAACGAACAATCGAGCTGCTGGCTGCGGGTCGCTACCGGTTGGGCCCATGACCGCTATGGCAGCGTGCTGATCCCGCGGGTTGGCATGGAAGTGCTGGTGGGATTCACCGATGGCGACCCCGACAAACCCTTCGTCCTTGGCTGTATGCCCAACGCCTCAACCCCCGTGCCACTGGATCTGCCGGCAGAGCACACCCGCAGCATTTTCCGTAGCCAAAGCAGCCCCGGCGGTGGCGGTTACAACGAGTTGCGCATCGAGGACCGGAAAGGCGGCGAGGAAATTGCCCTGCGTGCCCAGCGCGATTTCGTCCAGCACGTGCTCAACGACGAACGCATTCAAGTCGACAACCAGCGCACCGTGATCATCGGTGGCACCGCCAGCCACGACCTGCGCGGTGAAGAACATCACCTCACCCACGGCAACCGCCTGACGGAACTCAAGCAGGACGATCATCTGTTGGTTCACGGCGACCGCCACGTCCGAACCACCAATCACCTGCTCAATGCCACCCAGCACATTCACCTGAGCGCCGGGCAGCAAGTCGTCATCGATGGCGTTGTGCGCCTGTCGCTCCAGGCTGGCGGTCACTGGCTGACGCTGGGGCCGGAAGGCATTTTCAGCAGCGTGCCGATTCTACAGGGCGGCGCCCCGGCCGTGGGTCGACCCGCCGAGCCCCTGATGCCGGGCGCCTTGCCCCTGCTGAAAGTGACGTTCGATGCGGTCCAGCAACGACATGCGTTGATTTCAAGCCGCGCCTCACGCTGCGTGATTTGCGAGGCCGCTCAAGCATGAAGCTTTTCACCTCACTGCCTGAAGACCTGCCCTGGAGCGAGCAACAAGCTTTCCTGTTGCTGGACGGTACGACCTTGAGCGATTTGCCGGAACGCTTGAAAAAACTCAGTCCCGGCACCACCACCGTCGCGCTGTATGACTGCCCGTCGTTTACTGCGCTGCGGGATATCTCACCGCTGTTGGTGGCCGTTCAACAACCTGACGAGCCACTCGTTCAGTTTTATCTGGAGCACGCACACGAGGAATCGAGCGTGCTGTTGTTCAGCACCGCGCCTGCGCATGACGTTGCGCAACACTTGCGCAAACTGTTGACCGTTGAATTGCCCGAAGGTCTGCCGGTGATCCTGCGTTTGGCCGATGCGGCAGTGGCGCAGGCATTGTTCGGCAGTGGCGATCAACGTTTGTTCGGTCCCATTGTCTGCGTGGTGATGGCCGACAGTGTTAGCGCCGATTGGCAGCGTCATCAACCGCGACTGCCCGACTGCCCGGAACTGACCACGCCCTATCGCCTGAGCCCTGAACTGGATGCAGCGTTGGACCGGGTTGATCGGCGCCGCGCGTTGCTCGAGCTCGACGCCCATTTGCTCAAATACTTTCCCGATCGCCATGGCGGCGAAACCGTGGCCCAGCGTTGGCCCATGCTCGAACAGCTGGAGTCCGAGGCTGGCGCCTTGGGCTTGAGTAGCCAATCCGAACTTTTCCACTACGCCAACGTCATGGCCTGGCTGGACGGCACAGCGCTCGAACAACATCCATCTATCGCCCATTTGCTCCACGCACCCTCACTGCAACCCCCTGGCGAGCGCGTGGCGCTGGCCGCTGGTCTGGCTCAGCGCTGGTCCAGCCAAGGAGGACGCCCATGACTCACCCTGCGAACCTTGCTGCGGCCGCCGCTTCGAAAACCGCCATCGGCTCCCCCGGTGCCTGCCCCTTGCGCCAATCCCACGTGCAGCTGCTGCCCTTGCGTTATGGACTGGTGGAAAAGCCCCTCGACCCAAGTGCCGAACTGAAGCTGCCCTATGCCCTGACGACCCGCCCGCTGGGCATCCGTTTACTACGCGATGGCTGGTTGTACGTCATCGACAGCGTGACCGGCCACCTGCACGAATATCAGGTCCTCAACGGACTGGTCAGCGCCTTGCTGCACAAGGGCGCCAAGGTTGCCGACGATCAGCGCACGCCCATCGAAGAGCGTCCTGCACTGGTGTTTTCAAGGCGCAGCACCCTGCATGTGACCTTCGCCGAAATGCAGTGGACGGCGGCCAAATGCACGCAAGTGCTCGACAGCCGCGAGGAACGCGAACACTTCATGCAGGCCGTCGATCTTGGTCCGGTGCATTGCCAAACTGGTGGTGAACACCTGCTGACGGTCGCGCAAGGCAAACAGTGGCTGGCGGAGATTGCGACCGATCCGGCCCGGCAGGCGCAAGCCGCACAGGACCGTGCGGAACAGGAAGCCGAGTCACCGTCGGACGCCGTTCTATTGCCGACGGTGCACGTCAGCGATGCCCCCGAGCACGAACGTGAACCCTATTTGTGGGAGCAGCCGCGGTGCTTTCGCGAGGCGCATATCGGCGAGTTTCTCGGGCGGGTGCGCCCGGCTTATCAGGACGACACGCTGTTCCTTGTGGTGCAGGACGACCTCGGCGTATTGCGTGATCTGGCCGAATATCAGGACACCGTGGTCGGCTGGGTCGACGACTGGAGCAATGCCGACCACAACGAACGCGATTACCTGCTGGCCTGTTACATCGAATCCTTGAGCCAGCTCAGCCCTGCGGATGTCGGCAACCTGGCCGACGCCAGCAACGAACCGCGAGTCCAGACGCTTTTTGGCGATATGGAAGAGTTGCCCGAACCGGATCGGGAACACACCCGCAAAGCCTTGCTGGATTACCTGAACAAGGGCGGCAAGGTCGAGGCTGTCGACGTACCAGCCCCCCCGGAGCTGGTGCAGCTGCGCAAGGAAGCCCACGCCGAAGCGTTCAAATTCGCCAAGTACCAGGGCGCCACACCCGACTTCACCGCCCATAGCCGCGCCAGTGACGATGCCGACCGCCGTTACTACACGCGCCAACATTTCAAGGTCGCGCCCGGCGAATTCGTCGAGCGTCACCTCGATACCTTGATAAAACTCGGCCAAGAGCAAAACAAACGCATCGTCGATGTGCTCGAAGGCTCCAGCTTCAGTGGCAAACGCGGGGTCAACGACTTCATCGACCGACCGGCCATGGACGCTGCGTTGTTTCAGCATCGCGACGACCTTGGCCGTTGGAACCGCTTGCTCGAGCGCATCACCGCTGACCGCACCATGCTGGTGGGCGCCGGGCGCTTCCATCGTTCGGCCTGGTATTACGACGCGCAGGAGCAACAGCAACTCCACCAGGCCTTCACCGCCGAATACGCCTGCCTCAAGGACATCTGTCGCAGTGACCACGCCAGCGAAATTCTCCTCGGTTATCTGGAGAAGCACCCGGAACTGACCCGGCCGCTGTTCTACACCTTGCCCCTGCGTCTTCAGCCAGAACGGGCCGCGCAATACGCCACGTTGTTCAACGCCGGCATGGGCGTGTTCAACAACCTGCCGCACTGGTTGGGCGAGTTAAAGAAAATCGAACAGCCGCACCTGCCGGCCCTCGATGATTTACCCGAACACACCCGCGCCGTCGCGGATGCGGCTCAGCACAGTCTCAGCCCCGCGCTGAACCTGGGCTTGAGCCGGGCGCTGGAAGGGTTCGATCTGGCGGGAGGGAAAATGCCCGACCTCGACGAACTGTTCCGGCGCCTGCCCAAAGCGCTGCACGCACGGCTACTCGATGCGGCGAAAACCACCGGCGTGACCTTCACCGTCGCCAGCCCGGCGGAACACGCGGCGCTGCAAACCAACCTCAAGGAATTGCTCAGGGAGCGCGACTACCTGAAAACCCTGACCCGTGAACGCAACCAGCTCACCCACAACAAAAACCGGGCGGGACACAGGACCCAGCGGGCGGTGGATTTGCAGGGCGAGATCGTGCGGGTGCGCGGGCAGTTGACGCAACTTGAAGGCCGACTGGCGGGGGCGTTGAGTCCGATTGCGGAGTTGCCGGATCAGTCGGTTCGGCTGTATGGCGCGACGCCGGCTCGGGCGGGGGTGACGGTGGTGTTTCCACCGGCGCAGCAGTTGGAGGTGAGGAGTTTGTTGAAGGACATTCGGTTGGGGGTTCAAGGCGTGCCGAATGCGAAGTTGATTAGAAGCGAAGGGATGGGGTTGTTGGTGTTTTTGGTGCAGGGGGTGAATTTGGTTTCGGTGTATCGAGAGATGCAGAACCAAACCGGTAACAAGCGAACATGGGCTCCCTTGGCCAATGCGCTGGCGGCTACCGGAGCTGCGGGATTCATTGCGGCACAGAGTCTGGCTGATACCGCCTTGAAGGCACGTAGCACTGCACTCGTCGCGGGTCTTCAACACCAAGCCTTGCAGCATGTGCATGTGCAGATGGGTAAGCTGCATGTTGGCTTGGGTTTCTTTACCTACCTTTTTGGTTTTGCATCATCACTTTCCAGCTTCAACTCCCAACAACAGAAATGGCAGCAGGCGACGCGTACTGGAGATCGCTCGGCACAAGCTAGTGCGGCGCTTGCCACACTGGGTGCAGGCGGCATGACGGCTGCTAATGCCTATGGCTTGGGTCACACTTTGCACGCGGGCTATACCGTAGCGATTGCCAGAAACGCTGCTGCAAGAACAGCTGCTTGGGCCGCTGCAGGTACACGTCTATCCACCGTGTTTTTCCGCTTCAATCTGGCCGGTGCCCTGTTCACCATTTTGGAATTGGGCGGAACCTGGCTGTACAACCGTTACAACCTCAGTGCCCATGATAAATGGCTGAAAACCACACCCTGGAGCCTGGAATCCGAGACACGCGGCAACCATACCCTGGATGAATATCAGCGCTATCTGGCTTATTTGCTGAACGCCCCGTATGCGCAACTGGGTCCGAATGAGCATGACTCGTGGCTGAAAAACCTGCTGCTAAAAGCCAAGCCCAGCGACATTCACTTGGTGCTGCCAAGGCTCAAGCTCAGTGATTTCCAGCCACCGTTGAGTGGACAACCGGCTCATCGCCTGGGGATCGGCGCCCACCGCATTGCCATTCCTCTCCACAGCCGTGGCACGCCGCGAGAACGCAAGGACGTCATCAGTGAGGAAGTCGCCAACAGCCTGCGCATCGTACAAACAGGACCCGACCGGCTGGTGCTGTGCCTGCAATACCCGCTGGATCCTGACTCTGAATTTACCCCTGCGTCCGAAACTTTGGAGCTGGCCGTCTGCATCCAGACCTTGAACACCAAGGGGGTGTGGGAATCGCTGACTGACGTTATTCACCTCAACCCGCGCGGCAAGGATCATTTTCCTGCGTTACCCCGTCAATCCGTTACCGAGCATCCACCGTTGTTGCTGGTTGAAACCCATCTGTTGGAACTGGCCGACCATGCCCACCAAGATTGATATGCCGCTGCCTTCCCCGCACCTTGAGCAATCTCGCAAAGCCGGCGATGTGGAACCGTTTCCCAGAGGGAGAATCACTTATCTCGCGCCGTTGCCCCTGCCGACAGCGCTACCGCCGCATGGTCCGCATATCGGGGAGCTAAATGAGGTGTACATGGACTTTGGGCTGGGATCGCCTCAAGTGTTTATGTGGCAGATAACATTGGGCGGGCCATTCAGTGGCGCGTTTATGATTGCATTTCTGTTCCCACTAATTGGTGGCTTCCTTGGACTCGTACTTGGATATGACTGGGAAGATATCTCCGACTCCATACAAGGGATCTTCCATGCATCGTACCCGTTAGCCATGCAAACTGGCTTTTGGACCCTACTCATTGGCCTAGGCGTCTGGCACCACAACCACAAAAAACGCCTCCACATCATCCCCACCCGCTTCAACCGCCAACGCCGCGAAGTCTGCTTCATACCCGAAGACGCCACCGACCCCGTCTTCGTCCCCTGGGAATCCTTATCCGCCTGGGTTATCGAAGCCCAAGGCGCCACCCAATACGGCATCCACCGCCAATACGGCATGGGCATCGGTTTCCAGCACGGCGAGACACTCACTAGCGTCGAATTTCCCTGCACCGGCCTGCCCATCGCCATCAGCCATTGGGAAGCCATCCGTGGCTACATGGAGTTCGAAGTCAACGACCTCAAATCCATCCAGGACCCGCTAGACCTGCAAGGCCCGAACGACCCGCCCCACGAAGGCCTGCACACCTTCCACAACGCCCGCGCCCGCATGCACCAACAAATCCGTGACGGCCAACGTGGTCGAGTGTCCGGTTTCTTCTGGTACCTGTACCACGTGATGACGCTGTGGACGATTCCCAATCACCTGACCGAATGGGAAGTCCGCCGCCTCCAGAAAATGGCCCCGCAGGCCTTGCCCGAAACGATGCGCCAATGGTCTGAGCCGTTGCCAAAGGAACAATGGGCGAAACCGAGTGAAGAACTGCTGCGCCTGAGCGCACAGGTCCGCGCCCTGCACAAACGCCAGCCGCGACGCCCGATCACCGAGATTTTTGCCGAGGTACAGCGTTTAAATCCGACCGACAAACGTCGCGCATGAGTTGTTTTTCCAATGTCCGCGGCCACATCGCGTCCCCGAGCCAACTTGTCGATCTGGAACAGTTGCCCGAACCGGATCGTGAACACACCCGCAAAGCCTTGCTGGATTACCTGAACAAGGGCGGCAAGGTCGAGGCTGTCGACGTACCAGCCCCCCCGGAGCTGGTGCAGCTGCGCAAGGAAGCCCACGCCGAAGCGTTCAAATTCGCCAAGTACCAGGGCGCCACACCCGACTTCACCGCCCATAGCCGCGCCAGTGACGATGCCGACCGCCGTTACTACACGCGCCAACATTTCAAGGTCGCGCCCGGCGAATTCGTCGAGCGTCACCTCGATACCTTGATAAAACTCGGCCAAGAGCAAAACAAACGCATCGTCGATGTGCTCGAAGGCTCCAGCTTCAGTGGCAAACGCGGGGTCAACGACTTCATCGACCGACCGGCCATGGACGCTGCGTTGTTTCAGCATCGCGACGACCTTGGCCGTTGGAACCGCTTGCTCGAGCGCATCACCGCTGACCGCACCATGCTGGTGGGCGCCGGGCGCTTCCATCGTTCGGCCTGGTATTACGACGCGCAGGAGCAACAGCAACTCCACCAGGCCTTCACCGCCGAATACGCCTGCCTCAAGGACATCTGTCGCAGTGACCACGCCAGCGAAATTCTCCTCGGTTATCTGGAGAAGCACCCGGAACTGACCCGGCCGCTGTTCTACACCTTGCCCCTGCGTCTTCAGCCAGAACGGGCCGCGCAATACGCCACGTTGTTCAACGCCGGCATGGGCGTGTTCAACAACCTGCCGCACTGGTTGGGCGAGTTAAAGAAAATCGAACAGCCGCACCTGCCGGCCCTCGATGATTTACCCGAACACACCCGCGCCGTCGCGGATGCGGCTCAGCACAGTCTCAGCCCCGCGCTGAACCTGGGCTTGAGCCGGGCGCTGGAAGGGTTCGATCTGGCGGGAGGGAAAATGCCCGACCTCGACGAACTGTTCCGGCGCCTGCCCAAAGCGCTGCACGCACGGCTACTCGATGCGGCGAAAACCACCGGCGTGACCTTCACCGTCGCCAGCCCGGCGGAACACGCGGCGCTGCAAACCAACCTCAAGGAATTGCTCAGGGAGCGCGACTACCTGAAAACCCTGACCCGTGAACGCAACCAGCTCACCCACAACAAAAACCGGGCGGGACACAGGACCCAGCGGGCGGTGGATTTGCAGGGCGAGATCGTGCGGGTGCGCGGGCAGTTGACGCAACTTGAAGGCCGACTGGCGGGGGCGTTGAGTCCGATTGCGGAGCTGCCGGATCAGTCGGTTCGGCTGTATGGCGCGACGCCGGCTCGGGCAGGCGTGACAGTGGTGTTTCCGCCGGCGCAGCAGTTGGAGGTGCGCAGTTTGTTGAAGGACATTCGGTTTGGGGTTCAAGGCGTGCCGAATGCGAAGTTGATTCGGAGCGAAGGGATGGGGTTGTTGGTGTTTTTTGTGCAGGGGGTGAATTTGGTTTCGGTTATAGGGGAGACGTTTGGCCAATCGCGGGATCAGCGTGAGTTGGGGCCGCTGATTGGTGCGAGTTTTGCGACTGGGGCGGCGGGATTCACTGCGGCGCAAAGTCTGGCTGATACGGCGTTGAAGGCACGCAGCGCTGCACTCGTCGCGGGTCTTCAACACCAAGCCTTGCAGAATGTGCATGTGCAGATGGGCAAGATGCATGTTGGACTGGGCATCTTCACCTACGGTTTTGGTTTTGCGTCTTCAATGGTCAGCCTCATCAACCACCACCAGAATTGGCAACAGGCGACGCGTAGCGGGAATGCTGCAGCGCAGAGTAGTGCAGCGCTCGCGACATCGGGCGCGGCCGGCATGACGACCGTCAATGCCTATGGCTTAGGTCATACCTTACACGCGGGCTATACCGTAGCGATTGCCAAAAACGCTGCAGCAAGAACGACTGCTTGGGCTGCTGCGGGGACAAGGCTATCCACCGTATTCTTCCGGTTCAATCTAGCCGGCGCCCTGTTCACCATTTTGGAATTGGGCGGAACCTGGCTGTACAACCGCTACAACATCAGTGCCCATGATAAATGGCTGAAAACCACGCCCTGGAGCCTGGATGCGGATGAACGCGGTGACCATACCCTGGATGAGTACCAAAGCTATCTGGCCTATTTGCTTCATACTCCATATGTCCAACTGGGGCCGAACAAGCATGACACCTGGCTGAAAGACCTACTGTTAAAGGCCAAGCCCAAAGACATCCATCTGGTGCTGCCAGGGCTCAGGCTCAATGATTTTCAGCCGCCCCTTAGCGGTCAGCCGGCTCATCGTCTTGGGATCGGCGCCCACCGTCTTTCCGTTCCCCTCCACAATCGTGGTGTACCCCGAGAGCGTAAGGACGTCATCAGCGAAGAAGTGGTGAACAGCCTGCGCATCGTGCAAACAGGACCCGACCGGCTGGTGTTATGCCTGCAATACCCGCTGGACCTTGATGCTGAATTTACCCCGGTGTCAGAAACGTTGGAGCTGGCGGTCTGCATACAGACCTTGAACGCCAAGGGGGTGTGGGATTCGCGCATTCGGATTATTCGCCTGAACCCTCGGGCCGAAGGCCATTTCCCTGCACTACCTTCTAACTCCGTTACCGAGCATCCGCCCATGCTGCTGGTTGAAACCCATCTGCTGGAGCTGGCCGACCATGCCCACCAAGATTGATATCCCCATGAATGCTCCGCACCTAGAGCAACCTCGAGAAGCCGGAGATATAGAACCGTTTCCCAGTGGGAGAATCACCTATCTCGCGCCGTTGCCATTACCGACAGCGCTGCCGCCGCACGGTCCGCATATCGGGGAGCTAAATGAGGTGTACATGGATTTCGGGTTGGGGTCACCGCAAGTCTTTATGTGGCAGATGACATTAGGGGGACCATTCGGTGTTGCCTTCATGATCACGTTCCTAATACCGCCAGCAATTGGTTGCATGGGCCTTATGTTCGGATATGACTTCGCATACACATGGGAATTTGTCATTGATTTATTCTTCGCCATCTATGGATATGCCTTAGTTACTGGATTTTCCATGCTGGCAATCGGCCTCGGCGTCTGGCACCACAACCACAAAAAACGCCTCCACATCATCCCCACCCGCTTCAACCGCCAACGCCGCGAAGTCTGCTTCATGCCCGAAGACGCCACCGAACCCGTCTTCGTCCCTTGGGAATCCCTCTCCGCCTGGGTCATCGAAGCCCAAGGCGCCACCCAATACGGCATCCACCGCCAATACGGCATGGGCATCGGCTTCCAGCACGGCGAGACACTCACCAGCGTCGAATTCCCCTGCTTCGGCCTCTCCCTGGCCATCAGCCATTGGGAAGCGATTCGCGGCTACATGGAATACGAAGTCAACGACCTCAAATCCATTCAGTACCTGCAAGACTTGCAAGGCCCTGACGACCCGCCCCACGAAGGCCTGCACACCTTCCACAACGCCCGCGCCCGTATGCACCAGCAAATCCGCGACGGCCAACGTGGTCGAGTGTCCGGCTTCTTCTGGTACCTGTACCACGTGATGACGCTGTGGACGATTCCCAATCACCTGACCGAATGGGAAGTCCGCCGCCTCCAGAAAATGGCCCCGCAGGCCTTGCCCGAAACGATGCGCCAATGGTCTGAGCCGTTGCCAAAGGAACAATGGGCGAAACCGAGTGAAGAACTGCTGCGCCTGAGCGCACAGGTCCGCGCCCTGCATCAACGCCAACCTCGCCGACCGATTACCGAGATCTTTGCCGAAGTGCAGCGCTTGAATCCGACGGACAAACGCCGCGCATGAGCTGTCCGTAACACGCACCGACTTCCCGCGTAGCGGGTGGGCGGAATAAAAATGGGCACGCCAACGAGGTTGGGTGCCCATTTTTTTATGCCTGACGAATCAGCTGACTCGATTTTGTTGCTTGGCGAAAATCGCCGCCATCTCGGGCTCATCCAGATGATCCAGCGTTCGCTCCACCAACAAATGCACGCCGTCAGCCATGCGGCTGAGCGCCAAGGCTACGGAGCGGCGGGAGCCATCCACATCGTCGGCGAGGTTGGCGGCGATGGCGCTGATGGACAGCAAATCTTCCGAGGCATTGGCGAGCAGGGTTTCAGGGTGGATGCCCGGGCAGACGATGAAGAGCTGGCCGTTGCGTTTTGGTGGTTTGGGGTCGGCTGGCGGGAAGTGATGGTCGAGGGCGCGCTCGGCGGCTTCGTTGAGTTTGTTTGAATCGGGGCTTTCGTAGGGAGAGACCGGATCGGTGTCCGGCGGATTTGGAGTTACCTTGAACATGATCTTCAATTCCTTGAATGATGCTGACAACACTTCGCCGACTAAACGAAGGGGTGGCAGCTGTACGCAGGTTAGTCGGACCGGGGAATTGAAGAAGCCGGCGCACCCGAAGGTGCCCTACGCACAGCCACCATCAAATGCAGGTAGGAAATACCTGTCTGACGGATGCTTGTGCAACTTCAATTACCAGCGAGCGACTAAACCCGATCACTGATGGGCAGTGACAGCAACCAAGTTACCGACCGCCCCCAAGGCGCACAAGCCGGCGGATTCTGGCGTAGCCGTAGGCAACAGCGCAAGGTGTTGTAGCTTGCAGGAAGTAGCCTTGAGGCGTTTTAATCAAACGCTGTCTAGCGGTGTTTAACTACCGAAATTTTGGCAAGAACGAGTCTGAAAAAAACGGCTGAAAGACTCTGAGTCTGCAAGACATGCTCATTGACGTAATTCGGGTTTATGATGCCCCACGGCAGAATAATAGAAGTCCCCCCAGGGATGACCTCGACCCCTTACGGAGCGCGCAATGCAGACTTTGTACCCGCAGATCAAACCCTACGCCCGGCACGATCTGGCCGTCGATGCAACCCACACCCTGTACGTCGACGAAAGCGGTTCACCGGAAGGATTGCCGGTGGTGTTCATCCACGGCGGCCCCGGTGCCGGATGTGATGCCCAGAGTCGTTGCTTCTTCGATCCCAACCTGTATCGCATTGTCACTTTCGATCAGCGCGGTTGCGGTCGCTCCACGCCCCACGCCAGCCTGGAAAACAACACGACCTGGGATCTGGTCGCGGACCTTGAGCGGATTCGCCAGCACCTGGGCATCGACAAATGGGTGCTGTTTGGCGGTTCCTGGGGTTCGACCCTGGCGCTGGCCTATGCGCAAACCCATCCTGAGCGTGTACACGGCCTGATCCTGCGCGGGATCTTTCTGTGCCGCCCGCAGGAGATCGAATGGTTCTATCAGGCCGGGGCGAGCCGTCTGTTCCCCGATTACTGGCAGGACTACATTGCGCCGATCCCGCTGGATGAGCGCGGCGACTTGCTGACTGCGTTCCACAAACGCCTGGTCGGCAACGACCAGATTGCCCAGATGCATGCGGCCAAGGCCTGGTCCACCTGGGAGGGCCGCACCGCGACCCTGCGTCCGAACCCGCTGGTGGTCGATCGCTTCTCCGAGCCACAACGTGCATTGTCGATTGCCCGCATCGAATGCCACTACTTCAGCAACAACGCCTTCCTGGAGCCGAACCAATTGATCCGCGACATGGGCAAGATCGCCCATTTGCCTGGCGTAATCATCCATGGCCGCTATGACGTGATCTGCCCGCTGGATAACGCCTGGGAATTGCACCAGGCCTGGCCGAACAGCGAACTGCAGGTCATCCGCGATGCCGGTCATGCCGCTTCCGAACCGGGCATCACTGACGCACTGGTCCGCGCCGCCGATCAGATGGCTCGACGTCTGCTCGACCTGGCGCCTGACGAGGCATGAAGGGTCTGCTGCAACGGGTGCGTGGCGCAAGAGTCGAGGTTGCGGGCGAGGTCGTGGGTGCCGTTGATCAGGGATTGCTGGTCCTGGTGGCCGTTGAGCCCGACGACACGCGGGCCAGCGCTGACAAACTTCTCAATAAGCTGCTTAACTATCGAGTGTTCAGTGACGCTGAGGGCAAGATGAATCTGTCCTTGGCGGATGTGGGCGGCGGGCTGCTGCTGGTCTCTCAGTTCACCCTGGCCGCCGATACCAAAAGCGGGCTGCGTCCGAGTTTCTCGACTGCGGCCCCTCCGGCGCTGGGAGAGGAACTGTTCGACTATCTATTAAGCAAAGCGAAACAGGTGCATGGCACTGTGGCATCAGGTAGATTCGGCGCGGATATGCAGGTGCACCTGGTCAATGATGGCCCGGTAACCTTCCTGTTACAGTCCTGAAAGCGCTTGAAACAAGTTTTTAAGCTCATTTCGACTGAAAACAGGGCTTTATCGCGATAAATACTTTGTTACCCCTGATGCGTTGTAACGCGGCCTACTAGATAATCGCGCGCTACGGGGATCAGCGTTCGTTGGTCCATTTTGACTTAGGTAGAGACTTGTCTGGATCCGATTGGGGAATCATTTCGCCCTAGCGGAGTCGGAACAATGCTCGCCAACTTGGCAAGAGTGGTTTGCAAGGGCGGTTTTTTCATGCCGTACACCGTGCAGACCCTTTAACTGGCCGTTGGTTTTTTGATCTGTTTTCGGCGAGGGTTGCTCGTGATTGTTAGTCCCTGTAACGCACCAAAATTGTCTGCCAAACGGTTACGCAGCGCCCTGTTAGCGGGCTCTGCGCTGCTCTGCCTGCTCAGCGCCGGCCAGCTTTGGGCATTCAGTCTGGATGATGTATCGGCCAAGGCAAAAGAGCTGGCCGCGCAGAAATACGAAGCGCCGCGCAGTAACCTGCCGAACGAGTTCCGCGACATGAAATTCGCGGACTATCAGAAAATTCGTTTTCTGACGGAAAAAGCCGAGTGGGCTGATCAGAAGACGCCGTTCAAGCTGTCCTTCTATCACCAGGGCATGCATTTCGATACGCCGGTGAAAATCAACGAAATTACCGCGAACACCGTCGAAGAGATCAAATATGATCCGAGTCGTTTCGACTTCGGCGACATGCAGTTCGATCCAAAGGCCACCGAACAACTGGGTTATGCCGGTTTCCGTGTGCTGTACCCGATCAACAAGGCCGACAAGCAAGACGAAATCATGACCATGCTCGGCGCGAGCTACTTCCGCGTCGTCGGCAAGGGTCACGTCTATGGCTTGTCCGCTCGCGGCATGGCGCTGGATACCGCATTGCCGTCCGGCGAAGAATTCCCGCGTTTTCGCGAGTTCTGGATTCAGCAGCCCAAGCCAGGCGACAAGCACCTGGTGATCTTTGCCCTGCTGGATTCTCCTCGTGCCACTGGCGCCTATCGCCTGACCCTGCGTCCGGGCAGCGATACCATCGTCGACGTCAAGGCGCAGATGTACCTGCGTGACAAGGTCGGCAAACTGGGTATCGCCCCGTTGACCAGCATGTACCTGTTCGGCGCCAACCAGCCGTCGAAAGTACTCAACTACCGTCGCGAGCTGCACGACTCCAGCGGCCTGGCGATCCATGCCGGCAATGGCGAGTGGATCTGGCGTCCGCTGAACAACCCGAAACACCTGGCCGTGAGCAACTTCAGCGTGGAAAACCCGCGCGGCTTCGGTCTGCTGCAACGTGGCCGTGACTTCAGCCACTACGAAGATCTCGACGATCGCTACGACAAGCGCCCAAGCGCCTGGATCGAGCCGAAGGGTGACTGGGGCAAGGGCACAGTCGACCTGGTCGAGATTCCGACCGCCGACGAAACCAACGACAACATCGTTGCTTTCTGGAACCCGGAAAAATTGCCGGAACCTGGCCAGCCGCTCGATGTCGCTTATCGTATGCACTGGACCATGGATGAGGACTCGATTCACGCGCCAGACAGCGCCTGGGTCAAGCAGACCCTGCGTTCGACCGGTGACGTCAAACAGTCCAACCTGATTCGTCAGCCGGACGGCAGCGTTGCCTACCTGGTGGACTTCGAAGGCCCGTCCCTGGCGGCTTTGCCGGCCGATGCGGATGTTCGCAGCCAGGTCAGCGTCGGCGACAACGCTGAGCTTGTGGAAAACAGCGTGCGCTACAACCCTGAAACCAAGGGCTGGCGCCTGACCCTGCGGATGAAGATCAAGGATCCGGGCAAGTCCACCGAGATGCGTGCCGCACTGGTGCAGAACATCGTGCCGGCGGACCTGGCCAAGACTTCGATTCCAGCGTCGAACTCGTCGGTTGCCAAGGCCGACAAGGTTGCCGCCAAGCAACAAGAGAAAGCGGACAAGGAAGCCAAGCAAGCGGAGGCCAAGCAGGCTGAAGCCAAGCCTGTTGCAGATGCCAAGGACAAGGCCAATAAAGACGCCAAGCAGCCTGTCGCTGCCGACGCGGCCCCAGCCACACCGGAATCGGCCCCGACTGAAGAAGTCCTGACCGAGACCTGGAGCTATCAGTTGCCTGCCGATGAGTAACTCTCAAGTACGGCCAGAGACTCTCTCCGAGTATCTGGCGCATCTGCCGATGACCGACCAGCAGCGCGCGGAACTCGCGGGCTGCCAGTCTTTCAGCGAATTGCATGAACGCCTGTCGTCCTCGACGTTCGATGCCCCGACCGAAGCCGCCCAGGCTTCGGTGGGCAAACGCCTGACCCTGAGCACCGCCGAAGAACTGCAGGACGCGGAAATGCTGGTGCTCGACGCCAACGGCCGGGTCTGCCTCAAGGCGACCCCGCCGATCCGGCGGACCAAGGTCGTGCCGGAGCCGTGGCGCACCAACATTCTGGTGCGTGGCTGGCGGCGGATGACCGGTCGAACCAACCCGCCGAAGCCGCCGAAGGACGAACGTGTCCTGCCGGCCGCGCGCTGGCGCACCGTCGGATCGATCCGTCGCTACATTCTGTTGCTGCTGATGCTCGGCCAGACCATCGTCGCCGGCTGGTACATGAAAGGCATCATGCCGTACCAGGGCTGGTCGTTCGTCGACCTCAACGAAGTGCTGCACCAACCGCTGCTGCAAACCGCCACGCAAGTGCTGCCGTATGCGTTGCAGACCAGCATCCTGATCCTGTTCGGGATTCTGTTCTGCTGGGTGTCGGCCGGTTTCTGGACCGCGCTGATGGGGTTCCTGGAATTGCTGACCGGCCACGATAAATACCGTATCTCCGGTAAAAGTGCTGGCAACGAGCCGATTCCAAAGGATGCGCGCACCGCCCTGGTGATGCCGATCTGCAACGAAGACGTGCCACGGGTATTCGCCGGTCTACGCGCGACCTTCGAGTCGGTGGCGGCCACGGGCGACCTGGACCGTTTCGATTTCTTCGTCCTCAGTGACAGTAACGACGCCGATATCTGTGTCGCCGAGCAACAGGCCTGGCTGGATGTCTGCCGCGAAGCTGGCGGCTTCGGCAAGATCTTCTATCGCCGCCGTCGTCGTCGCGTAAAACGTAAAAGCGGCAACCTCGACGACTTCTGCCGTCGCTGGGGCGGTGACTACAAGTACATGGTCGTACTCGACGCCGACTCCGTGATGAGCGGCGAGTGCCTGACCAGTCTGGTGCGCCTGATGGAAGCCACGCCGGACGCCGGGATCATCCAGACCGCGCCGCGTGCGTCGGGCATGGACACCCTGTATGCGCGCATGCAGCAGTTCGCCACTCGCGTGTATGGCCCGCTGTTCACCGCCGGCCTGCACTTCTGGCAACTGGGCGAGTCGCACTACTGGGGTCACAACGCGATCATCCGCATGAAGCCGTTCATCGACCACTGCGCCCTGGCGCCGTTGCCGGGTACAGGCGCGTTCTCCGGCTCGATCCTGTCCCACGACTTCGTTGAAGCCGCCTTGATGCGCCGTGCCGGCTGGGGCGTGTGGATTGCCTACGACTTGCCGGGTAGCTATGAAGAGCTGCCGCCAAACCTGCTGGACGAACTCAAGCGTGACCGTCGCTGGTGCCACGGCAACCTGATGAACTTCCGCCTGTTCCTGGTCAAGGGCATGCACCCGGTGCACCGCGCGGTGTTCCTGACCGGCGTGATGTCCTACCTGTCGGCGCCGTTGTGGTTCTTCTTCCTGGTGTTGTCGACAGCGCTTTTGGCGGTCAACACGCTGATGGAGCCGCAGTACTTCCTCGAACCGCGCCAGCTCTATCCGCTGTGGCCACAATGGCACCCGGACAAGGCGATTGCGTTGTTCTCGACCACCATCGTGCTGCTGTTCCTGCCGAAGCTGCTGAGCATCATCCTGATCTGGGCCAAGGGCGCGAAAGAGTTCGGCGGCAAGTTCAAGGTGACCCTGTCGATGCTGCTGGAGATGCTGTTCTCCATGCTGCTGGCGCCGGTGCGGATGATTTTCCACACCCGTTTCGTCCTCGCCGCGTTCCTCGGCTGGGCCGCGACCTGGAACTCGCCACAGCGTGACGACGACTCCACGCCGTGGAGCGAAGCGATCAAGCGCCATGGTCCGCAAACCCTGCTGGGCTTCTTCTGGGCCATGCTGGTGATCTGGCTGAACCCGAGCTTCCTGTGGTGGCTGGTGCCGATCGTCGGTTCGCTGATGCTGTCGATCCCGGTGTCGGTGATCTCCAGCCGCGTTGGTCTGGGTCTCAAGTCCCGTGACGAGAGCCTGTTCCTGATCCCTGAGGAATACAATCCGCCGCAGGCGTTGCTGGCCACCGACCAGTACACCCACGAAAACCGCTGGCATGCGCTGAACGACGGCTTCGTCCGTTCGGTGGTCGACCCACAGCAGAACGCCCTGGCGTGCTCGCTGGCGACCTCCCGGCACAATCAGGCTGAGCCGATCGAGTGGTTGCGGATCGAGCGGGTTCGCCACGCGATGAAGGTTGGGCCTGAAGGTCTGACCAACAACGAACGTGTGCAACTGTTGAGCGATCCGGTGGCATTGGCCCGTCTGCATGAGCAGGTCTGGAACGAAGGTCACCCAGAGTGGCTGGGCGCCTGGCGTAAGTCGGTCAAGGCCGATCCCCATGCACCGTTGCTGCCGCTCAAGCCAATGAGCGAACAGCCTCAGATGGCGTAATGAAAAAAACCGCGAAAGCGGGTTTTTTTATGGCTTGAGGTTTGTTCTTGAGCTTGCACCAGACTCTGCAATAGCAGTGTCTGGTCGATCGCTTTCGCGGGCAAGCCCGCTCCCACAAGGTTGTGTGTACAACGCCATTCCCTGTGGGAGCGGGCTTGCCCGCGAAGGCGTCACCTCAAACCCTGAACTTGCCCACCAGCATCTGCAAATGCGTCCCCAACCGCGCCAGCTCAACGCTGGAGGCGGCGGTTTCTTCACTGGCTGCCGAGGTCTGGTCCGACACATCCCGCACGTTCAGCACGCTACGGTTGATCTCCTCGGCCACAGCGCTTTGCTGCTCAGCCGCCGCCGCAATCTGCTGGTTCATCGCCTGGATCGCCGACACCGTGCGGGTGATGCTTTCCAGTGAGCCGCCAGCGCGGCGGGTCAGTTCGACGCTGCTGTCGGTCAGGGTGCGGCTGTTGTCCATGATGGTCGCCACTTGCTGCGTGCCATTTTGCAGGCCGACGATCAGCTCTTCGATCTCTTCGGTGGACTTCTGCGTGCGCTGGGCCAGGCTGCGGACTTCGTCGGCGACCACGGCAAAACCACGCCCGGCTTCACCGGCACGGGCCGCCTCAATCGCGGCGTTAAGCGCCAGCAGGTTGGTTTGCTGGGCCACGGACTTGATGACGTCGAGCACGCTGCCGATCTTGTCACTTTCGCGCTGGAGTTCGCCCATGGCCTCAGTGGAGTGGCCGACTTCCTTGGCCAGGCGTTCGATCTGGGCGATGGCTTCGCCGACCACCTTGTCGCCTTCGCGGGCCTGTTGGTCGGCGGCGACGGCAGCTTCGGAGGCCTCTTCGGCGTTGCGCGCAACTTCCTGCACGGTGGCGGCCATTTCGTTCATGGCCGTCGCGACCTGGTCGGTCTCGATCTTCTGGCTGTTGACCCCGGCGCTGGTCTGCTCGGTGACTGCAGACAATTCCTCAGCGGCGCTGGCGATCTGCGTGACGCCATCGCTGATGCCGCCGATCAGCTCGCGCAAGCCCTGGGTCATGCTCTGCATGGCGCGCTGCAACTGGCCGAGCTCGTCGCGGCGCTTGGACGTCAGGTTGTGGGTCAGGTCGCCACTGGCTACTCGCTCAGCGACGGCCAGGGTCTGGTTCAGCGGAATGATGATCTGCCGGGTGATCGCCCAGGCTGCCAGCAGGCCGAAGGCGATAGCAAGTACGGTGGCGAGGGTCAGCATGTTCTTGGCGTGGGCGGCGTCGGCGTCGCGCACGATGGTTTGCGAGACGGTGAGTTTCTGGCTCATGTCCAACAGGATGTCGCCTTGCGCGGACATGCGTACCAGGGCTTTGGCGCTGGCCACCTGGGAGTCGCGGAACTGGCTGACGGCGGCGCGGTAGGCCTTCAGCGAATCAGACGCCTGTTGCAGATTGGCGATGTGTTCTTCGGGCAGTTTGGCCGGCAGGCTCTCGAGGTTCTTCAGGGCGTTGTCGATCGCATCGAGGGCTGGTTGTTCGGCTTCGCTCTTGCCGCTGTAGGTGTAGCCGCGAACCTGGAAGCGTGCTTGCTGGATCAGTTTGCTCAGGTCGATCACGCTGTTGAACGCCGCCACGCTCTCGCCTTGCAGCATGGATCTTTCCACTTCGGCGACGTGGGCCACGGCGTTGTCGGCGGTGGCGCCGAGTTTGCCGCGGGCGTCTTCACGCTGGGCACCGGCCTGGGTCATGTCACTGAAGGCGCGACGGTATTCGGCGACAGCGGCCAGTTGTTGATCGACCATGGCCGTATCAGCCGGTTGCTCGATCAGGCCACGGGCGGTCTGCAGGCCGCTTTCGAGTTTGCCCAGCAGATCGTTGACGGCGCCGGGACCTTGTTCACCGCGACGCATCTCGTAATCCAGGCGTGCAATGCGCAGGTCCTTGGTCAGGTCGTTGAGGCTGGCGATGAACCCCAGTTTATCGCCGCGGCTGGTCACGCTGCTCAGGCCGCTCCAGCCGGTGAAGGTGATCAACAGGGTCAATAACAGCACCAGACCGAAGCCGATTCCCAGCTTGCGTTTGACGCTGACGTTTCCCAGATTCTCGGCTAGCCATTGGTACATGCTGAAACTCCCCGGACCACAATTTGGTTTTATGGGGGGGGTATCGGCAGGGGCGCCTGAATCTGTAGGCGCTGCCCGATGTAAGGACGGATGATGACCTGTGGGAGCGGGCTTGCTCGCGAAAGCGGAGTGTCAGTCACTTCAATGCCGACTGATACACCGCCTTCGCGAGCAAGCCCGCTCCCACAGGGGATTGTGTCTGGGATTAGAAAAGTCTTGCCAGCAGCGCGGTCACGGCGGTTTCGACGCGCAGGATGCGCTCGCCCAGTTGCACCGGTTGCAGGCCGGACTTGCCCAGCAGGTCGATCTCGTAGGGAATCCAGCCGCCCTCGGGGCCGATGGCCAGGGTCACCGGTTCGCTGAGTGCGCGAGGGCAGGGTGGATAATTGCCCGGATGCCCGACCAGGCCGAGGGTGCCGTCGGTAATCGCTGGCAGGCGGTCTTCGACGAACGGCTTGAAGCGCTTCTCGATCACGACTTCCGGCAGCACGCTGTCCCGGGCCTGTTCGAGGCCGAGGATCAACTGCTCGCGAATCGCCTCGGGCTCCAGGAACGGCGTTTGCCAGAAGCTCTTCTCGACGCGATAGCTGTTGACCAGCACGACCCGTGGCACTCCCATGGCCGCCACGGTCTGGAACACCCTGCGCAGCATCTTGGGCCGTGGCAGGGCCAACACCAGGGTCAATGGCAGCTTGGCCGGTGGTGGCTGGTCGAGGGTGACGCGCAATTCCGCTTCGCCGGCGTCCAGGCGCAGCACTTCGGCCGAGCCCATCAGCCCGCCGATCCGCCCGACGCGCATGCTGTCGCCGACTTCGCAGCGGTGGACTTCCTGCATGTGGGTCAACCGGCGATCACGCAGGACCGCCCGGTCGGTCGCAATGAAATCGGCCTCTTCGAGGAGCAGCAGGTTCACGCTTGGGTCGCTGGCGGCTGGTCGTTGTGATCGTCAGCCGGTTGGTCGTCCGGATGTTCGCCACGCTTGCTGATCAGGCTGCCAAACAGGATGCCGATCTCGAACAGCAGCCACATCGGCACGGCCAGCAGGGTCTGCGAGAAGATGTCCGGCGGCGTCAGGATCATGCCGACCACGAAGCAGCCGATGATCACGTACGGGCGGATCTTCTTCAGGTATTTGACGTCGACCACGCCGATCCACACCAGCAGCACCACGGCCACCGGGATTTCGAACGCCACGCCAAAGGCAAAGAACAGCGTCATGACGAAATCGAGGTAGCTGGTGATGTCGGTCATCATTTCCACGCCGGCCGGGGTGGCGGAGGCGAAGAACTTGAAGATCAGCGGGAACACCAGGAAATAGGCGAACGCCATGCCGGCGTAGAACAGAAAGATGCTGGAGACCAGCAAGGGCACGGCGATGCGCTTTTCATGCTTGTACAGGCCCGGGGCGATGAAACCCCAGATCTGGTGCAGGATCACCGGGATGGCCAGGAACAGCGAGACCATCATGGTCAGCTTCAGTGGCGTCAGGAACGGCGACGACACGTCGGTGGCAATCATCGTCGCGCCAGCGGGCAGGTACGCGCGCAGCGGCGTCGAGACGAAGGTGTAGATCTGCTGGGTGAAGGCGAACAGCCCGGCAAAGATGATGAAGATCGCCGCTACGCAGCGCAGCAGGCGGGTACGCAACTCGGTGAGGTGCGAAACCAGCGGCATGTGCTGGTCGTTTTCAGGAAGATCGCTCATGGGGCTCGCGGCGGCAGTGTTGGGTCATGAGGGGCCGGCGCAACGGGCGCAGCCGCAGGTGTAACAGGTTCAACCGGAGTGGCTGCAACAACAGGCGCAGGTTCGACAGGCGCGACAACGGGAGCAGGTGTTGGCTCGACGGCAGCGGCAGGCGCTTGAATCGTCTGCGCACCCACATGCTCCACTGGCGTCGGCTCCTGCTGGGTCGGCGTGAAGATTTTCCGCGCCTCCTGCTCAAGCGACAGGATGTGTTCGTTGTGCAGTTGCCGACGAATCTCGTCGGCACCGATTTCACGTTCAACTTCCTGTTTGATCGCGTTGAAGCTGCGCTTCAGGCGCCCGACCCACAGGCCGGCGGTGCGCGCAGCACCCGGCAAACGCTCGGGGCCCAGCACCAGCAGGGCGACGAGGCCGACGAGCAGCAGTTCAGAGAAGCTGATACCAAACATTAGTCAGTGCTCACACGTCTTTGCGGATCGGCTCTTCGACTTTCTGTGCCTGCACGTCGATGGTGTGCGGCTGGTTCACAGAGGCCTGGGGCTGTACCGGCGGAACCGGTTGGGCCGGGGTCGCATTCGGGTCGGCCGGTTTTTCGTCGTCGTTCATGGCTTTCTTGAAGCCCTTGATCGATTCGCCGACGTCAGTGCCGAGGTTTTTCAGCTTCTTGGTGCCGAATACCAGTACCACGACAACCAGGATGACGATCCAGTGTTTCCAGTCAAAAATGCCCATGCTGCTGCTCCTCTCTAATAGTTATTCAGGCGGACGGGCGCGAGGCTTTCTCGGCGTGTCCGGAGAGACCGAAACGACGGTCCAGTTCATCGAGTACAGCCTGTGGATGCTGCCCCAGTTGGGCGAGCATGACCATGCTGTGGAACCACAAATCGGCGGTTTCGTAGATCACATCGCTGCAGTCGCCGCTGACGGCGGCGTCCTTGGCGGCAATGATGGTCTCGACCGACTCTTCGCCGACTTTTTCCAGAATCTTGTTCAAGCCCTTGTGGTACAGGCTGGCGACATACGAGCTGTCGGCGGCGGCGCCTTTGCGCGCTTCCAGTACCTCGGCCAGACGGGTCAGAGTGTCACTCATGTTTGTGTCCTGCGGAATAGATGGCGTGCGGATCTTTCAGGACCGGGTCGACCGTTGTCCAGTCGCCGTTCTCATAGACGCGGTAGAAGCAGCTCTGGCGGCCGGTATGGCAGGCGATGTCGCCGATTTGCTCGACCATCAGGATGATGACGTCGGCGTCACAGTCCAGGCGCATCTCGTGCAGGGTTTGCACGTGGCCGGACTCTTCGCCCTTGCGCCACAGCTTGCCACGGGAACGCGACCAGTAAATGGCGCGGTTCTCGGCAGCCGTCAGTTCCAGTGCTTCGCGGTTCATCCAGGCCATCATCAGGACGCGCCCGGTCTTGTGATCCTGGGCAATCGCTGGCACCAGGCCGTCGGCGTCCCACTTGATCTCGTCCAGCCAATTCTTCATCTACGACTCCGATACGGGCCCGCACTTCAATAATCGGGGGCCTACGTTCAATGCAGCGTCCAAACAGTGTGCCAGCGTGTTGCGCGACTGGCTATCGGCGAACGACCAGATACAAACCCACCGCCATCATGATGCCGGCCGGCCAGTAAGCCAACTGGTTCAGCGGGCCGCCAGCGGCAAGGATGGCGCCCCCGGCCAGGTGAGCCGTGCCGAGCAGGCGCAGGAACCAGTCGTCACGGCGCCGATGCCAGGGTGGCGGCGGGTCGTAGGCATGGGGTTGGGACATGCGTTCGAGCAGGTCGCGGGCCATGTTGGCCAGGTGCGGGAGCTGCTCGAACTGGCTGTGCACGTTGCCGAGCAGGGCTTTGGGGCTGACGCGCTCACGCATCCAGCGCTCAAGGAACGGCTGCGCGGTGTTCCACAGGTCGAGGTCAGGGTACAGCTGGCGGCCCAGGCCCTCGATGTTCAGCAGGGTCTTTTGCAGCAGGACCAACTGCGGCTGCACTTCCATGTTGAAGCGGCGAGCGGTCTGGAACAGGCGCATCAGCACCTGGCCAAAGGAAATATCTTTTAACGGTTTTTCGAAGATCGGCTCGCACACCGTACGGATCGCCGCTTCGAATTCGTTGAGTTTGGTTTCCGCCGGCACCCAGCCTGAATCGATGTGCAACTGCGCCACGCGACGGTAATCGCGCTTGAAGAAGGCGAACAGGTTGCGTGCCAGGTAATCCTGGTCTTCCGGGGTCAGGCTGCCGACGATGCCGCAGTCGATGGCGATGTACTGCGGGCTCCACGGACTTACAGTGCTGACGAAAATGTTGCCGGGGTGCATGTCGGCGTGAAAGAAGCTGTCGCGGAACACTTGGGTGAAGAAAATCTCCACGCCACGCTCGGCGAGCATTTTCATGTCGGTGCGCTGGTCGGCCAGGGTCGCCAGGTCGGTGACCTGGATGCCGTAGATGCGCTCCATCACCAGGACTTTCGGCCGGCACCAGTCCCAATAGACTTGCGGCACGTACAGCAGCGGCGAACCTTCGAAGTTGCGCTTCAACTGGCTGGCGTTGGCCGCCTCGCGCAGCAGGTCGAGTTCGTCGTAGATGGTTTTTTCGTAATCGCTGACCACGTCCACCGGGTGCAGCAAACGCGCATCGGCCGAGAGTTTTTCGGCGGCGCGGGCGAGGATGAACAGCCACGCCAGGTCTTGGGCAATCACCGGCTTGAGGCCCGGGCGGATCACCTTGACCACCACTTCTTCGCCGGTTTTCAGTTGCGCGGCATGCACCTGCGCCACCGAGGCCGAGGCTAGCGGTTCAACGTCGAAACGGCTGAACACGTCGCTGATTTTCTTGCCCAGCTGTTCTTCGATCAGCTTGACCGATACTTGCGAATCAAACGGCGGCACGCGGTCCTGCAGCTTCATCAGCTCATCGGCGATGTCTTCCGGCAACAGGTCGCGACGTGTGGACAGGATCTGCCCGAACTTGATGAAGATCGGCCCCAGGTCCTGCAGTGCCAGGCGCAAGCGCGCGCCACGGCTCAGGTCCAGGGTCTTGCGCGGGAACCAGCGCCACGGCAGGGCATAGCGCAGCGCCCGCAAGAACCAGGGCAACGGCAGGGCGAACAGCAGGTCATCGAGGCGGTAGCGGATCACGACGCGCTGGATGCGCAACAAACGGCGGACGGCAAGCAGCTTCATGCGTTATCGCTTGGGTCGAGGGATCGGGAAAGGCGCTCGAAACGCGCCTCGAGACGTTCCAGATCAAGCTTGATCTGGTCCAGTTCACTGAATCGGGCTTCGGCTTCGCGCTGACCGACAAGGGTGCGCGATTCTTCGGCCAGGTATTCGCCCAGGTTCTGGCCCAGGCTGGCGAAACCTTGCTGATACCAGCGGGCGCGGCTGCGCAGGTGACCACCAACCAGTTGCGTGGCGACCGGACCCAGCCAGCGCGAGAGTTCGTACTCCCAGTCCAGCTCCAGGTCCTGCAGGATCGCCGCCAGTTCCAGCAGTACGCCGCTGTCGCCGTCGAGTTCCACTTCAGGTCTGTGCAGGATCGCGGTCTTGTCCTTGCTCATGGCCAGATTCAGCAGGCTCGAGGCCGGTGCACGCAAGGTGCAGTCGGCGCCGGTTTCCCACTGGGAGGCGAGCATCAGGCCTTCGTCGCTGGGCAGGATGAACAGGTGCAGCGCCGGGCTGCGGCAATCGACGGCAATCACCTTGCCGGTCAAATGCGCCAGCCGCGGCAGCGCCGTGCTGTCGAGACGCAGCACCCGGTTCAGACCGAGTTCAACGCTGGCGAGCAGGCCGGCGAGCAGCATCAGGGCTTGATGCCGCGGTGCAGGGCAACGATGCCTGCGGTCATGTTGTGATAGGTCACGCGGTCGAAACCGGCCTCGACCATCATCGACTTCAGGGTTTCCTGATTCGGGTGCATGCGGATCGATTCGGCCAGGTAGCGGTAGCTTTCCGAGTCGTTGGTGATCAGCTTGCCCATCAGCGGCATGAAGGCGAACGAGTAGGCGTCGTAGGCCTTGGACATCAGCGCGTTGGTCGGCTTGGAGAATTCCAGCACCAGCAAACGGCCGCCCGGCTTGAGCACGCGCAGCATCGAGCGCAGGGCATCTTCCTTGTGGGTCACGTTGCGCAGGCCGAAGGCGATGGTCACGCAGTCGAAATGGTTGTCCGGGAACGGCAGTTTTTCCGCATCGGCCTGGACGAATTCGACGTTGCCGGCCACACCGAGGTCCAGCAGGCGGTCACGACCGACCTTGAGCATGGATTCGTTGATGTCGGCCAATACGACCTGGCCGGTCGGGCCTACCAGGTGCGAGAACTTGCGGGTCAGGTCGCCGGTACCGCCAGCGATATCGAGCACGCGATTGCCGGTACGAACGCCCGACAGTTCGATCGCGAAACGCTTCCACAGACGGTGCATGCCGCCCGACAGAAGGTCGTTCATCAGGTCGTACTTGGCGGCTACCGAGTGGAATACCTCAGCGACTTTTTCCGCTTTCTGGCTTTCCGGAACGTTTTTGAAGCCGAAGTGAGTGGTGGGTTCGGCATCGCTGCCTTTGCGCTGATCAGTCATATCGCTGTCACCAAAAGAGAATGCGCGACATTCTAATCCCCAAGGCATGCTTTGTCTTGGCAAGGCTGAAGGTAAGATGGGCAACCATCGGGACGTTTTGACGCAGCAGAGGTCAAGATGCCTGGGGAAAGCATCCATAAAGCAGGAGTCATTTGATGGCCCGTATTAGTGTTGAACGTGCCCATGGCCTGGGTAAGGAAGCGGCTCGCGAAAAGGCCGACAAGCTGGCGCAGAAACTTTCCGATCAGTATGGCCTGGAGCCGCAGTGGTCCGGCGATACCCTGAACCTCAAGCGCTCGGGTGTGAAAGGCGCGGTGCATGTCGCCGAGGATTCGATTCGCGTCGAAGTGGAACTGGGCCTGATGATGTCGGCCATGAGCGGCATGATCAAGGCTGAGATCGAAAAGGCGCTGGACAAGGCGTTGGTCTGATTTCTGTTTGAAATGAGATCCGCTGTGGGAGCGGGCTTGCTCGCGAAGGCGGTGCGTCATTCAACATTGATGTTGACTGACCTGACGCTTTCGCGAGCAAGCCCGCTCCCACATTTTGTTTTGTGGTGTGGCCAAAGGTTTATGTCAGTTGTTAGGGTGCCGTTTCTAATTTTTCTCCCTACTTTGTGCCAGAGCCCGACACTTATCCGGGCAGTTCCTCAAACCTTCTGCGCGTGAGGTGCACCATGGCCAAAGTTATTTTGAAGAAAAAAATCGACGTATCGACCAGCACGCTGGGCGACGTCAAATCCTATGCCCGCAAGATCTGGCTGGCAGGCCTGGGTGCCTACGCCAAGGTCGGTCAAGAGGGCAGCGAATACTTTCAAGAGCTGATCAAGGCTGGTCAGGTTGTTGAAAAGAAAGGCAAAAAAGTAGTCGCTGAGAAACTTGAAGCGGCCAATGCCGAGATCGATGAAGTCAAGAGTGAAGTCAGTACTTTCAAAGGCCGCGTCGAAGTTCAACTCGACAAGGTCGAGAAGGCGTTCGACACGCGTGTCGCAAGTGCCTTGAATCGTATCGGCATTCCGTCTAAACATGACGTTGAGACACTCTCTGCTAAGCTCGATGAGCTAACGGCATTGCTCGAACGTGTCGCGCGTAAATCTTAAGGAGAACGGGATGGCTGTTAAAAAGAAAACCGAAAAAGAAGGCAGCTCGTGGATCGGGAAGGTTGAAGATTACTCCCGAAAAATCTGGCTGGCTGGTTTAGGCGTGTACTCGAAGATCGACACTGACGGCAGCAAACTCTTCGATGCATTGGTTAAGGACGGCGAGAAAGCCGAGAAGCTCACCAAGAGCGCTGTTGGCAAGACCGTCGACGCCGCCAAGGACTCCGCTTCTTCGGCCAAATCGCGCATCAGCGGCGTGAAAGATCGCGCACTGGGCAAGTGGGATGAGCTGGAAGGTGCTTTCGACAAGCGTCTGAACAGTGCCATTTCGCGTCTGGGTGTACCGAGCCGCAACGAAGTCAAGGCGCTGCACAGCAAGGTCGAGACCCTGACCAAGCAAATCGAAAAGCTGACCGGTGCCAAGGTTGCGCCTGTTGCGGCGAAAACCGCGGCGGCCAAACCTGCTGCCAAGACTGCCGCCGCCAAGCCAGCAGCGAAAACTGCTGCCAAGCCACTGGCAAAAGCAGCGGCTAAACCTGCTGCCAAGCCTGCGGCTAAAACTGCAGCCGCCAAACCTGCAGCAGCCAAGCCTGCGGCCAAACCGGTTGCTGCGAAAGCTGCCGCCAAACCGGCTGCCAAGCCAGCAGCGGCCAAGCCTGCGGCTAAAACGGCTGCAGCAAAACCAGCCGCCGCCAAACCGGCAGCCAAACCTGCTGCCGCGAAAAAACCTGCAGTGAAGAAGCCAGCAGCTCCAAAAGCCGCTGCGCCAAAACCAGCAGTAGCAGCTGCCAAACCGGCGACCCCGGCAACCCCGACAGCAGCTCCGGTCAGCGCATCGAACTCCGCGACCGCACCGACCCCTGCTGTCACTCCGACTGCCGCGCCAGCTCCATCGACGCCAACCAGTCAGTCCTGATTTTCAGGGCTCAAAAAAACGCCCGGCCTGCCAAGGTCGGGCGTTTTTGTTTGTGAGTGCATTCGGGAACACAACAAAGATCCACTGTGGGAGCGGGCTTGCTCGCGAAAGCGTCAGGTCAGTCAATATCAATGTTGACTGGCACACCGCCTTCGCGAGCAAGCCCGCTCCCACAGGGAATGGCTGTGGTCAGAGTTATTCGTGGTCTTCCAGATACGCCATCGCCATCTGCTCGGTCGCAGCCTTCATCGAGGGCAGCAGGTGTGGCGCGACCAGCATCATGATTTGGTAAACCACCAGCCGCACCTCACCTTCGCGATCAAGAATCCGCTGATAATCCAGCGAAAACAGCAGTGTCATGGTGATCTGTTCCACCAGTTGTCCCAATGCCTGGGTCTCACTGACCAGCAGCCCTTGTGCCTTCAATCGTGCCAGCAGCGACGCCAGTGTGCGCTTGAGTGCATTGAGCAGATTGCGGATGCCCTTGGCCAGTTTCGGCAGGCGCCCGGCGAGGTTCGACAGGTCCTGGAAGAGGAACCGGTAGTGGGACAGGCGTTCGACGATCAGGTGCAGGAACAGCCAGTAATCTTCGGGGGCCAGTTCGACATCGGCCGGCGGATCGAGCAGTGGGGCCAGTTCGCCCTGAAAGCGCTCGAACAGCCCGAGAATCAGCGGTTCCTTGCCGTGGAAGTGGTAGTAGAGGTTGCCCGGGCTGATGCCCATTTCATTGGCAACTTCCATGGTGGAGACATTCGGTTCGCCCTTTTGATTGAACAACTGCAGGGCACATTCGAGGATCCGGTCGCGGGTTTTCATCCAGTCTTCTTAATGTTCGTGCCAGGCCAACCTCCAGTCCTGTAGGAGCGAGCATGCTCGCGATGGTCGTTAACGATTACGCGGGCTACCTGATGACCCGCGGCGTCTGGATGTCCATCGCGAGCAAGCTCGCTCCTACCGGGTCGGAGACTGACTGTGGCCTTTTTTAGGTTCAGCGCACACGTACGTAGGTACCGGGCGCAGCTTCCATCGGTGGATAGTTCTGGTTGCCGAGCGCCATGTGGGTTTCCTTCTGCGCGCCGGAGCGTTCCTGAATCCAGCCCAGCCATTGGGTCCACCAACTGCCGTCGACATGCTTGGCGTCGTAGTACCAGGCACGGGGGTCGCTGCTCAGTTTGCCGTTTTCGACATAGTTGGCTTTCGGGTTGCTCGGCGGGTTGAGGATGCTCTGCACATGACCGCTGTTGGATAGCACGAAACGCCGCTCGCCACCGAGCAGCAACGTCGAGCGATACACCGCATCCCATGGCGTGATGTGATCGTTGATACCGGCGACGCTGAAGCTGTCGACGGTGACTTTCTGCAAATCGATCGGCGTGCCGCACACTTCCAGCCCACCTGGATGAGTGAGCGGGTTGTGCTTGAAGAAGTCCAGCAGGTCGCCATGCAGGGCCGCAGGCAGGCGGGTGTTGTCGTTGTTCCAGTAGAGAATGTCGAACGCCGGTGGCTCCTTGCCCAGCAGGTAGTTGTTGACGAAGTAGCTCCAGATCAAATCGTTGGGGCGCATCCAGGCGAAGACCTTGGCCATGTCACGGCCGTCCAGCACGCCTTTCTGATAGGAACGGCGCTTGGCAGCCTCCAGGGTCTGCTCGTCGGCGAACAACGTGGCGGGGCTGTCCAGCTGACTGTCGAGCAGGCTCACCAGGTAAGTCGCGCTGGACACCCTGCGCAGTTGCCGCTTGGCCTGCAAATGGCCTTGCAGCGCGGCAATGGTCAGCCCGCCGGCACAGGCGCCCATCAGGTTGACTTCGCGTGCGCCGGTGATCGCCCGGCAGACATTCATGGCCTCTTCCACGGCCTCCACGTAGGTCGAGAGCCCCCATTCGCGGTGACGCACATCTGGGTTGCGCCAACTGATCATGAAGGTCTGCAGGCCGTTTTTCAGGGCGTACTGGACGAAGCTGTTGTGCGGGCTCAGGTCGAAAATGTAGTACTTGTTGATTTGCGGTGGCACCACCAGCAGGGGCTTGGAGTACTGCTTTTCGCTCATGGGCTTGTACTGGATCAACTCCAGCAGCTCGTTGCGAAACACCACGGCACCTGTGGTAGTGGCGACCGTCCTGCCGACCTCGAACGCTTGCTTGGTGACTTGTCGGGGCAGGCCATCGTTGTGCAGCAGATCGTCCAGCAAATGGCCGATGCCACGCACCAGGCTGTTACCGCCGGAATTGAACAGTTCCTTGACCGCCAGTGGATTGAGCAGGGTGTTGGAGGGCGATACCGCATCGTTGAGCAAGGCGAAAGCGAAGTGCGCGCGAGCGCGATCGTCCGGGCTCATGTTGCTCTCGTCGATCCAGCTCTTGACCTGTTTCTGCCAGCTCAGATAGGCCTGCAGGCTGCGGCGATAAAACGGGTTGAGGCTCCACGCCGGATCGGCGAAGCGAGCGTCCTGCGGGTTGGTCGGGTGCAAGGTTTCGCCCAGCAACACACGGCCAAGCTGACCGCCGAGTTTGAGGGCATGTCGAGCGCTGTGCACCGGATTGCGCAAGCCATGGGCGGCCACACTGCGCAGGGTCGACAGCAGATCCCGGCCGCGCAGACCGGTAATCGCACTCTGTGCATTGATGAACGCGGCGGGAGTCGGTAAGGATTCCCTCGCTGGTTTCTCGCGCATGAGTCAACACTCCTTCGTCTTCAGGCCAAATACAAATACACCGAACCAGAACACCATAGACGCTGTAACGGGTTGCTGCGCGGCGTGGCGTCCTGCCGACCGCTGATGCAGCGCTTTAGCCGCCCAATGGCGCCGGACGCGGATGCATCACCGCGCGCTGGCGCTCCTCTTCGAGGAATTTCATGATGATCGGCGCCACCGCTTCGGCCCGGGTAATCAGGAACAGATGGCCGTCATCGATGATGTGCAGCTGGGCGTTGGGAATCCGCCAGGCCAGCAAGCGCATGTTGATCAACGGGATCAACGGGTCATCGTCGCCGGCCAGCACCAGGGTCGGCTGGCGTATCTTGTGCAGCCAGTGAATGCTGGTCCAGCCGAGGCCAGCGAACAGCTGCCAGTAGTAACCGAGCTTGCCCGCCGAACGCACCTTGGCCGCATGGCTCGCGGCCAGCGTCGGGTCGCGACGGAACGCGCCGCCGTAGATCATCGGCGCAATGCGGATCACGTGGGACGGCTGGATGTAGCGTCGCGGGCTGGCCATCATCCATAAAACCTTCGGCTTGCCCGGCACCATCACCGCACCCGCCGCCGTCGCCGCCAGCACGAGTTTCTTGCAGCGTTCCGGATAGTCGTAAGCGAACTGCTGGGCCAGGGCGCCACCCCAGGACACGCCGATGACGTTGACCTGCCCGTAGTCGAGGTAGTCGAGCATCCGCGCCGTGAGCTTGGCCAACCCCGGAAAGCGATACGGTCGGTTCGGCGTCGATGAACCGCCGACACCGGGTACGTCGAAGGCGATGACTTCCAGGTCCGGGTCCAGCGCCGCGATGAACGGGAACACCAGCTCCAGGTTGGCGCCGATGCCATTGAAAATCAGCAGGGGCGTCAAGTGAGGCTTGCCGGGGCGTACCGCCGTGCGGAGCGTCTGGCCATCCAGATCGACGGTACGGAATATGAAGGGTTGCGGCATGCTTCTGGCCCTGTGGGTGGATCTTGGTTCCTGACACGCATTCTGTAGGAGCCGGCTTGCTGGCGATGCGGTCACCTCGGTTTGCCAGTCTCACCGTGGTGATGCGTTCGCCAGCAAGCCGGCTCCTACAGGTCTGCGGGTCTAGCGCTCGTGCACGTAAGTGCCTGGTGCAGCTTCGCCTGCTGGATAAGCTTTGTTGCCCAATTTCAGCGGAGCTTTTTTCAGGTTGCCCGAACGCTGTGTCTGCCAGGCCTGCCAATGCAGCCACCACGAATCGGCGTGCTTGGTCGACTCTTCCTGCCAGTCATCGGCATTGGCGGTCATTTCGGTACTGGTCATGTAGCGCGATTTCGGATTGCCCGGCGGGTTCAGAATGCTCTGGATATGCCCACTGCTGGACAGCACGAATTCGACATTGCCGCCGAACAGTTGCGCCGACTTGTAGCAAGAGCGCCACGGGGTGATGTGATCGCTGGTCCCGGCCAGGGAAAAAATATCGGCGGTGACCTGTTTCAGGTCGATCGGTGTGCCGCACACTTCCAGTGCATTCGGACGAATCAGTGGATTGCTTTTGAACATTTCGATCAGGTCGCCATGGAACGCGGCCGGTAACCGGGTGGTGTCGTTGTTCCAGAACAGGATGTCGAATACTGGCGGCTCGTTACCCAGCAGGTAATTATTGACCCAGTAGTTCCAGATCAGGTCGTTGGGGCGCATCCAGGCAAAGACTTTCGCCATGTCGCGGCCTTCCAGTACGCCGGCCTGATAGGAGTGGCGCTTGGCGCTTTCGAGGGTTTGTTCATCGACGAACAACGCCACATCGCTGTCCAGGGTGGTGTCGAGCACACTGACCAACAGCGTGAGGGCGTTGACCTTGTTCTCGCCAATCGCTGCGTAGTGGCCCAGCAGCGCGGTGCAGGTGATGCCGCCCGAGCAGGCGCCGAGCATGTTCACGTCCTTGCTGCCGGTGATCGCGGTGACCACGTCGACCGCTTCCTTGAGCGCCTCGATGTAAGTCGACAGGCCCCACTCACGCTGCTCCTTGGTCGGATTGCGCCAGCTGACGATGAAGGTTTGCACGTTGCTGCGCAGGCAGAACCGCGCCAGGCTTTTCTCCGGGCTGAGGTCGAAAACGTAGAATTTGTTGATTTGCGGTGGCACCACCAGCAGCGGGCGTTCGTGCACCTGCTCGGTGATGGGCTTGTACTGGATCAGCTCCAGCACGTCGTTGCGAAACACCACTGCACCTTCGGTCACGGCCAGGGTCTTGCCGACTTCGAACGCACCCATGTTGACCTGGCTCGGCATGCCGCCGTTGTGTACCAGGTCCTTGGCCAGATGCGAGAGGCCGTCAAGCAGGCTTTTACCGCCAGTTTCGAAGAAACGTTTGACTGCCGCCGGGTTGGCCGCCGTGTTGGTCGGGGCGAAGGCTTCGGTCATGAGGTTGATCACGAAGTGGCCGCGACTGACGTCCTTGGCCGGCAGGCTGCTGTCGTCGATCCAGTCGTGGAGTTCCTTGCGCCACGCCAGGTAGGTTTGCAAATAACGTTTGTAGAGCGGGTTCTGGCTCCAGGCCGGATCGGCGAAGCGACGGTCATCGCTGTTGGGCAGCAGTTCGGATTTGCCTAGCAGTACGTTCTTGAGTTCAAGGCCGAAATGAGCGACATGCTTTGCGCTGTGAATCGGTTGTTTGATGGCCTGCCTGAGCACCATGCGAGCAGAAGCCAGTAGATCTTTTCCACGCAATCCAACGACAGGATTCAGCCCCAAGGTATTTTCGGAGGCTTGCTGCTTCAAGTCATCGTTATTCTTGTTACTCATCTACGACGCTCCAATGTCCTGAGACGAGTACCCGGGTCCTGCTGTGCAGTCACACAATCAATGCCAGGTACTGCTGCTCGGGTGACCGTTAATACTGCATCGCTGCTTTTTGTTCGCAGAGAGCACTGCAGGGAACTTGCCAGTTCCATTGGTTACCCGAGTTTAATTTTTTTCGCAAGCAGGCCAATCGACGGCCTTGGAGCGGAGCATTCAAACAGATGAAATTAGAAAATGCCCTCTAAAGAGCGAGAGGCTTGGATTAGAGCATCAGCTTGACGACGGATTCGTTCGGATCGCGGGTTTTTCCGGCGGCTTTTAGCTCGGCCAGATAATCTTCCCAGAGTGCGTCATAACGTCGCCCCAGCTCGTAAAGATATTCCCAGGTGAACAGACCGCTGTCGTGACCGTCATCGAAGGTCAGTTTCAGTGCGTACTGACCGGCCGGTTCTACCTTGGCCAGGCCGACGTTGATCTTGCCAAATTGCAGGATGGGTTTGCCGTGGCCCTGGACCTCGGCGGAAGGAGAGTGCACGCGCAGGAACTCGGCGGGCAGGGTGTATTCCTCGCCGGACGCGTATTTCAGCGACAGGGTTTTCGAGGCTTTGTGCAGCTTGATGTCGGTGGGGAGTTGGGTCATGAGCGGATGTCCAATTGTGTGTGGGACCCCGATTCAAATGTGGGAGCGGGCTTGCTCGCGAAGGGGCCTTAACATTCAACAGTGATGTTGATTGTCAGACCGCTTTCGCGAGCAAGCCCGCTCCCACAGGGTCCGTCATCGCTGTAAGTATGGCTTACAGGATATAACGGGACAGGTCTTCGTTCTGCGCCAATTCACCCAGGTGGCTGTTGACGTAGTCGGCGTCGATCTGGATCACCTTGTCGTCATGGGCGCTGGCCAGGTCGCCGGCGCTGAACGACACCTCTTCGAGCAGACGCTCGAGCAGGGTGTGCAGGCGACGGGCACCGATGTTTTCGGTTTTCTCGTTGACCTGCCAGGCGATCTCCGCGATGCGCTTGATGCCGCTAGGCAGGAACTCGATGCCCAGGCCTTCGGTTTTCAGCAGCGCGCAATATTGCTCGGTGAGAGAGGCGTGAGGCTCACTGAGGATGCGTTCGAAGTCTTCCGGGCTCAGGGCCTTGAGCTCGACACGGATCGGCAGGCGGCCTTGCAGTTCGGGCACCAGGTCGCTCGGCTTGCTCAGGTGGAACGCGCCGGAAGCGATGAACAGGATGTGGTCGGTCTTGACCATGCCCAGCTTGGTGTTGACGGTGCAGCCTTCGATCAGCGGCAGCAGGTCGCGCTGTACGCCTTCACGGGATACATCGACGCCACCGGAATTGCCACGCTTGGCGACCTTGTCGATTTCGTCGATGAACACGATGCCGTGCTGCTCGACCGCTTCCAGGGCCTTGGCCTTCAACTCTTCATCGTTGACCAGGCGGCTGGCTTCTTCGTCGCGCACCATCTTCAGCGCTTCTTTGACCTTGAGCTTGCGGGACTTCTTCTTGCCCTTGCCCATGTTGGCGAACAGGCTCTGCAACTGGTTGGTCATTTCTTCCATGCCCGGTGGCGCGGAGATGTCGACGCCGGCCATTTCGGCGACTTCGATTTCGATCTCCTTGTCATCCAGCTGGCCTTCGCGCAGGCGCTTGCGGAACAGCTGGCGGGTGTTGGAATCGGCAGTCGGGGCATCGTCGCTGCTGAAGCCCATGCGCGCCGGTGGCAGCAGAGCGTCGAGGATGCGCTCTTCGGCGGCGTCTTCGGCGCGGTGGCGAACCTTGACGATTTCCTGCTCGCGCAGCAGCTTGATCGCCGCATCGGCCAGGTCACGAATGATCGATTCGACGTCGCGGCCGACATAACCGACTTCGGTGAATTTGGTCGCTTCGACCTTGATGAACGGCGCATTGGCCAGTTTTGCCAGGCGACGGGCGATCTCGGTTTTACCGACACCGGTCGGGCCGATCATCAGGATGTTCTTTGGCGTGACTTCAACGCGCAGCTCTTCAGGCAGTTGCATGCGGCGCCAGCGATTGCGCAGGGCAATGGCGACGGCGCGCTTGGCATCGTCCTGGCCGATGATGTGGCGGTTGAGTTCGTGGACGATTTCACGGGGAGTCATGGACATAATATTCAGTGGACCTCAAGCAAGAATGGGCCTTGGTGCGGTGGGCTGCACGGGCTTACTCGGCGCAGTCCTGCTCCTCGATGGTCTGGGTGTGGTTGGTGAATACACAGATGTCGGCGGCGATGCCGAGGGCGGTTTCGACGATTTCCCGGGCCGACAGATCGGTTTTCTTCAGCAGCGCGCTGGCAGCAGCCTGGGCGTAACCGCCGCCGGAACCCATGGCGATCAGGCCTTCTTCGGGTTCAACCACATCGCCGTTACCGGTGATGATCAGGGAGGCGTCTTTGTTGGCGACCGCGAGCATGGCTTCAAGGCGGCTAAGGGAGCGGTCGGTGCGCCATTCTTTGGCGAGTTCGACGGCGGCGCGCACCAGGTGACCCTGGTGTTTTTCCAGCTGGCCTTCGAAACGTTCGAAGAGGGTAAAGGCGTCGGCGGTGGCACCGGCAAACCCGGCGATGACCTGGCCGTGGTACAGGCGGCGAACTTTTTTCGCATTGCCTTTCATCACGGTATTACCAAGGGAAACCTGGCCGTCGCCACCCATGACGACTTTGCCGTGGCGGCGAACTGAAACGATGGTGGTCAAGGGAAGAGTCTCCACGCAGCGGGGCGAAAATGCCTTATGCCCATTCATATGGGGGTGCTGGAATGGATTTCAACTGTAGGACGCGGCGGGGGACGAATGGCGTGCAATAACTGTGGCGAGGGGGCTTGCCCCCGCTGGGGTGCGAAGCGCCCCCAAACCCAGACTCCATGTTGCTTCAGGCAAATCCGGAATTCCGGTTTTGCGGCCGCTGCGCGACCGAACGGGGGCAAGCCCCCTCGCCACAGGGTTTTGTGGGCAACCTCAAGCAAGGTGCCCACAGTGAGGACTCAGCGGCTTTGACGTTGTTGTAACAACAGATTGCTGAAGCCGGCGCCGGCCAGCTGTTTCTGCGCAGTGGTCAGTTGTTCGCGATTGCTGAACGGACCGACCAGAACCCGATACCAGGTTTCGTCCTTCACCGTCCCGGACTCAAGCGCCACAGCCTGGCCGAGCAGGATGATCTGCGCGCGAACCTTGTCCGCGTCAGCTTCTTTGCGGAACGAACCGGCCTGCAGGAAGAACTTGGTCACCGGCGCCGCCTTGACCGGCGGCGCTGGTGGCGGCGTGATCCCGGCCAGGGCGGCCTGGGCGCGAGCCGTGTCGATCTTCGCCGCTTCGGCCGGGGTCACCGGCGTGGTCGGAATGGTCGGCACTTGTGGCGTCGGCAGGGTTTTTTCCGGCACGGCATCCGGCGGCACGATGACTTCCGATTCCGGCAGCAAGGTGTAGAAGTCGTACTTCGGTTTCACCGGTTGCGTCGGACTCGGCGGGGTCTTGTTGGCCTCGGCGATCTTGCTGGCTTTCTGCTGTTGCTGTTGTTCGACCTTTTCACGCTTGACCGTGTCGCTGCCCTTGCCCGGTTCCAGTTTCATCAGGAATACGATGAAGGCGCCGACCGTCAGGCCGATCGCCATCCACAGCCAGCCCGGGATCGGTTGCTTTGCAGGAGCTTGGTAACGGCTGGCGCCACGCTTGGGTGCTGGTTTTTTCTTGGCAGCCAACTTACATACGCTCCAGAGTTTCCAGGCCCAAGAGTTCCAGGCCTTGCTTGAGAGTGCGTCCGGTCAGCGCGGCAAGGCGCAGGCGGCTCTGCATTTGTGCCGGGGTGTCGGCGGCGAGGATCGGGCAGTTCTCGTAGAAGCTGGAGAACAGGCCGGCAACGTCGTACAGGTAAGTGCAGAGGATGTGCGGGGTGCCTTTTTCGGACACGTTGTTCAGGATCTCACCGAACTGCGCGAGTTTTGCCGCCAGTTCGTGTTCGTGTGCCGCTTCGAGAACGATCTGGCCGTCGACTTCGCTGAAGTCCTTGCCGAGTTTGCGGAACACGCCGGCCACACGGGTGTAGGCGTACAGCAGGTACGGCGCGGTGTTGCCTTCGAAATTCAGCATCAGGTCGAAGTTGAAGCTGTAGTCGCTGGTACGGTGTTTGGACAGGTCGGCATATTTCACTGCGCCGATGCCCACGACCTTGGCGATATTGCGCAACTCGGCTTCGGCCAGCTCCGGGTTCTTGTCCTTGACCAGGGTGTAGGCGCGTTCCTGGGCTTCGGTCAGCAGGTCGATCAGTTTCACGGTGCCGCCATCGCGGGTCTTGAACGGACGGCCGTCAGCGCCGTTCATGGTGCCGAAGCCCATGTGTTCCATTTCCATCGGATGGGTCACGAAACCGGCCTTGCGCGCCACGGCGAACACTTGCTGGAAGTGCAGGGCCTGACGCTGGTCGACGAAGTACAGTGCGCGATCGGCCTTGAGCTTGCCGCTACGGTAGCGCACCGCCGCCAGGTCGGTGGTGGCGTAGAGGTAGCCGCCGTCAGCCTTGACGATGATCACCGGCAGCGGGTCGCCGTCGGCATTCTTGAACTCGTCGAGGAACACGCACTGGGCGCCGTTGCTCTCGACCAGCATGCCTGCGGCCTTCAAATCGTTGACCACGTTGATCAGGTCGTCGTTGTAGGCACTTTCGCCCATCACGTCGGCCATGGTCAGCTTGACGTTGAGCAGTTCGTAGATCTTCTGGCAGTGCGACAGCGAGATGTCCTTGAACTTGGTCCACAGCGCCAGGCAGTCCGGATCGCCAGCCTGCAGCTTGACCACCAGGCCACGGGCGCGGTCGGCGAATTCTTCGGATTCGTCGAAGCGTTGCTTGGCGGCGCGGTAGAAGTTCTCCAGGTCCGACAGCTCGTCGCTGGTGATCGGGTTTTCCTGCAGGTAAGCCATCAGCATGCCGAACTGGGTGCCCCAGTCGCCGACGTGGTTCTGACGGATCACGGTGTCGCCGAGGAACTCCAGTACGCGGGCCACGCCGTCGCCGATGATGGTCGAGCGCAAGTGGCCGACGTGCATCTCTTTGGCCAGGTTGGGGGCCGACAGGTCAACCACGGTGCGCTGCACCGGGCCAGCCTTGCGCACGCCGATGTGGGCGTCGGCCAGGGCTGCGTCCAGGCGCGAGGCCAGGGCGTCAGTGTTCTGGAAGAAGTTCAGGAAACCGGGACCGGCGATTTCGCACTTGGAGACGTTTTCGTCAGCCGGCAGCGCGGCGATGATTTTTTCTGCCAGATCGCGGGGCTTCATGCCGGCCGGCTTGGCCAGCATCATGGCGATGTTGCTGGCGAAGTCGCCATTTTTCTTGTCGCGCGAGTTTTCCACCTGGATCGCCGGCGACAGGCCTTCAGGCAACACACCTTCGTTGACGAGTTGGGTGATGGCTTGTTGGATCAGCTGGCGAATGGTGTCTTTCATGGTCTTCTCTTTCGACCGCAGGCGCGGCGGCGCATCATGCGCTGGTGGAAAAACTGGGCATTATCCGTTGCGAAGACGGGCTTGCCAACCTTAGCAGGCAGGTTGTGGATGTGTGGTGACAATTTGGGCCTCTTCGCGAGCAAGCCCGCTCCCACAGGTTTTGAGGTGGATACAAAATGTAGTTCCACGCGAGAACCATTGTGGGAGCGGGCTTGCTCGCGAAAGCGATTTCAAAATCAATATAGATCTACGGGATCAACATCCAAAGACCAGCGCACCGCTCGCCCGCTAGGCATCTGCTCCAGCACCAGCAACCAACCGGCCAGCAATCGATGCAGCGGTGCCCGCGCCGTAGCCTGCAATAACAACTGCGCCCGATAACGCCCGGCCCGTCGCTCCATTGGCGCCGGCACCGGCCCCAGCAATTCAATGCCGGTCAGGCCCTGTTCGGTCAGTAAACGCTCAGCCTCACTGCAAGCTTCATCGAGGAAACCTTCGGCCTGACCCGGCTTGTGCGCCTCGGCCCGCAGCAGCGCCAGGTGCGCGAACGGCGGCAAGCCGGCCGCACGGCGTTCGCTCAAGGCCTGTTCGGCAAAGGCGAAATAGCCTTGCTCGGTCAGTTGCACCAGCAGCGGATGGTCGGCCAGGTGCGTCTGGATAATCACTTTGCCCGGCTCTTCGGCGCGGCCTGCGCGGCCCGCGACCTGGACGATCAGCTGAGCCATGCGCTCGCTGGCGCGGAAGTCACCGGAAAACAGGCCGCCGTCGGCGTCGAGGATCGACACCAGTGTCACCCGTGGAAAGTGGTGGCCTTTGGCGAGCATTTGCGTGCCGATCAAAATGCACGGCTGGCCTTTTTGAATGGTCGCGAACAACTGGTTCATCGCATCCTTGCGTGATGTGCTGTCGCGGTCGACCCGTAGCACCGGATAGTCCGGGAACAGAATCGACAGGCGCTCCTCGGCCCGTTCGGTGCCGGCGCCAACGGGGCGCAGATCGACCTTGTTGCATTTCGGGCACTGGCGCGGCACGCGTTCGACGTAACCGCAATGGTGGCAGCGCAGTTCACCGTATCGCTGATGCACGGTCATTCGCGCGTCGCAACGCTGGCATTCGGACATCCAGCCGCAGTCATGACACAGCAGGGTCGGGGCGAACCCGCGGCGGTTGAGGAACACCAGTACCTGCTGCCCGGCGGCCAGGGTCTGGCCGATGGCTTGTTGCATCGGCCCGGAAATGCCGCTGTCCAGCGGGCGGCTTTTGACATCCAGGCGCAGGAAGCGCGGCTGCTTGGCACCGCCGGCGCGTTCATTCAAGCGCAGCAGCCCATAGCGGCCGGTGTAGGCGTTGTGCAGGCTTTCCAGCGAGGGAGTAGCGGAGCCGAGGACAATCGGGATGTTTTCCTGCCGCGCCCGTACCAGTGCCAGATCGCGGGCGTGGTAGCGCAAGCCTTCCTGCTGCTTATAGGAGCCGTCGTGCTCTTCGTCGATGATGATCAGGCCGGGGTTCTTCATCGGTGTGAACAGGGCTGAACGGGTGCCGATGATAATGTCGGCCTCACCATCCCGGGCGGCCAGCCAGGCCTCGAGGCGTTCGCGGTCATTGACCGCCGAATGGATCAGCGCGATGCGGGCATTGAAACGCTGTTCGAAGCGCGCCAGGGTTTGCGGGCCCAGGTTGATTTCCGGGATCAGCACCAGCGCTTGCTTGCCGGCCTCGAGGGTTTCGCGGATCAACTGTAGATAGACTTCGGTCTTGCCACTGCCGGTGACGCCGGCCAGCAGAAACGCATGGTAACTGTCGAAGCCGGCGCGAATCGCCTCATAGGCGGCACGCTGTTCCGGGTTCAGCGGCAGTTCCGGTTGCGCCAGCCAGTGTTCATGGCGTGCACCGGGGGCGTGGCGGCGGATCTCGACTTGCACCAGCTCCTTGGCCAGCAACAAATCCAGGCTGTCCTTGCTCAGCATCAGCTTGCTCAGCAATTGATGGGCGACGCCGTGGGGGTGTTGGGCCAGCGTGGCCAGGGCTTCGCGCTGGCGTGGGGCGCGGGCGATGCGCGGATCATCGAGGCTGGCCCCCGGCGCTACGGACCAGAAGCGTTCCTGGCGCGCTTCGGCCAGCTCACCCTGGCGCAGCAGCACCGGCAGTGCCCAGCTCAAGGTGTCGCCCAGGCTGTGCTGATAGTACTGCGACGTCCACAGGCACAGTTTGAACAGCGCCGGTGGCAGCGGTGGCGTAGCGTCGAGCAGGGCGAGGGCCGGCTTGAGTTTCTCGACTGGCACTTCGCTGGTGTCGGTGACTTCCACCAGGATCCCGATCATCTCGCGTCGACCGAACGGCACCCGCAGGCGCATGCCAGGGTGCAACTGGGCGCGCAGGACGCCGGCCGGAGCGCGGTAGTCGAACAGGCGGCGCAGCGGCGAAGGCAGGGCGAGGCGCAGAATGGCGTCGGGCACGCGGGGGATCTCGATAAGCGGAATAAACAGCAGGGCTGTACCTGTGGGAGCGGGCTTGCTCGCGAAGACGGCGTGTCAGTCAACATTTAAGTCGCCTGACACGCCGCTTTCGCGAGCAAGCCCGCTCCCACATTGGAATGCGTTTGAGGCCGGGAGCCTAGCAGACGGTCGGTAGAAGCGACAGCTTGCGTGAATGGGATTGTCTGGTAGAATCCGCGGCCTAATTACGTGCGGTATTCAACAATAGTGTTGGGTGGCGGCACGCTAGCCCGAGGAAAACACCATGAAAGCTGATATCCATCCAGAATACCCAGCAGTTGCTGTTACCTGCAGCTGCGGCAACAAGTTCGAAACCCGTTCGACCTTCGGCAAAGCCATGGCGATCGACGTTTGCAACGAATGCCACCCGTTCTACACCGGTAAGCAGAAGACTCTGGACACCGGTGGTCGCGTACAGAAGTTCGCCGACCGTTTCGGTGCTTTCGGCGCGAAAAAGGCCTAAGGCCGATCAACTTGGGAAGCCGCTACGGTTTTTCCATGCTGATGAAAAAGGCGTCCCTCGCGGGCGCCTTTTTTGTGTCCGCGATTTGGCTGTCTGGCGCGCAGGCCTTTTGCCCGACGCCAAGCGGCCTGACGCCCGTCGCGGTGCAGCGGGTGGTGGATGGCGACACCCTGCGCCTGAGCGATGGTCGCAACGTGCGCATGATCGGCTTGAATACGCCAGAGCTGGGCAAGAAGGGCCGTTCCGACGAACCGTTTGCCGTGGCCGCACGCAAGCGCCTTGAAGCCCTGGTGGCGGCGAGCGACGGTCAGGTTGGCCTGCTGCCGGGCAAAGAAAGCAAAGACCATTACGGCCGCACCCTGGCCCATGTCTACGGTGCCGATGGCGCCAACCTCGAAGCGCAAATGCTCGCCGAAGGCCTGGGTTTTCTGGTGGCCGTGGCGCCGAATGTCGATCTGGTCGCCTGTCAGCAAGCGGCTGAGCTCAGTGCGCGCCAGGCTGGCCTGGGGTTGTGGCGGCAGTCACCTGTACTGAAAGCGGAGCAGATCTCCGCTTCAGGTTTTGCTGTGCTCAGCGGTCGTGTGAGCAAGGTGCAGCGCAATCGCGGTGGGGTTTGGATCGAGTTAGAGGATTCGGTTGTATTGCGTGTTGCACCCAATCTGTTGACGCGTTTCGATGTGAATTCGCTGGAAGGCCTCAAGGGCAAGCAGGTCGAGGCGCGTGGCTGGGTGTTGGATCGTTCGCGCAAGGGCGGACTCAAGAATGGCCAGGCACGTTGGATGTTGCCCTTGACCGACCCGGCGATGCTTCAAGCAGCGCAGCGATAAAAAATTGTAGACATTTTTTCTGTCGATTGTGAACAGTCTATCCCTTGTGTTCCGCGGCTCTTGGCCCAAAGTCGTAAGGCCGGGCGCTTGACAGGGGTGACCAGCCAGTCTTGTGGGGACTTTGCGAGGCGCGTATCCTCGCTGACCAGTCTGTCCAACAGTAAAAGCGGAATGCCAAAATGTCTGATCTGAAAACTGCCGCTCTCGAATATCACGCCAATCCTCGTCCAGGGAAGCTGAGTGTCGAGCTCACCAAGGCCACCGCTACCGCCCGCGACCTGTCGCTGGCCTACAGCCCCGGCGTAGCCGAACCAGTACGCGAAATCGCCCGCGATCCTGAGCTGGCCTACAAATACACCGGCAAAGGCAACCTGGTTGCAGTCATTTCCGATGGCACCGCGATTCTCGGCCTGGGTAACCTCGGCCCATTGGCTTCCAAGCCAGTGATGGAAGGTAAAGGCGTACTGTTCAAGCGCTTCGCCGGCATCGACGTTTTCGACATCGAAGTCGATTCCGAAAGCCCGCAGGCGTTCATCGACACCGTCAAGCGCATCTCCATCACCTTCGGTGGCATCAACCTGGAAGACATCAAGGCACCAGAGTGCTTTGAAATCGAACGCGCTCTGATCGAGCAGTGCGATATTCCGGTATTCCACGACGACCAGCACGGCACCGCTATCGTGACTGCCGCCGGCATGATCAACGCCCTGGAAATCGCTGGCAAAACCCTGGCGGAAGCCAAGATCGTTTGCCTGGGTGCCGGCGCTGCCGCTATCTCCTGCATGAAGTTGCTGGTGAGCATGGGCGCCAACATCGAAAACATCTACATGGTCGACCGTACCGGCGTGATCCACTCCGGCCGTGACGATCTGAACCAGTACAAGGCTGTGTTCGCTCACGCGACCGACAAGCGCACCCTGGCTGACGCCCTGCAAGGCGCTGACGTGTTCGTAGGCCTGTCCGGCCCGAACCTGCTGAGCCCTGAAGGCCTGCTGTCGATGGCGGCCAACCCGATCGTGTTCGCGTGCTCGAACCCTGATCCGGAAATCTCCCCGGAACTGGCGCACGCCACGCGTAACGACGTGATCATGGCCACCGGCCGTTCGGATTACCCGAACCAGGTCAACAACGTACTGGGCTTCCCGTTCATCTTCCGTGGTGCCCTGGACGTTCGCGCCAAGCGCATCAACGAAGAAATGAAAGTGGCTGCGGCCAACGCCCTGCGTGAACTGGCCAAGCTGCCGGTGCCTCAGGAAGTGTGCGACGCCTATGGCGGCATCAAGCTGGAATTCGGTCGTGAGTACATCATTCCGAAGCCAATGGATGCCCGTCTGATCACCCTGATCTCCGATGCCGTGGCCAAAGCCGCCATCGAGACCGGTGTGGCGACCCTGCCGTATCCGAAGAACTACCCGCTGAAAAGCGTGGATGACGTGTTCAACGGCTAAGCCGTTGTAGCGCTTCAACGAAAAGCCCCGGCTTGTGAGAGTCGGGGCTTTTTTGTGTTTGAAGGTTTTGTGCCAGCTGTCAGGGCCTCTTCGCGAGCAAGCCCGCTCCCACAGTTGACCGCATTACCCTGTGGGAGCGGGCTTGCTCGCGAAGAGGCCGGATAAGCCACCTCAAAACCTTCAGGCAATAAAAAGCCCCGCACTTCTTTCGAAGGCGGGGCATTTTAATTTGCTGCTATCAGAACAAATCGATCGGCGCCGCTTCATCCGCTGGCAGAGGGCTGCCTGGCGCATTGCCGTTGCCCAGTTCGTTGACCGACGGTGGCGTATCTTCGGCCTTGAACAGCTCGAAGTAGGCCCCTGGCGTGCCCGGCGTGGCTGCGCGGCCGCTGACCGGGTCGACGCGCAGGCTGAGGATGCCTTCCGGCTCCGGCTGCGTATGCGGCGGTTTACCTTTGAGCGCAGGGCCCATGTAGTTCATCCAGATCGGCAGCGCGACGGTACCGCCGAACTCCTTGCGGCCCAGGCTTTCCGGTTGATCGAAGCCAGTCCATACGGTGGTCACGTAATCGGCGTTGTAGCCGGAGAACCAGGCGTCCTTGGATTCGTTGGTGGTGCCGGTCTTGCCGGCAATGTCAGGGCGGCCGAGGGCCAGTGCGCGACGGCCGGTGCCGAGCTTGATCACGTCCTCAAGCATGCTGTTGAGGATGTACGTGGTGCGCCCGTCAACGATGCGTTCGGCCACGGCGGGTGCTTGTGGCGTCGGCGCAGTGCCTGGGACTTCACCCGGTGTAGCGTTGACCGTGAAGGCCTGAGGGGCGGTTGGCGCGGCAATGCCATCACTGGCAGCGCCGCCCTGAGGCACGCTCGGCGGGTTGGCGACGAACAGCGTGTCGCCGTTGCGGCTTTCGATCTTGTCGATGATGTACGGGGTGATCTTGTAGCCGCCGTTGGCGAAGGTGCTCCAGCCGGTGGCGATCTCCATTGGCGTCAGGGTCGCGGTGCCCAGCGCCAGGGACAGGTTGGGTGGCAGGTCCTGCTTGTTGAAGCCGAAGCGAGTGATGTAGTCGATGGTCTTGCCGACGCCCATCGCCTGCAGCAAGCGGATCGATACCAGGTTGCGCGATTTGTACAGTGCTTCACGCAGGCGAATCGGACCGAGGAAGGTGTTGGTGTCATTCTTCGGACGCCAGACCTTGTCCAGGTACTCGTCGACGAACACGATCGGTGCATCGTTCACCAGGCTGGAGGCGGTGTAGCCGTTATCCAGTGCGGCGGCGTAGACAAACGGTTTGAAGCTCGAGCCTGGCTGGCGCTTGGCCTGCAATGCGCGGTTGTAGTTGCTCTGCTCGAAGGCGAAACCGCCGACCAGCGAACGAATGGCGCCGTTCTGTGGGTCCAGGGACACCAGTGCGCCCTGGGCCTGCGGGATCTGGCTGAACTTCAGCGAGTTGTCCGGCTGACGCTGCACGCGAATCAGATCGCCGACCTGGGCCACGTCCGAGGGTTGCTTCGGATTGGCGCCCATGCTGTTGGTATTCAGGAACGGCCGGGCCCATTTCATGGTGTCCCAGTTCACGTGTTCCTGGCCGGTGCGGGTCAGCACTTGCAGGCCGCTCTTGTCGACCTGGGTCACGATGGCCGGTTCCAGGCTGCTGATGGTGCGTTGCTTGGTCAGCTCGATCGCCCAGGCTTCGCGAGTCTTGCCCGGCAGGCGCGACTCAGGCCCGCGATAGCCGTGGCGTTGATCGTAGGTCATCAGGCCTTCGTGGACTGCGGTGTTGGCCAGTTCCTGGAGGTCGCTCGGCACCGTGGTGGTGACGCGGAAGCCTTCGGTATAGGCGTCGCTGCCATAACGTCCGACCATTTCGGCACGGGCCATTTCGGCGATGTACGGGGCGTTCACTTCCGGAGTCGGCACGTGATAGCTGGCGTTCAGCGGCTCGTTGATCGCGGCGTTGTAGTCGGCCTCGCTGATTTTCCCGAGCTTGTACATGCGCCCCAGGATCCAGTCGCGACGTTCCTTGCTGCGTGCCGGGTTGGCCAGCGGGTTGAAGCGTGACGGCGCCTTGGGCAGGCCGGCAATCATCGCCATCTGCGCCAGGCTGACATCGCGGATCGACTTGCCGTAATAGACCTGCGCCGCCGCCTCGATGCCATAGGCGCGGTTACCCAGGTAGATCTTGTTGACGTACAGCTCAAGGATCTCGTCCTTGGTCAGCTGCCGTTCGATCTGCAGGGCCAGCAGGATCTCGGTGGTCTTGCGCGAAAAGCTGCGTTCGCTGCTCAGGAAGAAGTTCTTCGCCACCTGCATGGTGATCGTGCTGCCGCCAGACTGGATGTGTCCGCTTTTTACCAGCTGGGTCGCGGCACGCATCAGGCTGCTCGGATCGACGCCGTAGTGGTTGGCGAAATTGTCGTCTTCAGCACTTAGTAACGCATTGATGAAGTTGGGGGGAATGTCGGCGAAACGGATCGGTGTGCGGCGCATTTCGCCGAATTCTGCGATCAACTTGTTATCGCTGCTGTAGACCCGCAAAGGGATCTGCAACTGGATGCTTCTCAGCGCCTCCACGGACGGCAGCCCGGGACTAAGGTAGAGGTACGCCCCGCTCAGACCCAGAAGGAGTCCGCAGAAAACCGCGACGATGGACCAACCGAAAAACTTCAGCAGACGAATCAAGGCTTTTGGATATCCAGGGCAAAAATGAATTGGGCTACAGGGCTCAGGCTAAATGAGAACGACCCGCGCTTGAGCAAATGCGGAAAAAAACGCTGGGCATTATAAGCATTTTTCTGATCGGGAGCGTGGCCGACGCTTCTGTCAAGACGGGCGGATTGAACGCAATGGACATTGCACAGTCCGTAACTCACGGAAAGTCATAGGGAATTGGTAGTGCCAGGACTCTTCAACAAAAAAACCAGTACGCTCCTCGGAATCGATATCAGCTCCACCTCGGTGAAGCTTCTGGAATTGAGCCGTCAAGGTGAGCGCTACCGGGTCGAGGCTTATGCGGTCGAGCCGTTGCCCGTCGGCGCGGTGGTCGAAAAGAACATCGCTGAACTCGAAGGCGTGGGGCTGGCCCTCTCGCGCGCGCTGGCCAGGGCCAGAACCGGCCTCAAGAACGTGGCCGTGGCCGTGGCAGGCTCGGCGGTGATCACCAAGATCATCGAGATGGATGCCGGGCTTGGCGAAGACGAGATGGAAAACCAGCTGAAGATCGAGGCCGATCAATACATTCCCTATCCCCTGGATGAAGTCGCGATCGACTTTGAAGTCCTGGGCACCTCCGTGCGCAACCCGGAACGCGTCAACGTGCTGCTCGCCGCTTGTCGCAAGGAAAACGTCGAAGTCCGCGAGGCCGCCCTGACCCTGGCGGGGCTGACCGCTCGGGTGGTCGATGTCGAGGCCTACGCGCTGGAGCGCTCATTCGGGTTGCTGGCCACTCGGCTCGCGGTCTCCGGGGAGCCTTTGACGGTCGCCGTGGTGGACATCGGCGCCACCATGACCACCCTGAGCGTGCTGCACAGCGGGCGGATTATCTACACCCGTGAACAACTGTTCGGCGGTCGGCAGCTGACCGAGGAAATCCAGCGTCGCTATGGCCTGACACTGGCGCAGGCGGGTCTGGTGCAAAGGAAGGGCGGCCTGCCTGATGACTATTCCCGTGAAGTCTTGCAGCCATTTCAAGAGGCACTGGTGCAGCAGGTGTCGCGCTCGCTGCAGTTCTTCTTTGCCAGCGGCCAGTACAGCGCCGTCGACCATATCCTGCTGGCCGGCGGTACCGCGGCGATCCCGGGGCTGGACCGTTTGATCGAGCGGCAATTGGGCACGCCGACCCAGGTCGCGAATCCTTTCTGCGACATGACTCTGGGCAGCAAGGTCAATGGTGCTGCCCTGGCGAGTGATGCCCCGGCGCTGATGATCGCCTGTGGTCTTGCCCTCAGGAGCTTTGACTGATGGCCCGGATCAACCTTCTACCTTGGCGCGAAGAGCGGCGTGAAGCCCGCCGCAAGCGCTTCCTGCTGGTTCTGGTGGCTGCAACGGTGGGCATGATCGGCGTGGTGCTGGTTGCCAACCAGGTCATCAGCGGTGTCATCGACCGGCAAATCGCCCGTAACGACTATATCGGCAAGCAAATCGCTGTGGTCGATGAGCGAATCACACAGATCAATGACCTCAAGACGCATCGTCAGCAACTGGTCGAGCGCATGCGCATCATCCAGGACCTGCAAGGCAATCGCCAAGTCAGCGGGCGAATATTTGACCAGTTGGCGCGAGCCCTGCCCGAAGGCGTGTATTTCACCGAAGTGAAAATGACCGCAAAGACCTTGTCCATCACCGGCGCCGCGCAATCGAACAATCGTGTTTCAGAGTTGATGCGCAATCTCGAGGCATCAGACTGGTTCGATGCGCCGAGCCTGACTGAAGTCAAGGCCGCAGCTGCCGGTCAGGTGGCGCAGGCCAATGTCTTCCAGTTGACCGTTCGCCAGACCCAGCCTCCGGCACCGGAGGGGGGGCAATGAGTCCATCCGAATGGTTCGAAGGGCTGCGCAAGATCGACATCAGTGAGCTCGATACCAGCAACATGGGTTCCTGGCCGCTGGCGATCAAGTTTCTGGTGGCTGGTTTACTCATGCTTCTGGTGCTGGTCCTGGGCTACAACTTTTCCACGCGCGACCTTCAGAGCCAGCTCGATCTCAAGCGTGAGGAAGAGTCGATGCTCAAGGAACAGTTCGCTGACAAAGCCCGCATGGCGGCGAATCTGGATCTCTACACCCGGCAATTGAAGGAGATGGAGAACGCCTTCGGCGTGCTATTGCGGCAACTGCCCGGCGACACCGAAGTGCCCGGCTTGCTGGAAGACATCACCCGTACCGGTCTGGCCAGCGGCCTTGAGTTCGAAGAGATCAAGCTGCTGCCGGAGGTTGCCCAACCGTTCTACGTCGAATTGCCGATCCAGATCACGGTCAGCGGCGATTACCACGACCTGGCCACCTTCGTCAGTGGTGTGGCCGGGTTGCCGCGAATCGTCACCCTGCACGATTTCGACCTTGCCCCCGTCAGCCCCCAGGGTGCTCCAAAACTGCGCTTGAGCATCCTCGCCAAGACCTACCGCTACAGCGACAAGGGGCAGCATCAATGAGCCTGGCACGTTGTTTTTCGGCGGTGCTGCTGCTGTCTGCCCTGTCCGGTTGTGGCGCAGGCGATGACTACGACGATCTGGATGAGTACATGAGCGAAATGCGCCTGCGCGGGCCGGGCAGGATTGAACCAACGCCGGTAATCCGGTCTTACCCGGCGTTCACCTACAACGCGGCGAATCTGCGCAGCCCGTTTTCGCCGCAGATCAGCACTGACCTGGCGGCTCGACGCAAGGGATCACATAACGTCAAGCCCGACCCTGATCGGGTCAGGCAATACCTCGAGGGTTTCAACATCGAGCAGTTTGAAATGGTCGGCACCCTTTCCAATGCGGCGGGCTCCTATGTCCTGCTGCGCGGGGCGGGCGGGGTGCACCGGCTGAAAGTCGGTGATTACCTTGGGCGCAACGACGGACGGATCGTTGCGATCAGTGGCTCGCAGGTCGATGTGGTGGAAATTGTCCCTGATGGTCAGGGCGCGTGGTTGGAGCGCCCCCGGACCATCCCTTTGAAAGAGCACTCATAGTGGAACTCGAAAAATGAACAGGATTTTCTCCACCGTCGGCCTTTCGCTATGGATAGCGATGTTGTCGCCGATGGTACAAGCGGTCAATCTCAAGGCGCTGGATGTCGCCGCGCTGCCGGGAGACCGTGTCGAGTTGAAGTTGTCGTTCGATGAACCGCCTCCGGTACCCCACGGATACATGACGGAGTCGCCGGCCCGGATTGCGCTGGACTTGCCGGGTGTCGCCAGCCAGCTGGCCAGCAAGACTCGCGATCTGGGCAGCGGAAATGCCCGCAGTGCAACGGTGGTGGAGGCCGGGGACCGTACGCGATTGATCATCAACCTGAGCCAGCCAGCCTCCTACGACTCACGAATTGAAGGCAACAATCTGCTGGTGGTTGTCGGGCAGGGTATCAAGCCGTCGGCCACGGCAATGCCGGTTCCGGCACGAGCCGCTGCAACGCCGGGCAAGGCCATACGGGGGGTGGATTTTCAGCGAGGCACACAGGGCGAGGGCAATGTGGTGATCGACTTGTCGGATCCGTCGATAGCGCCCGACATCCAGAAGCGCGACGGCAAGATCCTTGTCGGGTTTGCCAAGACCCGATTGCCCGAGCCGTTGCGTGTGCGTCTGGATGTGAAGGATTTCGCCACGCCAGTGCAGTACGTCAATGCCAGCGCGAGCGGCGATCGAGCCATCATCAGCATCGAGCCCGGTGGCGCGTTCGATTATTCGACCTATCAGACTGACAGCAAGCTCACGGTCAGCGTACGCCCGGCGACGGTCGACGACCTGCAAAAGCGCAATGCCGGGCAACAGGTCTATAGCGGCGAGAAGCTTTCGCTGAACTTCCAGGACATCGATGTGCGTTCGGTGCTGCAACTGATCGCCGATTTCACCAACCTCAACCTGGTGGCCAGCGATACGGTGCAGGGGGGAATTACCCTGCGCTTGCAGAACGTGCCGTGGGATCAGGCGCTGGATCTGGTGCTTAAAACCAAGGGGCTGGATAAGCGCAAGATCGGCAATGTCCTGCTTGTTGCGCCGGCCGATGAGATTGCTGCCCGTGAGCGTCAGGAACTGGAATCACAAAAGCAGATCGCCGATTTGGCGCCGTTGCGCAGGGAGCTGTTGCAGGTCAATTACGCCAAGGCGGCGGACATTGCCAAGCTCTTCCAGTCGGTGACCAGTGCCGAAGCGAAACCCGACGAGCGGGGGTCGATCACCGTCGATGAGCGCACCAACAACATCATTGCCTACCAGACCCAGGACCGGCTTGATGAGTTGCGCAGGATCGTCACGCAGCTGGATATTCCGGTGCGTCAGGTCATGATCGAGGCGCGAATCGTCGAAGCCAACGTCGACTATGACAAAAGCCTCGGGGTGCGCTGGGGCGGTTCGGTACGGAAAGGGAACTGGAACACTTCCGGGGTCAATAACGGGCTCAATGCCTCGTCGACCATCGGCACGCCCGGCAGTACCAGTACCAACTCACCGTTCGTCGACATGGGCGCGGTCAATAACACCTCGGGGATCGGCATCGCGTTCATCACCGATAACGTCTTGCTGGACCTGGAGCTGTCAGCCATGGAGAAAACCGGCAACGGGGAAGTCGTCTCGCAACCCAAGGTGGTCACGTCCGACAAGGAAACCGCCAAAATCCTCAAGGGCACCGAGATTCCCTACCAGGAGGCCAGCTCCAGTGGCGCGACCTCGGTGTCGTTCAAGGAGGCGTCGCTGTCGCTGGAGGTGACGCCGCAGATCACGCCCGACAACCGGATCATCATGGAGGTCAAGGTGACCAAGGACGAACCGGACTACCTGAACAAGGTCCAGGATGTACCACCCATCAAGAAAAACGAAGTCAACGCCAAGGTCCTGGTCAACGATGGCGAGACCATCGTCATTGGCGGAGTTTTCTCAAATACCCAGAGCAAGGTTGTAGATAAGGTGCCATTTCTTGGCGATGTGCCGTATCTTGGCCGCCTTTTCCGGCGTGATGTGGTTTCGGAGAAAAAATCCGAGCTGCTGGTGTTCCTCACTCCGCGTATCATGAACAATCAGGCGATTGCTGTGAGTCATTGATTCTGTGCGAAATTTGATTCTTGTTGGACCGATGGGCGCTGGAAAAAGCACCATCGGCCGGTTGCTGGCCAAAGAGCTGCGCCTGCCATTCAAAGATTCCGATAAGGAAATTGAATTGCGCACGGGCGCCAATATCCCATGGATCTTCGATAAAGAAGGCGAACCGGGCTTTCGTGATCGCGAGCAGGCAATGATTGCCGAGCTGTGCGATTACGACGGTGTGGTGTTGGCGACAGGTGGTGGCGCGGTCATGCGCGAAGCCAATCGTCGGGCACTGCATGCCGGTGGGCGAGTGGTTTATCTGCATGCCTCAGTCGAGCAGCAGGTCGGCCGCACGGCCCGCGACCGCAATCGGCCATTGCTGCGTACTGCCGATCCGGCCAAGACCCTTCGGGATCTGTTGGCGATCCGCGATCCGCTTTATCGGGAAATTGCCGACCTGGTGGTCGAAACCGATGAGCGGCCGCCGCGAATGGTCGTACTCGACATTCTAGAGCGCCTGCAGCAGTTGCCACCCCGTTAAAGCGCCGGGCGAAATGCGCTATCCTCGGCGTCCCGCCATGATCGCGCAAGGTTGTGGCGCATGGCTACCGGACGGCGTCACACCAGCAGAGGCCGTGGACATTCGTTAATTCAAGGCAGGACGCCTGATTCATCTTCACTGTGGGGACACATGCAGACACTCAAGGTCGATCTAGGCGAGCGCAGCTACCCGATTCATATTGGCGAAGGTTTGTTGGATCAGCCTGAGCTGCTGGCCCCGCACATTCGCGGACGGCAGGTAGCAATCATCTCCAACGAGACTGTTGCGCCGCTCTATCTGGAGCGTCTGACCCGCAGCCTGGCGCAGTTCTCGGTGATTTCCGTGGTGCTGCCCGACGGCGAAGCCTTCAAGACCTGGGAAACCCTGCAACTGATTTTCGACGGCCTGCTGACTGCACGGCATGACCGCCGCACCACGGTGATCGCCCTCGGTGGCGGTGTGATCGGTGACATGGCCGGCTTCGCCGCTGCCTGCTACCAGCGCGGCGTCGATTTCATCCAGGTTCCAACCACGTTGCTGTCGCAGGTCGACTCCTCGGTGGGCGGCAAGACCGGGATCAACCATCCGCTGGGCAAGAACATGGTCGGCGCCTTCTATCAGCCGAACGTGGTGCTGATCGATACCGCCAGCCTCAATACCCTGCCGGCGCGCGAACTGTCCGCCGGGTTGGCTGAAGTCATCAAGTACGGGTTGATCTGTGATGAGCCGTTCCTGACCTGGCTCGAAGACAATGTCGATCGCCTGCGCAGTCTGGACCAGCCAGCCCTGACCTACGCCATCGAGCGTTCCTGCGCGGCCAAGGCGGCGGTGGTCGGTGCCGATGAAAAAGAGACGGGCGTTCGTGCCACATTGAACCTGGGTCACACGTTTGGCCACGCCATCGAAACCCACATGGGCTATGGTGTGTGGCTTCATGGTGAAGCGGTGGCTGCTGGCACCGTAATGGCGCTGGAAATGTCCACGCGACTGGGCTGGATCAGCGAGCAAGAGCGCGATCGCGGCATTCGACTGTTCCAGCGTGCGGGACTGCCGGTCATTCCGCCAGAAGAGATGACAGAAGCCGATTTCCTCGAACATATGTCCATTGATAAAAAAGTGATCGACGGTCGTTTGCGCCTGGTGCTGCTGCGCCGCATGGGTGAAGCGGTGGTGACCGACGATTATCCGAAAGAGGTTCTACAGGCCACGCTGGGGGCAGACTACCGCGCCCTGGCCCAGCTTAAAGGTTAATAAGAACGCGATGACTAGTTTGCATGCCGACGAGGCTTTCCTCGGCCATTTCCAGTTGAGTCATGACCCTTTTGCTCCACGGGTGCCTGGCTTCAAATTTTTTCCGGCCCAGCGCAAACCCGTGCTGGGGCAGTTGCATCACCTGGCCCGTTACAGCCAGTTGCTGCTGGTGGTCACGGGTCCCGAGGGCAGTGGCAAGACCCTGTTGCGCCAGGCCCTGGTCGCCAGTACCAACAAGCAGTCGGTACAGAGTGTGGTGGTGTCCGCCCGCGGCGCTGGCGATGCGGCCGGGGTGCTGCGTCAGGTAGCCCAGGCGCTGAACGTCGCCCAGGCTGATGCCGACGCCATTTTGGCCCAGGTGGTGCAGCTTGCCCTGACCGGGCAGGAAGTCTATCTGCTGGTCGATGACGCCGAGCAACTCGACGAGTCCGCGCTCGAGGCGCTGATGATCCTGGGGGCCGGCGCGCCTGAAGGTCGCCCGCACGTATTCCTGTTCGGTGAAACCTCGCTGATTGCCCAGCTTGAGGCTTTGCATCTCGAGGAAGAGCGCTTCCATGTCATCGAGCTGCAGCCCTACACCGAGGAAGAAACCCGCGAATATCTGGAGCAGCGGCTCGAAGGCGCTGGTCGCGGTATCGAACTTTTCACCGCGGATCAGATCTCTGATATTCACGAAAGCTCCGAAGGTTGGCCTGGCAGCATCAATCAGGTCGCCCGCGATGCAATGATCGAAGCCATGATCGCCAGCCGCTCAGCGGTCAAGCGTCCAAAAATGGGGTTCAATATGCCGAAGAAACACGTATTGGCGATTTCCGCCGTGGTCGTGGTCGCGGTAGCTGCCGCCTGGTTGATGCCGGGTCGCAGCAAGGCACCGACCACGGGTGCACCGGCCAACGAACAGGCGCAACTGCCGCTTGGTCAGGGTCAGCCAACAGCTAATGGCGGTGCTCCAGCCGTCGAATTCGCTGGCAATACACAGCCGATGCCATTGCCGTTGGTCGGTAACTCGCAACCAGTCATGCGTGGTCCACTGGCTGAAGCCGCGGGCGGCATCACCGAAGGCGATGATGGCGTGCCGGTTGAAGGTTCCAGCGCTACGCCGCCGACGGTGACCACCACTGCGCCACCTGTGGGCGTTCCTGCCGGCCCTGCGCCGACACCTGCGGCCAAGCCGACGCCTGCGCCAACTCAGGTCGCTACCGCCAAGCCAGCGCCGGTTCCAGTGGCCAAGCCTGCTCCAGCGCCAGCCAAGCCGGTCGTTGCTGCGCCAGCCAAGCCAGCCGAGAAACCAGCCCCGGCGGCCAAAGCGGCCGGTGGTACCTGGTACGCCGGTCAGGCACCGGGCAACTACGTGGTGCAGATCCTTGGTACCAGTTCTGAGGCGAGCGCGCAAAGCTTCGTCAAGGAGCAGGGCGGCGAGTACCGTTACTTCAAGAAAGTCCTCAACGGCAAGCCGCTCTACGTGATCACCTACGGCAACTTCGCCAATCGTGATGCAGCCGTTTCTGCCATCAAGGCCTTGCCAGCGAAGGTTCAGGCTGGTAAACCTTGGCCTCGCACTGTCGCCAGCGTCCAACAGGAACTGGCAACAACTCGCTGAAGATTCGGCGGCCTTACCCAGGCCGCCTCTCCAAGCACCTCAAAAATTTCTACGAGTGCGCGCCGCCTTCCAGGCTGCGTGCCTTGTGGTGTCTGCGTTACAGTAGTCTTTGAGTCGTTGCGGTCAAAATTAAAAAAGTTTTGACTAGCACAGCAGATCGCTTTAAACCTTTCACAAATGCGACATGAATTTGCGACATTTCGTCGTCAAATTTGTGAGCCTCTGTGTCGCTGTGTACAATGACCACCCTTTTGCCCCCGCTAAGCCGGCGTACGTTCGGCGCGGAATGCAAGTGGTTGAATTGAAAAGAAATTTGCCTCGAAAAGAGGCAGCCTGGTGAGAAAGTGTCTATGAAAGCAGGTCTGTACCAACCAGATGAATTCAAGGATAACTGCGGTTTCGGCCTGATAGCCCATATGCAGGGCGAGCCCAGTCATACCCTTTTGCAAACGGCCATCGAGGCCCTGACCTGCATGACCCACCGCGGTGGGATTAATGCCGACGGCAAGACCGGTGACGGTTGCGGTCTGCTGATTCAGAAGCCGGACGTGTTCCTGCGAGCCATCGCCCAGGAAACCTTCGGCGTCGAACTGCCCAAGCAATATGCCGTGGGCATGGTCTTCTTCAACCAGGACCCGGTCAAAGCCGAAGCCGCTCGCGAGAACATGAACCGCGAGATCCTCGCCGCTGGCCTGCAGCTGGTCGGCTGGCGCAAAGTGCCGATCGACACCAGCGTCCTCGGCCGCCTGGCCCTTGAGCGCCTGCCGCAGATCGAGCAGGTGTTCATCGGCGGTGAAGGCCTGAGCGATCAGGACATGGCCGTCAAGCTGTTCACCTCCCGTCGTCGCTCGTCCGTGGCCAACGCCGCTGACACCGACCACTACGTCTGCAGCTTTTCGCACAAGACCATTATTTACAAAGGCCTGATGATGCCGGCGGACTTGACCGCCTTCTATCCGGACCTGAGCGATGAGCGCCTGCAAACCTCGATTTGCGTGTTCCACCAGCGCTTCTCCACCAACACCCTGCCGAAATGGCCGCTGGCCCAACCGTTCCGCTTCCTGGCGCACAACGGCGAGATCAACACCATCACCGGCAACCGCAACTGGGCCGTGGCCCGTCGCACCAAGTTCACCAACGATCTGATGGACCTGGAAGAACTCGGCCCGCTGGTCAACCGCGTCGGTTCCGACTCCTCGAGCATGGACAACATGCTTGAGCTGATGGTCACCGGTGGCATCGACCTGTTCCGTGGCGTGCGGATGATCATTCCGCCTGCGTGGCAGAACGTCGAGACCATGGACCCGGATCTGCGTGCGTTCTACGAATACAACTCGATGCACATGGAACCGTGGGACGGCCCGGCCGGCGTGGTAATGACCGACGGTCGCTACGCGGTGTGCCTGCTCGACCGGAACGGTCTGCGTCCGGCGCGCTGGGTCACCACCAAGAACGGTTTCATCACCCTGGCTTCGGAAATCGGTGTCTGGAACTACCAGCCTGAAGACGTGATCGCCAAGGGTCGCGTTGGCCCTGGCCAGATCTTTGCCGTGGACACCGAAACCGGTCAGATCCTCGACACCGATGCGATCGACAACCGTCTGAAGTCCCGTCATCCGTACAAGCAATGGCTGCGCAAGAATGCCCTGCGCATCCAGGCGACCATGGAAGACAACGACCACGGTTCGGCGTTCTACGACGTCGATCAGCTCAAGCAATACATGAAGATGTACCAGGTCACGTTCGAAGAGCGCGACCAGGTGCTGCGTCCACTCGGCGAGCAAGGCTACGAAGCCGTGGGCTCGATGGGCGACGATACGCCGATGGCCGTGCTGTCCCAGCGCGTGCGCACGCCGTACGACTATTTCCGCCAGCAGTTCGCGCAGGTCACCAACCCGCCGATCGACCCGCTGCGTGAAGCCATCGTCATGTCGCTGGAAATCTGCCTCGGTGCCGAGCGCAACATTTTCCAGGAGTCGCCGGAACACGCTTCGCGCGTGATCCTCAGCTCGCCGGTCATTTCCCCGGCCAAGTGGCGCTCGCTGATGAACCTCGATCGTCCGGGCTTCGAACGCGCGATCATCGACCTCAACTACGACGAAAGCGTCGGCCTCGAAGCGGCAATCCGCAACGTCGCCGATCAGGCTGAAGAAGCCGTGCGCGCCGGTCGTACCCAGGTCGTGCTGAGTGACCGTCACATTGCTCCGGGCAAGCTGCCGATCCACGCTTCCCTGGCTACCGGCGCGGTGCACCACCGCCTGACCGAAAAAGGCCTGCGTTGCGACTCCAACATCCTGGTGGAAACCGCGACCGCTCGCGATCCGCATCACTTCGCCGTGTTGATCGGTTTCGGCGCCTCTGCCGTTTATCCGTTCCTGGCCTACGAAGTGCTGGGCGACCTGATCCGTACCGGTGAAGTCTTGGGCGACCTCTACGAGGTGTTCAAGAACTACCGTAAAGGCATCACCAAGGGCTTGCTCAAGATCCTGTCGAAGATGGGCATCTCGACCATTACTTCGTACCGTGGTGCGCAGTTGTTCGAGGCCATCGGCCTGTCCGAGGAAGTCTGCAACCTGAGCTTCCGTGGCGTGCCAAGCCGTATCAAGGGTGCGCGTTTCGTCGACATCGAAGCCGAGCAGAAAGCCCTCGCTACCGAAGCCTGGAGCCCGCGCAAGCCGATCCAGCAGGGTGGCCTGCTGAAGTTCGTCCACGGTGGCGAGTACCACGCCTACAACCCGGACGTGGTCAACACCCTGCAGGCCGCCGTGCAGCAGGGCGACTACAGCAAGTTCAAGGAATACACGTCGCTGGTGGACAACCGCCCGGTGTCGATGATCCGTGACCTGCTGAAAGTCAAAACCCTCGACACTCCATTGGACATCAGCGAGATCGAACCGCTGGAATCGGTGCTCAAGCGCTTCGACTCCGCCGGTATCTCGCTGGGCGCCCTGTCGCCGGAAGCTCACGAAGCCCTGGCCGAAGCCATGAACCGCCTGGGTGCGCGTTCCAACTCCGGTGAAGGCGGTGAAGACCCGGCACGCTACGGCACCATCAAGAGCTCGAAAATCAAGCAAGTGGCGACCGGTCGTTTCGGTGTGACCCCGGAATACCTGGTCAACGCTGAAGTGCTGCAGATCAAGGTCGCCCAGGGCGCCAAGCCGGGCGAGGGCGGTCAATTGCCAGGCGGCAAGGTCAACGGTCTGATCGCCAAGCTGCGTTACGCAGTGCCGGGCGTGACCCTGATTTCGCCGCCGCCGCACCATGACATCTACTCGATCGAAGACTTGTCGCAGCTGATTTTCGACCTGAAACAAGTCAACCCGAAGGCACTGGTCTCGGTGAAGCTGGTAGCGGAAGCGGGCGTCGGCACCATCGCCGCCGGTGTGGCCAAGGCCTACGCGGACCTGATCACCATCTCCGGCTACGACGGCGGTACCGGTGCATCGCCGCTGACCTCGATCAAATACGCGGGCGCTCCGTGGGAACTCGGCCTGGCCGAAACCCACCAGACCCTGCGCGGTAACGATCTGCGCGGCAAAGTCCGGGTTCAGACCGACGGCGGCCTGAAAACCGGCCTCGATGTGATCAAGGCAGCCATTCTCGGCGCTGAGAGCTTCGGCTTCGGCACCGCGCCAATGATCGCCCTGGGCTGCAAATACCTGCGCATCTGCCACCTGAACAACTGCGCCACCGGCGTTGCAACCCAGAACGAGAAGCTGCGCAAGGATCACTACATCGGTACCGTCGACATGGTGGTGAATTTCTTTACCTACGTCGCCGAAGAAACCCGTGAGTGGCTGGCCAAGCTGGGCGTGCGCTCCCTCGAAGAGCTGATCGGTCGCACCGATCTGCTGGAAATCCTCGAAGGCCAGACCGCCAAGCAGCATCACCTGGACCTGACTCCGTTGCTGGGCAGCGACCACGTGCCGGCGGACAAACCGCAGTTCTGCGGCGTGGAACGCAACCCGCCGTTCGACAAGGGCCTGCTGGCCGAGAAAATGGTCGACATGGCCACCTCGGCAATCAACGACCTGAGCGGCGCCGAATTCGACCTGGAAATCTGCAACTGCGACCGTTCCATCGGCGCACGGATCTCCGGCGAAATCGCGCGCAAGCACGGCAACCAGGGCATGGCCAACGCACCGATCACCTTCCGCTTCAAAGGCACGGCCGGGCAGAGCTTCGGCGTGTGGAACGCCGGCGGCCTGAACATGTACCTGGAAGGCGACGCCAACGACTACGTCGGCAAGGGCATGACCGGCGGCAAGCTGGTGATCGTTCCGCCGAAGGGCAGCGTCTACCGTACCCAGGACAGTGCCATCATCGGCAACACCTGCCTGTACGGCGCTACCGGCGGCAAGCTGTTCGCCGCGGGTACCGCTGGCGAGCGTTTCGCCGTGCGTAACTCCGGTGCCCACACCGTAGTGGAAGGCACTGGCGATCACTGCTGCGAGTACATGACCGGTGGTTTCGTCTGCGTCCTGGGCAAGACCGGTTACAACTTCGGCTCTGGCATGACCGGCGGTTTCGCCTACGTGCTCGACCAGGACAACAGCTTCGTTGACCGGGTCAACCACGAACTGGTGGAAATCCAGCGGATCAGCGGCGAGGCGATGGAAGCCTACCGTAGCCATTTGCAACGCGTGCTGAACGAGTACGTCGAGGAAACCGACAGCGAGTGGGGTCGTGAGCTCGCCGAAAACCTCGATGATTACGTGCGTCGTTTCTGGCTGGTCAAGCCCAAGGCTGCCAACCTGAAGTCGTTGCTTTCCAGCACCCGTGCCAACCCGCAGTGATATGCGCCTGAAGAGTTTGATGAGGTTTTAAAATGGCTGAACGTCTGAATAATGACTTCCAGTTCATCGAGGTCGGGCGCAAGGATCCGAAGAAGAAACTGTTGCGTCAACGCAAGAAAGAGTTCGTGGAAATCTACGAACCCTTCAAACCCCAGCAGTCGGCCGACCAGGCCCACCGTTGCCTGGGTTGCGGTAACCCGTATTGCGAATGGAAGTGCCCGGTGCACAACTTCATTCCCAACTGGCTGAAGCTGGTGGCCGAGGGCAACATCCTCCAGGCCGCCGAGCTGTCGCACCAGACCAACACCCTGCCGGAAGTCTGCGGCCGGGTGTGTCCGCAGGACCGTCTGTGCGAGGGTGCCTGCACCCTCAACGACGGCTTCGGCGCGGTGACCATCGGTTCGGTGGAGAAGTACATCACCGACACCGCGTTCGCCATGGGCTGGCGTCCGGACATGTCCAAGGTCAAGCCGACCGGCAAGCGTGTCGCGATCATCGGTGCCGGGCCTGCGGGTCTGGGCTGTGCCGACGTGCTGGTGCGCGGCGGCGTGACCCCGGTAGTGTTCGACAAGAACCCGGAAATCGGTGGCCTGCTGACCTTCGGTATCCCCGAGTTCAAGCTGGAAAAGACCGTGCTGAGCAATCGCCGCGAAGTCTTCACTGGCATGGGTATCGAGTTCCGCCTCAACACCGAGGTGGGCACGGACGTGACCATGGAGCAACTGCTCGAAGAATACGATGCGGTATTCATGGGCATGGGCACCTACACCTACATGAAGGGCGGCTTTGCCGGTGAAGACCTGCCGGGCGTGTACGACGCGCTGGACTTCCTGATCGCCAACGTCAACCGCAACCTGGGCTTTGAAAAGTCGCCGGAAGATTTCGTCGACATGAAAGGCAAGAAGGTCGTGGTTCTCGGCGGCGGCGACACGGCGATGGACTGCAACCGTACGTCGATCCGCCAGGGCGCCAAGTCGGTGACCTGCGCCTATCGTCGTGACGAAGCGAACATGCCTGGCTCGCGCAAAGAGGTGAAGAACGCCAAGGAAGAAGGCGTGAAATTCCTCTACAACCGCCAGCCGATTGCCATCGTTGGTGAAGACAAGGTCGAAGGCGTGAAGGTGGTCGAGACCCGTCTCGGCGAGCCGGATGCCCGTGGCCGTCGCAGCCCCGAGCCGATCCCGGGTTCCGAAGAGATCATCCCGGCCGATGCCGTGGTCATCGCGTTCGGTTTCCGTCCGAGCCCGGCGCCGTGGTTCGAGCAGTTCGAGATCCAGACCGACAGCCAGGGCCGCGTCGTGGCGCCCGAGCAAGGTCAATACAAGCACCAGACCAGCAACCCGAAAATCTTCGCCGGTGGCGACATGGTGCGCGGTTCGGACCTTGTGGTGACGGCGATCTTCGAAGGCCGTAATGCCGCCGAAGGGATCCTGGATTATCTGGGCGTCTAATCCACGCCTGACCCTGTAGGAGCCGGCTTGCTGGCGATGAACGATAACGCGGTGTACCTGATACACCGCGTCGTCTGCATCGCCAGCAAGTCGGCTCCTACAGTGATTTGTGGTGTTGCAAAGATATATTCCACCGCGACAAATTGACCCGATAGACAAAAGGCTGACCTGCATCCGTGCCTTTTGCGCCCGGCTCTGAGAAAATGTCCGCACTTTTTTTCCGGATGCCGACATGACTGCCCTGAAGAACGACCGTTTCCTGCGCGCCCTGCTCAAGCAACCCGTTGACGTCACTCCTGTATGGATGATGCGTCAGGCCGGTCGCTACCTGCCTGAATACCGCGCCAGCCGTGCCAAGGCCGGCGATTTCATGAGCCTGTGCATGAACCCGGCGTTCGCTTGCGAAGTCACGATGCAACCGCTCGACCGCTATCCACAACTGGACGCGGCGATCCTCTTCTCCGACATCCTGACCATCCCGGATGCCATGGGCCAAGGCTTGTACTTCGAGACCGGCGAAGGTCCACGCTTCAGGAAAGTCGTCAGCACCCTGGCTGATATCGAAGCCCTGCCGATTCCTGACCCGCAGAAAGACCTGGGTTACGTGATGGACGCGGTCAGCACTATCCGTCGCGAGCTGAACGGCCGGGTGCCGCTGATCGGCTTTGCCGGCAGCCCATGGACCCTGGCGACCTACATGGTCGAAGGCGGCTCGTCGAAGGACTACCGCAAGACCAAGACCATGCTCTACGACAACCCGCAAGCCTTGCACCTGCTGCTGGACAAGCTCGCGCAGACGGTTACGAGCTACCTCAACGGCCAGATCATGGCCGGTGCGCAGGCGGTACAGATTTTCGACAGCTGGGGCGGCAGCCTCTCGGCGGCGGCCTATCAGGAATTCTCCCTGGCCTACATGAAGAAAATCGTCAGCGGCCTGATCCGCGAACACGAAGGCCGCAAGGTGCCGGTGATCCTGTTCACCAAAAACGGCGGCCTGTGGCTGGAAAGCATCGCCGACGCCGGTGCTGATGCACTGGGCCTGGACTGGACCTGCGACATCGGTAGCGCCCGCACCCGTGTCGGCGACAAGGTCGCGCTGCAAGGCAACATGGACCCGACAGTGCTTTACGCCAAGCCGGAAGCCATTCGCACCGAAGTCGGCCGCATCCTCGCCAGCTACGGTAAGGGCAGCGGCCATGTGTTCAACCTCGGCCATGGCATCACACCGGAAGTCGACCCGGAACACGCCGGTGCGTTCCTGCGCGCAGTGCATGAATTGTCGGCGCAGTATCACGAGTAACGGTCAGCGCCGTTTCCAGAAGCCTGTCCCGCCTCGTGCCGGACAGGCTTTTTTATGCCCGACAGAAAACTGCCCGAGTAAAGCGTTTCCTTTCTTGTCGGAAAGTCGAATGAGCAGACTTTTCCCGCTTGGTTCGATGATTACTCCTACATAGAACTCTTGGTCATCCCAGTAAGGTTCCAGACCCCTGTTCAGCGCAGCGTTGAACAATAACGAAGCAAACATCGCCGCCTGCAAGGCGCCTTGTTTTCAATAAGTAGTCTGGAATAGATCATGAAAATTACATTCCATAAGAGAAGTGCATTAACGGCCTGCACTTCATCGATGATCCTGTTATCGGCAATGTTGGCCTCTCAAACCGCTTCCGCCCATGGCTATCTGGACGTTCCGCCGTCACGCGCACTGGCCTGTCAGAAAGGCTTGAACACCAACTGCGGTGGCGCGCAGTACGAGCCGCAGAGCGTCGGTGAAACCTTCAAGGGCTTTCCGGCCGGCGTCGGCGGTGCTCCCATGCAGGGCCCGGTCGATGGCAAGATCGCCAGCGGCGGTCACGCGCTGTTTTCCGCCATGGATGCACAGTCCGCCACCCGCTGGCACCTGACGGAAATCAAGGATCGCAACATCGATTTCGAATGGCGTTACACCGCTGTCCATCCGGCTACCAAGCACGAGTATTTCATTACTCGCGACGGCTGGAACCAGAACGAGTCGCTCAAGCGCGCCACCTTCGAAAGCACGCCGTTCTGCACCGTCGATGGCGCCAACCAGTTGCCGACGTCGGGTGCCAAGCACAACTGCACCCTCCCGTCTGACAAGTCCGGCCAGCACGTCATCCTGGCCATCTGGACCGTCGGCGACACCGACGCCGCGTTTTACAACGTCGCAGACGTGAACATCCTTGCCGAACCGGACCTGCCGGGCGGTTGGTCTCCGGTAGGCAGTATTGCGCCATCGACCACGTTGCTGGTGGGTGACAAGGTCAAGGCCCGCGCGTTTACCGCCAAGGGTGAGAGTCCGGACTACAGCGTAGTCATCAATATCGATACCGCTGAGGAAGGCACACCGCAAAACTGGGCGTTCAAGCTGGCCGAAAAAATCAACCAGACCCACACCCTGGTTCGCGCCGGTATCCGTGACGAGAGCGGCGATGTTGTCCCGGTCAAGGGCACCAACCGCCTCTACGTGCAAAAAGAAAGCGGCGTAGTTCGCTACGAAGTGCAACTGGGCATGATGGAAGACGCCGCTGCGCGCATGGCGGTGGCCTCGCAGCAAGCCGAATACGTTCTGGATAAAGGCCGGGCCAAGGTCGAGTTCGGCATGATTTCGAACCGCCCGATGAACGTCGAAGCGACCTTGCTCGATCAGAACAACAAACCGGTAGGTGCCACGTCCGCACAAGTAGCCAGTGGCTCCACCTGGCTGTCTCTGGATGTGCGCAGCAATCCTGGCGCACACACACTGACCTTGGTCGGCACCACCCTGGATGGCCGCACCACCCGTCAGGACACCCAGACCACCCAGATAACCGGTGAAGGCGCGGGCATCGAATACGATTTCGTGTTCCCTGAAGGCATCAGCGGCTATACCGCCGGCACCAAGGTGTTGCAACCGAAGACCGACGAAGTCTTTGAATGCAAGCCTTTCCCTGAGTCGGGTTACTGCAAGCAGTACAGCCCTTCCGCCAGCCATTATGAGCCGGGTGCCGGTTCTCACTGGCACATGGCGTGGGACAAGTTGTAAGTCCTCGCAACTGGCTTCAGACGCCCTGGAAAAGGTCGCCTGAAGCCAGGTGCTTCTGTTGAGTAGCGAGTTGAAAATGAAGGTTCCGAGCTTCTCCGGACAGCGCTTTCGGGCATGCCTGATCAGCGCTTGCTGGCTCGTTTTGCCAGTGGGCGGCGCGGTGTTTCTGGCATGGCAGGAAAGGGATTTTCGCGAGCAAATGGCGTCACCGTCGCCCGACATTGCAACCCAGTTGACGGTGCCCACGCGTGAACCGCTCGAAACCGCATCGATTGCCATCGTGTTCGGCCTGACGACGCAGGCCGTACCGCGGCCTAGCGCCGAGCCGCTGACGTTGCAAGCGAGCTTTGTCAGCAGCGGTTTATCCAAGGCACTACTGGCCAATGCACAGGGTGCTCGTCTCTATCAGGTGGGTGAGCGCTTGCCTGGCGGCAGCGTCCTGCGTCGTATCGAGAACCACCAGGTTGCACTGTGGAACAAGGGGCGAGAAGAGCTGCTGACGCTCGTACCCCCAGGCGCACGTTTTCTGAAGGGACTCGAATCAGCCGTCGACTCCCAGCCGGTTTCCACGACCACGCGTTTTTTACGCCCGCTCCCCGGGCAACCAGAGTGAAGAATTTCATGACCAGCTTCGTCGGCGCGCATCGGTTGCGCTGCATACTTGTGCTTGCCGTTTTGGCGGCAGCAGCCTTTTCGGGCACGCTTCGCGCCGAAGAAAAATGGCAGCTGGCGATGAACAACGCAGAGCTGCGCGACATCGTCGAAGAGATCTCCGACATTCTGGGGACCACGGTGGTGCTGGACCCCAAAGTCTCCGGTCGAATCACCGTCATGTCCCGGCAGGCCCTCGATCGTGAAGGGGTGCGCCGGTTGTTCTATTCGGTACTCGACGCCCATCACTTTACGGTGATCGATGAGGGCGACCGGATTCTCATCACCCCGGTCGCCGAGGCCAAGACACGGGCCGGCCAGGGCACGGTAAAAACCACCACGGCGTCGCAGTTCGTAACCGAAGTCATAGGCCTGAATACCAGCAGCGCTTCCGACATTGCCGGGCTGGTACGGCCGCTGGTCTCAGCCAATGGTTATATCGGTCCTTCGGTGTCGGCCAACGCCTTGGTGCTGACCGATACGGCCGCCAATGTGAAACGTATCGCCCGGGTGATCCGTGAACTGGACTTGGGCCAGAGCAACCCGCCTGCGGTGGTTGAGCTCAAGCATGCCCAGGCGCGCGATGTCGCGCCGGTGATCGAGGCCTCCATGGGCAAGCGCAATGCCGAGTCAGCGATACAGGTATTGGCCGACACCCGGACCAATCGCCTGATTTTCATTGGCCCGCCGGTCGTTCGCCAGCGCTTGATCGAACTGGCCCGAGGTCTCGATACGCCGGCCACCACCACGCTCGACAATGCCCGGGTGATTCGCCTGCGTCACAGCGATGCCAAGCAGTTGGCCGAGATTCTGGAGTCGATGGGGCAGGGCAGGAAGCAGACATCCGCCGTCGGCAGCGCCAAGGACACGTCCGGCGGTGCAACCTTCATGATCAAGGCCGATGAAAGCCAGAACGCGCTGATACTGATCGCCGAGCCGGCGCAGGTGCGCACCATCGAAAGCATCGTGCGTCAGCTGGACCAGCCACGGGCCCAGGTATTGATCCATGCCGCCATCGTCGAAATTTCCGGCGACATCGCCGAGGCCGTCGGCGTGCAGTGGAACCTCAACACGGGTGACGCCAAGGGCTTCATAAACTTTCCCGGCACCGATATTCCGATTGTCGGTGGGCTGAGCTTCGACGAGAAAAGATCGGCGCCGGAAGGGGCGATCCTGCAGCTGGGCGGCGACCGCTTCGGTGCGCTGATTTCGGCCCTGGCCCGCAACACCCACAGCAACCTGCTGTCCACGCCGAGCCTGTTGACCCTGGACAATCAGGAAGCCGAAATCATCGTCGGCCAGAACGTGCCGTTCAAGACCGGCTCCTATGCCACCAACAGCAACGGCGCGGAGAATCCGTTTACCACCGTCGAGCGCAAGGACGTCGGCATCAGCCTGAAGATCAAGCCTTATATCAACGAGGGCTCGACGTTGCGCCTGGAGGTCGAGCAGGAAGTGTCGGACATCGCACCGTCGGTGTCGGGCATTGATTCCTCGGACCTGATCACCAACAAGCGAGCGCTCAAAAGCACCATCCTCGCCGACGATGGCGAAATCATCGTGATCGGCGGCCTGATCAGGGACAGCGTGCGCACCCAGAAAAGCGGCGTGCCGCTGTTGCGGGACATTCCCTACCTCGGCGCGATGTTTCGCTGGAGCCGTGACACCCAGACCAAAAGCAACCTGATGGTGTTCTTGCGGCCGACCATCGTGCGCAGCAAGGAAGACCTGTCCCAGGTCAGCCAGCAGCGTTACAACGCGCTGCGTGACTTGAGCAAATCAGGGGCGGGGGAAAACAACTCGTTGTTGCTGCCATCCGAGGCACGCGGGTTGTTCGAACCGGCCACGGATGCGCCAGTGTTCGATTTGCGCAGCAAGGCGCAGTAATCCATGAGCGAACCCTGCGAGCAATTGCCCTTCGGCTTCGCCCGGCGTTTTGGCGTGTTGCTGGAGCATGACGGCGCGTCGCTGCGCCTTGCCATGCGCAGCGACGCGCCGCTCACCGCCTTGGCGGAAGCGCACCGGGTGTGCGGGTCGACGCTGCCGATTGTCATCGTCGACGGCGAAGAATACGCCTCGCGCCTGGCAGCAGCCTATCGCGAGGGGCAAAGCGCGGTGGAGCAGGTAGCCCAAGGACTGGACGAAGAACTGGATTTGCTCAGCCTGGTCGATCAGGTGCCGCAAACCGCCGACCTGCTGGAGCAACAGGGCGATGCTCCGATCATTCGCCTGATCAACGCGCTGCTCGGTGAAGCAGTGCGCGAGCACGCCTCGGACGTGCACCTGGAAACCTTCGAGCAGTATCTGTCGGTGCGCATGCGGGTGGATGGCCAACTGCGAGAAATACTCAGGCCCAAGCGTGAGCTGGCGACGCTGCTGGTGTCGCGGATCAAGGTCATGGCGCGCCTGGACATCGCGGAAAAGCGCGTGCCCCAGGATGGGCGAATGGCCTTGCGCCTGGCCGGGCATGAAGTCGATGTGCGGGTCTCGACGCTGCCTTCGGCCCACGGTGAACGGGTGGTGTTGCGCCTGCTCGACAAGCAGGCCGGGCGCCTCGACCTGCATCGGCTGGGCATGCCGGACGATACCCTCGCGGCCTTGCGCCAGTTGTTGCACAAGCCCCACGGCATCCTGTTGGTGACCGGGCCGACCGGCTCCGGCAAGACCACCAGCCTGTACGCCGCGCTGAGCAGTCTGAATGACCAGACCCGCAACATTCTCACGGTCGAAGATCCGATTGAGTATCACCTGCCGGGTGTCGGCCAGATGCCGGTCAATCCGAAAGTCGACATGACCTTCGCCCGGGGCCTGCGGGCGATTTTGCGTCAGGACCCGGACGTGGTGATGGTCGGTGAAATCCGCGACCGCGAAACCGCCGAGATCGCAGTGCAGGCGTCCTTGACCGGGCATCTGGTGTTGTCGACCTTGCACACCAACAGTGCGGTTGGCGCCGTCACGCGGTTGGTCGACATGGGCGTCGATGCCTACCTGTTGGCGTCCTCGCTGGTGGGCATCCTGGCCCAGCGCCTGCTGCGCACCTTGTGCCCTCATTGCAAGGTTTCGTACATCGCTGATGCGGCGGCCTGTCGGCGCCTGGGGCTCGACACCGCCACGCCGCACACCCTGTTCAAGGCCTCGGGCTGTGAGCACTGCCAGCACGGCTATCGCGGGCGCATCGGCATTTACGAACTGATCAGCGTGACACCCGGCGTCTCGGCGCTGATCCATCAGGGCGCCAGTGAACAATTGCTGATTGAAGAGGCGCGCAAAGCTTCGCGCAGTCTGTTTCGCGACGGGCGTCAACGGGTGCTGGGCGGTATGACCAGCCTCGACGAATTGCTCCGTGTGACGCAGGAGGACTGATCAGTGCCGACCTTCGATTATCGCGCCCACGATGCCCAAGGCAGTTCCTGCAAGGGGCGGCTGGAAGCCGATGGCCCCCGCCATGCGCGGCAACTGTTGCGTGAACGTGGCCTGTGGCCGCGAGCATTGAGCGAAGTGAAAGTCAGCAACAGCTCGGGCAAACAACCCCGTGCCGGGCGTCTGAGTGCGGCTGATCTGGCACTACTGACCTTGCAACTGTCAACGCTGGTTCAGGCCGGGTTGCCGCTGGAAGAAGCACTCGAAGCGGTGGCAAAACAGAGCTCAAAACGCAAGGTCGCAGGCCTGCTCTCGGCAGTCAGGAGCCGGGTGATGGAAGGCCAGGCCCTGGCCTCGGCACTGGGGCAATTTCCCAGGGCCTTCCCCGAGTTGTTCCGTGCCACCGTGGCCGCCGGCGAACGCTCGGGGCATTTGGGCCATGTGCTGGAGCAATTGGCGGCCTACACACAGGCCCGCCAGGCCTCGCGGCAAAAGATCCAGATGGCCCTGGTGTACCCGTTGATCCTGATGCTGGCCAGCACGGCAATCGTCGGTTTTCTGCTCGGCTATGTGGTGCCGGATGTGGTGAAGATCTTCGTCGACAGCGGCCAGCCATTGCCCTGGCTGACCCAGGCATTGATCGGCGTGAGCAACGGGCTGCGTAACCATTTCCTGTTGTTGATGAGCGTGCTGGCCACGCTGTTCGGCCTGTGGCGCTGGAGCTGGCATCAGCCGCAGTGGCGCCTGCGCTGGCATCGTTGGGTGCTGAATGCGCCAGTCATCGGTGAAGTGCTGCGTGCCATGGAGGCTGCGCGGTTTGCCAGCACCCTGGCGATCCTCGGTAAAAGTGCCGTGCCGTTGGTCGACGCACTGGAAATTGCCGCCGCGGTCATCGGCAACCTGACCATCCGCGCGCGGATGGTCGATGTCGCTCGTACCGTCCGCGAGGGCGCAACGCTGACCCGTGGTCTGGAACAGAGCGGCGACATCCCGCCGATGATGCTGCACATGATCGCCAGCGGTGAACGTGCTGGCGAACTCGACCGCATGCTGGCCCGGGCCGCCGAACAACAGGAAAGCAGCCTCGCCGCGCGCATTGCACTGGTGGTGAGCCTATTCGAACCGGCCATGCTGGTGCTGATGGGCGGCGTCGTGCTGCTGATCGTCATGGCCATCCTGCTCCCGATTCTCAGCCTCAACCAATTGGTGAATTGATCCATGCAACCTGTCCGCAAAAACCTCCGTTCCCAGTGCCAAGCTGACCCATCAAGACAACGTCGAGACGAACGCGTGGCGAGGGAGCTTGCTCCCGCAGGCGCGCGCAGCGGCCCCGAAATGGGACGGCTACGCCGTCCAACGGGAGCAAGCTCCCTCGCCACGGGCGCGGTGTCGCGCCAACGCGGTTTTACCCTGATCGAAATCATGGTGGTGGTGGTCATCATCGGCGTGCTGGGGGCCATTGTGGTGCCGCAGTTCATGAGCCGCCCTGATCAAGCCAAGGTCACCGCCGCCAGAATCGATATCCAGGCCATCGCTACCGCCCTGGAAATGTATCGCCTCGACAACACCCATTACCCTTCGACCCAGCAAGGCCTGGAAGCGTTGGTCAAGCGTCCCTCGGGACTGCCCGCGGCACGCGGCTGGAACCCGCAGGGTTACCTCAAGAGCATGCCGGTCGACCCGTGGAGCACGCCTTATCAATACATCAATCCGGGTGTGCGATCGGCCGATGGTACCTACGACCTGTATTCCCTGGGTGCCGATGGCGTGGCGGGTGGGGAGGGGTTTGCCGCCGAAATCGGTAATTGGGGTCATTGAGCCGTGGGCTACCGTTGCCGGGGATTCACGTTGTTGGAGCTGATGATCGTGATTGTCATGGTCGGCTTTTTGCTGGGCATGGTGACCTTCGCCGGTGGGGGCAATCCCGCGCGCAAGGTCAGGCAGGAGGCTGAGGCGATGGTGCAGGTGATCCATCAATTGCGCGAGCGTGCGGTATTCGAGGGCCAGGAGTACGGCTTGCGGCTGAGTACCGATGGCCACCGGGTGATGCGCAAGGGTGTTCATGGATGGGAGCCGGTGAAGGAACTTGCTGACTGGCCCCTGAGTGTGCGGGTGCGTTTTCGGCATGACGGCTATGCGGTAGACCTGGACGCGGATGAAGGACCGCCGCAATTACTGATATTCAGCAACGACGAGACCAGTGTCTTCACCCTGACGTTTGAGTCCAGCAATGGGACCTGGCTAAGCCTGTCCGGAGATGGCCTCGGCGAGGTGGCGATCGATGGTTAGCCGACCCTCCTGGTCGTCCATGGGCGGTTTCACGTTGCTGGAAATCATGGTCGCCTTGGCGATCTTCGCAACATTGGCGGCTGCCGTGCTTTCAGCCAGTCAATACGTGGTGAAGCAGCGCGGCGCCGTTGAGGCGCGGCTGTTCGCGGCGTGGCTGGCGGACAACCGGCTGAACGAGTTGCGTCTGCAACCCGGACTGACGACCGGGCAGCAACAACGGGTGGTGTCCATGGATCAGCGAGACTGGCTGCTGGATCAGCACATCAGCGCCACCCGCGATCCGCGTTTGCTCCAGGTCGAGATTCAGGTCAGTCCTGTGAACAGTGCGCATGCGTTGCATCGTGCCAGCGCCTGGATACTCGCGGGCCATGAGTAGGCAGCGCGGGTTCACCTTGCTGGAGCTGGTCATCGCCCTGGCCATCTTCGCCGTGCTGGGGCTGGCCAGTTGGGGCTTGTTCGATAGCGTGGTGCGGGTGCAACAGGGCGCGACGGCCCACGAGCGAGAACTCAGGAGCCTGCAACGAGCAGTGGCGGTGATCGAGCGGGATCTGCTGCATGTCACAACCCAGCCAATGGTGCTCGCACCGCCGCTTTTGCAGTTCCAGCGCAGTCACTGGCGCAATCCCCTGGACCAACCGCGCAGTGAACGCCAGGCCCTGACGTATCGACTCGACGGTGGCGTGCTGTGGCGTGAAAGCCAGGGGGAAGGCTCAGAACTCGTGCAACGGCAAAAACTGCTCGAAGGCGTTCGCGAGTTGAGCTGGCGTCTGTTCGACAGCGAGTCCGGCTGGGTCGCTCATTGGTCGGCCGGGCAGGACGCGAAGGCGCCCCAGGCGCTGGAGGTGCACGTCTCGGTCGGGCGCTTCGAATCGATCCGTCGGGTGTTGCCGATGCCGGGTGCATTGCCATGAACGGGCAGCAACGCGGCATTGCGCTGATCAGTGTATTGCTGGTTCTGAGCCTGGCGTTGCTGATCACCGGTGGCCTGTTGCGCAGTCACCACCTGTCGCTGCAAAGCAGTGGGCAACAGTTGCAGCAACTGCAGTTGCGGCAACTCGCATCGGGCGGGGAAACCTGGGCGTTGATGCTGTTGCGCGACGCGTTGCAGGACGCGAAAAAACCCGTCGAACGCTTGCAAGGCTGGACTGACATGGCGCCTGATTTCGAGGTTGACGATGGGCAGATCCGCATCGATATCGATGACCTCGCCGGGCGCTTCAATCTCAATGCGTTGTTACGCCAGGGCCAGGTGGATCAGGTCACCCTCAACCGTTGGGCGCGTCTGCTTGAACTGCTCGAACTTCCTCCTCTGCAACTGAGTCAGGTCGGGCCATTACGGGAGCTGAGCCAGCTGCGCTTGCTACCTGGCATTGACGCTCACCTGTTGCAGCGGCTGGAACCCTGGGTGGCGCTGCTGCCCACCGACGTCGCCTTGAACATCAACACCGCACCGGCGCTGCTGTTGAGAACGCTCGGCAAGGTGGACGCCGCGACCGCCAACGCGCTGGCGCTTCAGGCCACAACAACGCCCTGGACGAGCGTCCAGGCGTTTACGCAGGACCCGTTGCTCTCCGGACAGGGCTTGAGCAGTCACGGACTTGGCACCCATAGCCGCTGGTATCGGATCAGCGTGCAGGTGACCCGGGGCGGGCGCGCACTGCACCTGGCCACGGATGTCGGGCACGACCCCGAGACTCAACAGCTGTCTATGTTGCAGAGACGTTTTCTTCCCATGAGTACCCACGAGAGACCGCGATGAACACTTGGCTTTACCTGACCGCCGAGGGCCAGGATGCGCCATCGAGCCTTTGGCCCTGCGTCCTCTGGTCGCCAACCGGTCAACGCCAGCCGATGCCCCTGAATCAGGCCGCTTCGGCATTGCAGGGGCAGGCAGTCGATGTGCTGCTGCCCATGGAAATGTGCGCCTGGGTTCGCAGCGAGCCATGGCCGGCGCGGCGCGGACCCGAGGCCCAGGCCATCGCCTTCGCCGTGGAAGATCAACTGAGTGAAGCGCTGGAGAGGGTGCATTTGAGCGTTGGCGCTCGTGATCGTGACGGCTGCTACCCGGTCATGGTCATTGATCGCGAACGGTTGGCCGCCGTGCTCGCTTTGCTGCGTGAGGCGGGTGTTGAGGTGCGCGGGGCGTTCGTCGATGCCGATGTGTTGTCCGGCGATCAGCCTTGCGGTACCTGGTGGTTCGGTCGTTGGTTGTTGGGTGGCGGTCTGTCGGCGCGCCTGGCGCTGTCGCAGCAACACCTGGCACTGCTCGCCCCGTCCTTACCCAAGGACATGCAATGGCTGGACGAACGTGAGGCCCCCGCTGTCATCGACCAATGCCTGAGCGGTCGTCCAGCCCGGGCCATCAACCTGCTGCAAGGCGCATTCGCCCCGCGCGGCAAACGTCTGCCCTGGCGTGCCGGCGGGTGGGCGCTGTTGATGCTGGCGCTGTTGACCTGGGGGGCCAGCGAGACGCGGATCCGCTTCCTCGACAGCGAAGCTCACCGCCTCGCCACCCAGAATGAACAGCGGTTCAAGGCGCTTTACCCGCAACAGGGCCGCATCGTCGACATGGCTGCGCAACTCAAGGCCCTGCAAAACAGGCCTGTCGAATCGCAAAATACCCGGATTGCCGGACTGGTCCAGTTGATTGAACAGGTGGTTGGCGCCAGTCCGGTCGAGGTCCAGCGTATCGAGTTTCGAGCAGGCGAAGGCTGGAAAATCCAGCTGACCGCCAGCGGCTTTGCCGAGCTGGAGCAGTTGCGCGAACGAGGACGACAGCAAGGTATGCCCATCCGGCTCGACAGCGCGAACAAAGCCGCTGACCGAGTGTACGCCACCCTCACCGTGGAGGACGAGGCATGAAACAGATGTGGCTTGGAATTTCCCCGCGAGAGCAGCGGCTGTTACGGGTGTTGGGCGTCTTTTTGCTGACGGTTGTGGCTTTCAGCCTGATCTGGCAACCGACCCGGCAGCGCCTGGAAACAGTCGAGCGACAATATCAACAGCAAATGGCGCTCGCCGCGCAACTGCAGCAGGCGTTACCGCACAGCCATGCCCCCGTCGACAGCGCTCAACCGCTATCGCTGCGCATCAGCGAAAACGCCGCGGCGGTGGGGCTGGAGATCCGTCAGATGGAGAGCGAAACCGATCTGCTGCGCGTGACCCTCAGTGGTAACGCGCAGCCCTTGATGCAGTGGCTCGACGGCATCGAGCGCGACGGTGTCGCGTTGCAATCGCTGACCCTGGAAAAACGTGACGATGCCCTGGAGGCGCGACTGGTGCTCAAGTAGCCGAGGTGTGCTGAGGCAACAACGGCAACTTCGCCAGTTTCAAGGCCGTCAGCAGCGCAATCACCAGCAGCGTGCCGATGAACAGCCCGATCCCGTTCCACCCGCCCATGTGCCAGAACACGCCACCTGCCGTTCCGGCGATGCTCCCACCGGCGTAATAGCTGAACAGGTACAGCGACGACGCCTGCCCCTTGGCCTTGGTGGCGCGGCGGCCGATCCAGCTGCTGGCCACCGAATGGGCACCGAAGAAGCCGAAGGTGAACACCAGCATGCCGATGATCACCAGCGGCAGCGGTGTGAACATCGTCAGGGCCAGGCCGGCGATCATCAGCGCGATGGTGCTCCAGAGCACTTTGCGGCGACCGAGTCTGTCGGCCAGCGAGCCGATTTTCGCCGAGCTGTAGATGCCCGACAGGTACACCACCGACAGCAACCCGACGAAGGCCTGTTCCATGTGGTACGGCGCGGCCAGCAGGCGATAGCCGATGTAGTTGAACAGCGTGACGAACGCGCCCATCAACACAAAGGCTTCGAGAAACAACAGCGGCAGGCCGGCGTCGCGAAAGTGCATGGTGAAACCGTCGAGCAGGCTGCGCGGGTGCAGCGAGCGGGCGCGGAAGTTGCGCGACTCCGGGAGGATTTTCCAGAACACCGCCGCTGCAACCAGCGCCAGGCCACCGATCACCAGCATCGCCGTGTGCCAACTGACGAAGTCGATCAATACCCCGGTGATCAAGCGTCCGCTCATCCCGCCAATCGCGTTGCCACCGATGTACAAGCCCATGGCGAGGCCGATGTGCTGTGGGTGGATCTCTTCGCTCAAGTAAGTCATCGCAACCGCCGCCAGGCCGCTCAACGACAATCCAATCAGCGCACGCATCAGCAGCACACCGTGCCAGCTCGGCATCATCGCACTGGCCATGGTGCACAGCGCAGCGGCGAACAGTGCGGCCACCATCACCGGTTTACGCCCGATACGGTCGGAAATCGGGCCGGTGATCAGCAGGCCGATGGCAAGCATGCCGGTGGCGATAGACAGGATCAGGCTGCTTTGCGCCGCGTTGATGGAATATTCGTGGGACAGCAGCGGCATCATCGGCTGTACGCAATAGAGCAGGGCGAAAGTCGCGAAGCCGCCGCAGAACAACGCCAGCACCGTGCGCATGAACGCCGGCGTACCTTTTTCGATGTAGATCTCCGCCAGCTCAGCGGCGATAGCGTCCGGCGCTGAAGGTGAAACTTCATGGGCGAGTGGGGCGACAGCAGTTTTCACGGGGGACCTCGGAGGACGCAGCCGGTCAGGCAATGAAAAAAGCATATAGCTGGCTAATGATTCAATCCAATATATTGTTCGACCTGTTTGATAGCTTTTACGACCTAATGGGGTTTCCATGGAATTGCGTCATCTGCGCTACTTCATCGCCGTCGCCGAAGAACTGCACTTCGGCCGCGCCGCACAGGTGCTGGGCATCTCGCAACCACCGCTGAGCCAGCAGATCCAGGCGCTGGAACAGGAAGTCGGCGCACGCCTGTTCGAGCGTACCAATCGTCGGGTCGAGCTGAGCGAGGCTGGCCGGCTGTTTCTGCAAGAGGCGCGGCTGGTGCTGGCGCAGGTCGACAAAGCGGCGGATGTCGCGCGACGGGCGCAACTGGGTGAGTTGGGTGAGCTGAAAATCGGCTTCACCTCGTCGGCACCCTTCAACTCGACCATTCCCCAGGCGATTTTCTCTTTTCGTCAGCGCTTCCCGGCGGTGCACCTGAACCTGCGGGAAATGAGCAGCACCCAGGTGGCCGATGCGCTGGTGGACGAGTCGATCGAAGTCGGCATCATGCGCCCGCTCGGGCTACCGGAATGCCTCAGCGTGGTCGAGTTGATGCGCGAACCGCTGGTCGCGGTACTCAGCTCCAAGCACCCGTTGGTAGAGGGCGGCGAGGAAGGTTTGTTCCTGTCAGCCCTGGCGCTTGAGCCCTTTGTGTTTTTTCCGCGCAGCTATGGCAGTGGCCTGTATGCGCAGTTGCTCAGCCTGGCGCGGGATGCCGGCTTCACTCCGCATTTTGCACAAGAGGCTGGAGAGGCGATGACCATCATTGGGCTGGTGGCGGCAGGGCTGGGTGTGTCGGTGATGCCGGCGTCTTATCAGCGGATGCGTATCGATGGTGTGGTCTATCGACCGTTGCTCGATCCGGCGGCGGTGTCGGCGGTTTGGCTGGTGCAGCGCAAGGATCAGAAATCGGCGATGGCCAAGGCGTTTGTTGAACTGCTGACGCGCAAGGTCGAGCCGCTGCAACCGTGACGGCTGCGCCGTCAATCGCGGGCAAGCCCGCTCCCACAAGGATCTGCGGTGTGAACACAATGTTGGCCACATTGCAAAACCCTGTGGGAGCGGGCTTGCCCGCGAAAGCGCCCGCAAGGACACCACAAAAAACAGCTGTCAGCGGAGGCTGTGTCAGAAATTTCACCGCCGCTAGTGGGACATTTCCGAAATCCCTCAGAGAGGCTACAGCGCCTTGCGACGTTGCCTTCAACTACTCCAGAATCCGCCGGCTTGTGCGCTTTGAGGGGCATCGCTAACTTGATTCGTGTCACTGATTGTCAGTGATCGGGTTTAGCAGCCCGTGTTTTCGCTAAGTGCATTTGCGCTCCTGATAGGCAGGTATGTCTGTACCTGCCCTTGACGGTAGCTGTGCGCAGGGCGCCCTCGGGCGCGCCGGTTTGGCGAAGACCCGGTCTGCTAACCTGCGTACAGCTGCCACCCTTTTGATCAGTAACGATACGGTGTCGGCTCCACTTTTCTGGGCACTGAATCATGACCAAAAAAGCAAAACAATCGCCGGACACTCCACGCGAACCCAGCAATATCTTCTTGATCGCCCCGGATATCGACAACCACACCCTGCTGGAATACGCCTGTGTGTCGCTGGCATCAGCCAATGTCATGGCGAGCGATTTCGCGAGGAGTCTGAACGGGTCGCAGAGCAACACCCTGCTGGGGATTCAGCAGTCGATCATGCTGGGGGAGCTGGCGGTGAATCGGGTGCTGGATAACCTCGATCCACCGTAAACCACCCAATTGAATGTTCCAATTCGGGGTTACGATCAATTCGAATTAAGTTGAGCAACGCGGAGTAGATCATGACAGGCCAATTTCGCCGTTGGGATTCCGCCGAATACCTAAAGACCGAAGAGGACTTGGCTGATTATCTGAAAGCTTGTTTGGAAGTAGGGGAAGAGGATCCAGAATTCGTCTTCAAGGCACTTGCGACAATTGCGCGTGCTCGTGAATCAAACCCAACGTTTCCGAAAGGAGCTTGTGAGACTCTGAGGATCCTGGGCAACCAGCCATCACAGAGCCAGGCAGGTAAAGGGCGATGACAAGCCGACCTCTTTGTTAAGGAGCGTCGAAAGGCGCTCTTTGGCGTTTCTGGCCTTACATCCAGCGCTTGAAAATCAGTTTCAGGCGGAGAGTGTGCTGGCCGTCGGCATTGCTGCCGAGTCCGACGAGCTCGGCTTGGATACGGGCGCCTGCACCAATGCGTGTTTCAGTTCTTTGAGCACCGGAATGCCGCTACCTTACCGATCACCAGACCGCCGCGTCCCTAATCTTAGGGGTGCAGGTATTTTGTATAAACTCTATCTAAGTGGCGTATAGGTAAGTTTCTTACGTAGCAGTTGATTTTTATTAATGATGGAGTTGTTTGTCTGTGCAGTTAAATGAACTTAGGAGCTTGCTGTAGGAATGTTCTCTTGGTGGTGTGGGGGTTGTCTGAAAGTTATAGGGTTGCACTGGCTATAGGCAGGATTTGTTTGACGGCTGATCCCTGTGTCGGCAATGTTTAGAGCTTGGGTGTGTGACATATTTGTATATTTGTTAGGAGTGGCTGCTTTAAATCCTTGTAAGAGGATGTGCGGCTGACTCAAAGGAGTGAAGGGCATGGCAAATCTCAGCTACATGACTATTACCGGGAAAAAACAAGGTTTGATTTCCGCTGGCTGTTCCAGTCAGGACTCTATTGGGAATAAATGTCAGGCCAGCCATGAAGACGAAATTATGGTGCTGGCTTACTCTCATAATATGGCAGCTGGTAATGATGGAAGCACTTTTGGTGGCCGTGGGAAACATATGCCGGTCATCCTTACAAAAAACATTGATAAATCTACGCCGTTATTAGCTAGTGCTCTTCATGAAGGCGAAGAAGTTGAGTGTAAAATCAATTTCTACCGCACTTCACCCGTTGGTGGTCACGAAAAATATTTTACTGTATCGCTAAGTGGTGGACGTGTTGCCAATATAAGTGTTCAGGTGCCGCATGCTATTCATATGGGTGACGCGCAGCCACAGGAACTTGTGGCCATCAGGTATCGGGAAATTTCCTGGGTGCATCACAAAGCAAGTACAAGTGCCTATAGCTCTTGGGACAACGAATATGAGTGATCAGCCATGTGATGTAAATGATGTAGCCAAAGCAGCTTCTGATCTAGTTGCATTAGGGTGTACGGTTGGCGCTACGAATTTCTATGATGGCACCACTCAGCTTCAGTTTGGCGCAATCATATCTAATTATGTGAATGAAATTATAAAGGATGTGAATGACGGGGTAATAAGTGCTTGGGATGGAGTGCAAGAGATAAGGAGAGAACATGCCGATCTTGCTTCCAAGGCTCTTTTTTATGCTCAAAACGGAGTTGGGGTTGTTGCAGGGGCCATGCAGGTTGAAGTAGGAGTTGCCATTACGGGGGCTTCATATGGATTGGCAGCACCGCTCGGTGCATTTTTCGTCGCGCATGGAGTTAATAATATTTACGAAGGTGGGATGAATATTTATAACGGTCCTGCCGCACAAGCAGTACGGGGACCTACTAGGCGCGCCTATGCATCATTTATGGGGGATGATTATAAGGGGGATGTAGCATATGGAACCATCGACTTGATTTTGTCTGCTGGCGGTATGATGCGGCCAGTACGCAAGGTGGATTCTGTACAGCTTTTCAGGCGAGATCCACTGAATTACGAGTCGGTCTACCAGCAATCTGGCAAGTTGGCTTTGTTTTTTGAGGCGCTAGTTGATTCAATTACAATTAATTCTATGGTTTCAAAGAATGGGTCGGAAATGGAAAGCAAGTGGCATCGTGAGGAGCGACGGTGATTACCAGATCTTACGAAGTCTGGGAATATAAAAGCGCAAACTCGCGGTAACAATTATAGTGAACACAATGCCATTGACAATCCAATAAGTAGCGCCATTTAAGGGAAATATTTTTGTTATTCCCCACACAATAATCATTGTGTATCCAATGGAGCAGCCGATAACAACCAAACCCAAACTAGCCAAGTATCTGATTGTATACATTGTAGAAGTCCTTATCTGCGGATCATTGTGTTCAATATAACCTAAATTCACAAAAATAAGTGCAACACTGAAACAAAAGACAGCGGATCTTACCCTGTCTACGCTTGCCGCAATATGCTCTTTCCTGTGAGCTATATCGCGGCAACAGTATTTAACAGTTGGCCACCACTTGCACGCTCCCTCTGGCGCTCGATTGCAAGCGAAACAATGGCCTCCGTTATGCCGCTGGCAAGCCAGCTCCCGATTGCATGGACCAGCGCTTGAAAATCAGCGAAGTATTCACCCCGCCAAACGCAAAGTTATTGTTCATCACATACTGATTTTTCATCTGCCGAAACTCGCCGCGCAGGTAGTCGAGCTTGCCGCAATGCGGGTCGACTTCGTCGAGGTTGAAGGTGTGGGCGTAGAGGTCGCGGTTCATCATTTCGATGCTGAACCAGGACTCCAGCGCACCGCAGGCACCGAGGGTGTGGCCGAGGAAGCTTTTCTGCGAACTGATCGGCATGCGTTCGCCGAACAGGCTGCTGGTGGCCAGGGTTTCGGCGATGTCGCCCTGTTCGGTGGCGGTGCCGTGGCCGTTGACGTAGCCGATGTCCGACGGTTTCAGCCCGGCATCTTCCAGGGCCAGTTCCATGGCTCGGCGCATGGTGATTTGTTCGGGACGGGTGGTGTGCTGGCCGTCGGCGTTGCTGCCGAATCCGACGATCTCGGCGTGGATGTGGGCGCCGCGCGCCAGCGCATGTTCCAGTTCTTCGAGCACCAGCATGCCGCCGCCTTCGCCGATCACCAGGCCATCGCGTGCGGTGTCGTAAGGGCGCGGGCTGCGTTGTGGGGTGTCGTTTTTCAGGCTGGTGGCGTAGAGCGCATCGAAGACCATGGCTTCGGTCGGGCACAGTTCTTCGGCGCCGCCGGCGAGCATCAGCGGCAGGCGGCCAAACTTGATTGCCTCGTAGGCATAGCCGATGCCCTGGCTGCCGCTGGTGCAGGCGCTGGAGGTCGGGATCAGGCGCCCGGTGAGGCCGAAGAAGATGCTGATATTGGCTGCCGTGGTGTGCGGCATCATGCGCACGTAGGAGTTGGCGTTCAGGCCTTCGGCCACCGAGTTGAGCAGCATGTTGCCGAACGCCTTGATCTCGTCGGTGCTGCCGGTGGAGGAGCCGCACGCGACGCCCATGCGCCCGTCCTTGATCGACTCGTCGCTCAACAGGCCGGCGTCGGCCAGGGCCATTTCCGCTGCGCCCACAGCAAGCCGTGAAACCCGGCCCATGCTGCGCAGTTGCTTGCGGGTCCAGTGGCTGGGCACCTTGAAGTCATCGATGGGGCCGGCCAGGCGTGTGTTGAGTTCGGTAAAACGATCCCACTCGTCCATCCGGCGGATGCCGCTGCGGTTGGCCGCGAAGTTGCCGGCGATGGTGTCCCAGTCGCTGCCCAGTGAGGTGATGCCGGCCATGCCGGTGACGACGACGCGCTTCATCAGCACAGGCCTCCGTTGACGGCCAGAACCTGCCGGGTGATGTACGAGGCTTCCGCCGACATCAGGAAATTCACCGCGCCGGCCACCTCTTCAGGGGTGCCCATGCGTTGTGCGGGGATCATTTTCATCAGTTCTTCCACCGGCACGTTTTCGTCGAGCATGGCTGTGTCGATCAGGCCGGGTGCGACACAGTTAACGGTGATTTTGCGCTTGCCCAGCTCGATCGCCAATGCCTTGGCCGCGCCGATCAATCCAGCCTTGGAGGCGCTGTAGTTGACCTGGCCACGGTTGCCGATCAGCCCCGACACCGAGGTGATGCAGACAATCCGCCCGGTGGCGCGGCGCCTGATCATCGGCATCATCACCGGGTGCAGTACGTTGTAGAAGCCGTCGAGGTTGGTGCGCATGACCACATCCCAATCGTCCTCGCTTAGGGCCGGAAAGGCACCGTCGCGGGTCAGCCCGGCATTGAGCACCACGCCGTAATAGGCGCCGTGGGTTTCCACGTCGGCTTCGAGAATTTCCTTGCAGCGGGCGCGGTCGGCCACGTCGAACTGCAGGACGCGCGCACGACGACCCAAGGCCTCGACTTCGGCCTTGACGGCTTCGGCGTCGGCCAGGCCGTTGCGGCAATGCAGCACGATGTCGTGCCCAGCCTGGGCCAGGCGCAAGGCGATGGCGCGGCCGATGCCACGGCTGGAACCGGTGACCAGTACGAATTCAGTCATGACTGGACTCCTTCGGGTTCATGGAGATATTGAGCGGCCTGGGGTGGGCGATACACGTTCAGACGGGCGGTAACGTGAATGCCGGGGGCGTTGATGTGGCATTCGAACACGCCCATGCCGTTATCGTCTTCCAGGGAGCGAATGCCGTGGATGGTCAGCTCGGTACCGGCCGGAAAACTTTCGACGTTGCATTCGAACTTGCGGCTGCCGAGCAGGAAACCCAATTCCACCGCATCGCCGCGCTGGCGTGCATGGCAACCGGCGAAGGCGGCCACGCTCTGGGCCATCAGTTCAATGCCGACCCAGGCCGGCAGGCTGCCGTCGGGGAGATTGAACAGGCCATCGGGCTTGACGGTCAGGCGGGTGTAAATCTGCTCTTCATCGAACGCCAGGATCTGATCGATAAGGATCATGTCGCCAGCGTGGGGCAGCAGTTCGGCGAGCGGCCAGTCAATCATGGGGCGTCTCCGATAATCAGGCTGACGTTGTTGCCACCGAAGGCGAAGGAATTGCTCATCAGGTAGCGGGGTGCAATGGACGTCAGGCGCGTGGCCGGGGTCACCCATTGCAGCGGCGGCAGTTCGGGATCGGGCTGCTCGTCCCAGACGTGCGGCGGCAAGGCATGCTCGCGATTGTCCGGGCTCAGGCTCAACCAGCAGAACGCCGCTTCCAGCGCCCCGGCGGCGCCGAGGGTGTGGCCGGTCATCGGTTTGCTCGAGGAGCAGGACACGCCGGCCGGGAACAGCGTCGCCACGGCGTGGCTTTCCATGGCGTCGTTGTGTTGGGTAGCGGTGCCGTGCAGGTTCAGATAAGCGATCTGTTCCGGTTGCAGGTTGGCGCGGCCCAAGGCTTTGCGCATCGCCTGCAGGGCGCCTCGACCCGTCGGCTCCGGGGCGGAAATGTGATGTGCATCGGAGCTGGCGCCACTGCCGAGTAAGGCAATCGGCGGGCTGTCGCCGGCATCTCTGGTCATCAGGAACAGCACCGCCGCTTCGCCAATGTTGATGCCGTTGCGGTTCACCGAAAACGGATTACAGCGTTGTTCCGAGACGGCCTCCAGCGCCGAAAAACCATTGAGGGTCAGCTTGCACAGGGTATCGACTCCGCCACACAGCACCGCGTCGCAAATGCCCAGGTCCAACAGGCGCTGGGCGCTGATCAGGGCTCGGGCACTGGAGGTGCAAGCCGTGGAAATGACATAGGCCGGCCCACTCAATTGCAGCCACTCGGTGAGGAAGTTTGCCGGCGCACCGAGTTCCTGTTGCTGGTAGTCGTACTCAGGCGGGAACTGCTTGTCGCGCAGGTAATGCGCCAGGCCCTGGCTGGCCTCGTCGATACCCGAGGTGCTGGTACCCAGCACCACACCGATGCGGTCGCGGCCGTAGGTCTGGATTGCACTGTCGATGCCCGGGCGGATTTGCAGCGTGGCTTCCAGCAACAACTGATTGTTGCGACTGTGATGACGCGACATGTCGGCTGGAAGGGTTGCCAATGTGCCCTGGACCGCGCCGACCGGCAACGAGCGTTCCGGTACCCATCCGGCGGTGTCGCGCATGCCGGAGCAGTCGCCGGCAAACAGGTTGCGGGCAACTTCCTGCTTGTCGCGGCCCAGCGCGCAGACCAAACCGAGGGCATTGAGGTAAGCCGTCATGGCGCTTCACCGCTGAGGGGGGTGACTTGATAAGTCGGGCCTTTCGGAAACTTCAATTCGAAATTATGTGGTTGTGCGTAGCGAATGTCCCAGCGCTCGGGCAGGGATCGTTGTGTGCCGTGCTGCCAGGCGTCGGGATAGTTGGCCGCCAGTTCATCTTTTGGTGTCAACGCAAACAGCAGCGCCGCGAACAGCTCGCGGGCTCGCGGATTGGGCGGCAGGAAGCCATCGGACTCCCAGGTTTTGTCGATCAATTTCTGCCGGGCCTGGGGAATGCCCAACAGGTCCATCATCGACCAGCGAATCCCCGATTCCTCGCGCTGGATCACCAGTACCCAGTCCTGGCGGTCGTCGGGCTGCAGGAGCTGGATGTGCAGTTGCAGCGGCAACGGCAGGTCCGGATTTTTCTCGGGCAGTGGGGCCCGACCGGCGCAGGCGCTCAGGAGCAGGGTTGTGGCGAGTAACAGAAATTTCAGCATGCCCGCTACCCCTGTAGGAGCGAGCTTGCTCGCGATGGCGGCGATACATTCGACATCAATGTTGACTGACCCACCGCTTTCGCGAGCAAGCCCGCTCCCACAGGTTTGATGTTTCAAGCGACTGGCAATGAACATCACACAGTTCCTTCAAAAGGTTTGCGCGCCACCACATTGACCAGGGTTTCTTCCCGTTGGCCAAAGGGTTTTGGTTTGCACACACCCAAGTGTTCGAGCAGGCCGAAATCCTTGGCGCGACTCCACCACAGGTACGGATAAGACACGTTTTGCGCGGTAAATTCGAAACCCTGCTGGCGAATCATTTGCAGATACTGCGCCGCGCTTTTCTGCACGTGCATGGGGTGGCGGAATAGCCAGCGGATCACCCAGGTATCAATGTAGGCCTCGGTGGATTCGGCGAACAGCAGATAACCGCCGGGCTTGAGCACACGGTAGAACTCGGCCAGTGTCTGTTGCTGTTCCACCAGGTGATGGAAGGTCTGGTGACAGAACAGCAGGTCGATACTGGCGTCCGGCAGGTCGAGGCTGGCGCAGTCGCCGCCGAGCAACTCCACTTCCATGCCCTGGCGGGCCGCTTCTGCGCGGCTCTGCTCCAGGCTGTGGGGATCGGCATCGAGGCCAATCAGGCGACCGGGCGCAAAGGCCTGGCGCAGCAGTGCGAATGACTTGCCCTGACCACAACCGGCATCCAGCAGTACCGCCTCAGCGGGCGGCGTGTCGCTGAACAGGCCGCGCAAATCGTCGATCGCCAACCGCAGCACATAGTGTTGCCAGATCCGGCTGCGCAGGAACCACAACCCGAAACGGGTTTCTTCGACGTAGTTGTCGCTCAAGTAGTTCATGAGGCTTCCCTTGCACAGAATTCCGATATCACCTTCAACCGGCGCCTGGCTTCGCTGACGAACGGGTTGCGCGGGTCCCAGGCATATCCGGCAAGGATGGAGCTGATCATCCCGCGAATTTCCTTTGAGCTGCCCTCATGGAAAATCACATCCTGGAAGGTCCCGGCGTACCAGCCTTCGACGTAGCAACGGAACGTGTCGACGCCGCGCTTGAGCGGTTCGGCGAACTCGGTCTGCCAGTCGACGGCTTCGCCTTGCAGCTGGCGGTGCAACACCCCGGCGGCCATGCTCGCCGACCGCATGGCGATGGTCACGCCGGAGGAGAACACCGGGTCGAGGAATTCCGCGGCATTGCCTAGCAGCGCGAAGCCCGGACCGTGCAGGGTTTTGACGTTGGCCGAGTAACCGCCGATGGTCCGGGCCTCGGTGTCCCACTGCGCATTTTGCAACACGCTGGCCAGGCTGGGCGTCTCGGCAATGAAGCTGCGCAGGCACTGGTCCAGATTGTCGCTGCGGCCGGCGAAACGTTCCTCGGCGGCGACCACGCCGACCGAGCAGCGCCCGTTGCTGAACGGGATGGTCCAGAACCACACGTCGCGCAGGGTCGGATGAGTGGTCACGAGGATCTTGCTGCGGTCGAAGGCAGGGTGGTCGATGCGGTCCTCGACGTGAGTGAAAACCGCCTGGCGCACCGGGAAGTTCGACGGCGCCTCGAGGTCGAGCAAGCGCGGCAGCACGCGGCCGTAACCACTGGCATCGAGCAGGAAATCAGCTGCGATGCGGTACTCGCTGCCGTCTTCGCGGCGCACGCCAAGCTGCGGTTTTTCCGGGGCAATGTCGACGCTGACGATGCTTTCGCCATAGCGGATCTCCACGCCTTGCAGCGCGGCCTGATCGGCCAGCAGCTTATCGAAATCGGCGCGCTGGACCTGAAAGGTCGTCGATTTGCCGTGGCTGAACGTCTCGCTGAAATCGAACGCGCTGTAGCGCTCGCCCCAGGCAAACGCGGCACCGGTTTTCAGCTGGAAACCCGCCGCGTTGACGGCGTCGAGCATGCCCGCTTCTTCGACGAAGTCCAGGCAGTGTGCCAACAGGCTCTCACCGATGGAAAACCGTGGGAAATGCTGGCGCTCGATCACCAGCACATCGTGCCCCTTGCGCTTGAGCAACGCAGCGGCGATGGCACCGGAAGGGCCGGCGCCGATGACCACGACCTGGCGGCATTCCTTTTCAACGGTTGGCATGAGGGCTCCTTGCCGGGACAGCGGTTTTCAGGGGGATTCGGTGCATACCGGTCAGGGCTGGCAGCAGTGTAGCGATCAGGCCCATCAGCATCAGGGCAAAGTACAGCGGCGGGCTGATGAGTTGCTGTTGCAGCAGCAGGTTGAGAAAAACGATCTCGCTCAAGCCGCGGATGTTCAGCAGCACACTTTCCCGCCAGCGACTGGCGCCCGTGAACGAGGCACCGGCCCAGCCGAGGCCGAGCCAGTTACCCAGCAGTTTGCTCAGCATCGGCAACAGCAGCAGGGCCAACAGTTGCACCCAGCCGAGGCTGTCGATCGCGCTGTGCACGTTGATCTGCACGATGCCGAACGTGAGGATCAGCGGGATGGCGATGTACGTCTGTAAACGGCTCATCCAGATGGCCGGCAGCGGCAGGACCAAGGGTGCTTTCAGCGCGGCCATGATCAGCACATAGCCGATGCCGAAAATCAGCGCATTGAGCTTGTAGTGCTCGGCCACGACCAGCAGGGCGAAAAAGCACAGGCTGTAAAGCCATGTCTGGCGCAAACCGAGCAGCCGTAGCAGCACCGGCAGGCAGGCGCCGGCCAGGGGCAGCAACAGGCTGCTCAGGTGCAGGCTGCCCTGGGCGAGGCCGAAGAGGGTCCAGCAGGCGAGGTCGATAAGGATCGCGGTCTGCACCAGGCGCCGGGTGGCGGCGGGTGGGTAATCGATGTGCCGCAGGTACAGGTACAGCACCGGAATTGCGGTAATGGCGAACAACAGGCCGACGGCCAGCGAGCTGATCCACGGTTGCGCCGGCAACAACCAGACGGCCGTGGCCAGGCCGCAGGCAAACGGAATGCAAAAGCTGGGCAGGGCGATCTTCAGGCTCTGGCGATCCAGGTGCAGGTCGATCACATCGCTGAGGATGTAGCCCAGCAACAGGGCAAAGCTCAGGCTGTAGAGGTTCTTCAGCCAGCCCGGCGACACCAGCAGCGCACCGCTCAATTGCCATTGCGGCTCGATCCAGAAATACATCAGCAGCGGCAAGCCGAGGGTCGCCAGCAGCAACTGGCTGACGATGGGAATCAGACCGAAATGCCGGCCGACACGGGTCGCCACGGCGAACAACGCCAACGCCATCGCCCAGAACAGAACCACCATCACGCTGCACGCTCCACGACCGTAGCGCCCTGTGCCTGTCGACCGGCCCACGGCGCGAGCAGGAAGCTGAAGATCAGGCCCAGGCTCACCGACAGTCCGAAGTTGCTCACCGCCGGGGTACTCGATACCGCCAGCAGGCCGAACGACAGCCAGGTGGTCAACGCCGCCAGCAGGGTGCCGAGCAGGCTCACGGCCGCGCCACCGACCTGTTCGCGCATCAGGATCGCATAATCGACGCTGATCGCCGTTACCAGCAACAGCCCGAACAGACTGAACAGGGTCAACGGCTGCCCGAGCCAGCCGAGGCTGGCCAGGCTGCACAATGCCGCCAGCAGCGGCAGGGACACGATACGCAACGCACCGCCGAGGCCGAACGGCAGGATCAGCACCAGCACGATCAGCACGCAGGAGGCGAGCTTCAATTCGGCGGCACTGATTTGGGTAGCCGCGAAGACGTTGTTCAATTCACCCAGTCGATCCACCAGTGTCACGCCGGGTAAGTCCTCGCCCTGGAGCCGCAGCAGGGCCGGGTTGTTGATGCCTTGCAGACTGACCATCGCCGCCACGCCGTCATCGGTCGGCCCCAGCCACAGGGGCCGGTAGGGCTCTGCCAGCGGGCCGGCCAACGCAGCATCGATGTCCTCGACAGGCAGTGCCTGTAGCTTCGTCAGCTCTGTTTGCAGTGCCTCGGCCGGCACGCCGACGTCGAGCAAGGGTTGCCAGAACGTTGGCAGTTTGTTCAATGCTGCACGCACCTGCTGCTGTTCGCTTGGCGGGCTGACCAACTGATTGAGCGACAGATAACCCTGGAGCTTTTCCAGGCCGATCAATTGATCCAGTCGTTCGCTCAGGGCGGTCTGGCGTTCGAGCAGTTGCTGCTGATTGTCGGCGCGTATCAGGAAGAACTGGCTGGTGGGTTGATAGCCGGTGATCCGCGCAATGGTGCGAGCTTCGTCGGTCAATTGTTGTGGTGCGCTGATCCACTGGCGAATGTCGTTCTTGCTGTTCAGCTGCAACAGGCCTCCCACGCAAAAGGCGATCAGCAGTGCCAGCAAGACCGGTGTTTTCAGCTGCTTGAGCAGGGCTTCACGGCAGCCCAGCAAAAACTCGGACACCTGCAATGGCCATTGCGCCGGGCGCAGGTCTACCCCCTTGAGCAAGGCCGGCAGCAGGCACACGGCGGACAGATAGGCACCGAGCAAACCGGCGGCAGAGAACGCGGCAATCTGGGTCAGCGCCGGGAAGGGTGTCCAGGCCAGGGCCAGGTAACCGATGCCGCTGGTGATCAGGCTCAGGGTCAACCCGGGCAAGGTCAGGCGCAGGGCGGGCCAGCTGTGCCAGGGCTTGAGGCTCCAGCTCTTGGACAGGTAGTGCAGCGGATAGTCGACCGCGACACCGATCAGGCTCGAGCCCAGCACCAGCGTCATCACGTGCATATGGCCGAACAACGCCACGCAGGCCACCGCGCCGAAGAGCATCCCGACCAGCACCGGCACGAAGGCCAGCAACACGCGCCAGCGCCGGAAGGCCAACAGCAGCAGCAACAGAATCCCGACGGTGGCACCACCACCGACCCAGGTCATTTCCCGGGTGGCCTGCTGTTGCCCGTTGGCCGCGTACAGCAAGCCACTGGCGGCGAGCAGTTGCACTTCATGCCGGGCGGCTTCTTCGCGGCTGTGCTTGAGCAAGTCGGCCACCTGCAGTGGCAGGTTCATGTCGAAGGCGTTACCGGTGGTGCGCGCGCGCAGCAGCACCCAGCTCTTGCCATCGGCATCGGCGACCAGAGCGCCGCTGCCGATGTCCAGTTGCACGGAACCGCGTTGTGGCTGGCTGTTCTGGATACGCCCGGTCAGGCCCAGCCAGTCGTCCTGGCTCGGCACCAGGCTGTAACCATTGAACGGGTCGAACAACGCCTGCACCCGTTGCTGGATGAAGGTGTCGGGGTGTTCGATCAGCAGTTGCCGGTCCGCCGCCGAGAGCATCGCCAGGCGACCTTGCAGCAACTGCGTGCGCAGTGCCGGCAAGTCCGCTTGCAGGGTCCACTGGACCTTTTCGAACAAGCCGCTGGCCTGCCATTGCTCGCCGAGTGTCTGCGCCATGGCGACGGCCTGCTGGCGATCGGTATGACCGACCAGCACCAGCATTTCGCGATTCAGCGGCTCTTGCATGCGTTGTTCGGCGCGCAGTTCCAGGGCATCGGGCGCCGTGCCGGGCACCAGTTCCATCAGGTTCGCCGACAGTGGCGCGCCGTCACGCCATTGCCAGCCGGCGAGCGCCAGTACTGCCAGCAGCAGGATCAGGAACAGCCGTGGCAACCACCGTTCACTCGGCAAAGTCATGCTGCTCCGCGTCGCTCAACGGTTGGGCGCTGGTGCTGTCCTGCATGCGCAATAACGTACTGTCGCCCTGGGTTTCGAGCAGTTCGATGCTGTGCACCAGTTCTGCGCCGGTAATGTAGATCTGGTTGAACACCTGCTTGAGCAGCATCGAGCGCGGCACCAGTGTGAGCTTCCAGTTCTGTGCGTCGCCGCTCAGGGACAGTTCGAAATCCCGTTGCAGGCCACTGCTGTCGCCCTGCAGCACGGCGAGGAACAAACGGTTCTGCTCGGCACCGGCGCTTTTGCCCGGCAGCATCTGCCAGACACTGCCGTCACGCCGGGCAATGCCTTTGGTGCTGATGCGGTAGTCCTGTTGCAAGGGCGTTTTCAACAGCCACAACAGGCCGTGGTTCTTCGCCAGGACGAACGTGCCCTTGCTGGTCAGCGGCTGGGGCAGGGCACGCAGGTGTTTTTCCTGGATGAAGTTGCCGTGGATCACCTCGGGCTTGGCCAGTTGATCACTGAGTTGTTGCAGGTCGAAGGCATGGGCCAGTCCAGGAATGCCCAGTAGCACGCAGAAAACTGTAGGAGCGAGCTTGCTCGCGAAAAACCTGAGGGCGCCACGGGGTGTCAGGTGCCCAGCGTCATCGTTAACGACCATCGCGAGCAGGCTCGCTCCTACAGGAGGACGGGGGGCGCAGGACATCATGGCAGGGCCCTCTCAACCGCGTCGGTGAACACTTTCGGCGAGGTCAGTTGCATCTCGCGGCTGGCGAGGTCGACGGCGACTTGCACCGACATGGCCCGGGTCAGGCGTTCACCGGTTTGCAGATCGCTGATCAGGTAGTTGATCTTCAAGCGGTTCTCCCACTCCACCAGGTTGGCGCGCACGTTGAGTGTCTGGCCGAACACCGCGCCGCGCACGTAGCGCAATTGCAGGTCGATGACCGGCCACGCGTAGCCTGACTCGCTCATCGCGGTGTAGTTGTGGCCGATCCTGTCCAGCAGCGCGCAGCGGGCGACTTCCAGGTATTTGACGTAATGGCCGTGCCAGACCACGTGCATGCTGTCGACGTCAAAGAAGGGGACGACGATTTCCGTGTCGGTGTGCAGGAATCCCTTGCTACGCATGCAGCCTCCAGTGTTGTTCGGCGATGCGTTGCAGGCACAGGCGCAATTCGCCTTCCAGCGCGCGGTCTTCGATGACCGGCGGGAAATCCTTGGCCAGTTCTTCGTGCATGGCGGCCAAAGCGGGTGGCAGCGGTCGTGCATCTTCAGCCTGGCCACGCAGCCAGACGCCCTGGTTGGCCGCCAGCAGCGTAGCGGCCGCCACCTGTTCGGTGAGTTCCAGCACGCGGATCGCATCCCGGGCGGCGATGGTGCCCATGCTGACCTTGTCCTGGTTGTGGCATTCGGTGGAGCGCGAGAAGACGCTGGCCGGCATGGTGTTCTTCAGCGCTTCGGCGGTCCAGGCACTGGTGCCGATCTGCACCGCCTTGAAGCCGTGATTGAGCATGGCGCGGTCAGCCGTGGCGCCGGACAGGTTGCTCGGCAAACCATGGTTATAGCGCTCATCCACCAGCAGGGCGAGTTGCCGATCCAGCAGGTCGGCGACGTTGGCCACGAGGTTTTTCAGGCTGTCCATGGCGAAGGCGATGTGCCCGCCGTAGAAGTGCCCGCCGTGCAGCACGCGTTCGGCTTCGGCGTCGATGATCGGATTGTCGTTGGCGCTGTTGAGTTCGATTTCGATGAACGAACGCAGCCAGTTCAGGCTGTCGGCCAGCACGCCCAGCACATGGGGCGCGCAGCGCAGGGAATAGCGGTCTTGCAGGCGATGCAGCGGCGCGGTCGGCGCGTCGATGGCCAGGTCCTTGCGCAACCACGCGGCGACCTGCATCTGCCCCGGATGTGGCTTGGCCGCGAACAGGCGCTCGTCGAAGTGCTCCGGGTTGCCCTGCAGGGCGACCACGTTCAGCGCGGTGATGCGCGTGGCCAGTTGCAGCAGGTAATCGGCGCGGGCATAAGCCAGACAGGCCAGGCCGGTCATCACGGCGGTGCCGTTCATCAATGCCAGGGCTTCTTTGGGACGCAACACCAGTGGCTGCCAACCAAGTTCGCGATGCACGTCGGCGGCTTGCCGGCGTTCGCCGCGGAACATCACTTCGCGTTCGCCGGACAGCGTGGCGGCAACGTACGACAGCGGCGTCAGGTCACCACTGGCGCCCACCGAACCTTCCTCCGGAATCAGCGGCAGGATGTCGTGTTCGAGGAACGCCTGCAGGCGCTCCAGCAGCTCTACACGCACCCCGGAAACACCGTGGCACAACGACTGCAAACGCGCCGCCAGTACCGCGCGGGTGGCCTGGGCGTCGAGCAGTTTGCCCAGGCCGCAGCCGTGGAAGGTGTACAGATGACGGGGCAGCGCCTCGACGTGATGCAGCGGCACCGCGACCACGCAGGAGTCGCCGTAACCGGTGGTCACGCCATAGATCACGCCTTCCTTGTCCAGCAGAGAGTCGAGAAAACGCGCACCCTTGGCGATGCGCTCGCGGTAGGCGGGATCGCTTTGCAACTGCGTCGGCACTTTGCGGTTGGTCACGGCCAGCACGTCTTCAATGCGCAAAGGGCGTTCGCCGAAGGTTACCGGCTCAAGCGTTGGCGTCGTCATCGGTCTTCCAGAAAGGGTAAAAGTTGAACCATTGTTGGGGCGCTTCAAGGCAATAGTGACCCAAGCGTTCGGCGTAGCGGGACGCCCACTGATGAATGACCTGTTCGCGGTCGCTGCGCTTCCAGGTGATTGCATCAGCGAAGGGTTCAATGGTCAGTCGATAGTCGCCGTCGGGCTTTTTCAGGCACAGCAGCAGGTTGATCGGGCATTTGAGCAGGCCGGCCAGCAGCCACGGGCCCTGGGGGAACCTGGCCGGATGACCGAGGAAGTCCACGGTCATGCTGCGCCCGCCATGCAGCGGCACGCGATCACCGGCAATCGCCAGCCACTCGCCGCGCTCCAGGCGTTCGCTCAGTTGCAGCATGACCCCGGGGTCGAGTTCGCTGACCTGAATCAGCCGCAGGTTGGTCGCGCCGGCTTCGCCCAGCAAACGGTTGAACTGTTCGGCGTGCTTGGTGTGCACCAGCACGTTCATCGTGACTTTCTCGCCGATTTCCGCCAGTGCGCGGCAGACTTCCAGATTGCCCAGGTGTGCGCCCACCAGCATCTGCCCGCGGGCTCCGCGCAACTGGTCGCGCAGCAGTGCCGGGTCGATGATTTCGATTTGTTCGATGCTCAGCTTGCCGTTCCACACGTCGAGTTTGTCGAGCATGGAATCGGCGAAAGCCATGAACTGGCCGAACACCCGCCAATGGCTCGGGCGCAATTCGTTGCGACCGCTCCAGTCGGCCAGGCGTTGCTGGTATTGCCAGGCACTGTGGCGGGCGCTGCGGCCGAACAGGAAAAAGTACAGGACGATGCCGTACAGCACTGGACTGAGTACTCGACGGCCCAGCACTTTGGCGCCGAAGGCGGTGAGTTTCATCAGCCAGAAACTGCCGCGCTCTTCGCGGTCGGCCCAGTGCTGCTTATCTGCGCTCATGCCCGCCACCGTCGCCAGAGGATCACTGGCGCACGCAGCAACATGCCGAAGAACAGCCGCGTGTGCATGCTGGAAATCAGCACGTTGTCGTGGAACATACGAAAATGCGAAACGCCGTCCAGCGGGTAATGGACTTTGGTTTGCAGCCATGACATCGGCTGATTGCGCCAGGCCAGGCGCACGAGGATGTCCGAGTCGAAGTCCATGCGCTTGCCGATTTTCGCTGACTCGATCAGGTCAAGCACCGGGGGCAGCGGATAGACCCGGAAGCCGCACATGGAGTCGCGAATCTGCAACGACAGGGTGTTGATCCAGACCATGACGTGAGTCAGGTAGCGTGCATACAAACGGCCTTTCGGCACGCTGGCGTCATATTGCGGATAGCCGCAAATCACCGCCTGTGGGTGGCGGCGTGATTGTTCGATGAAGCGTTTGATGTCCTGCAAATCGTGCTGGCCATCGGCATCCACCTGCAAGGCATGGCTGAAGCCCAGGCGCGAAGCTTCACGCAAGCCGGTCATGACCGCGCCACCCTTGCCCTGGTTTTCGGCCAGGCGGATCAGGTACACCATTTCACGTTGAGCCAGGCGATCGAGTACCCGGGCACAGCGCGGGCTGCTGGCGTCGTCCACCAGAATGCAGGGCAGATGGCTGGTGATCAACGCGTCGACCACCGTGGTGATCGCGTCTTCGTGGTTGTACACCGGGACGATGGCGCAGGGACTATGCATGCGCTGAAACCTCCACAAAACCCTTGTGGCGAGGGAGCTTGCTGTGGCGAGGGAGCTTGCTCCCGTTCGAGTGCGCAGCACTCGCCATGCAATCAGCATCAAGTGGCTTTGGGGCTGCTTCGCAGCCCAACGGGAGCAAGCTCCCTCGCCACAAAAAGCCTGTTTGCCACAGGTTATGCATGCGCCGTCTCCAGCAAGATCCGTCCGCTTGAGCAGGTGGCGGTTTCGTTGCGATAGGCGAAATACAATTTGCCGCGTGCCGGGTCGAAGCGCAGGTGCAGCTGGATTTCATCGCCCGGGCGCACCAGTTGCTGGAATTTCAAGACCTCCATGCCGGCGAATTTTTCCGGCAGGTTCATCAGTTGCCGGCCCAGGCTCAGCGCCCAGTCCACCTGCACCACGCCAGGCAACACCGGCGCCTTGGGGAAATGACCGCTGAAATAGGCCAGGTCCGGTGGCACGGCCAGTTGCAGGCTCCACTCGCCATTGCTTTCGACTTGCTCCAGCACCTCCGGGGCTTTGGGACGGGGTGTCAGCAGCAGGGCATCGACGTCGGCCTGGGGCAGTTTGCCCTGAGTGTTCAGCGGCAGTTGGCGCAGCAGGCGCCAGCGTCTTGGCAGGGCCAGGGCTTCGCAGTGTTGGCTCAGGTGTTGGCGCAATTGCTCGGTGACGGTGCGTCGGCCTTGATTGCGCAGGGCATGCAGGCCGGATTCAGTCAGAACCAGCAATACGCCGAGCGAGGCGCGGTTTTCCTGGACGACCCCCAGACGCGCCTCAGCAACCCAGTCGTGGGCCATCAGGGCTTGTTCCAGCATCGGCAGCGAGATGCGTTTTTCTTCCAGTTTGACGATCCGGTCCAGTCGTCCAAGCAATTCGAAGCGACCATCGACGGCGATGTGCGCTGAATCGGCAGTGTGTTCGACGTGGCCGACAGGCAAGTAGGGTGAAGCGATCAGCAGCGCGTCATCAATGTCTTGGGTCAGCGTGACACCCGCAAACGGCCGCCAGAGTTCAGCGCCCTGACGCCAGGCGATGCCGCCGGTTTCCGAACTGCCGAAAATTTCCGTTGGCCATTGCCCCAGGCGCTCATGCAGGTCCTGTGCGGCCTCGACCGGCAATGCGCCGCCCGAGGAAAACACTCGACGTACGCAGCTCAGGGCAGGCCAGTCGAGGTTGTCGCCCATGCGCTTGAGCAGCGCCGGACTGGCCACCCAGGCGAAGGCCGGGTGCTCGCGGCTGGCGCGTTGCAGGTCTTCCGGAAAGGCCAACTGCCGACGTACGAACGGGCGTCCGGCGCACAGCGGCCACAACACCCGAAACAGCAGGCCGTAGATGTGCTGGGTGGCGACGCTGCCGATGATGCACGCCGGGCCCAGGTCGGCGCCCCACAGCTGTTCCAGGGCTTCGACTTCATTGGCCAGTTGGCGCAGGTTCTTTTCGATGCGCTTGGGTTCGCCGCTGGAGCCGGAGGTGCACAGGCTGAGTCGGCAGTTATCCAGGTCCAGCGCGGCGGCACCGAGTGGCGGCTGCTGGAAATCGCCAAGGTGCGCATCGTCGGGCTGGTCGCTCAGCCATAGATCGACTTCGCCTGACCAGCGTTGGCGGGTCTGCGCTTGCAGGTCGGACGGCAGCAGCACGCTGACCCCGGCACGCCAGGCGCCAATCAGCGCGACCGCGAGGTCGGCGGCATCCTCAAGGTGCACGGCCATCTGCCGTACCCCCCGGGCCTGCAAGCCGGCAGCCAGGCGCAGCGCCTGTTCGCACAGTCGGGCGTGATCCAGTGCCGGAGCAGTCGTTACGGCGCGCTCGGGCTGAGCCTTGAGCAGCAGGTGCTCAAGTTTTATCCAATTCATGGGCGGCCTCGTACCCTTTGTCGTATGAGCCATTCGATGGCAAACATCAGGCCTATCAAGCCGTAGGAAATCAGGCCGGTGTACAAGGTCCACCAGCTCAGCGGCGCCCAGAGGGTCAGGGCGGCGGCACACAAACCGTTGCAAAGAAAAAAGACGCTCCAGGCGACGGTCACCTGGCGGGTATAGCGAATGCCCTCGGCCGGCAATTGCGGTTCGCGTACCCGGGCCAGGCGTTCGACTATCGGTGGGCCGAATGTCAGGCTCGATCCGAACAGCACCAGCATGAAGCTGCTGATCAACACCGGATACCAGCGCAACAGCGCCGGGCTGTCGAACAGTGCCAGCAACAGACAGAACACGATGGCCACCACCGCCATCCACAGGCTGCCAGGCTGCCGTTTGCCGGTCAGCGCCCGGGCCAGCCACAGTCCGCCCAGCAGCAAGCCGAACTGCCAGGGGGCGAAATGCTCCATGCCGAAATACACCGCAAAGGGATACAAAAGGCCTGCCAGCAGCAGGCCCAGGCCGATCATTCGACTCATGCGGCCGGTTGAACCAGACGGTAGACCGCCTCGACCACGTCACTGACGGTACGCACCGATTTGAATTCTTCGGCGGCGATTTTCTTGCCGGTCTGGCGTTTGATGTGATCAATCAGGTCGACTGCGTCGATGCTGTCGATTTCAAGGTCCTGATACAGGTTGGACTCCAGGCTCACACGCTCGGGGTCCAGCTCGAAGAGCTCGACCAGGGCATCGCGCAGGGTGTTGAAAATGTCATCACGAGTTTGCATGGTCCGGTCTCAAGCTGCCTGTTTTGCGGTGACGAACGCCGCAAGGCTCGCCACGTTACTGAAGTGATTACGGGTGTCCTTGGCATCGGCATCGATTTTGATGCCGTACTTTTTCTGGATGGCCAGGCCCAGTTCCAGGGCGTCTACCGAGTCCAGGCCCAGGCCTTCGCCGAACAGGGTCTGGTCATTGTCGATGTCGTCGGCACTGATGTCTTCCAGGCCAAGGGCGTCGATGATAAGCATTTTGATATCACGGTGCAGATCGCTCATCTTCGGCGAGCTCCTTAATAAAGTAAGAATGTAGATAATCGTTGAGCTTGCGCGAGGCTTGCGGAGCCGGCCCCTGCGTGGCGAAGGTCTGCGGGTCTATATCCGCACCGACCCGGAAACTGAAGTGCACGCGCCGCTTGGGGATGCGATACCAGGGCTCGGCCTTGGTCAGTGTGGTCGGGCTGACCTTGATAATGACCGGGGTGAGGATTTTCGCACCACGCAGGGCGATTGCCGCACCGCCCCGATGAAAGGCCGGCGCCTGGCCGGGCTGGGTGCGCGTACCTTCGGGGAAAATGATCAGGGTCTGGCCTTCTTTCAGCGCGTCGGCAGCGGCGTCGAGCATGTCCATGCTGCCGTCATTGCTGATGTATTCGGTGCAGCGCAACGGTCCGCGGGTAAAGGGGTTTTCCCAGAGGCTTTGCTTGACCACGCAGTTGGCGTGACGCACCAGGCCGATCAGAAACACCACATCGATCAGCGACGGGTGATTGGCAATGATCATTTGCCCGGGACGACCGAGTTTTTCCGCGCCATCAATGGTGTAGGTCAGCACCCCGGTGCGGGCCATGAAGCGCACAAAAATCCAGAAGCAGCCGCTGACCGTCTGCCGGGCCCGCAGTCGATGGGTCCGGGCGTCGCCCGGCAGGCAGTTCAGCACAGGGAAAATCACCAGGCGCAGGCACAGCCCGCCCAACCCGAACAGGGCAAAGCTCGCGGCGGTGGCCAGCAAGCGCCAGTAATAGGCGTCGCGGTTTTTCTCGGTCACGGGTTGCGTTGCCAGGTCCATACACGATTTTTCCAGGCATGTTGGCAGGTGGTTTGCTGGCCGAGCAACGTACGCAACAGATTCAGCGCGTGTGGCCAGCGGGGTTTGGACAACGCATCCGTGGGCCTGTTCAGGGACAACCGCCAGTCGGTGCCGGGAGTGATCAGCAGACCGACCGCATAGGGGAAAGGCACGTCGTCGATCCAGGTCGAGTAAGCCTCGGGCGGCTGCTCTTCGGTGACCACCAGCAATACCGCGTGAGCGCCTTCAGCCAGTAGCGCGGCAGCTTCCAGCATGCCGTGTTCCAGGCCATCGCCTGCGGCAGCCAGGGCCGTCATTTCGCTGGTTTCACCGCGCATGATCGACCACAAACCAATAATGGCGTTATGCACGGACAAGCTGAACTGGGTCGGCGACAACGGCTGATCGGCGGCCAGATCACGGAGAATGTCGACGGTGCGGGGCGTTTCGCCATGACGGGAAACAAAGACCAATGGCAGATCCTGCCGACCTTCGGCCAATGGCCAGCCGACACTGAATGCCATTCGTGCCAGGCGGCTGAGCCGCCGACGCTGCATGGCTGGCAGGAACGAAACGTCGGGAGCGGCATCGCTGTCCGGCAGCACGACCGGTTGTCGGCTCCAGGCCTGCCAATCGTTCACGCTATCAAGCCCGGGGGCCCAGGCGCGCCATTGGGCGATGTTGAAGTTGATCACAGACATTCATCCCACCCTCACGGGCTTACTTGACGCGGGGGAGTGGCCGAGAACCGAGACTCACCCTGCGTGGCGTCTGGCGCCGAGTGGCGCGCATTATCCCGGTGCCGGGAACGTGTAGCAAATGCTGGTTACATTTTGCTCAGCAAGATGAAGCGGCTGGCTCGAAAAAATTGGATGACTGGTAATTATTCACAAGAATATTTCCCCGTCTGTCGGTTCCGGCGACAAACCAGCGGGGTGTCCAGGGCTTTTCAAGCAAGAGAAGGCAACTGACTGTGTAGTCCCTTTGCCGGCGAGGTAGCGAAGCAACACCGTGGACCACTACACTCGGTCATTCTTTGATACGCGGAGGTTTTGACATGCGGCGCGTGGTGTTCAATCAGAAAGGTGGCGTTGGTAAATCCAGCATTGCCTGTAATCTGGCGGCGGTCAGTGCCAGCGAGGGTTTTCGCACCCTGTTGGTGGACCTCGACGCCCAGGCCAACTCCACTCAGTACCTGACGGGGCTCACTGGTAGCGACATCCCGATGGGCATCGCCGATTTCTTCAAGCAGACGCTGTCTTCCGGGCCGTTCTCGAAAAAGAATCAGGTCGACATCTACGAAACCCCGTTCGATAACCTCCATGTCATTACCGCCACCGCCGAACTGGCGGACTTGCAGCCAAAGCTTGAAGCCAAGCACAAGATCAACAAGCTGCGTAAATTGCTTGAAGAGCTGAGCGAAGACTACGACCGGATTTACCTCGATACCCCGCCAGCGCTGAATTTTTATGCGGTTTCAGCATTGATTGCCGCCGATCGTGTGTTGATTCCCTTCGATTGCGACAGCTTTTCACGCCAGGCACTGTACGGACTGATGGCGGAAATCGAAGAGTTGAAGGACGACCATAACGAAGGTCTGGAAGTCGAGGGCATCGTCGTCAACCAATTCCAGGCCCGCGCCAGCCTGCCCCAGCAAATTCTCGACGAACTGATTGCCGAAGGCCTGCCGGTGTTGCCGGTGTACCTGGCCAGCTCGGTACGCATGCGCGAATCCCACCAGGCCAATACGCCGCTGATCCATCTCGATCCACGGCACAAGCTGACGCAGCAGTTTGTCGAGTTGCACAACCTGCTGGAAAACGCCTGAACCGGGCTGACAACACAAAACAAATGTGGGAGCGGGCTTGCTCGCGAAGAAGCCGTTACATTCAACATCTAAGTTGACTGACGCGACGCCTTCGTCGGAACGCCGCCCGGAGCAAGCCCGCTCCCACATTGATTGGTGGTGGCTTCAGATTCCCTGGCTACGCAACCAACTCATCAACTGCGGTAACGGGAAAGCCCCGCTCTGCCGGGCGATCTCCCGGCCGTTCTTGAACAGTATCAGGCTCGGAATCGAGCGAATCCCCAATTGGGCCGACAACTGCTGGTTCGCCTCGCTGTCCAGCTTGGCCAGTCGGCACTTGCCCGCCAGTTGCCCGGCGGCCTGCTCGAACACCGGTGCAAACGACTTGCACGGCCCGCACCAGTCCGCCCATACGTCCACCAGCAGCGGCAGATCGCCCTTGATCTGGCTGGCGTAGTCGCCTTGCTTCAGTTCAAACGGCTTGTTCAGCAGGACTTCGGCCTTGCAGCGCCCGCATTTTGGATGGTCGTTGAGGCGCTCGGCGGGAATGCGGTTGAGGCCGTTGCAGTGGGGGCAGGGGATGAGGAGTGGGTCGGTCATGAGTGATATCCAATGGGAAGCTGATAACACCTAGTTGGAGACGTTTGCTCATGTTTTCAATCGCGCAGTGTCCAGCGTTAAAACTAGGCTGAGTCGTGCCGGGCCAGACCGCTGGTCCACTTCGGATTATCGCAACTTGCGATATTTTTGATCTGTGATTAACTCCCCATCGCAAAATGCGATAAGGATGTTGCATGCATGTTCTCACCGAAAAAGAGTACGTGAAGCCAAGGCCAAATGGCCAATGGCAGCCAATGCGCTGGATCATTGGTATCAATTAGCCAAAGGAAGCAAGCCGTCGGATTTTGCGGCGATGAGAGCCACATTCCCTGCTGTCGACAAGGTAGGTGAGCTTCATGTTTTCGATATCGGTGGCAACAAGCTGCGGTTGATAGCTTTTGTCAGATATCGATCGCAAAAGCTTTATATCAAGCATGTGCTGGATCATCGCGAATATGAACGCGGCAAGTGGAAGGAGGAAAAAGCATGAGTGTACTGATCAAAAAAGCTGCCGAGCATTGGGAGTTTGTCTCACCGCTGCTTCGAAAGCCGAAAAATGAAGATGACTATGACCTGCTGGCGCATGCTCTGGACGAGTTGCTCGAGATGACCGGCGATGATGAGACCCATCCGCTGATGAGCCTGGTGGATATCATTGGTGACTGGATTGAGGAGTGGGACCATAAGCATCACCCGATGCCAAAGCCTAGCGGGGTCGAGATTCTTGGCTACTTGATGCGTGAACACGGCCTGAGCCAGAGCGACCTGCCAGGCGTTGGTCCTCAGTCGGTCGTGTCCGAAATCCTGAGTGGCAAGCGTCAGCTCAACCTGCGCCAAGTCCGCTGGTTGGCCGAGCGCTTCAGCGTGTCGGTAGAAGTCTTTATCTGACCTGCCTCACGACGAACAACTGATCTCCAGATGCTTGCCCCATTCCGGCGGCCTCTCTGCGTAGCCTTCCATTCCCGGTTGTTCCTCGAACGGATTGCTCAGCACCGCGTGCAGTCGGCGGACTTCCGAGTAGTCGCCGCTTTCTGCCGCATCGATGGCCTTTTGCGCCAGGTAGTTGCGCAGGATGTACAGTGGGTTGACCGCGTGCATCCGCTGGCGGCGCTGCTCCTGATCAAGCGTGCCTTCACGGGCCACTCGGGCGATATAGAGCTCGCCCCAGGCATCAAAGCCCTTGAGGTCGATGAAGTCATCACGTAAGCGGGTGATGGCCTGTTCCGGTGCGTCTTCACCCAGGCGACGGAAAAACAGGCTGTAGTCGACGCCGCTGTTTTGCATCAGTTGCAGCAGGTTTTCCAGCAGTTTCTGGTCGTCATCCTCCGCGGTGGTCAGGCCGAGGCGGCGGCGCATCAGGTCCAGGTAATGGGCCTGGAACAGCGGCAGGTACAGGCCGAGGGTTTCGCGCAGGGCTTCGACGCTGATGAATGGCGTCAGGGCCTGGGCCAGGGCGCTGAGGTTCCACTGGCCAATCGGCACCTGGTTGCTGAAGGAGTAGCGGCCCTGGTCGTCGGAGTGGTTGCAGATGAAGTTGGCGTCGAAGTCGTCGAGGAAGGCGAACGGGCCGAAGTCGAAAGTGATGCCGAGGATCGACATGTTGTCGGTGTTCATCACGCCGTGACAGAAACCATAGGCCTGCCACTTGGCAATCAGCTCGGCATTGCGCTCGACCACTTCACGGAACATCGCCAGGTACGGTTCCGGTTGTTCCAGGCACTGCGGGAAATGCATGGCCAGCACGTGGTCACCCAGCTCTTTCTGCTGCTCGGGACGTTTGGTGTAGTAGAAATATTCGAAGTGGCCAAAGCGCACATGGCTTGGTGCCAGGCGCAGGACCATGGCCGCGCGCTCCTGCTTTTCGCGCCACACCGGGGTGTCGGAGCCGATCACGCACAGGGCGCGGGTGGTCGGGATATTCAGCGCGTGCAGTGCTTCGGAGGCGAGGAATTCGCGGATCGATGAACGCAGTACCGCGCGGCCGTCGCCCATGCGTGAAAACGGCGTCTGGCCGGCGCCCTTGAGGTGCAGGTCCCAGTGCTCGCCAGCTGCGTTGTAAACCTCGCCCAGCAACAGGCCGCGACCGTCGCCCAACTGCGGGTTGTAGGAACCGAACTGATGCCCGGAATAGACCATCGCCCTTGGGATTGCATCGGCCCAGAGCTTGTGGCCGCTGAACAGTTCGGCGAACTCTGGGGTTTCGGCCACGGCCGGGTCGAGATCGAGCAGCGCCATGGCGGCGGGGCTGGCCACGACCAGGCGCGGATTGTCGATGGGCTCGGGCAGCACATGGGCGGAAAACGCATCGCCCAAGCGGTCGAAGCGATTATCGAAAGTGAGTTCGTCGAGGGCTTTCAAGGGCCAGCTCCAGCAGAATGTCCGAGCATTCTGCTGGGGAATGGCCGGTTAGTCGAGTTTGGCGGCGGGCGGTTCTTGCGCTGGTTTGCCGTCGACCAGTGGCACGATGGTTTTCGCTTCCGGTTCGATTGGCACCATCTTGTATTCCTGGCCGTGCAGGTTCTTGAGGTAAACCTCCATTTGCCGGAACGAGATGTTGATGTGCTGCTTCTTGAACTCGCGGTTGATGAAGCGGTTGACCTCATCAAGCACCGGGTTGCGGTCGCCGAGGTCGCGCACGTGCATGCGCAGCTCGTGGTCGAGGGTACTTTCGCCGAAGTTGAGGAAGTACACGTGGGGTTCCGGATCTTTCAACACGCGCGGGTTGTCGCGCGCGGCTTTGAGCAGCAGCTCCTTCACCAGGTCCAGGTCAGAGCCATAGTCCACGCCAAGCTTGAGAGTCACCCGGGTGATGGTGTCGGTCAGCGACCAGTTGATCAGTTGCCCGGTAATGAACGTCTTGTTCGGGACAATGATGTCCTTGCGGTCGAAGTCGGTGATGGTCGTGGCGCGGATGCGAATCTTGCTCACCGTGCCCGACAGGTTGCCGATGGTGATGGTGTCACCGATCCGCACCGGACGTTCGAACAGGATCATGATGCCGGAAATGAAGTTGGCGAAGATCTCCTGCATGCCGAAACCGAGGCCGACCGACAGCGCCGCCACCAGCCATTGCAGCTTGTCCCAGCTTACGCCGAGGGTCGACAGCGTCGAGACGAAACCGACGCCGGCGATTACGTACGACAGCAACGTGGTGGTCGCGTAGGCGCTGCCCTGGGCAAGATTGAGCTTCGATAGCACGAACACTTCCAGCAAGCCTGGCAGGTTGCGCGCCAGGGCGAAGGTGATGCCGATGATGATCAGCGCGCCGAGCATGTCGCCGATGCTGATCGGCACCATGCTCATGTTGGCGCCGGTACCGCTGGTGTATTCGTAGAGGGTGATGTTGTCCAGGTACGAGAACACCGTGATCAGGTCGGCCCAGACCCAATAGAGTGCCGCCATGAAGCCGCCGAGCAGCGCCAGGCGGATCAAGCGCAGGGACTGTTCGTTGACCTTCTCGATGTCCATGGTCGGTTCTTCGATCACCGCTTCACCATCGCCAGCCTCTTTCGCCGCCAGCCGCTTGGCCAGGGCGCGCTGGTAGGCCAGGCGCCGGGCCGCCACACTGAGACCGCGCACGAAAGTGGCTTCGATCACCAGCCAGAACATCAGCAGGTACAGGGTGTTGATCAGGCGGTCGCTGAGTTTCAGCGCCGTGTAGTAGTAGCCGAAGCACACCGCCACGAACAGCGCGACGGGCAGGGCGGTGAACAGGATCCCCACGAGCTTGCGGAACAGCGAGGCGTTCTCGTGGGTCGGGCTGCTGATGAGCAGGCGGCTGAGCAGCAAGGTCATCAAGGCGTAGCAGGTGAGCACCACCGGCATGCCGATCACGTCATCGGCCAGCGCCGCCGGTTGCAGTTCGGCAACGGCAACAACAGTCACCAGTGCCATTACCACGATGCCTAGGCGGCGGATCCATCTGCGCAGGAACTCCACCTGGGGCTTTTCCCAGCGGAAATGCAGTTCTGCCACGCCACCCGGCGCGAGGATCCGGTAGGCGGTGTAGAACACCAGCCAGGCCCCGGCCATTTGCAGCAGCGCCGCGCCCATGTTGGCGTTCTGCCCACGGGCGTCGATTCGCAGGGCCAGCCCGCACAAGGCGAGGCCCAGGGAAACCGGCATCGCCAGCAGGATATTGATCAGGATGGCCTGCGGCGTGTGCCACTGGCTATCGCGTTTGAAGTGGCCGATGTCCTGGTGAACCTTGTTCAGTCGCGCGTACAGATTCTTGCGGCGCCAAAGCAGCGCACCGATCAGCAGCGCGAGCGGCAGGAACAGCAGCGGGCGCTGGGTCAGGCCGTCGGTCAGTTCGCTCAGGCTTGAAAGTACCGGCAGTGAGTCGAGTTGCCGCTGCAGGCGATCCGGCACGCTGTGAACCCACTCCAGGTCCAGCGGCTTGTTGCTCGGAATCCAGAACATCTGCTCATCGAGCGTCGCCCGCAGGCTTTGCGCGGTGCTGAGCAGTTGCTTCTGGTTCAGTTGCAGGGTGATGGATTCATTGAGTACCGCGCTCAGTTCGCGATTGAGGCGCTCCAGCAGGTCCGCACGGGTGGTGGCCAGTTCCATCAGGCTTTTGCGCAACTGCGGCGTGACTTGCTCGGGCGGCTGGGTCGCCAGCAGGTTATCGACGTAGGTGGTCGGATTGCTCAGCAACTCCCGCTGCTGGCTGACTTCGAACTGATACAGGCGAATGTCGGCGATCTGGTCGGCCAGGTTGCGGTCGAGCCGCAGGCGCGGCAACGCCTGTTTCTGTTTGTAGAGAATCTTCGAGAGCAGCAGGCTGCCTTTGAGCACGTTGATTTGCTCGTCCAGGGCCGAGTCGCTCTGGGTCAGGCTGTCCAGTTGTTGCTTGGTCTGCAGATTCTGCTGGGTGACTTCGTTGAGGCGGTCGGTACTTTTGAGCAGGTAGTCCGAGAGCTTCAGGTTGGCCGCGCTTTCGGTGGCCAGCAGGCTGCTGCCGCCAGCCTTCTGCGCTTCGATGGATTGCTGGGTGACCGTTTCCTGGGACAACGCCAGGCGTTTCTGGTTGATCAGGGTTTGCAGTTCCTGGATTTCCCGATCCAGGCGGTCGGATCGCTCCGACAGCAGGTCATGCTGGCTGTTGCCCAGGTCTTGCAGTTGGGTATTGCCGGCCAGTTCCTGGCGGCGCAGCGGGATCAGGGCGTTCAGCGCTGCCAGCTCGGCATTGAGCAGGTCGCGCTGCTCGGCGCTCAAGGTCTTGCCGGCGTCCTTGCCGTTCTTGAGGATGTTGTTGATCTGCTGAATGCGCGTCTGGCTGCTGGAAATCTCCGCCTGGGCGCGCTCGGGGCGGGTCTGGGCGGTGATGATCAGGCTGTTTGCATCGGCCAGGGCTTTTTGCAGGTCGCTTTGCTGGGTGGAGCGCTCGGTGAGCAATTGTTCCAGCTGCTGGATCGGTTCCTTGGTGAAACGCTGCGCCACCGGCACCACGGTGCTGGCCTTGAGGCGGGTCAGTTCACGCTGGTTCTCGAGCGTCTGCTTGGGTGCAGAGCTCAACGTTTGCTTGAGATCGGCCAGCTTCTGCTCGTAATCACGCTTGTTGTTGAGCTGATTCAGCGTGTTTTGCAGGACGGTTTGCAGGGCTTTCTGATCGGCTTCCGGCAGTTTGCGGTCGGCGATCTTGTCCAGGCTCGCCTGCACGGCTTCGCTGGAGGGCGGTTCGGCCGCTTGCAATGTACCGACAGTACCGACAGAGAGACTCAAGCCCAGCAGGGCGATGGCGAAAAAAGAGCGCAGGTTAGGCATAAAGACCGGTCAAGCAAGTGATAGTGGACGCAGTTTAGAGGAAGAGACCGGGACCCGGGCGACTTCCTTCGGGGAATCTGACGCCCACTTTGCCGATCTTGTTCCCGTCCATGACCGCCACGGTCCAGATGGTGTTGTTCCATTCGACCTGGTCACCCACTACCGGCGCGCCGCCAACTTTCTGGGCAATAAACCGGCCCAGGGACATCTCTGGGTCGATGCCTTCGACCTTCAGGCCGTACAGGGCCGCAACCGCGGCCAGCTGGGCGTCTCCTTCGAGTACGAAGTCGCCGAAGAAGCGCAGATCAAGACCCCGTTGTGGCGCCTGGCTGAAGAGTTTTCCGAGGGCCGGCAGGTTGTGTTCATGGCCGATGACACACAGCAAATCATCGACTTCGAGCACCGTACTACCCGACGGATGGAGCAATTGTTGGCCTCGAAACAGGGCCGCGATACGGGTGCCTTCGGGCATTTTCAGCTCGCGCAGGGGCGAACCGATGCACCATTTCTCCGCGCCGAGGCGATAAACGAACAGCTCCCACTCGCTGGTGACGTGCACTTCCAGGGCCGAACGCGAGATGGGCGCAGGCTCCGGGGGGACCGTGACCTTCAGCAGCTTGGCGACCCATGGCAGGCTCGTACCCTGGACCAGCAGCGACACCAGCACGATAAAGAACGCGAGGTTGAAGTACAGCTGGGCGTTGGGCAGGCCGGCCATCAACGGGAACACCGCCAGAATGATCGGGACCGCGCCGCGCAGGCCGACCCAGGAAATGAACGCTTTCTCGCGCCCATGGAAGGCTTTGAACGGCAGCAGGCCAACCACCACCGACAGTGGCCGGGCAAACAGAATCATCCACAGCGCCAGTGCCAGTGCCGGCAGGGCAATAGGCAGCAGATCGTGAGGCGTCACCAGCAGCCCCAACACCAGGAACATGCCGATCTGCGCCAGCCAGGCCATGCCGTCGAGCATGTGCAGAATGCCGTGGCGACTGCGCACCGGACGGTTGCCGATCACCAGGCCACAGAGGTACACGGCGAGGAAGCCACTGCCATGCAGGGCGTTGGTCAGGGCAAACACCACCAGGCCACCGGCAATGACCAGGATCGGGTAAAGACCGGTGGCCAGGTTGATCCGGTTGACCAGTTGCAGCATCAGCCAGCCGCCGCCCAGGCCGATGACGCCGCCAATGCCGAACTCGCGTAGCAGGTGGGTCAGCAGGCTCCAGTGCAGGCCTGTCTGGCCGCTGGCGAGCATGTCGATCAGGGTGACGGTGAGGAACACCGCCATCGGGTCGTTACTGCCGGATTCGATTTCGAGGCTGGCGGTTACCCGCTCGTTCAGGCCTTTGCCGCCCAATAGCGAGAACACCGCCGCGGCGTCGGTGGAGCCAACGATGGCACCGATCAGCAGGCCCTGGATCAGGTTCAGGTTGAACAGCCATGCGGCCGCCATGCCGGTCAGCCCGGTGGTAATCAGCACGCCGACCGTGGCCAGTGAAAGTGCCGGCCATAACGCCACACGGAAACTCGACACCCGGGTGCGCAGGCCGCCGTCGAGCAGGATCACTGCCAGCGCGAGGTTGCCGACCAGGTAAGCCGTGGGGTAGTTGTCGAAAATGATGCCGCCGCCATCGACGCCGGCCGCCATGCCGACGGCCAGGATGATCACCAGAATCGGGATGCCGAGGCGCGATGACAGTGAGCTCACCAGAATGCTCGCACCTACCAGCAACGCGCCGATCAAGAACAGGCTGTTGATGGTCGTCGCATTCAAAGGCAGTACTCCAGGAAGCTGAAAGGCGGGCACAAACTGACCATGCAGTCTGCGTGCCAGCGATTCTAACCTGTTGAAATGTGATGCTGTCAAAAAGGTTTTGCGGGCGATTCTTCACGCCGGGTGAAATCATTGTGGCGAGGGGGCTTGCCCCCGTTCGGCTGCGAAGCAGTCGTAAATCCGGTAGACGCGATTTAATGGATGTACGCGGTTAACAAGTTTGGGGCCGCTGCGCGGCCCAACGGGGGCAAGCCCCCTCGCCACAGGTATTGTGTTGGCGATTAGAGGCTAAACCGCCCAACCATCGTGTTCAGGTCCACCGCCAGGCGCGACAGCTCGTTGCTCGCCGCACTCGTCTGATTCGCCCCGGTGGCCGACTGCACCGACAGGTCGCGAATGTTCACCAGGTTGCGATCCACTTCACGGGCCACCTGCGCCTGTTCTTCGGCGGCGCTGGCGATCACCAGGTTGCGCTCGTTGATTTCGACGATGGCACTGTTGATGGTGTCCAGCGACATCCCGGCACCGCGGGCGATGTTCAGGGTCGACTCGGCGCGTTCGGTGCTGTTGCGCATCGAATCCACTGCATGCCCGGTGCCGGTCTGGATGCTGCCGATCATGCGTTCGATTTCACTGGTCGATTGCTGAGTGCGATGGGCCAGGGCACGAACCTCATCGGCCACTACGGCGAAACCACGACCGGCCTCACCGGCGCGGGCGGCCTCGATGGCGGCGTTCAAGGCCAGCAGGTTGGTCTGGTCGGCCAGGCCACGGATCACATCCAGTACCTTGCCGATATCGCGCGACTCGTTGGCCAGGTCGCCGATCAGGGTCGCGGTGCTCTGCACATCGGCGCTCATGCGTTCGATGGCGCTCACGGTTTCCTGCACCAGATCGCGACCGTCACCGGCCGATGAGGTGGCGTTCTTCGAGGCTTCGGATGTGCTGACCGCGTTGCGCGCGACTTCTTCCACGGCGCTGGTCATTTCGTTGACCGCAGTGGCGGCCTGTTCGATTTCGTTGTTCTGCCGGGTCAGGCCCCGGGCACTTTCGTCAGTGACGCTGTTGAGCTCTTCGGCAGCGGATGCAAGCTGCGTGGCCGAGCCGGAGATGCGCTGCAGCGTGTCGCGCAGTTTTTCCTGCATTTTCGACATGGCCAGCAGCAAACGACCGGCTTCGTCTTCACCGTCAGCGGTGATCGGGCGCGTCAGGTTGCCTTCGGCGATCTGTTCGGCGGCGCTCAGGGCGTTGGCGATCGGTTGGGTGATGCTGTTGGTCAACAACCAGGCGAGCAGCAACGTCAGGGCGGTGGCGATCACGAGCAGGGCAATCACCAGGTTGAACGCCGAATCGTATTGATCCGCCGCCTGCTGGTTGGTGTCGTTGGTTTGCTGGGTGTTGATCTCCAGCAGGCGGTTCAACACGGTGTTGACCGCTTCGGAGTTGTTGAGCAAATCGGTGTTGAGCAAACTGCGCAGTTCATCGACCTGATTGTTGCGCGACAAGGTTTTCATCCGGTCTTCGATCTGGCGGTACTGACCCAGCAACTGCACGTATTGATCGTAGGTTGCACGTTCCTGCGGGCTGGCGATCAGCTTTTCGTAGGTTGCCTGGGCGGCGCGAATCTGCTGGTTGCGCGTTTCCAGCAGTTCCATGGTTTTTTGCTGCACCTCAGGCTCGCGGTTTACCAGCAAACGGTAGGACAACACGCGCAGGCGCAAGGTGAGCTGGGTGAATTCGTCCAGGCTCTTGATGCTCGGCACACTGTTGTTGGTGATGTTTTCGGCGGCGCCGCGGATCTTGCTCATCTGATTCAAGGCAAACACTCCCAGAACCATCATCAAGCCACCGATCAGGGCAAAGCTGAGGAACGCCCGAGGGGCAATATTCATATTACGAAGAGACATGGCGTTCACCGGGAAAGAGCGCATCCGTGCGCGGCTGAGGCTGCTGTATGGATGACTTATCGGTCGCCGCAGTGAAGTCTTGAGCCCGCGTGTTTTGGCCGGTTGCACCTTGTGGCGACGAAGTGCAGGAACCACATCGGCCATTCACAGTCTTTAAAACTCGCGAGGAAGGTCGCCCGTCAGCAAAATCAAGGCTTTGCGCCTGTATAACCCTGGCATCCACGGTGACTTTTCTTTATCGTACGCGCCCTTTGAAAAAGCCCGGATAATCAAAATGTTGGAAGCATCCCTCAGCCAATTGGAACAACTTGTAAGTAATCTGGTGCAACAGAACCAGAGCCTGACCACAGAACTGGCCCAGGCCAAGGATGAAAATGAAAGCCTGCAACTGAGCCTGATGGAACACGAGGAGAAGCAAGGCGCCACGGCGGCTCGCATCCAGGCCCTGGTTGAGCGCGTCAGCGCAGGCCCTGTCAGCGCATGAGTTACAACGCCGCAGGGGTAAAAGTCGTCTCGATCCTGGGGGAGGACTATTCGATCAAGGCACCGGCCGGGGAAGAGCAGACCCTGCTGGACGCCGCGATGATGTTGAAGGCAGCCCTGGCCGAAACCAAGAGGAAGTACCCGACGCTGATCGGTGACCGCCTGCTGGTGCTGGCGGCGATGAATCTGTGCTCCCAGCAGATCGAAATGCAGAAGCAGCACAAGCTCGAACTCGACCGTTACCAAGAGCAAGTCAGCGCCACGGTTGAAGTGATCTCCAAGACGATCAATCAGGCCTGATCGGCTTTGCGCACAACCAAAGAATAGATTGTCGATTGGTTTGTATACAATCGGCACGGCTGTTGCAGTGTTTCAGCCTCTTATTCTTTGGGGGTGCTCCATGCAGTTCTGGCGACGCAGTATTCAATGGCAGTTGATCCTGAGCATGGGCACCGCTCTGCTCGTCAGTATTCTGATCGTGGTTGGCATATATACCCTGGTGGTCAATCGTCTCGCCCAGAGCTATCTGGTCGAGCAAGCCTTGCCGTCGAGCATCGAAGCGATGCGCAACGACATCGAGCGGATCCTCGTCCAGCCACTTACCGCCGCCAAGGACATCGCCAGCAACAGCATGGTGCGCGACTGGCTGGCCGCAGGCGAAGACAGCGCGCAGACCAACACCTTCGCTACCTATCTGGAAGGCATTCGGGCCGAACACAAAGCCTTTACCGCGCTGATTGTCGGCACCGCGTCCAACCACTACATCACCGAAAAAGGCCTGGACCGGACCCTCAGCCGTTCCAATCCCAAAGACGCCTGGTTCTACGCGTTTCTCGACAGCAACCAGCCGCGCACCCTCAATATTGACAACGATACGGCCACCGGAGAATTGGCGCTTTTCATTGACCTCAAGGTCGAGCAGGCCGGTAAAGTCGTGGGTGTTGCCGGGCTTGGCCTGAGCATGAAAGAGCTGTCGGAGCTGATCCACAACTTCAGCTTCGGTGAGCGCGGCAAGGTCTATCTCGTGCGTTCCGACGGTTTGATCCAGGTGCACCCTGAAGCGCAATTCAGCGGTAAACGCAGCCTGACCGAGCAGATTGGTGCTACGGCCGCGCAAGCAGTGATGAGTCAAAAAGCTGCCACCAGTAGCGGCTTCCAGCGTGAAGGCGAAGACTTCCTTGCGTTAAGTCTGCCTCTGCGCGATCTCGGCTGGACCCTGGTGGCCGAAGTGCCGCAATCGCAGATCTACGCGGAGGCCCGCCGCGCGATGTGGATGAGCAGCGGCATCGGCCTGGCGGTGGCCATGGTGTGCCTGTTGCTGGTGGTGTTGCTGGCCCGTGGGTTGGTACGACCGATTCGTCAGGTAACAGCGGCGCTGGTAGCCATCGGTAGCGGTGGTGGAGATTTGACCCATCGGTTAGATTCCAGTCGTGCCGATGAGCTGGGCGATCTGGCTCGCGGTTTCAATCGGTTCCTGGATAGTCAGCGCGACATGATCGGTGAAGTGCTGACCACCAGCGAACGTTTGCGCACCGCTGTGGGGCAAGTGGCCAGGGTTGTGGATAACACTGCCGAACGTTCCGGGCGCCAACAGGAAATGACCGACATGGTCGCCACCGCGGTTCACGAAATGGGCCTGACCGTTCAGGAAATCGCGCAGAATGCCGGCAACGCAGCGGTCGCGTCGCAAACGGCCCGGGATGAGGCGATGCAGGCGCGGGAAGTGGTGGGCGGCTCGATCCGCCACATTGAAAGCATGTCCCAGGAAATCGGTGTCGCGGCCACTGCTGTGGGTGAACTGGCCCATCAAGTGGCATCCATCGATCAGGTGCTGGCGGTGATTCGCGGGATTTCCGAGCAGACCAACCTGCTGGCGCTCAATGCCGCCATCGAAGCGGCGCGGGCCGGGGATATGGGGCGTGGATTCGCCGTGGTGGCCGATGAAGTGCGGACGTTGGCGCGTCGTACGCAGTCCTCTACCGATGAAATCCAGCAGATGATCGGCAGCCTCAAGCAAGGCGCGGAAAACGCCGTTTCATCGATGCATTCCGGGCAAGCCGCGACCGGCACAGGCGTCGAATCGAGCCAGCGCACCGGAGTCTCGTTGACCGCCATTACCGGACAGGTCGAGCGCATCAGTGACATGAACCATCAGGTGGCGACGGCGACGGAAGAGCAGTCGGCGGTGACCGAGGAAATCAATCGCAACGTGCAGGGTATTTCCGATCTGGCGCGGGCGACGGCTGGGGAGGTCAGGGCCTGTCGTGAGGACTGCCAGACGTTGCAGCGCCTGGCGGATGATCTGGCGCGGCAGATGGGTGGGTTCAAGCTGGGGTGATGTGGCGTCTGCGCGGACGTCTTCGCGAGCAAGCCCGCTCCCACAGTTGGAATGCATTCACCTGTGGGAGCGGGCTTGCTCGCGAATGGATCTAAGCAGCACTACAAATACTTGGGATCAGAACCACTCATCCTGCATGCCCAGGCACACATCATCCCGCGCCTCAAGAATCGCCAGCTCATGGTGGCAACCCGGCACTTCCCAGGTCAGGAAGTAGCGCGCCGCCTGCAGCTTGCCCTTGTAAAAGCTCACATCCGCCGCATTGCCCTTGGCCAAACCTTCCTCGGCGCGAATCGCCTGTTCCAGCCAGCGCCAGCCGATCACCGTGTGCCCGAACACTTTCAGGTACAACGCCGAGTTCGCCAGGCTGCTGTTGACCTTGCCCTGGGCCAGATCGGTCAACAGGCCGATGGTCACGGTTTGCAGGCGTGCCACCAGCTTCTCCAGCGGCTCGCGCAGTGGCGTCAGTGCCTCAAATGCCTGGGCGCGTTCGGCGGTGTCGGCGATCAGGCGGATCAGTTGCTTGAGCCCTGCACCACCGTTCTGCGCCAGTTTGCGGCCCAACAGGTCCAGCGACTGAATGCCGTGCGTGCCTTCGTGGATCGGGTTCAGGCGGTTGTCGCGGTAGTACTGTTCCACCGGGTATTCGCGGGTGTAACCGTGGCCGCCGAGGATCTGGATCGCCAGTTCGTTGGCCTTCAGGCAGAACTCCGACGGCCAGGATTTGACGATTGGGGTCAGCAGGTCCAGTAACTCATGGGCTTGTTTGCGCTCGGCTTCGGTCTCAAGCGTGGTGGTGTCATCGAACAGCCGCGCCGCGTACAGACCAAGGTCGAACGAGCCTTCGACGTAGGCCTTCTGCGTCAGCAGCATGCGTTTGACGTCGGCGTGCTGAATGATCGCCACTGGCGCGGTGTTCGGGTCCTTGCTGTCCGGCACGCGCCCCTGTGGACGCTCGCGAGCGTACTCCAGCGAATACAGATAACCCGCGTAGCCAAGCATCACCGCGCCCATGCCGACGCCAATCCGCGCTTCGTTCATCATCTGGAACATGTAGCTCAGGCCCTGGTGCGGCTTGCCCACCAGATAGCCGACGCACTCGCCGTTATCGCCGAAGTTCAGCGCGGTAGACGTGGTGCCACGCCAGCCCATCTTGTGGAACAGACCGGCCAGCAGCACATCGTTGCGCTTGCCGATGCAGCCATCATCGTTGACCAGGAACTTGGGCACGATAAACAGCGAAATGCCCTTCACCCCGGCCGGCGCGTCCGGCAACTTGGCCAGCACCATGTGCACGATGTTTTCCGACAGCGGATGATCGCCGCCGGAGATGAAAATCTTGTTGCCCTTGAGGCGATAAGTGCCGTCGGCCGCAGGTTCAGCGCGGGTGCGGATATCCGAAAGCGACGAGCCCGCGTGGGGTTCGGTCAGGGCCATGGTGCCGAAGAAACGGCCGTCGATCATCGGTTGCAGGAAGTGACGCTTCTGCTCGTCGGTGCCGAAACTCTCGATCAGGTTCGCCGCGCCCATGGTCAGGAACGGGTACGACGTCGAAGCAGCATTGGCCGATTGAAAGTGTGCGAAGCAGGCCTGGGAGAGCAGTGTAGGAAGCTGCATGCCTCCCGCCTCGAAACTGCGCGCGGCGTTGAGGAAACCGGCTTCGAGAAAGGCGTCCACCGCCGGTTTCACTTCCGGAATCAGAATCGCCTGACCGTTCTCATAGCGCGGCTCGTTCTCGTCACCCTTGCGGTTGTGCGGAGCGAAGAACTTCTCGGCGATGCTGCGGGCAGTGCCAATCGCCGCATCGAAGGTTTCCCGGTTGTGCTCGGCGAAACGCTCACGCTGGATCAGGCCCTCGGCATCGAGGACTTCATACAGCTCGAAAGCCAGATTGCGGGAACTGAGCAACGTCTCGGACATGGCGGCCTACCTTTTTTTGGAATGGGCCGAGTCTAGGCTTGCTGATAAAGACTGAACAGGATGATTGATGTTGGTGATAAATGGGCAAAACATCGACCTGTAGGAGCCGGCTTGCTGGCGATGGCGGTTCATCAGACACACCGCAGTGTATTGATCGCCAGCAAGCCGGCTCCTACAAGGCAAAAAAATGGGCGCCGATGAGGGCGCCCATTTTTACCGTGACAGCATCGCTATTTAGCCGATCGTCATCAAGCTCGCATTACCACCCGCCGCCGCAGTGTTAACGCTCAACGCACGCTCGATCACCAGACGCTCCAACGCAATGTTGGTTTCGCCCTGCGACAGACCCTGCACACCGACGATGGCGCCGGCACGCTTGGCCACTTGCTGGCACACCGCACGCAACTGGTCGGAATGGCCGTGATGCAGAACCGCATCAAACACCACTTCGTCCTTGTTCCAGTCGGAAACCAGCTTGATGCGTGCCTGAATGTCCTTCGGCAGGCGTGCGAACAAAGCCTTGCTCAAGTCGGTTTCCGGCCAGACCGCCGAGCCGCCGACAGCCAATACCGCCGCCAGTTGAGTCAGCAGGTCGCCTTCGACTTCCGCCAGGCACAGCACGTGCTCGCGCGGCAGGATCGCGTAGCTGTTGCGCTCGCCGGTCGGGCCGGCCAGAAGGCGGGTGATGCCGCTTTGCGATTGTGCGGCGAACTGCACACACAGGGTGCTCAGGTCGGCGAACTTGTTGCTGTCGGCCCAGGCTTTCAGGGCAGTCAGCGGTTTGCTCATGGCTTCGCGCAGACGAACGTCCGGTGCTGCGGCGGCATCGCCACGAGCGAAGGATTGTTCGATCGCATCCGCAGGGCGGGTCGACAACAAACGGTACAGATACAGCGGGCCACCGGCTTTCGGACCGGTGCCCGACAGGCCTTCGCCGCCGAATGGCTGCACGCCTACTACTGCGCCAACGATGTTGCGGTTGACGTAGACGTTACCGGCATTGACGTTGTCGATCACCTTGGCGATGGTCTCGTCGATGCGGGTATGCACGCCCAGGGTCAGGCCGTAGCCGGAAGCGTTGATCTGGCCGATCAGTTGATCGATATCCTTGCGCTTGTAGCGGACCACGTGCAGCACCGGACCGAAGATCTCCCGCTGCAACTCGTCGAAGCTTTCCAGTTCGATCAGCGTCGGCATTACGAAGGTGCCGCGTTTGACTTCTTCGGCGTCGGCAATGGCCACCTGGTACACGCTGCGACCTTTGTCGCGCATGGCCTGGATGTGCTTCTCGATACCCGCCTTGGCTTCGGCGTCGATCACCGGGCCGATGTCCACGGACAGGCGCTCAGGGTTACCGAGACGGCTTTCAGCCATCGCGCCCTTGAGCATTTCGATGACGCGATCAGCGGAATCTTCCTGCAGGCACAGGACGCGCAGGGCCGAGCAACGCTGGCCGGCGCTGTCGAAAGCCGAGGAAACCACGTCGATCACGACTTGTTCGGTCAGTGCCGAAGAGTCGACGATCATCGCGTTCTGGCCACCGGTTTCGGCGATCAGCGGGATAGGGCGACCCTGGCTGTCCAGGCGACCGGCGATGTTGCGTTGCAGCAAGCGCGCGACTTCGGTGGAACCGGTGAACATCACGCCTTTGACGCGATCGTCGCCGACCAGGCCGGCACCGACGGTTTCGCCGCGACCTGGCAGCAGTTGCAGCACGCCTTCAGGGATACCGGCTTCGAGCAGCAAGCGTACGGCTTGGGCAGCGACCAGAGGAGTTTGCTCCGCAGGCTTGGCCAATACCGGGTTACCGGCGGCCAGGGCTGCAGCCACTTGACCACTGAAGATCGCCAGCGGGAAGTTCCACGGGCTGATGCACACCACAGGACCCAATGGGCGGTGAGCGTCATTGGTGAAGTCGTTGCGCGCCTGCACCGCGTAATAACGCAGGAAGTCCACGGCTTCACGCACTTCGGCGATGGCGTTGGCGAAAGTCTTGCCGGCTTCGCGAGCCAGCAGGCCCATCAACGGCTGGATCTCGGCTTCCATCAGATCGGCGGCACGTTCCAGGATCGCGGCGCGTTCGGCGGGCGGGGTGGCCTGCCAGATTGGCGCAGCGTTGAGGGCGCACTGGATTGCATTGTCGACGTCTTCGACGGTGGCTTCCTGCACATGGCCGACCACGTCACGCAGGTCGGACGGGTTCAGCACCGGTGCCGGAGCTTCGTTGCTCGAGACGCAGCCGAGCATCGGCGCCGCTTTCCAGTGGTTGTGTGCGGTAGCGAGCAGCGCGCAGGACAGGGACGCCAAACGATGTTCGTTGGCCATGTCGATGCCGCTGGAGTTGGCGCGCTCGGAGCCATACAGGTCACGCGGCAGCGGAATGCGCGGGTGCGGCAGGCCGAAACCACCTTCCACGGTCGCCATCTGCTCGATCTGAGCAACCGGATCGGCCACCAATTCCTGAATCGAAATCGACTGATCGGCGATGCGGTTGACGAACGAGGTGTTCGCGCCGTTTTCCAGCAGTCGACGTACCAGATAGGCCAACAGGGTTTCGTGGGTGCCGACCGGGGCGTACACGCGGCACGGACGGTTCAGCTTGCCTTCGGAAACTTTGCCTACAACCTGTTCGTACAGTGGTTCACCCATGCCGTGCAGGCACTGGAACTCGTACTGGCCTGGGTAATAGTTCTGACCGGCGATGTGATAAATGGCCGACAGGGTGTGGGCGTTGTGCGTGGCGAACTGCGGATAGATGACTTCCGGTACCGACAGCAGTTTGCGCGCGCAAGCGATGTAGGACACGTCGGTGTACACCTTGCGGGTGTAGACCGGGTAGCCTTCCAGGCCTTCGACCTGGGCGCGCTTGATTTCGCTGTCCCAGTACGCACCTTTCACCAGGCGGATCATCAGGCGATGACGGCTGCGGCGAGCCAGGTCGATCACGTAGTCGATCACGTACGGGCAACGCTTCTGGTAAGCCTGGATGACGAAACCGATGCCGTTCCAGCCAGTCAGTTGCGGCTCGAAGCACAGGCGCTCGAGCAGATCCAGCGACAGCTCCAGACGGTCGGCTTCTTCGGCATCGATGTTCAGGCCGATGTCGTATTGCTTGGCCAGCAAGGTCAGCGACAGCAGGCGCGGGTACAACTCGTCCATCACGCGCTCGTACTGCGCACGGCTGTAGCGCGGGTGCAGGGCGGACAGCTTGATCGAGATGCCCGGGCCTTCATAAATCCCACGACCGTGGGAGGCTTTGCCGATCGAGTGGATGGCTTGTTCGTACGAGGCCAGGTACTTCTGCGCGTCGTGCTCGGTGAGCGCGGCTTCACCCAGCATGTCGTAGGAATAGCGGAAGCCCTTGGCTTCGAACTTGCTGGCGTTGGCCAGGGCTTCGGCGATGGTTTCACCGGTGACGAACTGCTCGCCCATCAGGCGCATGGCCATGTCGACGCCCTTGCGGATCATCGGCTCGCCGCTCTTGCCGATGATGCGGCTCAGGGACGACGTCAGGCCGGCTTCGTTGTGGGTCGACACCAGTTTGCCGGTCAGCAGCAGGCCCCAGGTGGCGGCGTTGACGAACAGCGACGGGCTGTTGCCCAGGTGCGGATGCCAGTTACCGGTGCTGATCTTGTCGCGGATCAGGGCGTCGCGGGTGCCTTTGTCCGGGATGCGCAGCAGCGCTTCGGCCAGGCACATCAGTGCCACGCCTTCCTGGGACGACAGGGAGAATTCCTGCAGCAGGCCCTGAACGATGCCGGCACGGCCGCCAGCGCTCTTCTGGTTGCGCAGTTTTTCAGCAATCGAGGCAGCGAGTTTGTTGGTGGCTTCGGCCATCGGTGCCGGCAGGCGAGCCTGCTCGATCAGCATCGGTACCACTTCCGGCTCAGGGCGACGGTAGGCGGCGGTGATCGAAGCGCGCAGTACCGATTGCGGCAAGATGCTTTCGGCGAATTCGAGGAAGCACTGGTGGGCGTGATCCAGAGGCGCGTCGACGCTGTCGTCGGAATCCTTGGTCATACCGCTCAGCTCAGTCAGGGTTGCACCACCCTCGAGTTTTTCCAGGTAATTGAAGATTGCCTGCTTGATCAGCCAGTGCGGCGTGCGATCAATCGAGGTCGCGGCGGCCTTGAGGCGTTCGCGGGTCGGGTCGTCAAGTTTGACCCCAAGGGTGGTGGTAGCCATGTTTTTATCCTCATGTTTGCCACGACTGCGTGGCCTCAGCTGGCGGCAAGATTAGCCGTGCGCTGACATAGGTGCAACCGGGTGCAACCCTTTTTTGTCGGAATGTGTAGCAGCTTGTCGGGAATAGAACAGCAGGTAGGATCTGGCGCTTCTGCATGGTGCTTTTACTTCTAGTAACGCACCCGGACTACCGTAAAAGGGAGTAAAAACCGTAGGATTTATCGCAAAACGACTAGGGTGCAACTTATTCTCAAGAAACTGGTTGCACCTTATTTGCTTTGTTGAATAGCATTCGCGCCCAAGGTGCAACCAGAACAAAATCCGGGTGCTCCGGCTGATGGCTTTCCTGGGGAAACATCAGTCATAAATGCGCGGGAATCCGGATCGTCTGTCAAACGTATGCGTTTGCGAGCGGTTCACCAGCCGCCGCTACATAAAAACAAAGCCAGGGCGTAACTTAATGAGCGTAAGCAATCCAACCCTGATCACGTTCGTGATCTATATCGCAGCAATGGTGCTGATCGGCTTGATGGCCTATCGCTCCACCAACAACCTTTCCGACTACATTCTGGGCGGCCGTAGCCTGGGTAGCGTCGTGACCGCACTGTCCGCCGGTGCCTCCGACATGAGCGGCTGGTTGTTGATGGGCTTGCCCGGCGCGATCTACATGTCCGGTCTTTCCGAAAGCTGGATCGCCATCGGCCTGATCGTCGGCGCCTACCTGAACTGGCTGTTCGTCGCCGGCCGCCTGCGCGTGCAGACCGAGCACAACGGTGATGCACTGACCCTGCCGGACTACTTCGCCAGCCGTTTCGAAGACAAGAGCGGCCTGCTGCGGATCATCTCCGCCGTCGTGATCCTGGTGTTCTTCACCATTTACTGCGCTTCCGGCATCGTGGCCGGTGCCCGTCTGTTCGAAAGCACCTTCGGCATGTCCTACGAGACCGCGCTGTGGGCCGGCGCTGCGGCGACGATTGCCTACACCTTCATCGGTGGTTTCCTGGCAGTGAGCTGGACCGATACCGTACAAGCCACCCTGATGATCTTCGCGCTGATCCTGACGCCGATCATCGTGCTGCTGGCTACCGGCGGCGTCGACACCACTTTCCTGGCTATCGAAGCGCAAGATCCAAGCAACTTCGACATGCTCAAGGGCACCACTTTCATCGGCATCATCTCGCTGATGGGCTGGGGTCTGGGCTACTTCGGCCAGCCGCACATCCTGGCGCGTTTCATGGCTGCCGATTCGGTCAAGTCGATCGCCAAGGCCCGTCGCATCTCCATGACCTGGATGATCCTGTGCCTGGGCGGCACCGTAGCTGTGGGCTTCTTCGGTATCGCTTATTTCTCGGCACATCCTGAGCTGGCCGGTGCCGTTACCGAAAACCCTGAGCGCGTGTTCATCGAACTGGCCAAGATCCTGTTCAACCCATGGATCGCGGGTATCCTGCTGTCGGCCATTCTGGCTGCCGTCATGAGTACCCTGAGCTGCCAGCTGCTGGTGTGCTCGAGCGCCCTGACCGAAGACTTCTACAAGACCTTCCTGCGCAAATCCGCTTCCCAGGTCGAGCTGGTCTGGGTCGGTCGCGCCATGGTGCTGCTGGTTGCCCTGATCGCCATCGCTCTGGCCTCCAACCCGGAAAACCGTGTTCTGGGCCTGGTGAGCTACGCCTGGGCCGGTTTCGGTGCCGCATTCGGTCCGGTCGTACTGATCTCCGTGATCTGGAAAGACATGACCCGCAACGGCGCACTGGCCGGCATCCTGGTCGGCGCGATCACCGTGATCGTCTGGAAACACTTCGAACTGCTGGGCCTGTACGAAATCATCCCAGGCTTCATCTTCGCCAGCCTGGCGATCTACTTCGTCAGCAAAATGGGCACGCCGACTGCTGGTATGTTCCAGCGGTTTGCGGCTGCAGAGAATGATTACCGCTTGAACAAGTAATCGTTTGAGGTCATCCCATCGCGGATGAAAGAACGGCTCGCAGCCTTTGGGTGCGGGCCGTTTTTTTTGTGAGCCATGTCCGAAACGGGCATTGGCCTTACTTCAATTTTCGTCGCCTTTTTCTGTATTACTCGTGGGAAATCTCCTGTTCGCTCTGCACTGTCTTGAATTGCCTCTGCGCCCACGTACTTTGTGTTCGCCCACTCATTCCGGGGTGGTGCGATTCATATAACAGAGGCGTGCGCCTTGCTGGCGCGTCAGAGGACAAGGAGTTCAAGCAATGGCCGACGGATATTTCATTCGCAAGGGTGACAAGACCACCTGTGGTGGCGAGGTACTGGAAGGCGATTCGCGCATGATCATCTCTGGCGCCGCGCAAGCGCGCGAAGGGGACCAGGTATCTTGCGGAAAAAACAATAAAACCTATGTGGTCGTTGGCGGTGTTTCATACTTCAACAGTCAAGACAGGCTTGTAGCAGGCTCGCTGGATAGCTTCAGTAGTTGTCCTTGCAGAGCCGGGCTTATTCCATCGCAGTTCTCGGCGGTATACGGATCCAGCCACAGCGCGGAATCTCTCACCAGACTGGCCGCCACTGCGCAGGCCGCGCCCGTTGCTGCCAGCACTCCGGTAACGTCACGATCCTCCAGCTACACGCCTGCGCCTGGCTCTCACGTGCCGCTGCGTGACAACAGCGCGCAAGCGGTAGAGCCAGGTTTTTACATCGTTCCAAAGAGCACCACCCGTGAAGAGCTTGAGGCCTCGCTGTTCACCCTGCGCGACCCGGCGGTGATGGGCAAATTCAAGTTGCTCAATCCCAATCTGCGCGATATCAAAGCCGGCTCGATGATCGTGCTGAGCGACCCGAATAACTTCCAGTGCACTCGTGAAGAGGCGCTGCTCATGAATGTGGCAGCCAAGACCAACGAGATACTTGAAACGCTCAGCCCGGCAGAAGCGGATTTCATGGTGGAACATCGGGATGCCATCCAGACAATCTTGGGCTTCGGTTCTGGCGCCATTGGCGTCGGCGCGAGTATTTTCAAGAATAATCTGGATAACGTTGGCGGTACCTTGCGTGAAATGGAAGCGCTGCATCAGCGTTCATTCCTGCGCGATGGGCATCTGAACTCACCGACATTTTTGGCTGAGCGCCAAAAGCTGCTGGCACAACTCGATAGTCACCTGACCAGCCTGACGCGCAAAGGCATCGGTTTCCCACATCACCCCAATTTGAACCGTGCAATGTTCCTATCTCCCCCCAGTCTGGTTCACCGCTGGACTGAAGCCGGCGGCGTGGGGCAGATGCCGGGGTATGCGACTCATCTTGAAGGTGTGGCTAGGGCATCCAAATATCTGAACTACGGTGGCTGGGCTGGCACTGCTCTTGGTGGTGGGGCGTCGGTTATGAAAGTTCATGATGTCTGTAATGCAGGGAATACCGAAGTTTGCGAGCGGGTTAAGTTTACTGAAACGGGGAGTTTTGTTGGGGGGATTGGTGGCGGCATGTTCGCTGGAGCGATAAGCGCTCACATTCTCGGTGGAATCTGCGTGGGGCTTGGAATTCCTACGGGAGGTTTCTCTACGCTAGCTTGTGCCGTTTTAGCAACCGGAGCGACAACCCTTTCAGCAAGCTATGTCGGAGAGAAAGTTGGCGAAACTACAGCCGAAAAAATATATGAGGCTCTTAATTGACCTTGAGCACAGCCGACACGTTATTCCTTGTTTTAGGAGTTGTTGATATCTCAGGGCTGTTCGCGGGAATCGGCTACATGCTTTTTCTCGCAAACACAAAAATGGATATTCTTCAAAGGTGTTTTAAAAACAGCTGGGGCGTTACGGAGGGGTATGCCTTTGGGTATAGCGGGGTGTGGGGAAGAATAATTATAATTGGTCGTATATCAGGTTATGTGGCCTTCTCTACCTTCTACATTAAGCGCGGACTTCTCAGTCCTGACGATTTAAAAGAGCTACCTGTTCCGCTCAAACAAAAACTAATCGCTTTGCAGTGGGTTGGTATAATTTTGTTGGTTGTTATGTTTGGTCTCGCGTTGCTAGCTGAATTTAATGTTGTTTGATTAGGAGGGGCGTTCCTCTGAAAAAACTAAAAAAGGGAACGGGTTTATTACTGGAGTGAAGATAAAACAGTCCCCCTTCCGGTCCAGCCGCGCCGGTAGTAGGAAGTATGTGCGTTGCCCTGGGAGTTCCAATAGGCGGCTTTTTCGCGCTTGCTTGCAGTATCGTTGCGGCGGGCGCTGGCTTTTATGCGGGGGGGTACGTTGGGAGAAATGAGTGGCAAGTTCATAGGCGAAGTGATTTACGAGTCGACGAAATGACTACTGCCGAAATGATTGCTCCCGGCTTGTGCGGCTTGGCGTTCGTATTCGTACTTGTCGGTAACTGTTTCGCATTACACTTGGGCTATACGAAAAGAGAATTATTATTGGAGCATTTCAAAAATAGCTCTCCAAGCATATCTAATGCTGTACGCATACATAAAAGTTGTTGGGGTAGGCTTCAGCTCGTGGGAAGCGCTTGTATGGTTCTTACTTTTCCAGATTTTTTCATCAGGCACGACGTTCTAAGTGTTCAGGACTTTGAAGATTTCCCCCGTCCACTAAGATGGAAGTTAGTCGTGTTGCAATGGAGTGTTATCGCTTCATTCACTGCTATGGCCTTACTGGTCGCGTTATGGAAATCAGGAGCGCTGAAATAGCTGGCTAAGACGCGATGACGCCGCGGTTACCTAGCGCCGGCTTTGCGCGATTAGCATGTAGTATTCTGGTCGTTGGAGTTAGTTCTTATGCTGGAGGAGAATTTGGTGGTGTACTTGGCGAAATGGTCGGAGAACAGATTTACGAGGCAGTGAAGTGATTACAGCTAAACTAATCATCGGCGGTTTGGGTGGCATGGTCATTATCTGCCAGTTCATCTGCATTGGAGTAGCTTTGTATCTGAGCTATACGAAGGGTGACTTGATGTCGTCGCACTTCAAAAGCAGCTCGTCTCTGCTGGTGTTCGGGATATATAAGAGTACGAGTCTTCATGGCAGATTGCTGTTGGTAGGAAGCATTTCTAGCATACTTACGTTTCCAGGGTTCTTCCTTAAGCGAGGTCTAGCCAATGCCGAGGACATAGATAGCTTCCCCCTCCCGCTTAAGCGCAAGCTTGTAATGTTGCAATGGAGCTTTATTGGGCTTGTAGTTTCAATGATATTGCTTGTCGTGATAGGGAAAACGGATCTCCTCCATTAGTCGAAAAGTGGGCAGCCGACCTGGTGGCGTGCCCATTATTTACACCCGTTCGCTGCTCGACCTGAACGATGGATCGCAAATAAATGAAGCCCAAAGTAAATAAATGCAAAAAATGTGGAGTGCTGGATAGAGACGGTTTGTCGCTAATAGAAGGTGAGTGTTGTCTTTCGTGTCGATTAAAAAATACGAGATGGGAAACTTTAATATTTTGAAGGAGGCACCACTCCGGTTGAAGGTTCTACTTGGTGGGGTTTCGTCGATTTTTATAATTATTTAAATATACGCAATATATCATCAACATCTATTTTTGCCTGGAGGCGCTCGCCATCAACCATTTTTGGTAGAGTTTTCAGGGCGTGGAGTGCTGATGCCGGTGTTTTCATTAACGATGTTTTCGATAAGCTTTTTGTCGTTAATTGTTTCCAATTGCCTTCGGCATTCTAGCGATCATATTTATAAAAAAATAATAAGGTACAGCTTTCACGCTGGTTGGATTTTGTATTTATTTCGATATTCTTTTTTCGGAAATAATCAGGCCTCCAACAGCTGGCGATTTACAAGCGCATCGCAAGTCGATCGATAAGGTTCTCCCTTTGCGCCATTCAGCCTCAAATTATTTTGATAAATTGTAGCTGTTATGGCTTTTTCGGGTGAGGTCCTAGGACGTTTCCTTCAAAATCTAGCGGTTTTCATGAACTGGTGCGACGTGAGTTCCGTCGATAGTCTTTGCCAGCCACTGACAACTCAGTGGCGGGGTGTAGGAACCTCTCAAGACCGTTAGAGCTACATTGGCGTCACAGCCTGGTTTGCGGCCGTTTGCATGCGGCCGTAAGATCAGTTGCGGCGGCTATGCGCGGGCACGCTTCGGCGTGGTCGAGTTTTGCTCTAAGGGTCTCGATATTCCTACCCCGTGCATAGCTGCCACCCTAGCCCGTAGGAAGGCTAATGGCAGGTCCATTTCCTCCTTAGAGCGTTAAAAATGAAATTCATACATCCCGACCCACCCTACGAAAAACCAATCCCCCACCCCGACAACCGCTTCATGGCTTTGACCAGCAACTGCACCGACATGCCCACCCTGTTCGTCGACACCCAGGCGCCACTCGACATCCTCACCGATGCCGCCAACTACAGAATCCGCGCAGTCACCCAAGTGCTTGAGAACCTGTCCATGCGCGGTTCGATTGAGTGCGAGTCGTTCATCCTCAGCGATTTTGCCTTGCTTTGCGCCATTTCGTTGCGCGATGGCTGTGATGTGCTGGAAGTGGTTGGGCGGCGGTTGCGGGCGTAGCCTTCGCAGTAGCGGCAAGTACGCCTGATATCTGTAGGAGCCGGCTTGCTGGCGATAGCGGTGTGTCAGACGTTATCCATGTTGATTGATACACCGCCATCGCCAGCAAGCCGGCTCCTACAGGTTTGCGCCCTTGCAAGTCATTTGTCAGGGCCGCTTGGCCGCCAATCCCTGACTTGCCGGCCGGTAAAAGGTAAACTTCCCGGCCTTCGCAGGAGCAATCATGAATTATCGTCACGCCTTCCATGCCGGCAATCACGCCGATGTGTTCAAACACCTGACCTTGACCCGCCTCATCGCCCTGATGTCGCGCAAGGAGCAGCCGTTTGCCTATCTCGACACCCACGCCGGCATCGGTCTGTATGACCTTCAGGGTGATCAGGCCAGCCGTACCGGCGAGTACCTGGAAGGCATTGCGCGTTTGTGGGATCAGCCGGATCTGCCGATCCTGACCGCTGATTACATGCAAGTGCTGCACGAGATGAACCCGGATGGCCAGTTGCGCTATTACCCGGGTTCGCCGGAGTTGGCGCGACGCCTGACTCGCCCGCAGGACCGTGTGTTGCTCAACGAGAAGCATCCGGAAGATGGCGTGCTGCTCAAGGACAACATGGCCGGTGATCGCCGGGTCAAGGTGCACCTGGGCGAAGGCTGGCATGTGCCCCGGGCCTTGCTGCCGGTGCCGGAGAAGCGTGCGGTGATGCTGATCGATCCGCCGTTCGAGAAGCTCGATGAGATGCAGCGCTGTGCTGCGTCGTTGAAGGAAGCGATTGGCCGGATGCGCCAGACCGTGGCGGCTATCTGGTACCCGGTGAAGGATCAGCGCGCGCTGCGTCGTTTCTACCAGGACCTGGCCGGTACCGGTGCGCCGAAGTTGTTGCGCGTGGAGTTGCTGGTGCATCCGCTGGATACGCCGAACAGCCTGAACGGTTCCGGGCTGGCGATTGCCAATCCGCCGTGGGGGCTGGAGGAAGAGTTGCGTGAACTGCTGCCGTGGTTGTCCGAGAAGCTTGGCCAGACCCAGGGTGGCTGGCGGATGGATTGGTTGATTGCCGAGTAATGCTCGGCCCGTAGGAGCCGGCTTGCTGGCGATAGCAGTCCAGAGTTCACCGCTGGACAGTCTGCCGCCATCGCCAGCAAGCCGGCTCCTACAAGTGTTCTGTGTCAGATCGGGCAAGTCACGCCAGTGCCGCCAATCCCGCAATAACCTTCAGGGTTCTTGGCCAGATACTGCTGGTGATACGCCTCGGCGAAATAGACCGTCGGGGCTTCTTCGATTTCGGTGGTGATCTCGCCTTTGCCAGCCTTGGTCAGTTCGACCTGGAACACTTCTTTGCTGTGTTGGGCGGCGGCCAGTTGCGTCGGGTTGGTCGCATAGATCACCGAACGATACTGGGTGCCGATATCGTTGCCCTGACGCATGCCCTGGGTCGGGTTGTGCAGTTCCCAGAACATCTTCAGCAATTCTTCGTAACTGACTTTTGCCGGCTCGTAGACCACGAGCACCACTTCGCTGTGGCCGGTCAGGCCTGAGCAGACTTCTTCATACGTAGGGTTTGGCGTGAAGCCGCCGGCGTAACCGACCACGGTGCTGACCACACCTTCACGCTGCCAGAAGCGACGTTCCGCGCCCCAGAAGCAGCCGAGGCCGAAGATCGCAAAGTCGACATCGTTGGCGAACGGACCCAGCAGCGGGGCGTCGTGGACGAAATGTCTTTCCGGGAGGTTCATCGGGGTTTCGCGGCCAGGCAGAGCTTGTTCTTTAGTAGGGAGCACGTTTTTGTTCACCAGGATTTCCGAGCGCAGAACCATGATCAGTCCTCTCAGTCAGGTTGGGTTGTAAATAAACAGGCTGTCAGTGTGCCCAATACCTGCCCGATACGCACTACCTTGTGGGAGCGGGCTTGCTCGCGAAGGCGTTGAGTCAGTCAGTAACCACGGCTCTGACACACCGCATTCGCGAGCAAGCCCGCTCCCACAGGTTTTGTGTCATCCACAGATTCTGTGTTCGTCAGGCGATTGGGCCACGCGGGTAGCGTTTGAGCTTTTCGATCAGCTCGTTGCCCGGGATCGGACGGTCGAACAGGTAGCCCTGGCCGACGTCGCAGCGGTGACGGCGCAGGAACGACAACTGCTCGGCAGTTTCGACGCCTTCAGCCACGACCTTGAGCTTCAGGTTGTGGGCCATGGCGATCACCGCGGAGGTGATTTCCATGTCGTCCTGGTTGTCCGGGATTTCATGGATGAAGCTTCGATCGATCTTAATGATGTCGATGGGGAATTTTTTCAAGTAACTGAGCGACGAGTAACCGGTGCCGAAGTCATCCATGGCCAGGGTCAGGCCCAGACGCTTGAGCTGGTCGAGTTGCAGGTGGGTGTCCTCGGTGGCTTCCAGCAGCAGGCCCTCCGTTAACTCAAGCTCCAGCAAGTGGGCTGGCAGGGCTTCTTCCTTGAGGATGGTGGCGATGGACGCCACCAGGTCCGGATCGGAGAACTGCTTGGGCGACAGGTTGATCGCTACTTGCAGGTTGCCCAGGCCGACCGCGGTCAGCGCTTTGCTCATGCGGCAGGCCTGGCGGGCGATCCATTTGCCGATGGGAATGATCAAGCCGGTTTCTTCGGCGACGCTGATGAACTGGTCCGGGCGGATCATGCCCTTTTCCGGATGATCCCAGCGCAACAGTGCTTCCATGCCCAGCAGGCGACCGCTGCGCAGGCACAGCTTGGGCTGGTAGAACACATCGAGCTCGTTCTGGGTCAGGGCGCGGCGCAGGTTGTTTTCGACGAACAGCTTGTAGCTGGCCTCGGCATTCAGCGCTTCGGTGAACACTTGCACCTGGTGTTTGCCGTTGGCCTTGGCCTTGTGCAGCGCCAGCCCGGCGTTGCGCATCAGGGTTTGCGGGTCACGCCCGTGCAGCGGCGCACAGGCCAGGCCCACGGAGCCGGTGACGCTGATCAACTGGTTGTCGACGAACATCGGTTTGTCGAGGGTCGCCAGCAATTGATTGGCCACTTGCTGACCGACAGTGAGGTCGCTGTTGTCCAGTAACACGGCGAATTCGTTACTGGCGAATCGTGCCAGGCTGCCGCTCGGGATCAAGCTGTTGCGCAGGCGCCGGGCCAGGCTGATCAGCAGCTTGTCGCCGGTCTGGTGGCCGAGGCTGTCGTTGATCCGCTTGAAGTTGTCGATGTCCACCAGCAACAGGCTGATCGGCGCATCGCTGTCCCGGGCGAAGCGTTCATCGAGGTTGCGGATGAACGCCGGGCGGTTGCCGAGATTGGTCAGGTTGTCGGTGTAGGCCAGGCGCTCGATACGCTGCTGAGCGAGCTTGGTCTGGGTGATGTCTTCGTAGATGCCGATGTAGTGGGTCAGCTCGCGGTTGTCGCCGTAAACCTTGGAGATCGACAACTGGCCCCAGTAGGGTTCGAGGTTTTTTCGGCGGCTCTTGAATTCGCCCTGCCAACTGTTGCTCTTGGCCAGTGCCGAAGGCGCGTCGAACAGCAGTTCGCTGAGATTCTCCAGGGCCGGCAGTTCCGACAGGCGCTGACCGTGCACTTCTTCGGTGGAGTATTGGGTGATCGCAGTGAAGCTCGGGTTGACGTATTCCACCACGCCGTCGCAATTGACCAGCAGAAAGGCGTTGGCACTTTGTTCGACGGCACGCTGAAACAGGTGCAGGGCGCTGGTGGCGGCTCGCCGGTTGTGGTTGCTGATGACCTGGGCAAACTGGTCCGCCAGTTCTCCGGCGAAGGCGATTTCATCCGACTGCCAGGCACGAGTCGCGCCGGTCTGCTCCAGGCACAAAACGCCGACCACCTGGCCATCGACACGGATACTGGCGTCGAGCATTGCGTTGACGTCGCGCGGGCGCAGGCTTTCAGCCATCTCCCGGGTGCGTGGGTCGCGCATGGCGTTATGGGCGTCGATGGCGCGGCCGGTGTGCAAGGCGTCAAGGTAATCGGGGAAGATGCTGACGTCGATCGGTTGCGGCAGCAGGTATTCCTGGCTCGTGCGGTGATAGGCCGAGATCGGTACCAGCCTCGAGCCGTCGAGGTGCCACAGGCTGGCGCAGTCGATTTCGTAAATGTCGCAGGCGCTGCGGGTGATCAGCTCAGCGGCTTCCTGCAAGGAATTGCTGCTGCTGTAGCGTTGGCGGGTGAGCAGCAGGATCAGGTCCTGTTGGGCGCGCGCCCGGTCCAGATGCAGCAGTTGCTCCTGCTGTGCACGCTGATTGAGTTCCAGGGCAATTTGCAGGCGCGAGTTCTGGGTTTCCAGATCCAGGGCCGGTTGTAGCGGGTCGTCCTCGAACAGGCCGTCAATGACCAGTAGGTAGCCGCGCAACAGGTGGCGATTGTGTTGTTTGTAGGCTTCGCCCAGTTCCAGCAGGTTCAGGGAACCCGAGGCAGTGTGCAGGGTATAGCGAATCAGGTAATGCGTGCTTTCAGTCAACTGCTGCTGGATCGCGTCGTGCAGTTGATAGCGCGCTTCCGGCTCCATCAGGCTGGCGTAGGGCGAGCCCACCAGCGCACACAACTCCACGGCTGGCAGGCCGAACTGGCGTTCACAATTGGGGTCAAGAAACAGCAGCGCCCAGCTGGGTTCATTAAGCCGTTCGAAACGCAGCATGCCGAGCCGCGAGGGCACAGGCAACTGCGTCACTACCTCGGCCACCATACGGCTGGCGGCATCGGGTTGGCTTTTCATGGAGGGAAACTCGCTTCGAATATGCTGAACGCGCTGGGCTCTCGCCCTCTTTACTGTTGCCTGCGGCAAGGTTGCATCATTGCGACACCGACTGACAAGAGAGATGAAGGCCAAGTGCTATAAGAATATGTCGGCAGGTGCGAAGATTTCTGCAGTTTCCAGTAAAAAGTATTGTTATTGATCAGATCGCAGCCTTCGGAGCCGTCTCGAAGGCCGTGATTTTTTGCCGTCAACGCAATTCAATGTCTGTCGATTGCAATAGCTTGCCATCGCGATCGTGGTAATTCACCCGGATGCGTTTTGCGTCGATGACCAGATGCGCGAAGTTATCCTGACTGATGACTTTACCGGTCAGTTCCTGCCGATATTCGCCTGCGGCGGTCCGTGCCAGCGGACGGTCGAGGATAAAGCTGGATTGACTGGCATAGGGCAGCAGTTTGGAGTTGCACAAGGGCGACGAGACGATGGTGCGCACTTCGAAGTCCGGGTCTTCGCTGTGGGTCAGTCGGCTGGTCATGGAGGCGTGGACGTCACCGGCAACGAATATGACATTCTTCAGCCGGTGCGAACGAATGGTCTCCAGCAACCGCAGCCGTTGCCCGGGAAAGCCGGCCCAGGCGTCATCCCCGTTGTTTTTGGCATCCGGAAAGAACATCACGCTGGTGACCACCAACTTGACCCGGGCGGGGCTGTGGATCAGCCATTGGCATAAGGCATGTTCCTGTTCAACATCAAGGATGCGTCGATCATCGGCGGACAGATTACGCTGGGTGCGGCTATCGGTGACGAACCATTCGATATCGCCATCGGTGAACTGATACCAGTAGTGCTTCGGGTGCCGGCTGATCCGGCCATCGTCAAGCAACTCAAATACCGGGCTGTGGCTGGCTTGATATATCTCATAAGCACTTATGGCATTGTTATATAAAATATCATCCCCTGATCTTTTCTTGTCTGGCCAGTTATCTTCAATTTCATGATCGTCGAGAATCATGTAAGTCGATACGTTGGCCATTAACCTGGAAATATGCGGTTGGGAAAAAGCCGCACGGTATTTCGCGAGAATTTGCTGATATTCGCGGTCAGGCGCGAAAAAATTCAGATCGTCGACATAGATCTGATCACCCGTCATCAACATCGCGCTGACTGGCGGGTCGGCTTGTTGCGCCAATTTTGCAATGGAGGCAAATATCCGGTCGCCCAGTTGTGGCGCCGATGGGATACCGGCGGTCATCCGCAAGTAACGACATGAGCCGACGAAATAGGCGCGTGGTATGCCGATCGTGCTGGATCGGGTACGCAAGCGATAGAGCTCTTGCGGCCATTGCAGCGGCAGCTCTTGCAGCGAGTCCATGGTATGCCCGGCACTCGTGGTGCTGAACCAGCCGGCCTGGTATTCGTATTCGGTATCGGCCATCAGGTTATCGAGAACAATGACTTCGGATATATCTTGCAGGCTTGTCAGTCTTGCAAAGTTAGTCTTAATCCATTGTTCATGCCCGGATTGCCGATAACGGATGCCGGCAAATACGGGTGCACTTTTTTGCGCTGCGCCGCGCACAAATATGCGTGCATGATTAGTTGTGGTGTGGCCAATAATTGGCCCAATAGTTGGTTTGAACATGTTTGAGTCCATTCGTTGCCAGTTAATGGGTAGTTGGTTGTTTCGGATGTGATGGGAGGGTGTTCAGCCAAGACTAGTTATTTAGCCTGAATAAATATCTGGCAGAAATGGATTCGAGTTGTGGGCGATATCAGCCACAAATGTAGGAAGGCGTACGAAACAGGATCTTCATGCAATCCCGGGAAACACCGATAACGCATTACCTGTAGGAGCCGGCTTGCTGGCGATGGATTCAAGTGCGCCGCGTTTATTCAGTTCACACGCGTTATCGTTAACGACCATCGCTGGCAAGCCGGCTCCTACGAGAGGCCCTGTCGTGGTCCAAAATGATGAAGTTACGCAATACCTGTAGGAGCCGGCTTGCTGGCGATGGATTCAAGTGCGCCGCGTTTATTCAGTTCACACGCGTTATCGTTAACGACCATCGCTGGCAGCCAGCTCCTACGAGAGGCCCTGTCGTGGTCCAAAATGATGAAGTTACGCAATACCTGTAGGAGCCGGCTTGCTGGCGATGGATTCAAGTGCGCCGCGTTTATTCAGTTCACACGCGTTATCGTTAACGACCATCGCCAGCAAGCCGGCTCCTACGAGAGGCCCTGTCGTGGTCCAAAATGATGAAGTTACGCAATACCTGTAGGAGCCGGCTTGCTGACGATGGATTCAAGTGCGCCGCGTTTATTCAGTTCACACGCGTTATCGTTAACGACCATCGCTGGCAGCCAGCTCCTACGAGAGGCCCTGTCGTGGTCCAAAATGATGAAGTTACGCAATACCTGTAGGAGCCGGCTTGCTGGCGATGGATTCAAGTGCGCCGCGTTTATTCAGTTCACACGCGTTATCGTTAACGACCATCGCCAGCAAGCCGGCTCCTACAAGGGACCATGCCCACGCGGAAAATGAAGTGACCTCCAGGCCAGTGAAAGTCCCAAAAAAAAGCCCCGCCAAATTGGCGGGGTTGAGGTACGAGCGTGGCGCTCGGAAACGTGGAACGCAACAGGCCCTCCGGTGAGGGAGGGCCGGTCGGTATTACAGGAGCATGGTGCGGATGTCGCCCAACAGGTCGCTCAGACGCTTGGTGAAGCGTGCAGCAGCGGCGCCGTTGATCACGCGGTGATCGTAGGACAGCGACAGTGGCAGCATCAGTTTCGGCTGGAAGGCTTTGCCGTCCCAGACTGGCTGGATGGTTGCCTTGGAAACACCGAGGATCGCCACTTCCGGCGCGTTGACGATCGGCGTGAAGCCGGTGCCGCCAATGTGGCCGAGGCTGGAAATGGTGAAGCAGGCGCCTTGCATCTCGTCCGACGAAAGCTTCTTGGTCCGGGCTTTTTCAGCCAGGGAAGCCGCTTCGGCCGCCAGTTGCAGCAGGCTCTTCTGGTCGACGTTCTTGATGACCGGTACCAGCAAGCCATCCGGGGTGTCGACGGCGAAGCCGATGTTCACGTATTTCTTGCGGATGATCGCTTTGCCGCTTGGCGCCAGCGAGCTGTTGAAGTCCGGCAGTTCCTTGAGCAGGTGCGCGCAGGTCTTGAGCAGCAACGGCAGGACGGTCAGCTTGACGCCGGCCTTCTCTGCAACGGCTTTCTGGGCAACACGGAACGCTTCGAGCTCGGTGATATCCGCCGAGTCGAATTGCGTCACGTGCGGCACGTTCAGCCAGCTGCGGTGCAGGTTGGCAGCGCCGACCTGCATCAGGCGGGTCATCGGCACTTCTTCGATTTCACCGAAGCGGCTGAAATCCACGACCGGAATCGGCGGGATGCCCGCGCCACCGGTTGCGCCAGCAGTGGCTGGTGCTTCCTTGGCCTTCTGCATCATGGCTTTGACGTAAACCTGCACGTCTTCTTTCAGGATGCGACCGTGCGGACCGCTGGCGCCAACGGCGCTCAGCTCGACACCGAATTCGCGGGCCAGTTGACGCACGGCAGGGCCGGCGTGAACTTTCGCGCCTGGCTTGGCAGGTGCGGCGGCCGGAGCGGCAGCAGGTGCAGCGGCAGCAGGAGCAGGTGCGCTTGGAGCAACAGCGGCAGCGGCAGCTGGAGCCGGGGCAGCAGCCGGGGCGGCGCCTTTGACTTTCAGCTTGAGGATCAGGTCGCCGGTGCCGACTTCGTCATCGAGCTTGATGGAAACACTTTCCACCACGCCAGCAGCTGGCGATGGGATTTCCATGCTCGCCTTGTCGGATTCCAGGGTGATCAGCGACTGGTCGGCGGCAACGGTGTCGCCGGCCTTGACCAGGACTTCGATGATCTTGGCCTTGCCCGACGAACCGATGTCCGGGACGTGGATGTCCTGAACGCTGTCGGCAACCGGTGCAGCCGGAGCTGCTGCAGGAGCAGGCGCAGCGGCGGCAGCTGGAGCGGCAGCCTGGGCCGGAGCAGCAGCCGGTGCCGCGGCACCCGCCACTTCCAGATCGAGGATCAGGTCGCCAGTGCCGACTTCGTCGTTGAGCTTGACGCTGATGGCCTTGACCACGCCAGCGGCAGGCGACGGGATTTCCATGCTCGCCTTGTCGGATTCGAGGGTGATCAGCGACTGATCAGCCTCGACGGTGTCGCCGACCTTGACCTGGATCTCGATGATCTGGGCCTTGCCCGACGAACCGATGTCCGGCACGTGCACTTGCTGAACGCTGGCGGCAGCCGGCGCAGCAGCAGGAGCCGCGGCGGCAGGGGCTGCAGCCGGCTTGGCTTCAGCCTTCGCGGCTGGTGCAGCGGCAGCCGCAGGAGCAGCAGCGGCACCTTCGACTTCCAGCTCCAGCAGTTCGTCGCCTTCTTTCAGGCGATCGCCCAGCTTCACTTTCAGGCTCTTGATGATACCGGCCTTCGGCGCGGGCACTTCCATGCTCGCCTTGTCCGATTCCAGCGTCAGGATGCTCTGGTCGGCTTCGATACGGTCGCCGACCTTCACAAACAGTTCAATTACTTCACCTTCACCGCTGCCGATGTCAGGTACGCGAATGAGTTCGCTCACAGAATCTCTCCTCAGCAGTCCAGTGGGTTGCGTTTTTCCGGGTTGATACCGAACTTGACGATGGCCTCGGCCACCACTTTAGGTTCGATGTCACCACGGTCAGCCAGTGCTTCCAGGGCTGCCAACACCACGAAATGACGGTCAACTTCGAAGAAATGACGCAGTTTCTTGCGGCTGTCGCTGCGGCCGAAGCCGTCGGTGCCCAGGACTTTGAATTCCTTGGACGGTACCCACTGACGGATCTGCTCGGCGAACAGTTTCATGTAGTCGGTAGAGGCGATGACCGGACCTTTACGGCCGTTCAGGCACTCTTCCACATAGCTCAGCTTAGGCTTCTGGCCAGGGTGCAGACGGTTGGTGCGCTCAACGGCCAGGCCGTCGCGACGCAGTTCGTTGAAGCTGGTAACGCTCCACACGTCGGCGCCGACGTTGAACTCTTCGCGCAGGATCTTCGCTGCTTCACGGACTTCACGCAGGATGGTGCCGGAGCCCATCAGCTGAACGTGGTGCGCCGCTTCGCGGTTGTCTTCTTCGAGCAGGTACATGCCTTTCTTGATGCCTTCTTCGGCACCGGCCGGCATGGCTGGCTGCTGGTACGACTCGTTCATCACGGTGATGTAGTAGAAGACGTCCTGTTGCTCTTCGGTCATCTTCTTCATGCCGTCCTGAATGATCACCGCCAGCTCATAGCCGTAGGTTGGATCGTAGGTGCGGCAGTTCGGGATGGTCGCGGCCAGCAGGTGGCTGTGACCGTCTTCGTGCTGCAGGCCTTCACCGTTCAGGGTGGTACGGCCGGCGGTGCCGCCGATCAGGAAGCCACGGGTACGGCTGTCGCCAGCGGCCCAGGCCAGGTCGCCGATACGCTGGAAGCCGAACATCGAGTAGAAGATGTAGAACGGCAGCATCGGCTGGTTGTGGCTGGAGTACGAAGTACCGGCAGCGATGAAGGAGCTCATGGCGCCCGCTTCGTTGATGCCTTCTTCGAGGATCTGGCCCTTCTGGTCTTCCTTGTAGAACATCACCTGGTCTTTATCGACTGGCTCGTAGAGCTGGCCGACGGACGAGTAGATGCCCAGCTGACGGAACATGCCTTCCATACCGAAGGTACGGGCTTCGTCCGGGATGATCGGGACGATGCGCGGGCCGATTTCCTTGTCCTTGACCAATTGCGCGAGGATCCGCACGAAGGCCATGGTGGTGGAGATTTCACGGTCGCCCGAGCCGTCCAGGATTGCCTTGAGGGTATCCAGTGGCGGAGTCGGAACGCTGAAGCTTTGCGCGCGGCGCTGTGGCACGAAACCGCCCAGTGCGGTACGGCGCTCGCTCAGGTAGCGGGCTTCGGCGCTGCCTTCTTCCGGTTTGAAGAACGGCAGGTTTTCGAGTTCGTCGTCTTTGACCGGGATGTCGAAACGATCGCGGAACAACTTCAGGCTTTCGACATCGACCTTCTTGGTGTTGTGCGCGGTGTTTTTCGCTTCGCCGGCACCGGTGCCATAACCCTTGATGGTCTTGGCCAGGATAACGGTCGGTTGTTCTTTGTGGTTGACCGCTTCGTGGTACGCCGCGTAGACCTTGTACGGGTCGTGGCCGCCACGGTTGAGCTTCCAGATCTCGTCGTCGGACAGGTCTTCGACCATCGCCTTGAGTTCTGGCGTGTTGAAGAAGTGTTCACGTACGAACGCGCCGTCTTTGGCTTTGTAGTTCTGGTACTCGCCGTCGATGACTTCGTCCATGCGACGTTGCAGGATGCCGTCGACGTCCTTGGCCAGCAGTGGGTCCCAGAAACGGCCCCAGATGACTTTGGTCACGTTCCACTGGGCACCGCGGAACACGCCTTCGAGTTCCTGGATGATCTTGCCGTTGCCGCGAACCGGGCCGTCGAGGCGCTGCAGGTTGCAGTTGATGACGAAGATCAGGTTGTCCAGCTTCTCGCGGCCGGCCAGGGAGATCGCGCCCAGGGATTCCGGCTCGTCGCACTCGCCGTCGCCCAGGAAGCACCAGACTTTCTGTTTGCCCGGCTGGATGAAGCCACGGTGCTCCAGGTACTTCATGAAGCGTGCCTGGTAGATCGCCTGGATCGGGCCCAGACCCATGGATACGGTCGGGAACTGCCAGAAGTCAGGCATCAGCCAAGGGTGCGGGTAGGACGACAGGCCCTGACCGTCGACTTCCTGGCGGAAGTTGTTCATCTGGTCTTCGGTGATGCGGCCTTCCATGAATGCACGGGCGTAAACGCCTGGCGAGGTGTGGCCCTGGAAGTAGATCAGGTCGCCGCCGTGTTCGTCGGTCGGGGCCTGGAAGAAGTAGTTGAAGCCGATGTCATACAGAGTCGCACTGGAAGCGAAGCTGGAGATGTGACCGCCGAGGTCAGAATCTTTCAGGTTCGTACGCATTACCATGGCCATCGCGTTCCAGCGTACCAACGAGCGAATGCGGCGTTCCATGAACAGGTCGCCAGGCATGCGTGCTTCGTGGGTAACGGGGATCGTGTTGCGGTAAGGCGTGGTGATGGCGTAAGGCAACTGCGAACCGCTGCGGGTCGCGAGTTCACCCATACGGGTCATCAGATAGTGAGCACGGTCTTCGCCTTCTTTGTCGAGAACCGATTCCAGGGCGTCCAGCCATTCCTGGGTTTCGACGGGATCGAGGTCTTGCATGGCTTGCTCCAGGGCGGAAAGGCTACCAGAATCGGTTGCCTGAGTTAGCGACTGGCCTTGTGGGCAGACGTTATGAATTCTTGGATTGCCGACAGGTTGTTCCGGCGGCGTGTAGTTTTACTACAAATCTTCCGGCATTTCAGCCCGTCTAATGTATATACGAGTAGTAAAACTACAGATGAGCGGCTTGTGGCCCACGGCTGCGTTGTGAGAATAATCGTTAAGGTTGGTCTTTTTCCAACTACAAAAGGTAAAAGCTTGATGCTGGCTGCCAAAATAGAAGAAATTTCAGCTATTTCTAACTTTTGTTCGACACTCCCTCAGGTAGTGGGTTTTCGAAAACCACTACATGCAGCCCGATGCACGCCGATCAAGGATAGACCATGAGCCTCCCGCCGATTGCTGAACTGCCCGCCATTCTCCTGCCGTTGGTCACCCGCGCCGAGCAGTCGTTCCGGGCTGCCGTCGCCGCTTTGGACGATGACCGCGGGCTGTCTGCCTGGACACCGGAACGCTGGGCGCAATTTGCCCGCGTCACCGCCGCCAGCGATTTTGTGATTGAACAGTGTGTTCGTGACCCTTTGATGTTGCTGGAGCTGGTGCTGTCCGGCGAACTGGACCGCCGCTTCGCCCCTGGTGAGTTGTGCGCTCAGATCGCGACCGCCGTGAGCGTGGCCGAGACCGAAGATCAACTTGGCCGCGCCTTGCGTCGCCAACGGGCACGCCACCAGGTGCGGATCATCTGGCGCGACCTGACCCGTCAGGCCGACCTCGTCCAGACCTGTCGCGACCTCTCGGACATGGCCGATGCCAGCATCGATCAGGCCTATCAATGGTTGTACGTGCGGCATTGCCAGCAGTTCGGCGTGCCGACCGGCCGGCGCAGCGGCGAACCGCAGCAGATGGTCGTTCTCGGCATGGGCAAGCTCGGCGCCGTGGAGCTGAACCTGTCCTCGGACATCGACCTGATTTTCGCCTACCCCGAAGGCGGCGAAACCGTTGGGGTGAAGCGCGCGCTGGATAACCAGGAGTTCTTCATTCGTCTGGGCCAGCGTCTGATCAAGGCCCTGGACCCGATGACCGTCGACGGCTTTGTGTTCCGCGTCGACATGCGCCTGCGTCCGTACGGTTCGTCGGGCGCGTTGGTGCTGAGCTTCAATGCGCTGGAGCAGTATTACCAGGATCAGGGTCGCGACTGGGAGCGCTACGCGATGATCAAGTCGCGAGTGGTGGCCGGCGATCAAGTGGCCGGCGCGCAACTGCAGGACATGCTGCGGCCGTTCGTTTACCGGCGTTACCTGGACTTCTCGGCCATCGAAGCGCTGCGCACCATGAAGCAGCTGATCCAGCAGGAAGTGCGGCGCAAGGGCATGGCTGACAATATCAAGCTGGGTTCCGGCGGTATTCGCGAGGTCGAGTTCATTGCCCAAGCGTTCCAGTTGATTCACGGCGGCCGCGATTTGAGCTTGCAGCAGCGCCCACTATTAAAGGTGTTGAGCACACTGGAAGGCCAGGGTTACCTGCCGCCCGCCGTGATCAGCGAATTGCGTGAAGGCTACGAATTCCTGCGTTACACCGAACACGCGATCCAGGCGATTGCCGATCGCCAGACGCAAATGTTGCCCGATGGCGAACAGGATCAGGCGCGCATTGCCTTTATGCTGGGTTTCGCCAACTGGACCGCTTTCCACGAACAACTGATGTATTGGCGTGGCCGTGTGGCCTGGCACTTCGGGCAGGTGATCGCCGATCCCGACGAAGAGCAGGGCGCCGAAAGCGAAGTGGTGGTCGGTGGTGAGTGGTTGCCGTTGTGGGAAGAGGCCCAGGACGATGAGGCCGCCTGCCGCCAACTGGAGGAGGGTGGTTTCAAGGATGCCCCCAAGGCCTTGAATGCCTTGGCCGGCTTGCGCGGCAGCCCGCAATTGCGGGCGATGCAGCGACTGGGGCGCGAACGTCTCGATGCGTTCATCCCGCGTTTGCTCGCGCAGGCCGTGGAGCATGCCAATCCGGATCTGGTGCTGGAGCGCGTGCTGCCCCTGGTTGAAGCCGTGGCCCGTCGTTCCGCATACCTTGTGCTGTTGACCGAGAACCCCGGTGCGCTGCGGCGTTTGCTGACGCTGTGCGCGGCGAGCCCGTGGATTGCCGAGCAAATCACCCGTTTTCCGCTGTTGCTCGACGAATTGCTCAACGAAGGCCGGCTGTTCAAGCCGCCACTGGCGCCTGAACTGGCCGCCGAACTGCGCGAGCGCCTGACGCGGATTCCCGAGGACGACCTCGAGCAGCAAATGGAAGCCCTGCGCCACTTCAAGCTGGCGCACCGCTTGCGGGTAGCCGCATCGGAAATCGCCGGCAGCCTGCCACTGATGAAAGTCAGCGATTACCTGACCTGGCTCGCTGAAGCGATCCTGGAGCAAGTGCTGGCACTGGCCTGGCGCCAGACCGTGGCCAAGTACGGCACGCCGCTGCGCACCGATGGCACTTTGTGCGATCCCGGCTTCATCATTGTCGGTTATGGGAAAGTCGGCGGTCTGGAACTCGGGCATGGTTCGGACCTGGACCTGGTGTTCATTCACGACGGCGATCCGCAGGCTGAGACCGACGGACCCAAACCCATCGATGGCGCGCAATTCTTCACCCGTCTGGGGCAACGGATCATTCACTTGCTGACGGCGCAGACCAACTCCGGGCAGTTGTATGAAGTGGACATGCGCCTGCGGCCGTCCGGTGCGTCGGGGTTGCTGGTGAGTTCCTTGGGGGCGTTTGCCCGATATCAGGAGAACGAAGCCTGGACCTGGGAACACCAGGCGCTGGTGCGAGCGCGGGTGCTGGTGGGCAGTCAGGATGTCGGCCAGGCCTTCGAGAAAGTCCGCGCCGCGATACTGGGCAAGACGCGTGATCTGCCGACCCTGCGCCAGGAGGTCAGCGAGATGCGCGCCAAGATGCGCGATAACCTCGGCAGCAAGAGTACGGCGGCCGGCACCGGGGCAAATGCCTTCGAAGCCACGGCGCCGTTCGATATCAAGCAGGACGCCGGAGGTATCGTCGATATTGAATTTATGGTGCAATACGCGGCCCTGGCGTGGTCGGAAACACACCCGCCATTGCTGCGCTGGACGGACAACATCCGCATTCTGGAAGAGCTGGAGCATGAAGGGCTGATGCCCGTCGAAGATGCCGGCCTGTTGCGTGAAGCGTATAAAGCGTACCGTTCCGCCGCCCACCGACAGGCTCTGCAGAAGAACCCGGGGGTGATACCGGCTGACCAGTTCGCGGACGAACGGCGGCAGGTCATGCGGATCTGGCGTGAGCTGGGGCTAGGCTGAAACGGGATATTCGATACGCCAATATTCCCTGTAGGAGCGAGCCTGTGGCGAGGGGGCTTGCCCCCGTTTGAGTGCGTAGCACTCACAAGATCTTTGGTACATCAGAGTTTTTGGGGCTGCTTTGCAGCCCAACGGGGGCAAGCCCCCTCGCCACAAGCTCGCTCCCACGGTAGATCTACGGTGTTTTGTAGAATTCTCGAGGCGGGGAGGCGTAGGCCTCCCCGGTTCGTTTATGGAAACCACATGAAAATTCTGATCGTTGGGCCCAGTTGGGTCGGTGACATGGTGATGGCGCAGACACTTTTCCAGTGTCTGAAACAACGCCACCCGCAATGCGAAATCGACGTGCTGGCCCCCGAGTGGAGCCGGCCGATTCTTGAGCGCATGCCCGAAGTTCGCCAGGCCTTGAGCTTTCCGCTCGGTCACGGCGTGCTGGAACTGGCGACACGTCGGCGCATCGGCAAATCCCTGGCCGGTCAGTACGACCAGGCGATCCTGTTGCCCAATTCCCTGAAGTCGGCGCTGGTGCCGTTCTTTGCCGGTATCCCCAAGCGTACGGGCTGGCGTGGCGAATTCCGCTATGGCTTGCTCAATGACGTGCGCACGCTGGATAAAGATCGTTATCCGCTGATGATCGAGCGCTTCATGGCTCTGGCTTACGAGCCGGGCGTTGAGTTGCCAAAACCCTATCCGCGCCCGACGCTGCAGATCGACCCGGTCACCCGCGAGGCGGCACTGGCCAAATTCGGCCTGACCCTCGACCGTCCGGTGTTGGCCCTGTGCCCCGGCGCCGAGTTTGGCGAGTCCAAGCGCTGGCCGTCCGAGCATTACGCCAAGGTCGCCGAAGCGAAGATCCGCGAAGGCTGGCAAGTCTGGCTGTTCGGTTCGAAAAACGATCACGCCGTGGGCGAAGACATCCGCGCGCGGCTGATTCCCGGCCTGCGCGAAGAATCGGTCAACCTCAGCGGCGGCACCTCGCTGGCCGAAGCCATCGACCTGCTGTCCTGTGCCGATTCCGTGGTGTCCAACGACTCCGGCCTGATGCACGTCGCCGCCGCGCTGAACCGCCCGTTGGTGGCGGTCTACGGCTCGACGTCGCCGGGTTTCACGCCACCGTTGGCCGAGCACGTGGAAATCGTGCGCCTGGGCATCGAGTGCAGCCCGTGCTTCGATCGCACCTGCCGTTTCGGTCATTACAACTGCCTGCGCCAGCTCATGCCGCAGGCCGTGAACGAAGCCTTGCAGCGGTTGCAGGGCACTGTGGTCGAGGTCAAATAGCTTGCGGGTTCTGTTGATCAAGACTTCTTCGCTGGGCGACGTCATTCACGCTTTGCCGGCGTTGACCGACGCGGCGCGGGCGATTCCCGGCATCAAATTCGACTGGGTGGTGGAAGAAGGCTTTGCCGAGATCCCCACCTGGCATCCGGCGGTGGGCAAGGTGATTCCGGTGGCGATCCGTCGCTGGCGCAAGAACATCTGGCAGACCATCAAGAGCGGTGAGTGGAAGCGCTTCAAGCAAAGCGTGCGGGCCACCCAATATGACCTGGTGATCGACGCCCAGGGCTTGCTGAAAAGCGCCTGGTTGACCCGTTACGTCAAGGCGCCGGTGGCCGGCCTCGATAAAAACTCGGCGCGCGAGCCCATCGCTGCGCGCTTTTACAATCGGCGCCTGGCCGTTGCCCGTGGGCAACATGCGGTGGAGCGAGTGCGTCAGTTGTTCGCCATCGCGTTGGGCTATGACCTGCCCAAGGGGCTGGGCGACTATGGCTTGAGCGTCGAGCGTCTGGTGGAGTTGCCGCGCAAGAACCCGTACGTGGTGTTTCTGCACGGTACCACCTGGGACACCAAGCACTGGCCCGAAGCCTACTGGCGCGAGCTGACCGAGCGGGTCGGCTACCTTGGCGTCGGTGTGAAACTGCCTTGGGGCAATGCCGTGGAAAAGGCCCGCGCCGAGCGCATCGCCGCAGGTTTCAAGCACGCCGAAGTGTTGCCGAAGCTGAACCTGGCGGGTGTCGGCAAGGTGCTGGCTGGCGCGCAAGCCTGCGTGGCGGTGGATACCGGCCTGGGCCATCTGGCCGCCGCGCTGGATGTGCCGACGCTGTCGCTGTTCGGCCCGACCAATCCGGGCCTGACCGGTGCCTATGGCAAGGTGCAGATTCACCTGGCCAGCGACTTCTCGTGTGCGCCGTGCCTGCAGAAGAAATGCACCTATCAACCGACGGCCGAAGATGCCCGTCAATTTGACCTGAAACGCGAGTGGCCATTGTGCTTCACGCGTCTGAACCCCGAGCGTGTCGCCAGCCGACTGAGCACGTTGTTAATGGCTGAGGAGCTGCGCTGATGCAATTGGCATTTGTCCTGTACAAATATTTTCCGTTTGGCGGCTTGCAGCGCGATTTCATGCGAATCGCCCTGGAGTGCCAGAAGCGTGGTCATCAGATTCGCGTCTACACACTGATCTGGGAAGGCGATGTGCCGCCGGGTTTCGAAGTGCTGGTGGCGCCGGTCAAGGCGTTCTTCAATCATCGGCGCAACGAAAAGCTCAGCGAATGGATGGAGGCGGACCTGGCCAAGCGTCCGGTCGATCGCCTGATCGGCTTCAACAAGATGCCGGGCCTGGACGTCTACTACGCCGCCGACGGCTGCTTCGAAGACAAGGCGCAGAACCTGCGCAACTCGCTGTACCGCCGCTGGGGCCGCTATCGCCACTTCGCCGAGTACGAGCGGGCGGTGTTCGCCAAGGACGCCAAGACCGAAGTGTTGATGATTTCCGAGGTCCAGCAGCCGCTGTTCATCAAGCATTACGACACGCCGCTGGAGCGCTTCCACCTGCTGCCACCGGGCATCGCCCAGGACCGTCGCCGACCGGCCGATGCCGATGAAATTCGTGCCGGGTTCCGCGCCGAATTCGACCTCAAGGACGACGAACTGCTGCTGGTGCAGATCGGCTCCGGGTTCAAGACCAAAGGCGTGGACCGCAGCCTCAAGGCACTGGCGGCATTGCCTGCCGAGTTGAGGAAACGCACCCGGCTGTTTGTAATTGGCCAGGATGACCCCAAGTTATTCCAGATGCAGAGCGCAACATTGGGGCTGGGCGACAACGTCACGTTCCTCAAGGGGCGCAGCGATATCCCGCGTTTCCTGCTGGGTGCCGATCTGTTGATCCACCCGGCGTACAACGAAAATACCGGCACCGTGCTGCTCGAAGCGCTGGTGGCCGGCTTGCCGGTGCTGGTGAGCGCGGTGTGCGGTTACGCCCATTACATTGCCGAGGCCGACGCGGGCCTGGTGCTGGACGAACCGTTCGATCAGGCGCAACTGACGCAATACCTGACCGGCATGTTGAACGACGCTCAAGCAAGGGCGGCCTGGAGCCGCAATGGTCTGGCCTTCGCCGAGACGGCCGACCTCTACAGCATGCCGCAACACGCGGCCGATGTGATTCTGGCGGAGCACGCTTAAATGAAGTTGATGCTGGCTGAACCGTTCAAGAGTCTCTGGGCCGGACGCGACCCGTTCGCCGAAGTCGAGGGGCTTGAGGGCGAGGTGTACCGCGAGCTGGAAGCACGCCGGACATTGCGCACGGAAGTCGACGGCAACGGGTTTTTCGTGAAAATCCACCGTGGCATCGGCTGGGGCGAAATCTTCAAGAACCTGCTCACCGCCAAATTGCCGGTACTTGGCGCGGGCCAGGAGTGGACGGCGATCCAGCGCCTGCAGGAAGCCGGCGTGCCGACCATGACCGCTGTCGCGTATGGCGAGAAGGGCAGCAACCCGGCCGACCAGCACTCGTTCATCGTCACTGAAGAGCTGGCGCCGACGGTCAGCCTCGAAGACTTCAGCGTTAACTGGACCAAACAGCCACCCGAGCCAAGACTCAAGCGCGCGCTGATTGCCGAAGTCGCACGGATGACCGGCATGATGCACCGCGCCGGGGTCAACCATCGCGACTGCTACATCTGCCATTTCCTGCTGCACACCGACAAACCGGTGACCTTTGATGACTTCAAACTCTCGGTGATCGACCTGCACCGCGCCCAGACCCGCCCGGCGATCACCTCGCGCTGGCGCAACAAGGATCTGGCCGCGCTGTATTTTTCCGCCCTGGACATCGGCCTGACCCGCCGCGACAAGCTGCGTTTCCTCAAAGGCTACTTCCAGCAACCGTTGCGGCAGATCCTGAGCGAAGAGGCCGGGCTGCTGAACTGGCTCGAAGGCAAGGCCAACAAGCTCTACGAGCGTAAACAGCGATACGGGGATGCGCTCTGATGTCGGGTTGGAAACTGGAACCGGCCTACAGCGAACTGGCCGATGACTTTGGCAGCCTTGAAGCCGTGTTTGCGCTGCAAGGCGAGCGTTTGACCAAGGACCTGTTGTCCGAGGTCATTCGTGTGCAGCGCAAGGGCGTCAACTATTACGTCAAACGCTACGTGGGCGCCGGAAAAGGCTTGCGCCGTTATCTCGGCAAGCCACGGGTGAAAATGGAGTGGCAGAACCTCAAGCGTTTCGCCAAGTGGGGCATTCCCACCGCCGAAGTGGTGGCCTGGGGGCTGGAACGGCGCGGTGCGGCCTACGCTCGCGGCGCAATGATTACCCGGGAATTGCCGCGCACCGAAGACTTGTCGGCACTGGCCGAACGACAGGATCCGAAACTGTCGGATCGTGCCTGGGTCGACGCCATCAGTCGTCAGTTGGCGCAGTACACCCGGACCATGCATGACCACCGCTTCACCCATAATGATCTGAAGTGGCGCAATCTGTTGATCGACGATGAGGCTCGACTGTTCTTGATCGATTGCCCCAACGGCGATTTCTGGCGCGGTTTCTGGCTCAAATACCGCATCACCAAGGATCTGGCGTGCCTGGACAAGGTCGCCAAGTATCAACTGTCGGCTACCCAGCGCCTGCGCTTTTACCTGCAATACCGCAACCGGACCCGGCTCAACGCCGCGGACAAGAAGCGTATCCGGCACGTGGTGAGATTTTTCGAGGGACGCGAATGACTGATTTCCTGGCCGCTGAGGACCGTGCGCTGCTTGAGCGCCATGGCCTTGGCACGTTCGAAGCGCTCTGGGCCAAGCAGCTCGATGCGGTGGACGAACCCAACACCGGTCGCGGCGGCTGGAGCAGCGTGTTTCGGCTGGACCTGGAAGGTCATGGCTACTACCTCAAGCGTCAAAGCAACTACCTGACCCGCACCTTGCGCGCACCCTTCGGCGAGCCGAGTTTCGCTCGCGAGTTTCGCAACATCTCCCGTTACCGGAAGATGGGCATCCCGGCGCTGGAAGCGGTGTTCTACGGGGAGCGCAAGGTCAATGGCGAAGTCCGCGCGATCCTGCTGACCCGTGCCCTGGATGGTTGGGACGACCTCGACTCGCTGTTGCAGCGCTGGAATGAATTGAGCCCCGAGCAGCACTCGGAGATCCTCAAGGCCAGTGGCGAACTGGCCCGGCAGCTGCACGCTGCACGGCAGGTGCATGGCTGCTTCTATCCCAAGCACATTTTCATGCGCGCCACCGGCACCGGCTATCAGGCGCAATTGATCGACCTGGAAAAGACCCGGCCGCTGCTGTACGGGCAGCGCGACCGAATCAAGGACCTGGAACCGCTGACGCGCCGCGCGCCCGAATGGGGTGAATCGCAACTGCGGCAATTGCTGGCCGCCTATCTGGATCAACCGCAGGACAGCACGCTGATCGACAGCTGGCTGCAGCGTTTGACGGCGCGGCGCAGCCAGAAGGGGCCGCGCTGATGCGTTTGTCCGAACTGAAATCCGCTGGCCGTAATCCGGTTTTGCCGCTGAGCGTATCGCTGGCCGACGCTGCCGGCCCTGCCGATCTGCAGCTGCTGAGCCTGTTGCGGGTGTTGCCGGGGCAGCGTTATGTCGGTGCCGGCGTCTGGCGTGGCCGGCCGGTGTTGGCCAAGTTGCTGGTCGGCAGCAAGGCCGCTCGGCACTTCCAGCGTGAACTGGATGGCGTACGCCTGCTCTCCGATCAAGGGCTGACCACGCCGCAGCTGTTGGCCGATGGCCTGAAGGAAGGCGATGGTGGCTGGCTGCTGTTCGAGTTTCTGGAAGGCGCCGAAAGCCTGGGCGAAACCTGGAAACAGGTTGAGCAGCAGCCCGTATTGTCCGATGGACAAGGGGCGGTGCTGGCCGAGGCGTTGGGCGCGATCGGTCAGATGCATCGCAAGGGCCTGTGGCAGGAAGACCTGCACCTGGATAACCTGCTGCGCCAGCGTGGTCGCCTGTACTTGATCGACGGTGCCGGGATTTGCGCCGAAACGCCGGGGCAGCCGCTGTCGCGGCAGAAAGTCCTGGAAAACCTCGGGGTGTTCTTCGCCCAGTTGCCGAAGTCGATCGAACCCTTCATTGAAGAGTTGCTGGTGTATTACCTGCTCAGCAACGGCGAACACGCCCTGCCCATGGAAGCGTTGCAGAAGCAGATCGACAAGGTCCGCAGCTGGCGCCTCAAGGACTACCTGATCAAGGTCGGCCGCGAATGCACGCTGTTCAGCGTGCAGCGCGGAGCCTCCGGCTTGCAGGCGATTCGTCGCGAGGAAGAGGCCGCCATGTTGCCGGTGCTGGAGCAGGCCGATGCCTTGCTCGACCGGGGGCATCTGTACAAGACCGGTGGTGCGGCGAGCGTCGGCAAGGTCGAGGTGGATGGCCGCACGCTGGTGATCAAGCGCTACAACATCAAGGGTTTTGCCCACTGGCTCAAGCGCTTCTGGCGTCCGAGCCGGGCCTGGCATTCATGGCGCGAAGGCAATCGCCTGGCGTTCCTCGGGATTGCCACGCCCACGCCGTTGGCGTTGCTGGAGAAGCGTTTTCTGTGGCTGCGCAGCCGTGCCTACTTGATCACCGAGTATCTGCCGGGGCCGGACATCATCGAGCGTTTTGCGCCCTATGTTGAAAGCGGTGATGCACCGGAGTCCGAACTGGCGGCGCTGGATCATCTGTTTGCCGAACTGATTCGTGAGCGCATCAGTCATGGCGACTTCAAGGGGCATAACCTGTTCTGGCAGCAGGATCGCTGGGCGTTGATCGACCTCGACTCGATGTGCCAGCACGGCTCCCTCGGAAGTTTTGCGCCGGCGTACGCCAGGGATCGCGCGCGGTTCATGCGCAATTGGCCTGAAGGCAGTGCCCTTTACCAGGTCATCGATCAGCGTCTTCCCAAGGATATCTCCAGCGCGGCCTGAATCGGACCTTCGGTCCTTTCGCGAGCAAGCCCGCTCCCACAGGGATTGTTGGTGAGCACAAAACGTGTGAACACCTCAGTTAAAACTGTGGGAGCGGGCTTGCTCGCGAAGAGGCCCGAACAGCTAGCGAAATTTAGGGACAAATTCTTGTGATCCGTCCTACGCGATCTTGGGAAGCCATGAACTGTGGCCGAAATCACCACGATGCTAGCTTGCCTGACGTTTTCGGAGGGCAGGCTGTGACGATCAAAATGGCAGTTTCATCGGGTGTTTTATGTGTATCTCTAATGGGCTGCGGGACCGCCGCCACGGTGCTGCAGGATGAAGCCGAAGCTGCTCAAGGGTTGCGCAGGCAAAAGACCTACTGCCAGTCCATTCCCCGGGTCTACAGCGGCCTCGCTTATGACTTTTGCGTATTGAACGCACCGCCCGATCCCACGGGTGTCCTCGTACCGCTCATTCTGCTCGACCTGGCCCTGTCCGGCGCACTGGACACCGCCGTCTTGCCCTATACGATTTACCGGCAAAGCGTGGACGGCAATATCCTTGTCTACTGGCGGCCTTCGCGTGGTTAAAAGCAATCGCAAGGTCACCACCGTGGTTGCTTGCCGCTTGTAGCTAGAGGCTAGCCGCTGCTTTTACGCTATAATCCCGCCCTTTAGCTGTCTCTCGCCCATTGCGAGGGCACATTAATTTTTGAGGCGCTTGCGCCTGCACGCAGACTAAAGAGGCTAGACCCCTGTGGCATTGACGATTCTTGGCCTGTCCGGCGCCCTTAGCCATGATCCTTCCGCAGCCCTGTATATCGACGGCAAGCTGGTCGCTGCGGCTGAAGAAGAGCGCTTCGTACGCGATAAACATGCAAAGAACCGCATGCCCTACGAATCGGCGAAGTTCTGCCTGGAACAGGCCGGTATCAAACCGTCCGACGTTGACGTGGTAGCGATCCCGTTCGCCCCGATCAGCCTGTTCGGCAAGGCTCGCTGGCAGTACGCCAAGCGTTACTGGTACGCCCCGGACCGCGCCCTCGACGCGATCCTGATGGGCAACCGTCGCTACAAGCGCTATCGCAACAAGATCGTCTGGTGCCTGGAACAATTGGGTTTTGATCCGAAGAAGATCAAGATCGAGCCGGTCGAACACCACCTGGCCCACGCCTCCAGCGCTTATCACTGCTCCGGTTTCAAAGAGAAAACCGCGATCCTGGGCATCGACGGCAAGGGCGAGTACGCCACGACCTTCTTCGGTTATGGCGAAAACGGCAAGATCCACAAGATCAAGGAATTCTTCGATCCGGACTCCCTCGGCGGCCTGTACGGCGCGATCACCGAGTTCCTCGGTTTCGACATGCTCGACGGTGAGTTCAAGGTCATGGGCATGGCGCCGTACGGCGACGCCAGCAAATACGATTTCTCGCGCCTGGCTTCGTTCGAAAACGGCGAATTGGTGATCAACACCGACTACGCCAACGTCATCGGCCTGCGTCGTTATAAAGAGAAGGGCAAGGGTTACTACTTTTCGCCGAAGCTGATCGAGTGGCTGGGTCCAAAGCGCGAAGGCGACATCGCCGACGAGCCTTACATCCACTACGCCGCGAGCATTCAAGCGCTGTTCGAAAAAATTTCGCTGCAGATGATCGACTACTACCTGGGCGACGTGCTCAAGCAAACCGGCAAGCTGGCCTACGCCGGTGGCTGTGCGTTGAACGTCAAGCTCAACCAGAAAATCATCGCCCGCGACGACGTCAAGGAGCTGTTCGTACAGCCGGCGTCCGGTGATGCCGGCACTGCGGTCGGCGCTGCCGCCTATGTGTCCCACGCCCGTGGCGTACCGGTCGAGAAGATGGAACACGTCTACCTCGGCCCGTCGTACAGCAACGAAGACGTGATCGCGGCCTGCGCCCGTCACGAGAACAAGCCAACCTGGCGCAAGCTCGACAACATGCCGGAGCAGATCGCCAGGATCATGGTCGATGGCAACCCGGTGGCCTGGTTCCAGGGCCGCATGGAGTTCGGTCCGCGTGCACTGGGCGGTCGTTCGATCATCGGTTGCCCGAGCATTCCCGGCGTGGCTGATCGCATCAACCACCAGATCAAGTTCCGCGAGCGCTGGAGGCCTTTCTGCCCGTCGATGCTCGACACCGTCGCTCCACAGATGATCAAGATCGATCACCCGGCGCCGTTCATGACCTTCACCTTCGAAGTGTCGGAAGAATGGAAAACCCGCGTGCCGGAAGTCGTCCACGAAGACGGCACTTCCCGCGCCCAGGTGCTCAAGCGCGAATACAACCCGCGCTACTACGACATGATGAAGGCGCTGGAAGTGCTCACCGGTAACGGCGTGTCGCTCAACACCTCGCTCAACCGTCGCGGCGAGCCGATGATCTGCTCGCCGACCGACGCCCTGAACATGTTCTTCGGTTCGGATCTACAGTATCTGATCATGGAAGACATCCTGGTGGTCAAAGAGGGCGCGAACGCCTATGACACGTTCGGCTGAACGCCATGTGCTGCAGTTCTGCCACGGCTATGACGGGCCGTTCCTGGACTGCGCACGGCAGTACGCCAGCCTGTTCGCGGGGACCGGTTATCGCGTGACCACGGTGTTTCTCACCGGGGTTGCCGATGCCGAGGTCGCCGCGGGCTGCGCTTCCGACGAAGTGCTGTTCATGGAGTACAGCTCCAAGGCCATTCGTGGCCTGAAGCTGGGGGCCATCGGCGATCTGCGCAAGATCGCCGCCTCGCGCAACTTCAGTTTCTGCATCGCTCACCGCTTCAAGCCTATCTATATCGCCTTGCTCGGTACGTCGTTGCCGGTCATTGGCGTGCACCACGGGTTTGAAGACTACAAGCGCGGCAGCCGCAAACTGTTCGCGCATATTTTCCGCAAGCGCTTGAGTTTGCTCGGCGTGTCCGACGCGGTGCGCGACGACATGCGCCATTGCCTGCCGAAGTGGCCGGCTTCGCGAATTCAGACCTTGTACAACCGTATCGACGTGGACGCCTTGCAAGCCACCCAGGTGTCGGCTCGCGAAGCCCGGGAAACCCTTGGGCTGGCGGCGGATGCCTGGATCGTCGGCAATGTCGGGCGGCTGCATCCAGACAAGGACCAGGCCACGCTGCTGCAGGGTTTCGCCGAGGCGTTGCCGGGGTTGCCGGCCAACAGCCAACTGGTGATTCTCGGTAAAGGTCGCCTGGAGGAAGACCTCAAGGCCCAGGCCCGGGAGCTTGGCATCGGTGACCGGGTGCTGTTCCTCGGTCAGGTGCCGGATGCGCGCAACTACTTCCGGGCCTTCGATGTGTTCGCCCTGAGTTCCGATCACGAACCGTTCGGCATGGTGCTGCTGGAGGCCATGGCCGCCGGCGTACCCTTGCTCGCCACGGCGTGCGGCGGAGCGAAGGAAGTGGTCGAAGGCGTGGGCATCCTGTTCCCGTTGGGTGATGCCGGGCATCTGGCCCAGGGGCTGCAACACCTGGCCGGCATGGATGATCAGCAACGCCGCCAGTGTGCCGAGTTGATGCTCGAGCGCTTGCGCGAACGCTTCTCCGATCGCTCGGTGCGCGATGCTTTCTGGCACTTGCCACACGTTACCGAACTGGCACAGAGGGGCTGATGCTCAACCGATTTCAAGGCTGGCGCGAGCGTGGCTGGGCGGTAGTCGACGCCTCGACTTACGCCGAAACCTGGCAGCGATATGGCGGCAGCGTCGCGACTCATCCGACGGTGGTCGAACGGCTGGCACAACTGGCCGACATTCCCGTGCGTTACCTGGCCTGGGTGCAGGGTGACGAGGTCAAGGCGGCAATCCCGACATGGGGGCGCGACCTGGCCTTGTCCAAGGACGTGCTCAAGCGCCGCGGCAAGAAAGGGCTGTTCGACCTGGGCAACGCCGAGATCATCCTGCCCGCCGCTGCCGATGCCCAGGTACCTTTGCGCCATCGCGCGCGGTATCTGTCGGCGCTCAACGAAGGTCGTTTCACTGGCATCAGGTTGCAAACCGAACAACTGGCCATGGCCCGCACACCCGAAGAGCTGTCGAAAAAGTTTCGCTATAACCAGCGCCGCGAATTGCGCTTGCTCGAAGAGGCCGGTGGCGTGGTGCGACCGGTGTCCGAGTTTTCCAGCACGGAGCTGGCGGCGATTTACTGCGACCTGTTCCAGCGCCGCTGGGGTTTCCCGGCGACCGGTGCCGAACGCATGGCCGACGTCATCGAGTTGCTGCGCGAGTTGCTGATCGGTTCGGTGATTTTCCTCAACGATGCGCCGATTGCGATTCAACTGGTGTACCGCGTCGAAACCCCGCAGTGGATCAGCGTCGAGTACATCAACGGCGGGGTCGATCCCGAGACTCGCGAGTTCAGCCCTGGCAGTGTGTTGAGTTTCCTCAATACGCAAAGCGCCTGGGAACACGCGCGCGCGCAGGACAAGCCGCTACGCTTTTCCTTCGGTCGCGCCGACCGTGAATACAAGGATCGCTGGTGCAACCCCGTACCGGTCTTCACCGTATGAGCCAAGCCATGAGCCGCAAACAGCAACTGCTCAAGCGCCACCGGCGCAACAAACGCATCGGCCTGTTGATTGCGCTGGTGCTGTTGATCGTCTTGGGTGTGTTGGTGGCCTGGTGGTTACCGCTGGTGCTCGCGGTCCTCGGCTGGATTGCCCACGAGGCCTGGTTTGCCGACCATCTGTTCTACTCGCCGAAAGACGATTACCAGTACAGCTTTCCCCCGTATACGCCACAGCCCAAGGTGCACCTTAGCGGTGAGCACTTGCGCCTGGACGAAGGCGTGATGCTGGTCGACGACGCGACGTTGGTGTTGGCCCTGCGGGTAAAAAGTACCTGGCTGGGACGATTCCTCGATCCGGTGGTCGAGTTGCTGGGTGGCGAAAACCCTGACCGGCAAACGTTCGAGCGGGGCGTAAACGGCCTGCGTTACCTCAATCTCAGCGGTCAGGCTCAGGCGCTGTCCCGCGGTGACCTGCGCTTGCGCGGGCGTTTCTGCCGCGTACTCGGCGAGCCGGTGCTTTGGGCGCTCGAGCATCCAGATTACCGGCGCCAGCGGGTGATGGTCATCGCGCCCCATGCCGACGACGCCGAACTGGCGGCCTACGGTTTGTACAGCCAGGCCAACGAAACCTGGATCGTTACGCTGACCGCCGGTGAAATCGAAGCCGAACACTACCGGCAGATGGGCCTGAACAAGGCCGACGCGGCCCGCTTGAAAGGCCGCCTGCGCACCTGGGACAGTATTGCCGTGCCGCGTTGGGCCGGCGTGCCCGAGGCCCATTGCGTGCAACTGGGTTATTTCTGCCTGCAACTGGCGAGCATGCAGGCTGCGCCTGCGGTGGCGGCGGGATCGCGGGAAGCGGATATGAGCGATACCCGTCTGTTCCGCCAGTTGAATCCTTTCGCGCTGCCCGGCGATGCCGATGGCGCGCCGACCTGGAACAATCTGCTGGCGGATCTGCGTGAGCTGTTGTTGCGGGCCCGGCCCGAAGTCATCGTCCTGCCGCATCCGACCCTGGATCCGCATCCCGATCATATCTGTGCCCAGGCGGCAGTCCTCGAAGCCTTGCAAGGCCTGGACTGGCAGCCGACTACGCTATTGGGCTATGCCAACCACCTGCATGACAACGACCGCTGGCCGATGGGCGATTCCGGTGATGGCATCGCCTTGCCGCCGGCCTTCGATTCGGCCCAGCCGATGCAGCCTTACTGCCTGCCGATGCCGCTGGAGCAACAGCGCGACAAGGCCATGGCGTTGGGGATGATGCACGACCTGCAACCGGCGATGCCGTTCAAGCGTCGCTTGCGTCGGCTGATTCAGCGGGTGTTGGCTGGTCGGTTGCCGCCAACCTATGGCGAGAACGAATTCTTTCGCAAGGCAGTCCGGCGCCACGAGCTTTTGTGGTCCATCAAGCACACACCAGGCAATGTTTCTCAGCGGGGAGAGTTATGAGTCAGCGGTCAAAGGTCCTGCAACTGCAGCCTGACTACAACGTCAAAGCCCATGATTTCGCCGACCTCGCGGAGCAGATCGTCAAGGCCCTGCCCAGTGATCGCTATGAAGTGACCGCTGCGTTTTTGCGCGGTAAACCCGGGCCGGGCGAAGCGGTGAGCCGGGCCGACCGTTCGGTGTACTTCGAATTTTCCGACAAGTCCCTCAAGGGCATGCGCCTGCGGGCGATGTGGCAGCTGTACAAGTTCTGCCGTCGGGAAAAGTTTGACGTGGTGATCTGCAACCGCTTCAAGCCGGTGAACATGATGCTGGCGCTCAACCGCTGGTTGAAAGTGCCGCTGTGCATCGGCATTTCCCACGGCTTTGGCGAGTACGACCGTTTTTACCGGCGCCGCCAGACCCAGCGTCTGATCGATCGTCACTGGCGTTTCGTTGGCGTGTCGCCTGCAGTGAAACAGTATCTGCTGGACTGTGACTGCGGCTTCACCGACCAGAATACCTACGCCATCACCAATGCCATCGACATCGAGCAAGCCGAAAGCCTGCAACACAGTCGTGAAAAGGCCCGTGAAATGTTGGGCATCGATCCGTCGGTGCGGCTGATCGGTGCGTTGGGGCGACTGGTCCCGGTCAAGGGTCATATCTATCTGCTGCAGGCCTTTGCCGCGCTCAAGGACAAATACCCGAACACCCAGCTGGCAATCATTGGTGCCGGTCGCGAAGAGTCGCGCCTGGCTGCGGAAATCGACCGCCTCGGCCTCAGCGGTCGCGCCCATTTGCTGGGGTTCAAGGAAATTGCCCTGCAGTACATCCGCGCTTTCGATATCTGGACCATGCCCTCCCTGGCCGAAGGCCTCGGGCTGGCGCTGCTTGAAGGCATGAGCGGGCATTTGCCGGTGATTGCCTCGAACGTGCCGGCCATGTTGCCGCTCATCGAGGGCGCCGGTGGCCTGGCGATTACACCGAAGGATGTACCGACGCTGCAGGCTGCGCTGGACACTTACCTGGGGCTGTCGGATGACGAGCTCAAGGCCAAGGGCGAGCAGGCTTTCCGTTATTTGCAACAACACCATGACATCGAGGAATTCCGTCGCGAATACCTCAATCTGATCGACTCCGGCCTGGAACAGGCCCGCAAGGAACAACCATGAACGACGCGCAACCCATCGTCACGGTCATTATCGCGTCGTACAACCACGCCCCTTACATCGAGGAAAGCATTCTCAGCGTCCTCAACCAGACCTATCAGAATATTGAGTTGCTGGTGATCGACGATGGCTCGAAGGATGACAGCGTCGAGCGGATCAAGGCGTTGCAGGCCATCCATGGTTTCGACTTCCGGGTTCAGGAAAACCAGGGGCTGACCAATACCCTCAACGGTGCGATTGCCCGGGCAAAGGGCAGCCTGATCGTGCCGTTCGGTTCGGATGACATCATGTTGCCCGAGCGAATTGCCACCCAGGTCGCGCATATGGACGGCAAGCCCGAGGTCGGAATCTGCGCCGGCAACATCGAGCTGATCGATGCCGACGGCAATCTCTATCCGGAGAAGCGCCAGCGCCGGGATGTGCCGTTCCGTCGCCTGGACTTCGATGACATGTTCCTCGAGCGCAAGCCCTATCCTCCGGCTCCGACCCTGATGATCCGTCGCGAAGCGCTGGAGAAGGTGGGCGGTTTCGATCCGACCATTCGCCTGGAAGACTTGCTGATCGAGTTGAAGGTGACCCATGCCGGTTATTTCATCGATGGTCTGAATGTGTTGATGGCGCGCTATCGCAAGCACGCCACCAACTCCTACAAGAACCACCGTTTCATGATCGACAGCATCCTGCGTACCTACGCGCTCTTCAGCGATCACCCGCTGTATGACGAGGTGCGCTACAAGTTTCTCAATTCCATGTTCCTCAAGACCGCCAACCGTGATCGCAAGCTGGCGCGTGAGTTGCTGGCGCAGATTCCGTTCAAGGCCTGGAACAAAAAAACCTGGCGTGGGCTGGGCCGGATGTATTTCTCACGGCTGGAGAAAGACTGAGCCAACGCGCTGATCGCGATCAGCGCATTGGTTTCTGTCATCAACGAGTCTGGGTCGGAGAGCTTGCGGCCAGCACTTGCCTGCGCAAATTATCCACGTCGGTTTGCGAAGCTACAGCGGCGTAGCCCAGCAACAGCGCTTCGAAGTGATCCTCGAACAACCAATGGCGATCTTCTGCGTAGCGCTGCATATGGCGCAGATTGCGCCGACGCAGGGAAGGGCTCAGAGAAGACGGGTAAATTCGCAGGTCGGCGAGGTCGATCAGGCCGAACTCGCCGTCTTCCAGCACCAGCACATTGCCCAGGTGCAGGGAGCGGAAATAGACCCCTTGCTGATGCAGTTGAGCCATGAACTTGCCGAAACGCTCCACCAGTGCCTGGCGTACCGCCGGGGCGGTGATGCCTTGCAGGATCTGGCGCAGGGTGTTGCCCGGCAACGGAGAGTAGTGCACAGCGGTGCTGCCGTCTTCGAATCGGTAAAGGTCGAGGATCTGCGGTGTCGGGATGCCCATGCTGCGCAGTTGCACGCTGTTGACGGCAAAACGATCGGAGTAGGGCGTGAAGCTGCCCGAGGTATACCAGCGGCGGCGGCGGAACAGCTTGAGAAAGCTGCCGTCGGTCAGGCGCAGGACTTTGGGCCCCAAACCGTCTTCCTCGATGATCCGGGCATCGGCCGTCAGTTGTTGCAGGGCGCTTGGCGACGCGGTCTTGATCGGCTTGTCCAGCAGGCGCCTGGCCCGTTGATTGATGCTCAATGCGGCAATCAGCGCCAAGGGGATCCACAGCAGGAACCAGTGTTCCTTGGGACGAGAGATAATCCCGCCGCCTTCGGTCAGGCCCGCACCGATGCCGAAGGCCAGCCAGGCCGAGGCAATGATGAGCAGCGGTTGCACGCGATGGCGCAGGCTACCGATGAAGCTTCGCGCGAGGAAGAACAGCCATGGCAGAAAACCGATAATGCCGACGTAGTAGAGCACGCCAAGCGCGAAGTTATGGGGCTCAGAAAGAGGGTAGCCGACGCCTGGGTCCAGGCTCAGTTCGGCGTTGTAGCCGTGCCCGATCCATGGATGATCAGCGATCCTGCCCAGGGCCAATTGCCAGAGCTCGATACGGAAGGAGCTGCCTCTTTCGAGGATCTTGTCGGTAAATAGCGCGAAAGTCGCCGCTCCGGCGATAAACATCGAGGCAAGCAGGAGGGCCGAGCGTCGATTCCAGCAGATGACGCACAGCCAGAGCGCAGCGACCGTCAGTGCAACCAGTGGAGTCCTGGAGCCGGTGGCCAGCACCGTGGCGAACATGATCGCCATCGCCGGTAGGCTCAACCAAAGGACCTGGGGTCGTTTGCAGGTCATGCTCAGGCTCAGCCAGTAGGTACAGAAAAAGCCGAAGACGTGGGAGCTGAGCAATGGATTGTCGAACGCGCCGACACCGATCAGGCGCATTTCCGGCTCGTAGATCAGGCCGAACCTGTACAGGTTGTAGGCAGAGATGATCAACGCCACCGTCGCGGCGCAGAACAGCAGGGGTTGAATGATTTCGCTGCGATAGCGCACCAGCAGGTAGCAGCCAACGAACAGCATCAGGGTATGCAATGGCGGTTTGAACTGACCAAAGTCGATGTCGTCGCCTGGCCCCCAGTTCAGGCTGAGCATCGCCCACGCCAAAAACAGCAGGACTGCAACGACGATCGGTTCGTGCAGCAGTTCCTTGGCGAGCCGCGGACGCAAGCACAGTGCAATCAGTGCCGGAATGCTGAACAGGCCATAGTAAAGCTTGTGATGCACGCTGCGCCCCGGCAGGAAAAACAGTGCACAAAGCAACAATAAGTAACCGAGCGGAAGGATCCACAAGCAAATGAAATCGAAGATTCTATTGGACGTGCTGTTCAAAGCGTTTAATTGCATGCTGAGTAACTTATTCCTGAATTAAGCGACCGTACCAAGGCAGGGACATCGGGTGGCTATTTGACGCGCCACAATACACAAGCTGTATGCGATTGCCAGAACCCTGAGGAAGCTGTGCTAAAGTCAGCGTCCTTTTCATCGACATTCGCGTGATATGACCGACTCCAGTCTCTCCGCAAGCCCATCGAGCTTGAAAATCTACTTCCGTCTGCTCGGCTATGTCCGGCCGTACATCAGCCTGTTCCTGATCAGCATCGTCGGTTTTCTGATTTTCGCTTCGACGCAGCCAATGCTGGGCTACATCCTCAAGTACTTCGTCGACGGTCTGTCCAACCCTGAAGCAGCGCTGTTTCCAACCGTGCCCTACCTGCGCGACCTGCAACTGCTGCAGGCGGTGCCGTTGTTGATCATCCTGATCGCCGCGTGGCAGGGTTTGGGGTCGTACCTGGGCAACTACTTCCTGGCCAAGGTTTCCCTGGGCCTGGTCCATGACTTGCGGGTCCAGTTGTTCAACAACCTGCTGGTGTTGCCGAACCGGTATTTCGACAAGCATAACTCGGGGCACCTGATTTCTCGTATCACCTTCAACGTGACCATGGTCACGGGGGCGGCAACGGATGCGATCAAGGTCGTAATTCGTGAAGGCATGACGGTGATCTTCCTGTTTGCCTCGCTGCTGTTCATGAACTGGCGCCTGACGCTGGTCATGGTCGCCATCCTGCCGCTGATTGCCATCATGGTGCGCACGGCCAGCAAGAAATTCCGCAAGCAGAGCAAGAAAATCCAGCTGGCCATGGGGGACGTGACGCATGTGGCGTCCGAAACCATCCAGGGCTATCGCGTGGTGCGCAGCTTCGGCGGTGAAAAATACGAAGAGAAACGCTTCTTCGACGCCAGCCAGAGCAACACCGACAAGCAATTGCGCATGACCCGCACCGGCGCCATCTACACGCCGATGCTGCAATTGGTGATCTACACCGCCATGGCCGTGCTGATGTTCCTCGTGCTGTTCCTGCGGGGCGATGCATCCGCCGGCGACATGGTGGCCTACATCACCCTGGCTGGCCTGTTGCCCAAGCCGATTCGCCAGCTGTCGGAAGTCAGCTCGACCATCCAGAAGGGTGTGGCCGGTGCCGAAAGCATCTTCGAGCAACTGGATGTCGCGCCCGAAGTCGATACCGGCACTGTCGAGCGTGACGTTGTCAGCGGTCGCCTGGACGTACGCAACCTCAGCTTCACCTACCCTGACACCGAGCGTCAGGTACTCAATGACATCAGTTTCTCCGTTGAACCCGGGCAAATGGTGGCGCTGGTGGGGCGCTCCGGCAGCGGCAAGTCGACCCTGGCCAACCTGATCCCACGCTTCTATCACCACGACAAGGGCGAAATCCTCATCGATGGCGTCGAAGTGGAACAGTACAAACTGTTGAACCTGCGCAAGCACATCGCCCAGGTGACTCAGCACGTGACCCTGTTCAGCGACACTGTGGCCAACAACATCGCCTACGGCGACCTGGCCGGCGCGCCGCGTGAAGACATTGAAAAAGCGGCCAAGGACGCCTACGCAATGGACTTCATTGCTCAATTGCCTCAAGGCCTGGACACCCAGGTCGGGGAAAACGGCGTGCTGCTGTCCGGTGGCCAGCGTCAGCGCCTGGCGATTGCCCGGGCGCTGTTGAAGAATGCTCCTTTGCTGATTCTCGATGAGGCGACTTCGGCACTCGATACCGAGTCCGAGCGGCATATTCAGGCAGCCCTGGATCAGGTCATGAAAGGTCGCACCACGCTGGTGATCGCTCACCGCCTGTCGACCATCGAGAAGGCCGACCTGATCCTGGTCATGGATCAGGGGAAAATCGTCGAGCGCGGTACCCACGATCAACTGCTGGCGCAAAAGGGCTACTACTCGCGCCTCAATGCGATGGGCCTCGACGCCCCGGCCGAAGACATCGCCTGACCCGCAAAGGGCGAGCCTGGCTCGCCCTTTCGCACACCCGGCGTGCAATGCGCCCGGTGCTTTGTATCCAGTCCTATACGATACACATGCCCTGAAAACGGGCGATGCGTGCCGTCGCCTGGCGGGGTTTTTGCTCAAAAAATGAGCAATAAAGCCCGGCGAATCATCCGGTTGCAGCCACCGCACAAGCCGACACCAACCCTGTGTTAATATCGCGCCCCTGTTCATTCTGTATGTGGGTTGCACCATGAAGTTGTCCATGCCGCGATTCGATCAAGCCCCTGTCTTGGTGGTCGGCGATGTCATGCTCGACCGTTACTGGCATGGTGGTACCTCACGGATTTCTCCTGAGGCGCCGGTGCCGGTGGTCAAGGTCGATCACATCGAGGACCGTCCGGGCGGCGCAGCCAACGTTGCCTTGAACATTGCCGCCCTGGGGGCCCCGGCCTCGCTGGTCGGTGTAACCGGTGACGATGAAGCCGCCAACAGCCTGGTCAACAGCCTCAAGGGCGCCGGCGTGCGGGCCATCTTCCAGCGCATTGCGCACCAGCCGACCATCGTCAAGCTGCGGGTCATGAGCCGTCACCAGCAATTGCTGCGTATCGACTTCGAAGAACCCTTCGCCACTGACGCGCTGGCGCTGGCCGCGCAGGTCGACGAGTTGCTCGAAGGCATCAAGGTGCTGGTGCTGTCCGACTACGGCAAAGGCGCGCTGAAAAACCATCAGGCGCTGATCCAGGCCGCCCGTGCCCGTGGCATTCCGGTGCTGGCCGATCCCAAGGGCAAGGATTTCTCGATCTACCGCGGTGCGAGCCTGATCACGCCGAACCTCAACGAATTCGAAACCATCGTCGGTGGTTGCGCCGATGAGCACGAACTGGTCAACAAGGGCGCGCAACTGATGCACGACCTGGACCTCGGTGCCTTGCTGGTGACCCGTGGCGAGCACGGCATGACCTTGCTGCGTCCGGATCATCCGGCGCTGCACTTGCCAGCCCGTGCCCGTGAAGTGTTCGACGTGACCGGTGCCGGCGATACGGTGATTTCCACCCTGGCGGCCGCGATTGCTGCGGGTGAAGAGCTGCCTCACGCGGTGGCCCTGGCGAACCTGGCGGCCGGTATCGTGGTCGGCAAGCTCGGTACGGCGGCCATCAGTGCGCCGGAACTGCGTCGCGCGATCCAGCGCGAGGAAGGTTCCGAGCGCGGTGTGCTGGGTCTTGAGCAGTTGTTGCTGGCGGTCGATGATGCCCGCGCGCACAACGAACGGATCGTGTTCACCAACGGTTGCTTCGACATCCTGCACGCCGGTCACGTGACCTATCTGGAACAGGCGCGGGCCCAGGGCGATCGCCTGATAGTGGCGATCAACGACGATGCATCGGTCAGCCGCCTGAAAGGGCCGGGCCGTCCGATCAATAGTGTCGACCGACGTATGGCGGTACTGGCCGGCCTGGGGGCGGTGGATTGGGTGATCAGCTTCCCTGAAGGCACACCGGAAAACCTGCTGAGCGCGGTCAAGCCGGACGTGCTGGTCAAGGGTGGCGACTACGGGATCGACCAGGTGGTCGGCGCGGACATCGTGACGGCCTACGGCGGTACCGTGAAAGTGCTGGGGCTGGTGGAAAACAGCTCGACCACGGCGATTGTCGAGAAGATTCGCAAGTCCTGATTTGTGGCGAGGGGGCTTGCCCCCGTTGGGCTGCGAAGCGGCCCTGAAATTTGCCACCGCGATATGCCAGGCACTCCGCGTGCGATGATTTACGACTGCTTCGCAGCCGAACGGGGGCAAGCCCCCTCGCCACAAAAGCCCTGCCACAGAAGCGCGCTAGTCGCCCCTATCGTGCCGCCTTGCGCGGCACGATTTTCTTCAGCAACAACTTGGCCTTGCCACGCAACCGCGCCAAACCCGAATCCTTCCCCGGCGGGGTCAAGCCCTGCTGTCTCACCCAGTCCTTCCAGCGAATCCGCTCATCGCGCACCAGCCAGCCTTCCTGTCGGGCAAAACTCTCGGCCAGGTATAGGCCGCGCGTGCTGGCCGGGTACAACTGATCCTTCTTCAAGGTGTAGAGCTCAGCCATCGGGTGGCCGTCCTGCAAGGGCATCAAGTACAGGTCGGGGCGTTTGCGGTCGAGGCGGGCGACGAGTTGATCGCCTTCCAGTCTTTCATCGACATGGAACAGGCTCAGGGATTTGGCTTCCTTGGGAACGTCAAGGCGCAAGTCGTAAATCAGCTGCAGTGACGCCGTTGGCAAATGCACATAAGCCCGCGGACGCTCCATCAGCATCAGATTGGCGCAACGTACCGGCCGCGCCGAGCCGGACAGTGGCGACAAGCGAAACGGCAGGGCTTCACGGTAATGCAGGGCGGCCGAGTAAGGCGCCGGCAGCCAGGTGTCATTGAAGCGCCCACCGAGCCAGCCTTCGGGAGTTTCCAGCAGGCATTCTTCGGCTATCTCCTGGATCGCCGTGTGCAAGGGCAGGTTCAGTTCATGGGCCGGCACGTAGCCGGAAATCAGCTTGAGCACCACATCGCCACGGTCCTGCCGGCGTTGGCGCACCAGCACCCAATAGTCGCGATTCTGCCAATGCAGGGTCAGGCGTACCGAAACCCCGAGATTGGCCAGTTCGAGTGCAAACCGTTCACTGTCGCCGACCGTCACCGGGCGCCGACGTTGCAGGGTCTGGGAAAAATTCAGCGGCCTGCCGACGCTCTGATAAGCCAGGCCTTCGGGGGTCGCTTCGACGAATAACGGCAGGGTCTTGAAGTTGCTCGGGTTCTTTCTGATGAGCGTACGCGACATGTCGGCTCCTGCTTAAGGCCGCGTGGGCGGCGTCAGTGGCTACGTAGGACCTGGGCAACGGTCGCGACATTGTGGGCGAGGTGCAGCGGATTGATGGTCCCGACAATAGCACTGGCAACACCCGGATGTTCAAACAACAACTCGAAACTGGCACGCACCGGATCCACGCCCGGACTCAGGCAGACATGGCCACTGGCGAGGGCTTTCTTGATCAGAATGGCTTTGCCGTGTGCAGCAGCATAGTCAATGACGGCCTTCTCGTTTTGTTCGTTCAGATTGTAGGTGACCATCGCGCAGTCGCCTTGCTCCAGTGCCTTCAGGCCGCCGTCGACGGTTTTGCCGGAAAGCCCGAAACCGCGAATCTTGCCTTCGGCCTTGAGCGCGGCGAGGGTGTCGTAGACTTCGCAGTCATTGAGGATCGCCAGGTCGTTGCCGTCGGAGTGCACAAGCACCAGGTCGATGAAGTCCGTTTCCAGGCGTTGCAGGCTGCGTTCCACTGACATTCGCGTGTGTGCGGCGCTGAAGTCGTGACGAGACTGGCCGTCGGCAAACTCTTCACCGACCTTGCTGACAATCACCCAATCCTGACGCTGGCCGCGCAGCAACGGACCGAGGCGCTCTTCGCTGCGACCATAGGCCGGGGCCGTGTCGATCAGGTTGATGCCCAGGTCGCGGGCGAGCTTGAGCAGCATGCGCGCTTCATCGTCATCGGGAATCCGGAAGCCGTTGGGGTACTTCACCCCTTGGTCGCGGCCCAGTTTCACCGTGCCCAGGCCCAGGGGTGAAACCAGCAGGCCGGTGCTGCCCAGTGGGCGATGCAGGTCGTGCAGGGTCGGTTGGCTCATGGCAGCAGTTGCTCCCAGGCCGGTACGCCCATCGGCGGCTTCGGCAGTTCAGGCAGCGCTGCCGGGTGGCTTGGCTGGATACCGTCGCGGGTCAGGCTGGCGATCACGCGGTCGGCGAAGTCCGGCGCCAGGGCGAGCTTGGTCGGCCAACCCACCAGCAGTCGGCCTTCCTCGGCCACAAAGGCGTTGTCGGGACGGGTCAAGCCGGATTGCAGCGGTTCGGCGCGATCCACGCGCAAGGTCGCCCATTGCACGGTGCTCAGGTCGATCCATGGCAGTAATTGGCTGAGTTCTTTCTGGGCGGTGGCGATCTGTTCGGCGGGCTCACGGGCCACGCCTTCAGACTCCGCGATGTCGCCGCCCAGGTACCAGACCCATTGGCCATCCGCTGCCGGATGCGTGGTCACGGTGATGCGCGGTTTGGTGCCGCCACCCAGGCAGTGGGCGTACAGCGGTTTGAGGCTTGGGCCCTTGGCGATGATCATGTGCAATGGCCGGCGCTGCATGGCAGGCTGGCTCAGGCCCAGGGTTTCAAGCAATGCCGCGGCGCCGGCGCCGGCGCTCAGGACGATGCGCTGGGCGCGGATCTCGCGCTCATCGACTTTCAAGCCGACCAGCACGCCGCCTTCCAGCAGTGGCTCGATGTTCTGCCCGGCGAGCAAGCCATCCCCCGCCAGATCGGCCAGGCGCTGGATCAGACTCGGCACATCGATCACCAGTTCCGCCAGGCGATAGACCTTGCCCTTGAAGCGCTTGTCTTGCAGGGCTGGCGGCAATTGCTCGCCCTTGACCTGATCGACGCGACCGCGCACGGCCTTGCTGGCAAAGAAACTGGTGAGGTTGCCGGCGAGAGTGCCGGGGGACCAGAGGTAATGGGCTTCGGACAGCAGGCGCACGCCGGACAGGTCCAGCTCGCCGTCACCGGCCAGGGCTTCGCGCCAGCGGCGCGGCATGTCGGCGATGGCTTCCGAGGCGCCGGTCAGGGCGCCGTGCAGCGCGTATTTGGCGCCGCCGTGGATGATGCCCTGGGACTTCACGCTTTGCCCGCCACCGAGGCTGGCGCTTTCCACCAGCACGGTCGAAAAACCCTGGCGGCGCAGGCGCGCGTTCAGCCAGAGGCCGGCGACACCAGCGCCGACAATCAGAACGTCGGTGGAAATAACGGATGGCATGCAGCGACCTCAGTGTTCAAGACGAGGGCGCAGTATACAAGGGTGGCGGGTTAGATGTTTGTAGGAGCCGGCTTGCTGGCGATAGCGGTGCATCAGGCACACCGCGTTGGCCGGATCGCCAGCAAGCCGGCTCCTACAGAGTGTCAGTGGCCGGCGGTTTTGGAGAAGAGCTGGATGACCACCACGCCCAGCACAATCAGCGCCATCCCCAGCATTGCCGGTACGTCCAGCTTCTGCCCGTAGATGAACAGCGCCGCAACGCTGACCATCACGATCCCCATGCCGGCCCACACGGCGTACGCCACGCCCACCGGGACGCTGCGCACCACCAGGGTCAGCATCCAGAAGGCGATCCCGTAACCGACGATGACCAGCACCAGTGGCAGCGGGGTGCTGAAGCCCTTGACCGCTTTCATCGAAACAGTGGCAATCACTTCGGCGCAGATGGCAATGGCCAGGTAGTAGTAAGCGGTCATGGGTCAATCCTCGTGTGAAGTGTTGCTCTCTGAGGTCGGCATTCTAGAGATTCGCCAGATGCGGTAAAGTCATTACCTATCTGTTTGGAAGATGGGTTGAGCCATGAGCATGCAATGGAATCTTGAGCAGCTGCGGTTGTTTGTCAGCGTAGCCGAGCAGCGCTCGTTTTCTGCCGTGGCGCGGGATCAGCGCAAGGCGCAGTCGGCGGTCAGCAGTTCGATCGCGTTGCTGGAAGAAGACCTGGGCGTCAGCTTGTTCGACCGCAGCAGCGGCCGCCAGCCGAAACTCACCGAAGCCGGCACGGCTTTGCTGGACGAAGCGCGGGAAGTGTTGCGCCAGTGCGAACGACTCAACGGCCGGGCACTGGCAATGATGCGCGGCCAGGAGGCGCGACTGCGTGTGGCGCAGGATGAGGCGATGCCTTATCAGCCGATCATCGAAAGCTTCGAGGCCCTGGCGGAAAAATTTCCCAGCCTTGAAGTGCAACTGACCAGCGCCGCCCAGGGCGATGTCGCGCGCAAGCTGGTGGAACGGCGCGCCGATCTGGGGCTGCTGTTCTTTCACGATCAGATTCCCGAGGCACTCGAGCGGCGGGTGCTGGGCAGTGTAGAAATGGTCACGGTGTGTGGCAAGGATCATCCGTTGGCGGGCAAAGGCTCGGTGGACGGCCAGCAACTGGCGCTGCATCGGCAGTTGCTGATGTCCACGGAGTCGAGCATTTATCCCGGCAGTGACCCCGCCAGCCCGCAAGTCTGGCGCGCTGACAGTTTCTATGTGATGGCCGAATGGCTGGTGCGCGGCCTCGGCTGGGCCTGGTTGCCGCGCCATGTGGTGCAGTACCCGACGTATCAGAATCAGATGGTCGAACTGGTCAGCGAATGGACCCCGCCAGCCCTGGTGGTGGAGCTGGTATGGCGCCGGGACGAACCGCTCGGCCCGGCCGCGCGCTGGCTCGCCGAACGTTTTGCCGTGCACTTGCAGACGATTGGCGAAAAAAGCCGATAAACTCCGCCGCCATGAATAGAACTCTCTACACCGCGCTGTTTTATCTGGGGCTGCCATTGGTAGCGATTCGGCTGTGGCTGCGCGCGCGCAAGGCGCCGGCGTATGCCAGGCGCATCGGCGAGCGATTCTCCTACGGGATGCCGGCGCTGAAACCGGGCGGCATCTGGGTGCACGCCGTCTCGGTGGGCGAAAGCATTGCTGCCGCACCGATGATCCGCGCCTTGCTGGCGCGTTATCCGGATTTGCCGATCACGGTGACCTGCATGACGCCGACCGGGTCGGAACGCATCCTCGCGCTGTTCGCCAATGAGCCGCGCATCCAGCACTGTTATCTGCCGTACGACCTGCCTTGCGCTGCCCGGCGCTTCCTCGATCGGGTCCAGCCGAAACTGGCGGTGATCATGGAAACCGAACTGTGGCCCAACCATATCCATCAATGTGCCAAGCGTGGCATTCCCGTGGCGCTGGCCAATGCGCGACTGTCCGAGCGGTCGGCCAGGGGCTACGGCCGGTTCCCCAAGCTGACCCGGCCGATGCTGGCCGAGATGAGCCTGTTCGCGGTGCAGACCGAAGCCGAAGCCCAGCGTTTCCGGAATCTCGGCGCACGGGCTGAAGCCGTCGAAGTGACCGGTTCGATCAAGTTCGACCTGACCATCGACCCGCAACTGCTTGAGCGCGCCAGCCAATTGCGCGGGCAATGGCAAGCGCTGGAGCGACCGGTGTGGATCGCGGCCAGCACCCATGACGGCGAAGACGAGGTGGTGCTGGCGGCTCATCGTCAGCTGTTGGCCAGTCACCCCGATGCCTTGCTGATTCTGGTACCGCGTCATCCGGAGCGCTTCAATTCGGTGTACGGGTTGTGCCAGCAACAAGGGTTTGCCACGGTCCGCCGTTCGAGCGGTGATGCGGTCAGTGCCAATACGTCGGTGCTGCTGGGCGACACCATGGGCGAGTTGCTGTTTCTCTACGCCCTGGCGGACAGTGCCTTCGTCGGCGGCAGTCTGGTGCCCAATGGCGGGCATAACCTGCTGGAGCCGGCCGCCCTCGCTAAACCGGTGTTGAGCGGGCCGCATCTGTTCAACTTCCTCGAAATCGCCGCGCAGTTGCGCAGTGCCGGGGCGTTGCAGGAAGTAGAGGATGCCGAAGGGCTGGCGGTGGCGGTGCAGCGACTGTTCGAACTGCCCCGTGATGCGCAGCGCATGGCAGAGGCCGGGTTGAAAGTGATGCGCGCCAATCAGGGTGCATTGCAGCGCTTGCTGGATGGGTTGGGGCGGTTGATCGAGCGTTAGACCGAGTTGTATTCATTCGCGAGCAAGTCGGATCGCCGCACCGCCGCTCCCACATTGGACTTTCTGTGAACACAGGTTTTGTGTACGACAGCAGCTCAATGTGGGAGCGGGCTTGCTCGCGAAGCTTTGGCTTTTACTGATCAGGGCGCGCTTTCAACTGCTCCTCTGCCGCCTTGGCCAGATCCGGTGGCAGGAAATCCTTGTCCGGGTTGTAGTTCGGATTGAGCCAGCGTGCCAGGTTTTGCAGATCCCCGGGGTTCAATGTGCCGGCCTGTTGCTTCAAGCGCAGGTTGTCGAGGATGTAGTCGTAGCGGGTGTTGTTGTAGTCGCGCACCGAGGAGTAGAGCTGACGCTGCGCATCCAGCACGTCGACGATGTTTCGCGTACCCACCTGATAGCCGATTTCAGTCGCTTCCACCGCGCTCTGGTTGGAAATGATCGATTGCTTGCGCGCCTGTACCTGCTCGACATCGGTGTTCACCGCGCGGTGCAGGTCGCGGGTGTTTTCCACGATGCTGCGGCGCAGGGATTCGCGTTGCTGCTCGGTCTGGTCCAGTTGTGCATACGACTGGCGCACTTGGGAGTTGATCAGGCCGCCGCTGTAGATCGGGATGTTCAGTTGCAGGCCCACGGTCGTTTGCTCGACGTTGCCGCCGTACGCCTGGGGCAAGTTGTTCGGGTTGCTGAAGCCCAGTGCGTCGTTGTCGCCCTTCTCGTACTTGGCGATCGCATCAACCGTTGGCAAGTGCCCGGACTTGCGTTGCTTGAGGGTTTGCTCGGCGGCGCTGACGGCATAATTGCTGGCCAACAGGTTGAGGTTCTGCCGGCCCGCCGTTTCGACCCAGGCCTTGGCGTCGTTCGGTACTGGCGGCAGGATCGGCAGGTTATGGCTGATGCCCCAGATCGAGTTGTACTGGCGGTTGGTCAGGGTGATCAATGCTTCAAAGGCGTCGTCCACCTGGCGCTGCGCAACGATGCGGTTGGCGCGTGCGGTGTCGTAGCTGGCTTGTGAGTTCAACACGTCGGTCTTGTCCGAGAGGCCGACATCGAAACGCTCGTTGGATTGATCGAGTTGGCGTTTGAACGCCGCTTCTTCGGCCTTGGTCGAGGCCAGGTTGTCCTGGCTGCGCAGCACGTTGAAATAGCTGTCAGCGGTTTGCAGGATCAAATTCTGCTCGGTCGCCGAGAGCTGCAGGGCAGCCTGTTCGTTGACTTCCTTGGCGGCCTGGAACTGGAACCAGCGATCGGCGCGGAACAGCGGCTGCGCCAAAGTGGCCTGGTACGAATGAGCATCGCGGTTGGTCGTGCCCGAAGGTTGATCGAGCGACGTACGCACCTCGGCAACATCGGCGCCGCCCGAGAGGTTCGGCAGCAACCCGGCGCGGGCCTGGGGCACGACTTCCTTCTGCGCGCCGTATTGGGCGATGGCAGCCGCCAGATCGGAGTTGTTGTTTACGGCTTCCTGATAAACGCTGACGAGGTCCGTCTTGTTCGATAAGGGCGCATCTGCTGCCCAGGCCATTCCGTTGGACGCACAAGACACGGCAAGGGCCAGTGAAAGTTTGCGCAGCATAGACGATCCCTAGAATTGATATTACACAGGTAATTTGAGCGCCAAGGCTAAGGCCCTGCTTTGACAGCGTCAATGCGCGGCTCAGCGTAGCGAGTGTAGTTGTGCATTCGGGCGGCAACAATCCTGATACTGCCTGTAATAACGCCATTCATCATGGTATTTGCAGTGGGGTTGGCGTTCTTTGTCAGTTGTGTCTAGACTGGCCGGGTTCTTGTCGGGGTGCCTTGCTATGAGGCTGAGATCGAATAATTTCGGATCCCGTTGAACCTGATCAGGTTAGCGCCTGCGTAGGGAACAAGATTTCTCGTCACCCGGCGAGTCCTCTTGTGCTTCGTCCGGGATGTTGTTCGACAATCGAACACCCCTCGAGCACTGAGCACAGCACAGCTGGTTTTCCCAGCGCCCGTGCGTCCATTCGTTTACAGGTTCGCTCCGACAAAAATCCAATGCCTGGATGCTGTCTGGAGAGCCCGTGATGACTACAAAAGCAAAAATCGCCACCAACCTGAGTGACTCGGCCAAGGTCGATCAGCAATCGGTTCAGCCGTTTACCCGCTCGCAAAAAATCTATGTTCAGGGCACCCGCCCGGACATCCTCGTGCCGATGCGCGAAATCAGCCTGGACGTGACGCCGACCGACTTCGGTGGCGAGGTCAACGCGCCGGTGGTGGTGTACGACACCTCGGGCCCGTACACCGACCCCAATGTCATCATCGATGTGCGCAAAGGCCTGGCCGACGTGCGTTCGCCGTGGATCGAATCCCGTGGCGATACCGAGCGCCTGAGCGGCCTGAGCTCGAACTTCGGCCAGGAGCGCCTTGCCGATCCGGAACTGACCAAGCTGCGCTTCGCTCACGTCAACAACCCGCGCCGCGCCAAGCCGGGTGCCAACGTCAGCCAGATGCACTACGCGCGCCAAGGCATCATCACCGCCGAGATGGAATACGTTGCCATCCGCGAAAACATGAAGCTGGAAGTGGCCCGCGCCGCCGGCCTGCTGGACCAGCAACACGCCGGTCACAGCTTCGGCGCCAGCGTGCCGAAAATCATCACCCCTGAATTCGTCCGTGACGAAATCGCCCGTGGCCGCGCGATCATTCCGGCCAACATCAACCACACCGAACTGGAACCGATGATTATCGGCCGTAACTTCCTGGTGAAGATCAACGGCAACATCGGCAACAGCGCCCTGGGTTCGTCCATCGAAGAAGAAGTGGCGAAACTGACCTGGGGCATTCGCTGGGGTTCGGATACGGTCATGGACCTGTCCACCGGCAAACACATTCACGAAACCCGCGAGTGGATCATCCGCAACTCGCCGGTGCCGATCGGTACCGTGCCGATCTACCAGGCCCTGGAAAAAGTTGGCGGTGTGGCCGAAGACCTGACCTGGGAACTGTTCCGCGACACGCTGATCGAGCAGGCCGAGCAGGGCGTCGACTACTTCACCATCCACGCCGGCGTGCTGTTGCGCTATGTGCCGATGACCGCCAAGCGCGTGACCGGCATCGTCTCCCGTGGTGGTTCGATCATGGCCAAGTGGTGCCTGGCGCACCATAAAGAGAACTTCCTCTACACCCATTTCGAAGACATCTGCGAAATCATGAAGGCCTACGACGTCAGCTTCTCGCTGGGCGATGGCCTGCGTCCGGGCTCGATTGCCGACGCCAACGACGAAGCGCAGTTCGGCGAACTGGAAACCCTCGGCGAGTTGACCAAGATTGCCTGGAAGCACGACGTGCAGTGCATGATCGAAGGCCCGGGCCACGTGCCGATGCAGTTGATCAAAGAGAACATGGACAAGCAGCTCGAGTGCTGCGACGAGGCGCCGTTCTACACCCTCGGCCCGCTGACCACCGACATCGCGCCAGGCTATGACCACATCACCTCCGGTATCGGTGCGGCGATGATCGGCTGGTTCGGTTGCGCCATGCTCTGCTACGTGACGCCGAAGGAACACCTGGGCCTGCCGAACAAGGATGACGTGAAGACCGGGATCATCACCTACAAGATCGCCGCGCATGCCGCCGATCTGGCGAAGGGGCACCCGGGCGCGCAGATCCGCGACAATGCCTTGAGCAAGGCGCGCTTTGAGTTCCGTTGGGAAGACCAGTTCAACCTGGGTCTTGATCCGGACACCGCTCGTTCGTATCACGATGAGACGCTGCCGAAGGATTCGGCCAAGGTCGCGCACTTCTGCTCGATGTGCGGGCCGAAATTCTGCTCGATGAAGATCACCCAGGAAGTCCGCGAGTACGCGGCCAACCAACGGATCGAAGCGGTCGACGTGGACGTCGCCCAGGGCATGGCCGAACAGGCCGAGCGCTTCAAGCAGGAAGGCAGTCAGCTGTATCAGAAAGTTTGATCTGAGCTGAGGTCGGCGGTGCTTGCACCGCCCCTTTCGCGAGCAAGCCCGCTCCCACATTGGACCTGTATTCGCAGGCCAAATGTGGGAGCGGGCTTGCTCGCGAAGGCGTCAGACCAGACACCCATGATCTCAATGACAAAACATATTCCTCTGAGATAACACCCTTGAGCATTCAACCCAGCACTTACTCCCCCGACATCGCAGTGCCGACCGACAAACGTGTCTTCGGCGGCCGCGACCTGTTTTCCCTGTGGTTCTCCCTCGGCATCGGCCTGATGGTGTTGCAGACCGGTGCATTGCTCGCACCGGGCCTGGGCCTGTCCGGTTCGTTGCTGGCGATTTTTCTCGGCACCCTGGTCGGCGTTCTGCTGCTGGCCGCGGTCGGGGTAATCGGCAGTGACACCGGCCTGTCGTCGATGGCCGCGCTCAAGCTCAGCCTCGGTACCAAGGGCGCGAGCCTGCCGGCGGTGCTGAACCTGCTGCAATTGATCGGCTGGGGTTCGTTCGAAATCATCGTCATGCGCGATGCCGCGAGCCTGTTGGGCGCCAAAGCCTTCAGTGAAGGCAGCCTGATCTCCAACCCGGTGCTGTGGACGCTGTTCTTCGGCGCATTGGCGACCTTGCTCGCGGTCAGCGGCCCGCTGACTTTCGTCCGGCAGATCCTGCGCAAATGGGGCATCTGGCTGCTGCTGGCCGCGTGCATCTGGCTGACCTGGAACCTGTTCGCCAAGGCTGACCTGGCCGCGTTGTGGGCCCAGGCCGGTGACGGTTCGATGCCGTTCGCCGTGGGCTTCGACATCGCCATTGCCATGCCGCTGTCGTGGTTGCCGCTGATCGCCGACTACTCGCGTTTCGGCAAGCGCGCGAAAAACGTCTTCGGTGGCACTGCCATCGGTTTCTTCATCGGTAATTTCTGGCTGATGAGCCTGGGCGTAGCCTACACCCTGGCGTTCGCGCCGAGCGGTGAAGTCAATGCCTTGCTGCTGGCGTTGGCCGGTGCCGGCCTGGGGATTCCGCTGCTGCTGATTCTGCTGGATGAGTCGGAAAACGCCTTTGCCGATATTCACTCGGCGGCAGTGTCCAGCGGGATTCTGATGCGCGCCAAAGTCGAACACCTGGCCCTGGCCATCGGCGTCATCTGCACGCTGATTGCCCTGCTGGCGCCGTTGGCCCAGTACCAGAACTTCCTGCTGCTGATTGGTTCGGTGTTTGCGCCGTTGTTCGGCGTGGTGCTGGTGGACCATTTCATCCTGCGCAAGCGCAGCGCCAAGGTGGCCTCGGCCGCATTGCGCTGGCCAGCACTGCTCGCCTGGCTGGGCGGGGTCAGCACCTATCACTTGTTGGCCAACCTGTATCCGGATGTCGGTGCAACCCTGCCAGCACTGGTCGTGGCAGGGTTGCTCCAGCTAGTGCTGGGCCGGGCCTTCAGTTACGGCCGGGAAACAGCTCGGGCTTGATGATGCCGTTCAGGCGAGGGTAGGGGATCTTCAGTTCGACATGGCCCAGCGCGTAAGGCGCAATGGTGCTGGTTTCGTACTTGAGGATCACCCCGCCGTAGGTCAGCGCCACGTTCTGGGTTTTCTGGAACGGCCAGCTCTTCACGAACTCCGCTTCCTGATCGAGCTTGGTGCTGATCAGCCAGCTGTTATGCGCCACCTGCGCGGCTTTCCAGAACGCGTCTTCCTGCCCTGGCACCAGCATGTCCGACAGCGTCAGCACTTTATGCTGCTGGCGCGAATAGTTGATGAAGCCTCGACCTGGCGTGCCATGGGCACCGCCGGTGTCCAGGTAGCTGGACAATTCGATGATCACCAAGCCGTCATGCTGCTCACGTACCTTGGCCTGCAGATAGCTGCTGTAACGCGGGCCGGCGGTGCGCAAAAACTCTTCGCGATAGGCCGCCAGGGTCGGTGCCACCGGGGCATCGGGCGAGGTGCGGGTCATTTGCAGCAGGCGTTTTTCGATGATGCCGTCCAATTGCGGTTCGGCCGGAAAGTGCAGCGTGTCGATATTGACCAGCGGGCAATCCGGGTTGCTGCAACCGGGCTTGAGCTGTTCAGAGGCGTCGCGGGTGGTTTCCAGCGGCGTCCGGTAGTTGGGCTGGAACAGGCTCGCGCAGGCGCCCAGGGTCAGGGCGATAGCGGCCACGGAGGCGATTTTGAAAAGCGACATGGGCGTCCTTTCTGAAACAGGGGAAGGCAAAAAGTTACCGGCTTCGACTCTCAACAAAGCAGTCAGTTCGCCACTAAGCTAATTAGAGTGGGTTTCGTCCTAGCCGTCCATCCCGCTGACGGGAAAGGGGCTGCATCAAACGTCATGGGCGCGTTAGGATGGCGCGAAGTCGAGGCCCAGGAAAAGCAGCCTCGTTCAGGATCTGCAGTAACGAGGATAATCATGACGGATTTTGCCAACGCCATTCCGACCGCCGTTGATATCGTGCGGCGCGAAAAATGCTACGAGGGCTTCTACAAGCTCGAACGCGTGCACTTGCGCCACGAATTGTTCGCCGGGGGCATGAGCCGCGAGATCAATCGTGAAGTATTCGTTCGCCATGACGCGGTCTGCATGCTGCCGTACGACCCGCAGCGCGATGAAGTGGTGCTGATCGAGCAGTTTCGCGTCGGTGCCATGGGCAAGACCGACAACCCGTGGCTGATCGAACTGGTCGCTGGTCTGATCGACAAGGAAGAAGTGCCGGAAGCAGTTGCTCACCGCGAGGCGCAAGAGGAAGCTGGGCTGGAAATCGGGGCGCTCTGGCCGATGCTCAAATACTTTCCATCGCCGGGCGGCAGCAACGAATTCGTGCATCTGTATCTGGGGCGTTGCGACAGTTCCGGGGTTGGCGGCCTGCATGGGCTGGAGGAAGAGGCAGAAGATATCCGCGTCACGGTCTGGGCCTTTGAAGATGCCCTTCAAGCCGTACGCGACGGGCGTATTGCCAACGCGGCGAGCATCATTGCCTTGCAATGGCTGGCTTTGAACCGCGTTGAAGTGAGGGGGTTATGGTCGTAAACAAGCTGCGCGATCGCTATCGGGTGGACCTGGTGGGGCTGCAAGCGTCCTGCGAGGCGAACTACGCGCGCCTGATGCGACTACTGCCGGACATGCGCAGCGAGCCCGCGGCGCGGCGCATCGCCGTGACCCATGGCGACCAGATGCTCGGCGTGTTGGCGCTGGAAGTGCTGCTGACCTGTCCTTACACAACGACCCTGCAAGTGCGTCAGGAACACAGCCTGCCGTGGCTGCCGGTGCCGCAACTGGAAGTGCAGGTCTATCACGACGCGCGCATGGCCGAAGTGGTCAGCGCCGAACATGCGCGACGCTTTCGCGGCATCTATCCTTACCCGAATGCCTCGATGCACCAGCCGGACGAGAAGGCCCAACTGAACATGTTTCTGGGCGAATGGCTGAGCCATTGCCTGGCACTGGGGCATGAGTACGAAGTAGTCCGTTAACTGTGAACCGCAGTTGTGAACTGCGTCAGGTTCATTGGTTTCCCCTTTCGATCATCCCCCAGCATAATTGGCGCACTTACCCATCCCCGTGATCACGCCCTGGGAGAACGCCTTGCCGAGCGTATCCACATTGACCACCGCCGATCCGGCGTTGCTGGTGCAACTCTCCGACAGTCACCTGTTTGCCGAAGCGGACGGCGCGTTGCTGGGCATGAACACCCGCGACAGCCTGCAACGGGTGATCGAACTGGTGCGCGAGCAGCAGCCACGGATTGACTTGATCCTGGCCACGGGGGATCTGTCCCAGGATGGGACACTGGAGTCCTACCAGCAGTTTCGCGACATGACGCGCCAGCTCGATGCGCCGGCGCGCTGGATCCCCGGCAATCACGACGAACCGCAGATCATGGCCGAGGCGGCGGTGCAGAGCGCCTTGCTCGAACCGGTGGTGGATATCGGCAACTGGCGGGTTACGTTGCTCGATTCCGCCGTACCGGGCTCGGTGCCGGGGTATTTGCAGGACGAACAATTGCAGTTGCTCGCCCGCTCGTTGAGCGAAGCGCCGGAACGCCATCACCTGGTGTGTTTCCACCATCATCCGGTGTCGATTGGCTGCGCCTGGATGGAGCCTATCGGCCTGCGTAATCCCGAGGCGTTTTTTGAAGTGCTGGATCGGTTTCCACAGGTGCGTGCCGTGTTGTGGGGGCATGTGCACCAGGAAATCGATCAATTACGTAACGGCGTGCGTCTGATCGCCTCGCCCTCGACCTGCATTCAGTTCGAGCCGGGCAGCGAGGATTTCAAGGTTGGGGAACAGGCGCCAGGCTATCGCTGGTTGCGACTGCTGCCCGACGGGCGGCTGGAAACCGGGGTGGAGCGGGTTATCGGGTTCGATTTCACTGTGGATTACGGTTCCAACGGCTACTGATTTTTCTGTTACTTCCAAAGACCGAGGCGCGGCCTTCGCGAGCAAGCCCGCTCCCACAGGGTTTTTGGAGCACCTCAGATCCCTGTGGGAGCGGGCTTGCTCGCGAAGGCGTCTACACTGGCGCCCTGAATTCTGTGGATATCCCCGATTCCCCCGAGTCCCTGTAAACTCCGCCTCTTTAGCCGACGCACAGGGAGCTCAAATGTCCGGTTCGATCCTTTATATCCACGGCTTCAACAGCTCGCCGTTGTCGAAGAAGGCCTGTCAGTTGGTCGAAGTGATGGAGCGCCTGGGCCTGAGCGAACAGTTGCGCGTGCCGGCATTGCACCATCACCCGCGCCAGGCGATAACCCAGCTGGAACAGGCGATTGCCGAGCTGGGGCGGCCACTGCTGGTCGGCAGCTCACTCGGCGGCTACTATGCCACTCACCTGGCCGAGCGCCATGGCTTGAAAGCCCTGTTGATCAATCCTGCCGTCAGCCCGCACCGGATGTTCGACGGCTATCTGGGGACGCAGAAAAACCTGTATACCGAAGAGACCTGGGAAATGACCCACGACCACGTGACGGCCCTGGCCGAACTGGAAGTGCCGGCGCCCCGGGAACCGGAGCGTTATCAGGTATGGTTGCAGACAGCTGACGAAACGCTGGACTATCGCCTCGCCCAGCAGTATTACCGGGCATGCGCCTTGCGTATCCAGGCCGGCGGCGACCACAGTTTCCAGGGTTTTGCCGCGCGAATGCCGGCCATGTTGAGTTTTGCCGGCATTGGCGCCGATTTGTACCAGGCCATCGATTTCACCGCATTGTGAGCGATAGCCCCATGAATTCTTTTTTCACCGAACACTGACGACGAGAACCCATGGCCACTCCCAGCGCTAGCTCTTATAACGCAGACGCCATCGAAGTCCTCTCGGGCCTCGACCCGGTGCGCAAACGCCCCGGCATGTACACCGACACCAGTCGGCCGAACCACCTTGCCCAGGAAGTCATCGACAACAGCGTCGACGAAGCCTTGGCCGGGCACGCCTCATCGGTGCAGGTGATCCTGCACGCCGACCATTCCCTGGAAGTCAGCGATGACGGCCGGGGCATGCCAGTGGACATTCACCCCGAGGAAGGTGTTTCGGGCGTCGAGCTGATCCTCACCAAGCTGCATGCCGGTGGCAAGTTTTCCAACAAGAACTACCAGTTCTCCGGCGGTCTGCACGGGGTGGGTATTTCCGTGGTCAACGCCTTGTCCACCGAAGTCCGGGTGCGTGTAAAACGTGACGGCAACGAATACCAGATGACCTTCAAGGATGGCTACAAGGCCACCGAGCTGGAAATCGTCGGCACTGTCGGCAAACGCAACACCGGCACCAGCGTGTTCTTCGCGCCGGATCCGAAATACTTCGACTCGCCGAAATTCTCCATCAGCCGCCTCAAGCACGTGCTCAAGGCCAAGGCCGTGTTGTGCCCGGGGCTGTTGGTCAGCTTTGAAGACAAGGCCTCCGGCGAGAAAGTCGAATGGCATTACGAAGACGGCCTGCGTTCCTATCTGGTGGACGCGGTCACCGAATTCGAACGCCTGCCGGACGAGCCGTTCTGCGGCGCCTTCGCCGGTAATAAGGAAGCGGTCGATTGGGCGCTGCTGTGGCTACCCGAAGGTGGCGACGCGGTGCAGGAAAGCTACGTCAACCTGATCCCGACAGCCCAGGGCGGTACTCACGTCAACGGATTGCGTCAGGGCCTGCTCGATGCCATGCGCGAATTCTGTGAATTCCGCAGCCTGTTGCCGCGCGGCGTGAAGCTGGCGCCGGAGGACGTCTGGGAACGTATTGCCTTCGTGTTGTCGATGAAGATGCAGGAGCCGCAATTCTCCGGCCAGACCAAGGAGCGCCTGTCGTCCCGTGAAGCGGCGGCATTCGTCTCCGGTGTGGTCAAGGATGCCTTCAGCCTGTGGCTTAACGCCAACCCGGAAACCGGCATGCTGCTGGCGGAACTGGCAATCAACAACGCCGGCCGTCGTTTGAAGGCGAGCAAGAAAGTCGAGCGTAAACGCGTCACCCAAGGCCCGGCGCTGCCGGGCAAACTGGCCGACTGTGCCGGACAGGACCCGATGCGTTCCGAACTGTTCCTGGTGGAAGGTGATTCCGCCGGCGGTTCTGCCAAACAAGCGCGGGACAAAGAGTTCCAGGCAATCCTGCCGTTGCGCGGCAAGATCCTCAACACCTGGGAAGTCGACGGCAGCGAAGTGCTGGCCAGCCAGGAAGTGCACAACATTGCCGTGGCCATTGGTGTCGATCCGGGCGCGGCGGACATGAGCCAGCTGCGCTACGGCAAGATCTGCATCCTCGCCGACGCCGACTCCGACGGCCTGCACATCGCGACCTTGCTGTGCGCCTTGTTCGTCCAGCATTTCCGCCCGTTGGTGGATGCCGGTCACGTCTATGTCGCGATGCCGCCGCTGTACCGCATCGACCTGGGCAAAGAGATCTACTACGCCCTCGATGAAGCCGAGCGCGATGGCATCCTCGATCGCCTGGTGGCCGAGAAGAAACGCGGCAAGCCGCAGGTCACCCGATTCAAGGGGCTGGGCGAGATGAACCCGCCGCAGCTACGCGAGACCACCATGGATCCGAACACTCGGCGTCTGGTGCAATTGACCCTGGAAGATTTCGAGGCGACCTCGGAAATGATGGACATGCTGCTGGCGAAGAAACGCGCCGGTGACCGCAAGACCTGGCTGGAGTCCAAGGGCAACCTGGCCGAGGTGCTGGGCTGATGCGTCTGGGCTTTGCCCTGGCCTGTGGGTTGCTGCTGACGTCGATAACGGTTTGCGCCGAACCGGCACCAGAGTTGCGCCTGTTGTCCGGGCATGTCGTCAACGGCATGCGCGGTGGCAACCTGTCCGGGCTGGCGCAGTGTGGCAATGAACTGTGGGCGGTTTCCGACCGCGACGATGATCAGATCTATCGCCTCGATACCCGCGAGCCAGTCTGGCAGGCCGAAACGGTGCACATTGACGTGCCGCCGGTGCCTGACAGCGGTTTGCCCTGGGGGCTGAAGTCTAGCGTCTGGGGAGCTTCGTTCATACGTGGCGGCGATCTGGATTTCGAAGGCATCACCTGCGACAGCGCTGGCAATCGCTACATCGTCAGCGAAGGCCATGCCGCTGTCTTGCAGGTGCCACCAACGGGGCCTGCCGCGTGGTTGAAAATCTCGCCGATGCTGGTTCGCGAGGCAAGGGCCAGAGGCCTGCTATTGCAATTCAATGCGTTGTTCGAAGGGCTGGCAATCAATCCGGCGGGCGATCAGATGTGGTTCGCCGCCGAGCGTCAGGGCCGTGGGCTGCTGCTGATCAAGCGCAAGCAGACGTTGTGGGACTGCGACGGTGGCTGCGTGCTGCTGAGCGAGGCAGGCGTGGAAATGCAGCCAGGGCAGTTCCCTCACGCCAGAGCTGTTCACCGGGACTTTTCCGATTTATCCCTGTTCAACGGCAAGCTCTTCACCCTTGAACGCAATGCCTACAAGATTTGCCGCCGGGATCCACAGACGGCCAAGGTCGAGCGCTGCTGGTCGTACGCCGCCGAGTTGTTGCAGGAGAACCGTCGTTATCCACAGGATTATGGCCTCGAGGAAGCATTGATCGTGGATGCCGATGGCGCCTGGATCGGTGTCGACAACAATTTTGGCGCGCGCGTCGATGGTGAATTGCGTCCGGTGGTCTGGCGCTTTGCCGCACCGGACGGTGGCTGGAGTGCCAAGCCGTGAGACAACAATCGCCGGGTCAGCGCATCGGCCGAGTGTTCATGGTGCTGGCCTGGTGTGCCGGGCTGTTCCTGGCCGCGCGGTTTTTCGGCCAGTGGGAAGCTCGACAGCAAAATCCGAATGTGGTGGTCAGTTCGGAGCAGGGCGAAGGTTTCATTGAAGTGAAGCTGGTCAGCAATGTGCAGGGGCATTTCGTTGCCAGCGGCCAGATCAACGGCCAGCCGGTGGACTTCATGCTCGACACCGGGGCAACCGATGTGTCGATCCCGGCGGACCTGGCCAAGCGTTTGAAGCTCGAAGAAGGTTTCGGCGTAACCCTGAGCACGGCCAATGGCCTGAGCCAGGGCTATCGCACCCGGATCGAACGCCTGCAACTGGGCGGCATCGTGTTGCACGACGTACGTGCACTGGTGGCCCCGGGGCTGCATGGCGATCAGGTGCTGCTCGGCATGAGCGCACTGAACAAACTTGAATTTACCCAGCGCGGTGGCACCATGCTGCTGCGCCAGACAACGAACCGATGAGGCCCGCATGAGCGACTCCCTTGATCTCAGCCTGGACGGTGTAGAACGCCGGTCACTGGCTGACTTCACCGAAAATGCCTACCTCAACTACTCCATGTACGTGATCATGGACCGTGCCTTGCCGCATATCGGCGACGGTCTGAAACCGGTACAGCGGCGTATCATCTACGCCATGAGCGAGCTGGGGCTGGACGCCGATTCCAAGCACAAGAAGTCGGCGCGTACCGTCGGTGACGTGCTCGGTAAATTCCACCCCCACGGCGACTCGGCCTGCTACGAAGCCATGGTGCTGATGGCCCAGCCGTTCAGCTATCGCTACACGCTGGTCGACGGCCAGGGTAACTGGGGTGCGCCGGATGATCCCAAGTCCTTCGCCGCCATGCGTTATACCGAAGCGCGCTTGTCGCGTTATTCCGAAGTGCTGCTCAGCGAACTGGGCCAGGGCACCGCGGACTGGGGGCCGAACTTCGACGGCACGCTGGACGAGCCGCTGGTCTTGCCAGCCCGTCTGCCGAACATTCTGCTCAACGGCACCACCGGTATCGCCGTAGGCATGGCCACCGACGTGCCGCCGCACAACCTGCGCGAAGTCGCCACCGCCTGCGTGCGCTTGCTCGACGAGCCCAAGGCCACGGTCGAACAGCTCTGTGAACACATCCAGGGCCCGGACTACCCGACCGAAGCGGAAATCATCACCCCGCGCGCCGACCTGCTGAAAATCTACGAAACCGGTCGCGGTTCGGTGCGCATGCGCGCCGTGTATCACATCGAAGACGGCGACATTATCGTCACTGCTCTGCCGCATCAGGTCTCGGGCGCCAAGGTGCTGGAGCAGATCGCCGCGATGATGCAGGCCAAGCCGTCCAAGGCGCCGCAAATTGCCGACCTGCGTGACGAATCCGACCACGAAAACCCGTGCCGGATCGTGATCATTCCGGGTGCGCGGAAAAACTTCGACCACGATGCGCTGATGCAGCACCTGTTCGCCAGCACCGAGCTGGAGTCGAGCTACCGGGTCAACATCAATATCATCGGCCTGGACGGCAAGCCGCAGCTGAAAAACCTGCGAGCGCTGCTGGTTGAATGGTTGGAGTTCCGGGTGCAGACCGTGCGTCGTCGCCTGCAATTCCGCCTCGACAAGGTCGAGCGTCGCCTGCACCTGTTGGACGGTTTGTTGATCGCTTACCTCAACCTGGATGAAGTGATCCACATCATCCGTACCGAGGAACATCCGAAAGCCGCGCTGATCGAGCGCTTTGCCCTCAGCGAAATCCAGGCCGACTACATCCTCGACACCCGCCTGCGTCAGTTGGCGCGGCTGGAAGAGATGAAGCTGCGAGCCGAGCAGGATGAACTGCTCAAGGAACAAGCCAAGCTGCAAGCCTTGCTGGGCAGCGAAGCCAAGCTTAAGAAGCTGGTGCGCACCGAGCTGATCAAGGATGCCGAAACCTATGGCGACGACCGTCGTTCGCCAATCGTCGAGCGCGCCGAGGCCAAGGCCCTGACCGAACACGATCTGCTGCCGAACGAGAAAGTGACGGTCGTGCTGTCGGAAAAAGGCTGGATCCGTTCCGCCAAAGGCCACGAAATCGATGCCACCGGGCTTTCCTACAAGGCCGGGGACGGTTTCAAGGCGCTGGCAGCCGGGCGCTCCAACCAGTTTGCCGTGTTCATCGACTCCACCGGCCGCAGTTATTCGGTGGCCGCCCATACCTTGCCGTCGGCTCGTGGCCAGGGCGAACCGCTGACCGGTCGCCTGACGCCGCCACCGGGGGCGAGTTTCGAATGCGTGCTGATGCCGGAAGACGATGCGCTGTACGTGATCGCCTCCGACGCCGGCTACGGTTTCGTGGTCAAGGGTGAAGACCTGCAGGCCAAGAACAAGGCGGGCAAGGCGCTGTTGAGTCTGCCGAACAACGCCAAGGTCATGCTGCCGCGCCCTGTGGCCGATCGTGAGCAGAACTGGCTGGCGTCGGTGACGACCGAAGGTCGCCTACTGATATTCAAGATCAGCGACCTGCCACAATTAGGTAAGGGCAAAGGCAACAAAATCATCGGGATTCCCGGTGAGCGAGTGGCCAGTCGCGAAGAGTATGTCACGGACATCGCCGTATTGCCGGACGGTGCGACACTGGTGTTGCAGGCCGGAAAACGTACCTTGTCACTGAAAGCGGACGACCTCGAACACTACAAGGGTGAACGTGGCCGTCGTGGCAATAAGTTGCCGCGTGGCTTCCAGCGGGTCGATGCGCTGCTCGTCGAAAACCTCAATTAGGCGATTTAGAGACGCCGACCTACGATTTAACCCGTAGTTCGGCGCTTTGCGCTGGAGTCGGAACGCATATTCACGGATGATATGGCCTTTCAAGCGCCGGCATTGCCGCGCGTTCTTCATATTTATTGAGTATTTTCACTGTGATCAGCCTTTTAACGATCACCTGGATGGGACGATGACTGCTCTGCGCCTTCCTTTTATTCTTATGCTCGCTGGCGTTCTTGGCCTGGCGGGTTGCAGCGTTCACCAGCCGGTGTCGTTGTATCAGCTTGACGCTGGAAGTCCGGTTCAGCCTGCACAGAACGCGGGCATGGCGGTATTGTTGGGGCCAGTCACCGTGGCCGACTACCTGCAACGCGAAACCCTGTTGCAGCGTCAGCCGGATGGCAGCTTGCAAGCCTCGACCGACGGTCGTTGGGCCGGTAGCCTTTCGTCGGATATCGATCAGTTGCTGCTGCGTCAGGTCGCGGGTCACCTGGACAGCCAGCGCGTAGTGTTGGCCCCGGCGACATTGGGTTTCACCCCGGACGTTCAGGTATTGCTGACCATCACGCGCCTGGATTCGGGTGCCAAACAACCAGCGATCCTCGATGCGCAATGGCGTCTGATCGACCGTCGCGGGCAAGTTCGCGACAACCGCATCATCCATTTGCAGGAACAGCATGCCGGTAGTACGGCGGCTCAGGTCCAGGCTCAGGGTGTGTTGCTGCAGCGCCTGGCCGAGCAACTGTCGGTGGCGCTCAAGCCGCTGGCCAATCAGCCACCGATCGCCGAAGCCCCGCGCAAGCCGGCAGCCAAGGCGGCAGCACCTGCGGTAGAACAGGAAAAGCAGCCGAAGATCCCGATGGCGGCACCTATTCGTACGGATATGGAAGTGTTCCGCTTCTGAGTCTGGATGGACTTCAAACAAAGCCCGCCTTGTGCGGGCTTTGTTGTTTCTGCAGGTTGGAGATTTCTGGCGTCAGTTCCGGCCTCTTCGCGGGCAAGCCCGCTCCCACAGTGTCCGCGTCGTACACATATTATGTGAACGGCCCTGAACCTGTGGGAGCGGGCTTGCTCGCGAAGGCGTCATGACAGGCAACAAAAAAGCCCGCAGACGATCACTCATCTGCGGGCTTCTTCACATCGGGGTCAAGGCTTAAGCGCGACGCTCGTGCATCCGCGCCAGTTGCCGCTCAAGCATCGACGGATAAGGCTCCATCAACCGCTCCACGCAGCAAGCTCCCTCAGGGCTGGCAATCGGACGGATCCGTGCGCGCTGGCGAATCAACGCGTCATCGCTGATCTTGCGCTCCACCAGCAGCAGGTTGCGGCTGTGTTGCGACAGGGCCAGGGCGTCCTGGGCGGAGTCGGTCAGCAGCAGGTCGATCTGGCTCAGGCCGAACAGCTCGTCGCCGAGGGTCAGGCCTAGCTGCAATTGCAGGGTGATGCCGCTGTCCGCGACTTCGATCTGCAACTGGTGGCCCAGGGCCCGCAGCAGCTCGCCACAGCAAATGGCGTTGGTCAGGTAATCGTCGCCGCTGTCTTCGGTGTGGAACAGCATCAACGTACTGCCATCGTTCAGGGTCTCCACTTCGCCTTGATACAGCGAAGCGGCCTGGTCGAGGCAATCGCGATAGCGTTCTAGCAGTTCTTCCAGGCGTGCCCGCGGCAGGCGTCGCAGCTGTTCCTGGGAACCCAGTTGCACCGCCAGCACCGCGCTGTGTTGCGGAACGCTCGGCGTGGCCTTGCGAACCACCGGTTGTGGCGGGCTGTCCAGTGACTCGTCGCGCAGGTCGGCGAACGGGTCTTCGTCATCGTCGTCTTCGACGGTGCTGACGATCTGCCGAGGTGCTGGCTTGAGCGCCGCTACCGGGCGGCTCTCGTCGAAACTCGGGTCGCGCAGGTTACGGACTTCGAATTCTGGTTCGTCTTCGACGTCGTCGAGTTCCGGTTCTGGCTCCGGCACGGGAGCAGGTTCCGGGGCGAAGTTGGCGTGCAGTTGACGCGCCAGGTCACCGATTTCGTCCTGGCGGTCGGTAGCCGGGGTGTATTCATCGATATTGCGCAGCCATACCCGCAATTGCAGCAGCGGCGTGGAGAGATACCGCCCCATGCGCAGGCTCAAGGCCAGGGACAGGGCCAGCAGGATGGCACTGAGGATACCCATGCTTTGCAGGCTGATGGTCATCGGCTGCTGGAACTGGTCCATGTCCAGGCTGATGCGCAGTTGCCCGGCCGTCACGTCCTGGAAGGTTATCTTGCTCTGGTACATGCCTTCGGCTTCGCCCAGCAGACCATGTTTTGGCCGCTGGCCGGATTCGGCGAGGATGCGGTTGTCCGGGCTGTAGATGGCGGCGTGGGCCACCAGCTTGTTCTTGGTCAGGTTGTTGAGCAGCACATTGAGGCTGAGGATGTCGTTGGACACCAACAGCTCGGTGGCCGAGGTGGCCGTCTGCGTGGTCAGGCTTTCGCCCAGCGCATCCGCCTGCTCGTGCATGGCCTGCTTGAACTGCAAGCCCATCACACCGGCATAGATGACCAGGGCCAGGGCGACCAGGATCACGTTATGGCTGGCGATGCGCAATGCAATCGGTACACGGCGGTGGCGCAGTGCCCGGAAGATCAGCAGGAAGAAGTTATCGGTTTTTACTGGCGTGGGCCGGTTCACTTGAGCTCGGCTCTTTTGTCCGTGAAGTTGACGCGCAGTATAGCGACAGGCCCTAGACCGTCAAAGCGCTCACGGTGCCCGATGGTCACTGAAAGTGGGTAGAATGCGGTTTTTTTCCACCTGCGGGGGTGCGCCTTGCGCGAAATCGTCCTGATAAACATCACGGGAGTCGACCGTCCGGGTCTGACTGCGGCCATTACCGGCGTTCTGGCCCAGGGTGGTGTGAACATTCTCGACATCGGTCAGGCGGTGATCCACGACACCTTGTCGTTCGGCATCCTGGTTGAAATTCCCGACACCGAGCAAGGCAAGTCCGTGCTCAAGGACATCCTGTTCAAGGGTTACGAGCTCGATCAACAAGTGCGTTTCACGCCGGTGTCCGAACAGGATTACCAGCAGTGGGTCGGCAACCAGGGCAAAAAGCGCCACATCGTGACCCTGTTGACCCGCAAGGTGACAGCCGGGCAGTTGCAGGCCGTGAGTTCGATCACCGCCAAATATGGCCTGAACATCGACCACATCGATCGTCTGTCCGGGCGCATGCCGCTGGATACGCCGGCCGACAAGGGCAAGGGTTGCATCGAATTTTCCGTGCGTGGCGAGGCGGCTGATCCGCAGGCGCTGCGTGCCGAATTCCTCAGCGTCGCCCAGGAACTGAACGTCGACATCGCCTTCCAGGAAGATTCACTGTTCCGTCGCAACCGTCGCCTGGCGGTATTCGACATGGACTCGACGCTGATCGAAGCCGAAGTGATCGATGAGCTGGCCAAGGCGGCTGGTGTGGGTGACAAGGTCTCGGAAATCACTGAGCGGGCGATGGCCGGTGAACTGGACTTCCGCGCCAGCTTCAAGGAACGCCTGGCCTTGCTCAAAGGCCTGGACGTCAATGTGCTGGATTCCATCGGCGCCTCGCTGCGCCTGACCGAAGGTGCCGAAACCCTGTTCGCCGAACTCAAGCGCCTGGGCTACAAGACCGCGATCCTGTCGGGTGGCTTCACCTACTTCGCCAAGCAATTGCAGGCCAAGCTGGGTATCGACTATGTGTTTGCCAACGAACTGGAAGTGGTCGACGGCAAGGTCACCGGCGTCGCGGTTGAGCCGATTGTCGATGCACAGCGCAAGGCTGATCTGCTGAAGGAGCTGGCACACAAGGAAGGTTTGCGTCTGGAGCAGACCATTGCCGTCGGCGATGGCGCCAATGACTTGCCGATGCTGGCGATTGCCGGGTTGGGCGTGGCGTTCCGTGCCAAGCCGCTGGTCAAGCAGTCGGCCAAGCAGGCGATCTCGACCCTGGGACTGGATGGCGTGTTGTACCTGCTGGGCTTCCGCGATCGCGACGGCCAGCTCTGATACACCCGATACAAATGTGGGAGCGGGCTTGCTCGCGAAGGCGTCATCACATTCAACATCCATGTTGACTGTAAGTCCGCTTTCGCGAGCAAGCCCGCTCCCACAGGGATGCAGCTTGGTCTTTAGGCTTTTGGTGAGCCCATGCCCTGACCCATCTGCACCGCTGTACCGGCGGTCATTTCTTCAGCCCACTTCACCTGATCCGGCCCGAACAGCACGACGGCGGTCGAACCCAGTTTGAAGCGACCCAGCTCCGCACCTTTTTCCAGGTGGATCGGCGCGCGTGCGGCTTCGTCGTAGCGGAAGGTTTTCAGCTCGCGCTTCGGCGGCGTCACCAGGCCGGCCCAGACGGTTTCGATCGACGCCACGATCATCGCGCCCACCAGCACCACGGCCATCGGCCCGCGCTCGGTGTCGAAAATGCACGCCACGCGTTCGTTGCGGGCGAACAGTTCCGGAACGTTTTCAGCGGTGGTCTGGTTGACCGAGAACAGGCGACCCGGGATGTAGACCATCTCGCGCAGGGTGCCGGCCAACGGCATGTGCACACGGTGGTAGTCCTTCGGCGACAGGTAGATGGTCGCGAAGTCGCCACCCATGAACGGCGCGGCGTTTGCTGCGTCGCCACCCAACAGTTCCAGCACGCTGAAGCTGTGACCCTTGGCCTGGAACACGCGGCCGTGTTCGATCGGGCCGAGCTGGCTGATCGCGCCGTCGGCCGGGCTGAGGATCGCGCCCGGGGTTTCGTCCAGCGGACGGGCGCCGTCTTTCAGCGCGCGGGTGAAGAACGCGTTGAAGTGCTCGTAGGCGGTCAGGTCTTCGACCAGCGCCTGGGACATGTCCACTTGATAACGCTTGGCGAACCAGGCGGTAAAGGCATTTTTGAACCAGCGCACGCGGCATTCGGCGATGCAGCCGGCCAGTCGCGAGAGCAGGTTGTGGGGCAGGAGGTACTGGCTGATGATAAACAGACGCTTGTTCATTTACTGTCCTTAAAAACCTTAGATCTCTACGGGCGTGTCGGGATGGTTACCCCATTCGCCCCAGGAGCCGGCGTAGCCTTTGACTCGCGGATAACCGAGAGACTTGGCCACCAGATAGGTGAAGCCAGAACGATGGTGGGTCTGGCAGTGGGTAATCACTTCTTTGTCTTTGCTGATCCCGAGTTGTTCGAGGATCTGTGGCATGTCGGTACGGATGCGCAACTGACGTGCCTGGTCCATGCCGGCGGTCCATTCGAAATTGACCGCGCCGGGGATGTGCCCGCCCTTGGCGGCGAGGACTTTTTCGCCGGAATACTCCAGCGGCCCGCGTGCATCCCAGATCGCCAGGTCGGCGGCGCCGAGACGGCTTTGCAGGTATTCGCGGGTGGCGGTGGGCTCGTCGTGCAAGGTCAGTGAAACAGGGCCGCCCACGGGTGGCGGGATCTGGATCGACATGGGCGAACCTTCTGCCAGCCAGGCCGGCAGGCCGCCATCTATATAGTGGTACTTGCTGTGGCCGATGACATCCAGCAACCAGATGAAGCGTCCGGCCCAACCGCCGCCTTCGTCGTCATACACCACGTAGACCGCGTCGGGGTTGTGTCCCAGCTCGCCAAACAGCGTTTCGAGTGCTGCCAGCGGGGGCATCAGCCCTGGGGCCGGAGCCTGGCCGAGCTGCGTGCGCTTCGGATCGACAAAGCGTGCGCCGGGGATGTGCCCCTCGGCGTAGCGGGCGGCACTGGTCAAGTCCACCAGAATCAGTTCGCGGGCGTCGAGGCGAGGGAGCAAGTCGCTCGGCTCGATCACCAGCGGCAAGCCAGAGAAGTCAGACATGTGAGGTCTCCAGAGCACAAAAGAGGGGGATTGTAGCGCAGCTTATTGGCCTCGGTGGCTAAAGCTGTGCAGGGCTTTTTCAATGCATTGCGCGGTTTTGCCGAAGGCCTGAACGGAAATTTCCGAAAGCGGCCCGCCGCCCTGATCCGCCACGACGATCATGATCACCCGGCCATTGTTGACCAGCGAGCGCAGCAGCAGGTGTTCGCCACTGAATTGCGAGCGCAGGCTGTTGGGCAGCAGGGCCGAAAATTGCGCGTTGTTGGCGGGCGTCAGGCGCACCTGGGCCTGTTGCGCGAGCAGCCGTTGCAACACGTTGCTCTGGCTGACCACGAAGTTCAGCCCGGCCGCTTCCTTCGACAATCCGGCCGTCTGGTGCACGCGCAGGTTGGCGTGGGTGCGGTCGGCCATCAGGATCATCACCCGGCGCATGCCGCAGGCCACGAGGGCGTCCCGGGCGGCGATGGTCAAGTGCATGGCGTTGGTGAAGCGACTGGGCTCGACCAGCAGTTCGGCACATTGCTTGCGCCACTTCGCCAGGTCTTCGGCGGTCGGTGCCGCGGCTGGCAGCAGTCCGGCGTGGATACGGTTCATGCCCCACGGCCAGATCAGCGATTCAGCGGGGTGCCAGAGGTCAGGCATGGCGTGATAGCGCGCGCTGTTGGCGGCTTGCTGGTGCAGTTGTTGTTGCACCTCATCCATCGGCATTTGCAGGTAAAGGCTGGTCAGGTACTGCCAGCGCTCACTGTGCGGGCTGTCCCAGGCGTGTTGTGCCGACAGCGCCAGACCGTTGGCCAGCAGCACCGTATTGGCCGGTTGATTGAGCCAGCGGCGCAGGGTCGGATCGTCATCGAGGCGGTTCTGCTGGCGCAACGGGTGCTCGCTGTCACGGGCGATTCGCAGGACTTTCACCAGCTCCCGCTGCTCGGCGAGCAACAGGCGATAGCCCTGCTGCACCCAGATCGGCAAGCGCCAGACCTCCACCAGCGCCTGGCCGATGTCCAGCAGGCGTACGCCGAACAATTGCTTTTCAACTTTACGTGCCGACTCACCTTTGTGGATGACCCGCAGCTCCCACTCTTCGAGCAGTTTTGGATGAGTCAGCGCCAAAGGCCACAAGGGCGAAAGAAACAGCAGGCTGCCCCAATGGATGTCCTGCCACAGGCGCGCCAGGCGACTGGCAAAAAAACCGTTGGCCTGTTGCGTGGCGTGCTGGCTGATCATCTGCAGCTGACGCAAGGCCTTGGGAATCTCTGAATGGGGTTCGGCGGGCAGGCGCGCGAGCAGCTCTTCGGTGCGCTTCAGGCCGAGGCGATTGATTGCGATCTCGAGGTTTTCCGCCGGTTCGGTCATGCCGCCATGGGCGTGCCGGTTGGCTTCGCGAATCACGCTCAAGGCCAGGGCGGGGCTGCCTTGCATGAGGTCGGCGATATCGCGCAGCGAGCTGCGGTTGTTGCGGATGGCCTTGCAGACACGGTCGTGGCTGGCTTGCGGAACGGGAAGGCGTACGCCATCGAGCAGCTTGACCCAGCCTTCGAGCGTCGTCGGTTTTGGTGTTGGAACGTTCGTTTCGTTAACCATGGTGGGAGGCGATCATTGTCAACATTACCTGTGCCCGGATGGGGTCAAATTAGCTTTTCGCCTGAACTGGCTATAGTCTGGCGCAGTTTTGCCGATAAGTAGAAGAAGAGATTTTTTAACTTCCGAATATGACCTTGAACCCGACTCAGTAAGTGCTCTCCTAACCTATGGCTAAAATTATCGGCATCATCGTCGTATTCGCGAGCGTGCTCGGCGGATACGTGCTTTCCCACGGCAAGATTGCCGCCCTGATCCAGCCTTTCGAGGTCATGATCATCGGCGGTGCTGCCCTCGGCGCATTCCTGCAGGCCAACCCCGGCTACATGACGATGCACGTGCTCAAGAAGTCCCTGAGCATGTTCAGTTCGCGTTTCAACCATGGCTTCTACCTGGAAGTGCTGGGCCTGATCTACGAGATCCTCAACAAGAGCCGCCGCGAAGGCATGATGGCCATCGAAGGCGACATCGAAGATGCCGCCGCGAGCCCGATCTTCGCCAAGTACCCGACGGTCCTCAAGGACGAGCGCATGACCGCGTTCATCTGCGATTACCTGCGCATCATGTCTTCCGGCAACATGGCCCCGCACGAGTTGGAAGGCCTGTTCGACATGGAGCTGTTCAGCCTCAAGGAAGACCTGGAGCATCCGTCCCACGCGGTGAACGGTATCGCCGACGCCATGCCCGGTTTCGGTATCGTCGCGGCGGTACTGGGTATCGTGGTGACCATGGCTTCGCTGGGTGAGGGGGACCAGAAGTCCATCGGCCTGCACGTGGGTGCGGCGCTGGTCGGTACCTTCTTCGGTATTCTCGCCGCCTACGGCTTCTTTGGCCCGCTGGCCCATTCCCTGGCCCACGATGCCAAGGAAGAGCTGAACGTCTACGAAGCCATCAAGGCTTCGCTGGTGGCGTCGGCTTCCGGCATGCCGCCATCGCTGGCCGTGGAGTTCGGGCGCAAGGTCCTGTACCCGGCGCACCGTCCAAGCTTCGCCGAGCTGGAACAAGCGGTTCGTGGTCGATAGTGCTCTGTTTCGCAAATACGTTCCTTTTTTGGCGAGTGACTGTTGTTGCCAGACAAGGCGCCGCGACGAGTCATAGCCCGCTATGGCGAGGAGCGGCAACGCCGTATGGCGACAACAGGCACCGTCAAAAAGGAACAATATTTGTGAAACAGAGCACTCTCCATGGAAAATAATCAGCCGATTATTATCAAGCGCGTCAAGCGCATTGCCGGTGGGCATCACGGGGGCGCATGGAAAATCGCCTTCGCCGACTTCGCCACGGCGATGATGGCGTTCTTCCTGGTGTTGTGGCTGCTGTCCACCGCCACGCCGGAACAGAAGATCGCCATCGCCGGTTACTTCAAGGACCCGATCGGCTTTTCCGAAAGCGGCACGCCGTACATCATCGATCTGGGCGGCACGCCGACCCTGGCGCCGGAAAACACTCTCAACCCCGAGGTCAAGTCCCAGCCACAGCCGGACAAGGTCACCGTCGATACCGATCAGGTCGAAGGCATGGCCGAGCAGGTTGAAAAGGAGCGCCTCGAACTGTTGCTGCAAGAACTGCAGAACAAGGTTGACGAGAACCCGCAGCTGCAGAAGTTCAAGGACCAGATCCTGTTCGAAATCACCCCGGACGGCCTGCGTATCCAGATCATGGACGCGGAAAACCGGCCGATGTTCGACTCGGGTTCGGCCCGTCTGAAACCGTATTTCGAAGACATCCTGTTGGCCATGGCCGACACCATCAAGGCGGTGCCGAACAAGATCAGCATCAGCGGCCACACCGATGCCAAACCGTACACCGGCTCCGGTGATTTCGGCAACTGGGAGCTCTCGGCCAACCGTGCCAACGCCGCACGGCGTGCGCTGGTGGCGGGCAGTTATCCGGAAGCGCAGGTGGCGCGCGTGGTTGGTTATGCCTCGTCGGCCCTGTTTGACCGCGAGCATCCGTTCAACCCGGTGAACCGCCGTATCGACATCGTCGTGCTGACCAAGAAAGCCCAGCGTGCGATCGAAGGTTCACAAGGCGCGGAGCCTGCTCCTGATGCACCGCAAGGTTCGGCTGCTCCGCAAGCCACACCGGCTGTACCGGTCGACCCGAACGCGTTGCCGGCGGACAAGGAACCGCTGCCGGCCCACGAACTGCGCGAGCGTCTGAACCTGTTCGACGACCCGGCACCGAAACCGGCTGAACCGCCCAAGCAGTGACCGACAAAAAAGCCGACAGCGATGTCGGCTTTTTTGTGCGGGTTTCACTGGTAGGGGTATGTCTCCTGTGGGAGCCAGCTTGCTGGCGATGGTCGTTAACGATTACGCGTACTGTCTGGAATCACTCGGCGAGCTTGAATCCATCGCCGGCAAGCCGGCTCCTACAGGTTCTGGGCAAGAGAGCGGGGAGTGGAGCGTCGTCAGAAGCCCCGGATGATTCGGGACTTGAGGTCAGCGTGAAAGCGATCCGCATTGGATTTGTTAACGCTGCGCGCCGACTCGCTACCGGTCACCGATTGCAGTCCCATCGCACGCTTTTGTGTCGCTTCGTTGCGATAGGCATCGATAAAGAACTCGATGTCCCGATCGTTGGTCAGCTTCGGCCACTTGTCCAGGTACAGCGGTAGCTCGGTGGGGCCGGTCTTGAACGAGCAGATGCGTCGGTTGGTGATGGTCGCCTCGCCGATTTCGAACGGCACCCACCAGGACAGCGCGGTTTTCTCCGACACCACCGCCAGCAGGTGCGTGCATTCGCTGATGTTGCGGGTGATCACGCCGGTGATGTCGTCGGTGGTCTGGGATTCGGCATCCAGTACGTCGAGGTAGGTCTTGATGTTGGCCTGGATCAGGCGCGCGTTGATTTTGACCGCGTAGGCGCGGTCCATGTGGCGGTAGCTGATAAACACTGACATCAGAAATGTCCCTTGATCGCGAGTTCGCGGTAATAGGCGCCGAGGGCAGTGAGGCGGCAGCCGGTGGCGTGGATGGCGGCGTAGTACATGTGTTCGGCGTCCACCGGTTCGACCAGGCTGTGGCGATTGCACTTTTGCAACTGGGCGAACACCTCGCCCTGTTCCGGGTTGAACTCGGGTTCGGTGGGTTCAAAGCTGGGGGCGAGGGGGTACACCGACTCGGCTTCGGCAAACCATTCGGGGAGTTTGCGCAGGATCTCCTTGGGGATCAGCGGCGAAACCTCGCGCAGGGAAATGAACTGCGAGACATTGGTCTTGAACACCGGGCGCTGTTCCCAGGCATCCAGGGCATTGTCGACAAAAGAATAAAGGCTGCCGGGGGTGATCTTGCCCAGGATGTTCGCCGCTCCGCCGTGCAGGGCCTGGAGCAGCAATCCGGTGAACACACCGTGCTGCGCGCCCTCCATCGCCGGTTCTTCCTTTTTGCAGGCGGTCAGGATGGTCATGCCTTCGCCGACCACGCTGCCTTCACTGCGCAAGGCGCGCAGTTCGCCGGCCGAGCCGCTCTGGCAACAATCGAGAATGATCACCTTGTTTTTGATCTTGGTGGCTTTGCTCGCCCAGTTGAGGATGTCGCTGAGGCGAATCCCGTCCTTGGCGCTCTTGTAGTCCTGCGGTATCAACATGCCTTCGTCGGTATCGGTGTCGAAGCTGCCGTGGCCAGCGAAATACAGCAGCGCGACATTGCAGTCCCCGGAAAACAGCTCGCGGATCTGGTCTTCGAGCTTTTCCCGGCTCAGGTAGTCCTCGGCGGAAGTCAGTACGATGTTCTTGAAGTTCGGATCGCCATTGGCGTCGGTCTTCAGCACCGAGGCCATGGCCATGGCGTCATTGCTGCAACCGCTCAGGCGCGAAACGTGGGTGTAGTCGTTGATGCCGATAAACAGTCCCTTGCGCATGGTTACACCGCCGTATGCTGGCGAATCGCGCTGATGATGCTGTTGGTGTTCCACGCACACTCGGCATGCGCCGCATCACGCACCACCGTGGAGATGCGCTCGGCACCGAACGGCTTGATCGCGATGATCACCTTGCCCATGCGCTTGGCGATCTCGATTTCCTTGTTGATCCACTTGCTGTAGGTGGAATACATGCCGGCCATGATCAATACCGCCGAACACGGGCGGATCTTGTTTTCGATGGCCTCCTCAAGTTGTTTGTCGGTTTTCGCGCCAACAATCGGGTTTTCTGGCGGTACCGAAAAATTCTTGTACGTAAAACCCGGCTTGGCGTTGAGCAAGCGCACGAGATTGTCGTGGGCGTCGGAGTAGTTCCACGAGTGGCTGATGAACAGATGGTAGGTTTGCATGGGTGTCCCTCGGAGTCGCTGGAGTGCGAAGAGGGTCTGAAACTAGGCTATTGGCGGGCGGCTACAAGGGGATGTGGCTTAAAGAGAAATGCCCTACAAGCGCCCGTGCGGGTGTCTTACAGAAAGGTCTGATGTTTAAAACGGGGGAAGATCCGGCGCCGGCCAGCCCCGCTGGAAGCGGAGCGGTCGGCACGCCTGTTTAGTAGCCGTTTTCCGGCAGGCTGGCGATGATCGAGCGGTAGCTGTTCATCCGTTGCTGCTGCACGCGGCCGTCTTCGAGGGCCTTGAGCAGGGCGCAACCGGGTTCGCGGTCATGCTTGCAGTCGCGAAAGCGGCAGGTTCCAAGCAGGTCATTGAACTCGATGAAGCCGGCTTCGACGTCGGCTCGGCTGACGTGGCCCAGACCGAATTCGCGGATACCCGGGGAGTCGATCAACTCACCGCCGCCGGGGAAGTGGAACAATCTCGCGGTGGTGGTGGTGTGAGTGCCCTGGCCGGACAGTTCGGACAGCGGGCCGACGCGGGTTTCGACATCCGGCAGCAGGCTGTTGACCAGCGACGACTTGCCGACACCGGACTGGCCGACGAACACGCTGATGCGTCCGTCCAGCTGCGTCTGCAATTGCTCCATGCCGTTGCCGTGGTGTGCCGACACTTCCAGCACCGGGTAGCCGAGGGTGCGGTATACGGCGAGCAAGGCATTCAGCGCAGGAGCGTTGTGTTCGTCGATCAGGTCGAATTTGTTCAGCAGCAACAGCGGCTTGATGCCCGCATGCTCGGCGGCTACCAGGTAGCGGTCGATCAGGTTGGCATGAGGCTCGGGCAGCGGGGCGAAGACGATGACGATCATGTCGACGTTGGCCGCAACAGGCTTGAGCTGGCCGCGGCTGTCCGGGCGGCACAGCTCGGTGTTGCGCGGCAGTTGCGCCACGATCACGCCAATGCCCTGGTTGCCGGCACGCCAGACCACCTGATCGCCGGTCACCAGCGCCGGCAGGTTGGCGCGCAGGTGGCAACGGAACACCTGGCCGGCCAGTTCGCCGTCGCGGGCCTCGACCTCGACCTGCACACCGAAGTGCGCGATCACCAGGCCGTGCTGTTCCGGGCCCAGGTCGCCACCTTCGAGTGCCTCGACAGCCGAGGACTCGCGTTTGGCGGCGCGGGCAGCGCGTTCGCCCTGAATCTTTTCGATGCGCCAGTTTTGACGACGATTGAGTTGGCGTTTGGCCATGGGTGTTCCGTATCAAGAATGCAGCGATTAGGTAAAACGGCCGCGAGTTTAGCACGCCCGGCTACCGGCCTAGGCTAAACTGCGCAGCATTGCCTAGGAGCCGAACATGCAAAACCCACAGAACCTGATCTGGATCGACCTGGAAATGACCGGTCTGAACCCGGACACCGACGTCATCATCGAAATGGCCACCATCGTCACCGACAGTGACCTGAACACCCTGGCCGAAGGCCCGGTGATCGCCATCCACCACAGCGACGAAATCCTTGCCGGCATGGACGAGTGGAACACCCGTCAGCACGGCGGTTCCGGGCTAACCCAGCGGGTGCGCGACAGCCGCATCAGCATGGCCGAAGCCGAAGCACAAACCATCGCCTTCCTGGAAAAGTGGGTGCCGAAGGGCAAGTCACCGATCTGCGGCAACAGCATCTGCCAGGACCGTCGCTTCCTTTATACCCACATGAAATCCCTGGAAAGCTATTTCCACTACCGCAACCTCGACGTATCCACGCTCAAAGAGCTGGCTGCGCGCTGGGCCCCGGACGTGCGTGACAGCTTCAAGAAGGGCAGCACCCACCTGGCGCTGGACGACATCCGCGAGTCCGTCGCCGAGTTGCAGCACTACCGCAAGCATTTCATCAAGGCCTGATGCTATCGGGCTTTTGTGGCGAGGGGGCTTGCCCCCGTTCGGCTGCGGAGCAGTCGTAAAACCAGTGAGTGCGGTGTAACTGAAAGAATGCAGGGGAGCGCTTCGCCCTCCAGCGGGAGCAAGCTCCCTCGCCACAGGGTGTGTCTGCCCTCTTTTGGTGCTCCAGCGAACTGAGTAGACTGCGCGCCTTTCTGCAAGGACCGCCACCATGCTGCTGATGCTCTACCTGATCGCCATCACTGCCGAAGCCATGACCGGCGCCCTCTCTGCCGGCCGACGCGGGATGGACTGGTTTGGTGTAGTGCTGATCGCTTGCGTCACGGCGCTGGGTGGCGGGTCGGTGCGCGATGTGCTGCTCGGGCACTACCCGCTGACTTGGGTCAAACACCCGGAATACCTGGTGCTGACCACGGCTGCCGCCATGATCACGGTGTTCACGGCGCGCTGGATGCGGCATTTGCGTTCACTGTTCCTAGTGCTCGACGCCATGGGCCTGGTGGCTTTCACCCTGATCGGCTGCATCACCGCCCTGGAAATGGGCCATGGCATGCTGGTGGCCTCTGTCAGCGGCGTGATCACCGGCGTCTTCGGCGGCATCCTGCGGGATATTTTCTGCAACGATATTCCGCTGATCTTCCGGCGTGAGCTCTATGCCAGCGTCTCGTTTGCGGCGGCGTGGTGCTACATGCTCTGCATCTATCTGCAATTACCCGATGAACAATCGATTCTGATCACCTTGTTTGGCGGTTTTCTATTGCGCTTGCTGGCGATCCGTTTTCATTGGGAAATGCCCAAGTTCGTCTACAACGACGAAGCCTGACGTTCGGCATGCTGCCGCAATGCCCACTCGACATGTTCACGTACCAGTTCCGAAGGGTGCTCCCGTCGCGCCTTCAGCGCCTCCAGCACCGGGATCGTTGAAGGCGCGTTCCCCAACCCTACCGCCAGGTTGCGCAACCAGTTTTCGTAACCGGTCCGGCGCAATGGCGAGCCTTCGGTGCTGCTCAAGAACTTCTCCTCATCCCACATGAACAGTTCCGCCAGCCCGGCATTGTCCAGATTGTGCCGCGGCTTGAAGTCGCCTTCTCCGGATGGCCGGGCGAAGCGGTTCCAGGGGCAGACGATCTGGCAGTCATCGCAACCGAACACCCGATTGCCGATCAGCGGCCGCAGGTCTTCAGGGATCGCGCCCTTGAGCTCGATGGTCAGGTAGGAGATGCAGCGTCGGGCATCCAGCACATAGGGGCCGACGAAGGCATTGGTCGGGCAGATGTCGAGGCACGCACTGCAACGACCGCAATGTTCGGTGGCGTGGGGCGGGTCCACCGGCAGTGGCAAATCAACGAATAGTTCGGCGAGGAAGAAATAGCTGCCTGCCTTGCGATTCAAAACCAGAGTGTTTTTGCCGATCCAGCCCAGGCCGGCCTGTTCGGCGATGGCTTTTTCCAGCACCGGAGCACTGTCGACAAAGGCACGGAAGCCGAACGGGCCGATTTGTGCCTGAATCTTGTCCGCCAGTTGTTGCACGCGCTTGCGGATCAGCTTGTGGTAATCGCGACCGAGGGCATAACGCGAGACGTAGGCTTTTTCCGGTTGGGCGAGCATTTTTGCCATTTGCGTGTCGCCCGCCAGGTAGTCCATGCGCAACGAAACCACGCGTAAAGTGCCGGGCACCAGTTCGTCCGGGTGCGAGCGTTTGCTGCCATGGGCGCCCATGTAGTCCATTTCGCCGTGGTAGCCGGCGGCGAGCCAGCGCTCCAGGTGCTGCTCGTGCTCGCCCAGGTCGAGGCCGCTGATGCCGACTTGCTGAAAGCCCAGCTCGCGGCCCCAATCCTTGATGGATTGGGCGAGGGCAGGCAGGTCTGTGGTAATAGCGGGCATGAGGCGAGAGAAACCGGAGCTGAGGTGCGTATAATTCTGCCAGACATCGGAGCCCGAAGACGCATGCCGCACACTAAAGATGAATTACCCGACGCGCTGTACAGCGCCGCGCAGGTGCGAGCACTCGACGCGAGCCTGATCGCGGCCGGCACACCGGGCTTCGAATTGATGCAGCGCGCGGCGCGAGCGACGTGGCGGGCGCTGGTGCGGCAATGGCCGACAGCGAACGAACTGAGTGTACTCGCCGGTCATGGCAACAATGCCGGAGACGGATACCTGGTGGCCGTGTTGGCCCGGCGCGCCGGTTGGTCGGTGCGGGTGCTGGCGGTGGGGGATCGGCAGCGCCTGCAAGGGGATGCGGCATTGGCCCATGCCGAGGCGATGTCCGAAAACGTCACCATCGAGTCTTGGGGTGCCCAGTCCGAATTGCGCGGGGTTGTGTTGGACGCCTTGCTGGGTACCGGCCTGACCGGTGATGTGCGCGAGCCGTACGCCAGTGTAATCGCCGCGATCAATGCCAGCGGGCTGCCGGTTGCGGCGGTGGATATCCCCTCCGGGCTATGCGCCGATACCGGTCGCCTCTTCGGCTGCGCGGTGCGAGCGGATCTGACGGTCACCTTCATTGGCTTGAAACTGGGCTTGTTCACCGGTGATGCGGCGGATGTCGTGGGTGAGCTGGTTTTCAATGACCTGCACGCCGATCCGCAGTTGCTTGAGGGGGCGCCGAGCAGTGCCCGTCGTCTCACAACTGGCAATCTGCCGCGCCTGGCCGCCCGGGCCCCGGCTTCCCATAAAGGCCGATTCGGCCACGTGCTGCTGATCGGCGGTGATCGCGGGTTCGGGGGTGCAATCCTGCTCAGTGCGCAAAGCGCCCTGCGCAGTGGCGCGGGCATGGTCTCGGTGGCGACCCGTAGCGAGCATGTCCCCGCCGCGCTGGCGCGGATTCCCGAGGCGATGGTGCTGGGCACGTCGTCAGCCAATCAGTTGATGGGTTTGCTTCAAAAAGTTTCTGTGCTGGTTGTCGGTCCGGGGCTGGGGCAGGCTGGCTGGGGGGCTAGCCTGTTGTCGGCTGCCGCCAACGCACCGCTACCGCAAGTCTGGGATGCCGATGCACTGAATATGTTGGCCGGGGAGCGTGTGAGTTTGCCCAAGGATTGCGTGATCACGCCGCATCCGGGGGAGGCCGCGCGTTTGCTCGGAATGAGTCCGGCCCAGGTTCAGGCTGATCGACCCGCTGCGGCCCACGCATTGAGCAAAAAATATACAGCGGTCGTGGTGCTCAAGGGCGCCGGGAGTCTGGTCGCCCATCCCGATGGGCGTCTGGCGCTGTGTCATCAGGGGCATCCGGCCATGGCCACTGCCGGTCTGGGCGATGTACTGGCCGGTTTGATCGGCGCATTGCTGGCCCAGGGCATGGAGGCATTCGATGCGGCCTGCCTGGCGGTCTGGTTGCATGCCAATGCCGGTGAGCAACAAGGAAAATCGGGCCGTGGGCTGGCGGCCAGTGATCTGATACCAGCCATTCGTCAGTTGTTGGAGGAGCAAGCACCGTGTCTGAAGTAACCCTGTACCTGGCCAATGAGCAGGCCATGAGCGACTTTGGCGCACGCATTGCCGGAGTCACCCAGGGCCATGGCCTGATCTTCCTCGAGGGCAACCTGGGGATGGGCAAAACCACGTTGTCCCGAGGCATCATCCGCGGCCTGGGGCATGTCGGGGCCGTAAAAAGCCCGACTTTCACCCTGGTTGAACCCTACGAGATTGGCGACGTTCGGGCCTTCCATTTCGATTTGTACCGTCTGGTCGATCCTGAAGAACTGGAGTTCCTCGGTATCCGCGACTACTTCGAAGACGATGCCCTGTGTCTGATCGAATGGCCCGATAAAGGTGCAGGCTTTTTGCCAAAGCCGGACCTGACCATTACCATTAGCCCGCAAGACAGCGGGCGTTCGCTGAAAATTTTGTCCCAGGGCTCGCGTGGCGAGGCCTGGTGTGCCGCTTTGGCATTGGAATCCAAATAAATGATGGGGTTAGGTATGCGCTTTCGCGCGTTGGTGGCTGCCGTAGGGGTGTTGTTTTTGGCGGTGACCGTCGACGCTGTGGCCGACTCGAAGGTCAACAGTGTTCGTCTGTGGCGGGCACCGGACAACACACGACTGGTGTTTGACCTGACCGGCCCGGTGCAGCACAGCGTCTTTACCCTGACGGCGCCGGATCGCCTGGTCATCGATATCAATGGCGCGACCCTCGGTGCGCCGCTCAACGTCAACACCTCGAACACCCCGATTACCGCCATGCGCTCGGCTCAACGCACGCCGACCGACCTGCGGGTGGTCATCGACCTGAAAAAGGCCGTGACGCCGAAAAGCTTCTCCCTGGCGCCGAACGCCCAGTACGGCAACCGCCTGGTGGTCGATCTGTTCGATAACGCCGCGGATGCCGCGCCTCCGCCAGCGCCGACACCGTCAGTCGCCACGGTGCCCGCTGTGCCGGTCACACCGACAGAGCCTGCGATCAAGTTGCCCCCAGCACCGGCCGGCAAGCGCGATATCGTGGTGGTGATCGATGCCGGCCACGGTGGCGAAGACCCGGGAGCATCGGGTTCTCGCGGTCAGCGTGAGAAAGACGTGGTGTTGCAGATCGCCCGCGAAACGCAGCGTCAGATCAGCGGCATGAAAGGCTTCCGCGCCGAACTGACCCGTACCGGCGACTACTTCATTCCGTTGCGCGGCCGTACTGAAATCGCCCGCAAGAAAGGCGCCGACCTGTTCGTCTCGATCCACGCCGACGCCGCGCCTTCCGCCGCCGCTTTCGGTGCTTCGGTATTTGCCCTGTCTGATCGCGGCGCGACTTCCGAGACCGCCCGCTGGCTGGCCGACAGCGAAAACCGTTCCGACCTGATCGGTGGTGCCGGCAACGTCAGCCTCGATGACAAGGACCGCATGCTCGCCGGCGTGTTGCTTGACCTGTCGATGACGGCATCCCTGACCTCCAGCCTGAACGTTGGCCAGAAAGTGCTGAGCAACATTGGCCGGGTGACGCCTCTGCACAAGCAGCGGGTCGAACAGGCCGGGTTCATGGTGCTGAAGTCGCCGGATATTCCGTCGATCCTGGTGGAAACCGGGTTTATCTCCAACGCCAACGAAGCCTCGAAGCTTGCCGCGTCGGGCCACCAGCAGGCGCTGGCGCGTTCGATCAGCAGCGGCGTGCGTCAGTTCTTCCAGCAGAACCCGCCGCCGGGCACTTACATTGCCTGGCTGCGCGACTCCGGCAAGATTGTGCAGGGTCCACGTGACCACCGCGTCAACCCGGGCGAGACCCTGGCGATGATCGCCGTGCGCTATCAGGTGTCGCCCGCGACCCTGCGCAGCGCCAACAACCTGTCGAGCGATGAGCTCAAGATCGGTCAGCACCTGACTATTCCGGGCACTGAATTGGCGGCCAAAGAATGAATCAGGTCGTGAGCAACGGCGCGCGAATCGAGCTGCTCAGCCCGCGACTGGCGAACCAGATTGCCGCGGGCGAGGTGGTCGAGCGCCCGGCTTCGGTGATCAAGGAGCTGCTGGAAAACAGCCTCGACTCCGGCGCCAGGCGCATCGATGTCGATGTGGAGCAGGGCGGCGTCAAGCTGCTGCGGGTGCGCGACGATGGCAGCGGCATTTCCGCCGATGACCTGCCGCTGGCGCTGGCCCGTCACGCCACCAGCAAGATCCGCAACCTCGAAGACCTCGAACAGGTCATGAGCCTGGGCTTTCGCGGTGAAGCCCTGGCATCGATCAGTTCCGTGGCGCGCCTGACCCTCACTTCCCGCACCCGCGACGCCGATCAGGCCTGGCAGGTCGAGACCGAAGGCCGTGACATGGCGCCCCGCGTGCAGCCGGCGGCCCACCCGGTAGGCACTTCGGTTGAAGTGCGTGACCTGTTCTTCAACACGCCGGCGCGACGCAAGTTTCTCAAGACCGAAAAAACCGAATTCGATCACCTGCAAGAAGTGATCAGGCGCCTGGCCCTGGCGCGCTTCGATGTGGCGTTCCACTTGCGCCATAACGGCAAGACCATCCTCAGCTTGCACGAGGCCCATGATGATGCGGCCCGTGCCCGGCGCGTGGCGGCGATCTGCGGGCCGGGTTTCCTGGAGCAGGCACTGCCGATCGAAATCGAGCGCAACGGCTTGCATCTATGGGGCTGGGTCGGCCTGCCGACCTTCAACCGCAGCCAGGCAGATTTGCAGTATTTCTTCGTCAATGGCCGTGCGGTGCGCGACAAGCTGGTAGCCCACGCGGTACGCCAGGCTTATCGCGACGTGCTGTTCAACGGACGGCATCCGACCTTCGTGCTGTTTTTCGAAGTCGATCCGACCGGCGTCGACGTCAACGTGCACCCGACCAAGCACGAAGTGCGCTTCCGTGAAGGGCGCATGGTTCACGATTTCCTCTACGGCACCTTGCACCGCGCCTTGGGCGATGTGCGGCCGGACGATCACCTGGCGGCGCCGGTTGCCACGGCCATTGTCCGGCCAACCGGCCTCGAAGCCGGTGAATTCGGGCCGCAGGGCGAAATGCGCCTGGCCGCCAATGCGCTGCTGGAACAGCCTCAGGCCCAGCCGTCGTTCAATGCGCCGGCGGGTTCGGGTGCTGGCGCGGGTTATCAGTATCAATACACGCCGCGTCCGCAGTCCGGCGTTCCTGTCGCCGAAGCGCAGGCCGCCTATCGCGAGTTTTTTGCGCCGCTACCCGAGGCCAATGCCGTCGCGCTACCCGCCGGGCAGGACGACATCCCGCCGCTGGGTTATGCGCTGGCACAACTCAAGGGCATCTACATTCTTTCGGAAAACGCTCAGGGCCTGGTGCTGGTGGACATGCATGCCGCCCACGAACGGATCATGTACGAACGCCTGAAGGTCGCCATGGCCAGCGAAGGCTTGAGCGGCCAGCCGCTGTTGGTGCCGGAATCCCTGGCCGTCAGCCAGCGCGAAGCCGATTGCGCCGAGGAACATGTCGCCTGGTTCCAGCGCCTGGGCTTTGAGTTGCAGCGCCTGGGCCCGGAAACCCTGGCGATCCGGCAGATCCCGGCACTGCTCAAGCAGGCCGAAGCCAACCGGCTGGTCGCCGATGTCCTGGCCGACCTGATGGAGTTCGGCACCAGCGACCGCATTCAGGCGCACCTGAACGAATTGCTCGGGACCATGGCCTGCCACGGCGCGGTTCGTGCGAATCGGCGCTTGGCCCTGCCGGAAATGAACGGTCTGCTGCGTGACATGGAAAACACCGAGCGCAGCGGTCAATGCAACCATGGCCGACCGACCTGGACCCAACTGGGCCTGGACGATCTGGACAAACTGTTTTTGCGCGGTCGTTGATGAGCCAGTTCCCACCTGCGATTTTCCTGATGGGTCCGACTGCCGCCGGCAAGACCGACCTGGCCATCGAACTCAGCAAAGTCCTGCCGTGCGAGTTGATCAGCGTCGATTCGGCGCTGGTCTACCGTGGCATGGACATCGGTACCGCCAAGCCTTCCAAAGAGCTGCTGGCGCAATATCCGCATCGCCTGATCGATATTCTCGACCCGGCCGAGAGCTATTCGGCTGCGGATTTTCGCCGCGATGCCCTGGAAGCCATGGCCGATATCACTGCGCGCGGAAAAATTCCGCTGCTGGTGGGCGGTACCATGCTCTATTACAAGGCTTTGGTTGAAGGCCTGGCAGAAATGCCGGCGGCCGACCCCGAGGTCCGCGCGCAAATCGAAGAAGAGGCTGCACGCCTTGGCTGGCAAGCCTTGCACGAGCAATTGGCGGTGATTGATCCGGAGTCTGCGGCGCGAATACATCCGAACGATCCCCAGCGTCTGAGTCGAGCGCTGGAAGTTTATCGTGTCAGCGGTCAAAGCATGACTGCCCTGCGTTTGAAACAATCTGTGCAAAGTACTGAAGCAGCCGCTTCGGGACGGCAACAATTGCCCTATACTGTCGCAAACTTGGCTATTGCCCCGGCAAATCGCCAGGTACTGCACGAGCGAATTAAACAAAGATTCACTTTAATGTTGGAACAGGGATTCATTGACGAGGTCGTAGCCCTGCGTAAGAGAAGTGACCTGCATGCCGGGTTGCCGTCTATACGTGCAGTAGGCTACCGCCAAGTCTGGGACTACCTGGATGGCAAGCTGACGTCAGCCGAGATGCAGGAGCGTGGAATCATTGCCACGCGCCAATTGGCGAAACGCCAGTTCACCTGGCTGCGCAGTTGGACTGATCTGCATTGGCTGGACAGTCTGGATTGCGACAATCTGCCGCGCGCCTTGAAATACCTTGGGACCATCTCCATATTGAGCTGAGTCCTTGCAATTGCCGTCTATCCTTGGGGGTGTGGCGGCTAAAGCCATCTGATTACCTATTTTTTATATTGAATCCTTAAAGGAGTGCGGCACATGTCAAAAGGGCATTCGCTACAAGACCCTTACTTGAATACTTTACGTAAAGAGAAAGTTGGGGTGTCCATCTACCTGGTCAACGGTATCAAACTGCAAGGCACGATCGAGTCGTTCGACCAGTTCGTCATCCTGCTGAAAAACACCGTAAGCCAGATGGTCTACAAACACGCTATCTCTACAGTGGTGCCGGTTCGTCCAATTCGTCTGCCTAGCGCAACCGAATCCGAAGCAGGTGACGCTGAGCCAGGTAACGCCTGATAGGAGTCTCCTTTGTTCTTTGAGCGCCACGGTGGTGGTGAGCGAGTCATCCTCGTTCACTTGGATGGACAGGACCCTGAGGCGCGCGAAGATCCGCAGGAGTTTCAGGAATTGGCTAATTCGGCGGGTGCCGAGACCGTCGCGTTTTTTAACGTGCCGCGTCATCGGCCAACCGCCAAGACCCTGATTGGCAGTGGCAAGGTCGAGGAACTGCGCGACCTGGTCAAGGCCGAACAGGCCGATCTGGTGATTTTCAATCACATCCTCACGCCCAGTCAGGAACGTAACCTCGAACGTGTTTTCGAGTGTCGCGTGATCGACCGTACCGGTCTGATTCTCGATATTTTCGCCCAGCGCGCCCGTACCCATGAAGGCAAGCTCCAGGTCGAACTGGCCCAGCTTGACCACATGAGCACCCGGCTGGTTCGTGGCTGGACTCACCTTGAGCGCCAGGGTGGTGGTATCGGTATGCGTGGCCCGGGTGAAACCCAGCTGGAAACCGACCGCCGTTTGCTGCGGGTTCGCCTGCGGCAGATCAAGGGGCGGCTGGAGAAGGTGCGCAGCCAGCGCGAACAGTCGCGCCGTGGCCGATCGCGTGCGGATATTCCTACCGTGTCCCTGGTGGGGTACACCAACGCCGGTAAATCCACGCTCTTCAATAACGTGACGAAATCCGACGTCTACGCAGCTGACCAATTGTTTGCCACGCTGGACCCGACCCTGCGTCGTCTGGAAATAGACGATCTGGGGCCGATTGTCCTGGCGGACACAGTGGGTTTCATTCGCCACTTGCCGCACAAGCTGGTCGAAGCATTTCGGTCTACCCTCGAAGAGTCGAGCAACTCCGATCTGTTGTTGCACGTGATCGACGCGGCCGAACCCGATCGCCTGTTGCAGATCGAGCAGGTAATGGTCGTGCTTGGCGAGATTGGTGCTCAGGACTTGCCGATCCTCGAGGTCTATAACAAACTCGATTTGCTTGAAGGCGTTGAGCCACAAATCCAGCGCGACGAGAACGGCAAGCCCCAACGGGTCTGGCTGTCGGCGCGAGATGGCAGTGGTCTGGAATTGCTTGAACAAGCCATTGCCGAGTTGCTGGGCAGTGATTTGTTTGTCGGTACCTTGCGCTTGCCGCAACGATTCGCTCGACTGCGTGCGCAGTTCTTCGAACTCGGTGCGGTGCAGAAAGAAGAACACGACGAAGAAGGCATCAGTTTGCTGGCCGTTCGTTTGCCCCGGGTCGAGTTGAATCGACTGGTAAGCCGCGAGGGATTGCAGCCGATGGAATTCATCGAGCAACACACTTTGCAATAAAAGCCTGGGAAAGCGGTTGTGCCGTGGTGACAGGCATTCTGTAGCATTGGTCGGCGCGCCGTGGGTGCGTCTTTGCTTTATCAGATGGAGAGCGCTATGGCTTGGAATGAGCCGGGTGGCAACTCGAATAATCAGGATCCTTGGGGTGGCAAGCGTCGTAACAACGGCGACCGCAAGGGGCCACCGGATCTCGACGAGGCCTTCCGAAAGCTGCAGGAAAGCCTGAACGGTTTGTTCGGTGGTGGTAAGAAGCGTGGTGGCGACGACGGCGGTGGTCCGGGCAAGAGTGGCGGCTTTGGCGGCCTGCTCGGCATCGGCCTGGTCGTTCTCGCCGCCGTTTGGCTGTACAGCGCGGTTTATGTCGTCGACGAGCAGGAGCAAGCCGTGGTGCTGCGCTTTGGCAAGTACTACGAAACTGTGGGTCCCGGCCTGAATATCTACTTCCCGCCGATCGACAAGAAGTACATGGAAAACGTCACGCGCGAGCGTGCCTACACCAAGCAGGGCCAGATGCTGACTGAAGACGAGAACATCGTCGAAGTGCCGCTGACCGTGCAGTACAAGATCAGCAACCTGCAGGACTTCGTGCTGAGCGTCGATCAGCCGGAAATCAGCCTGCAGCACGCGACCGACAGCGCCTTGCGCCATGTGGTGGGTTCCACCGCGATGGACCAGGTACTGACCGAAGGTCGTGAATTGATGGCCAGCGAGATCAAGGAGCGTCTGCAACGCTTCATGGATACCTATCGCACCGGCATCACTGTCACCCAGGTCAACGTACAGAGCGCAGCGGCACCGCGTGAAGTCCAGGAAGCCTTCGATGACGTGATCCGTGCCCGGGAAGACGAGCAGCGTTCGCGTAACCAGGCTGAAACCTATGCCAACGGCGTCGTGCCGGAAGCCCGTGGTCAGGCCCAGCGCATCCTCGAGGATGCCAATGGTTACCGTGACGAAACCGTCTCGCGCGCCAAGGGTGAGGCCGATCGCTTCACCAAGCTGGTTGCCGAGTACCGCAAGGCACCTGAAGTCACCCGCCAGCGTCTGTACCTGGACACCATGCAGGAAGTCTTCACCAATACCAGCAAGGTACTCGTGACCGGCAACAAGAACGGCCAGAGCAACCTGCTGTACCTGCCGCTGGACAAGATGGTCGAAAGTGGTCGCAGCACCAGCACTCCGGTGACCGGCGCAGCAGCCAGCAGCAATGAAGCGAATGCGCGTGCGGCAGCAGATCTGCAGCAACAGCAAGCACGTACCAGGGAGAGTCGCTGATGAGCAATAAATCGCTGATCGCCCTTATTGTCGGCGTCGTCGTGGCGATCGCTGCCTGGAACTGCTTCTACATCGTGGCTCAGACCGAGCGTGCGGTGTTGCTGCAGTTCGGTCGCGTGGTCCAGACCGATGTTCAGCCAGGCCTGCATGTGAAAGTGCCTTACGTTAACCAGGTGCGTAAATTCGACGCACGCCTGATGACGCTGGATGCACCGACACAACGCTTCCTGACGCTGGAAAAGAAAGCCGTGATGGTCGATGCCTACGCCAAGTGGCGCGTGAAGGACGCAGAGCGTTACTACACCGCGACTTCCGGCCTCAAGCAGATTGCCGACGAGCGTTTGTCCCGTCGCCTGGAGTCGGGCCTGCGTGACCAGTTTGGTAAGCGCACCCTGCACGAAGTGGTTTCCGGTGAGCGCGATGCGCTGATGGCGGATATCACGGCTTCGCTGAACAAGATGGCCGAGAAAGAGTTGGGTATCGAAGTTGTCGATGTCCGGGTCAAGACCATCGACCTGCCGAAAGAAGTCAACCGCAGTGTGTTCGAGCGTATGAGTACCGAGCGTGAGCGTGAAGCTCGCGAGCACCGCGCCAAGGGTAACGAGCTGGCCGAAGGCATCCGTGCCGACGCCGATCGTCAACGCCGCGTGCTGCTGGCTGAAGCCTATCGTGAATCCGAAGAGGTTCGCGGTGATGGCGATGCCCAGGCCGCTGCGATCTACTCCAAGGCCTACGGTCAGGATCAGGAGTTCTACGCGTTCTACCGTAGCCTGCGTGCCTACCGTGAAAGCTTCGCGAACAAATCCGACGTATTGGTCCTCGACCCAAGCAGCGACTTCTTCCACTACCTGGAAAAAGCCAAGCCTTGATACGGCGTTGACCTGAATCACTCCGCCGGGCGGCTAAAAGCTCTGGCGGGGTGATCCTTTGGGAAAACGTGTGTATGATGCGGCAGCCGGGAAATTCCCGGCTTTTTTGCGTCTGCACGTTTGATTGCTGTTTTTGAGCAGATGCCGGGCCGATTGGCTCGACAGTTTTTCGAGGAAAGTGGTTGGCGAAGCCGGTAAAAGGCTTTTCGCTTCGTCGCTCATGCGCGTGGTTTGTGCATAAGCCGATCATTTTCTGCTTCACTCAAGGCTCGCCGACAGGCTGGCTGCCCGGAGATAGGGGAAGGCGTAATGGCAACGGTAGACCGCTGGCTTCTGCCAGATGGCATCGAAGAAGTACTGCCACCGGAAGCTGCGCGTATTGAAGTCGCGCGTCGTCAGGTGTTGGATCTGTTCCAGAGCTGGGGTTACGAGTTTGTCGTGACTCCCCATATCGAGTACCTGGAATCCCTGCTGACTGGCGCAGGCCAGGATCTGGATCTGCGCACCTTCAAGGTCATCGACCCGCAATCGGGCCGGCAGATGGGTTTCCGTGCCGACATCACGCCGCAAGTGGCGCGCATCGATGCGCATACTCTGCGCCGGGAAGGTCCGAGCCGCCTGTGCTATGCCGGTAGCGTGCTGCATGCCCAGCCTCGCGCCTTGTCGTCCTCGCGCAGCCCGATTCAATTGGGTGCGGAGTTGTACGGCGACGGCAGTCCGAGCAGCGACGTCGAAGTCATCAGCCTGATGCTGGCCATGCTGCAACTGGCCGATGTGCCGGATGTGCACATGGACCTCGGCCATGTCGGCATCTACCGTGGCCTGGCCCGTGCGGCCGGTTTGTCCGGTGAAGTCGAGCAGCAGTTGTTCGATGCCTTGCAACGCAAGGCCATCGATGAGGTCATTACCTTGACCGAAGGCTTGCCTGCCGATCTGTCGGGCATGTTGCGTGCGTTGGTCGACCTGTGTGGTGGTCGTGAGGTGTTGAGCGCTGCCCGCGAGCGTCTGGCCAAGGCGCCGGCCCCTGTACTGGCAGCGCTGGATGACTTGCTGGCGATTGCCGAGCGGCTGTCCGTGCGTTTCCCTGAGCTGCCGCTGTACTTCGACCTGGGCGAGCTGCGTGGCTACCACTACCACACCGGTGTGGTGTTCGCCGTGTTCGTGCCGGGTGTTGGCCAGTCCATTGCCCAAGGCGGTCGTTACGACGACATCGGCGCCGACTTCGGTCGTGCCCGTCCGGCAACCGGCTTCTCTACCGATTTGAAAACCCTGGTGACCCTGGGGCGTGCTGAGATCGAGCTACCGTCTGGCGGTATCTGGATGCCTGACAGTACGGATGCGGCACTCTGGCAGCAGGTTTGCCAGTTGCGCAGTGAGGGTCAGCGTGTCGTTCAGGCTTTGCCTGGACAACCTTTGGCCGCCGCCCGTGAAGCGGACTGCGACCGGCAATTGATTCAGCAGAACGGGCTTTGGCAAGTATCGCCACTGGCTTCTTGAGTTTTCCTGCCGGCTGCCGCCGGCACCAAGTTTGCGCGAATGAGGACAAGTGTTATGGGTAAGAATGTCGTAGTCCTGGGCACCCAATGGGGTGATGAGGGCAAAGGCAAGATCGTTGATCTGCTGACCGAACATGCTGCCGCCGTAGTGCGCTACCAGGGTGGCCACAACGCTGGCCACACGCTGGTGATCGACGGCGAAAAAACCGTCTTGCACCTGATCCCGTCGGGCGTGCTGCGCGAAGGCGTGCAGTGCCTGATCGGCAACGGTGTGGTGGTTGCACCTGACGCCCTGCTGCGCGAGATCACCAAGTTGGAAGAAAAAGGTGTGCCGGTGCGCGAGCGCCTGCGCATCAGCCCGTCCTGCCCGCTGATCCTGTCCTTCCACGTTGCGCTGGACCAGGCCCGTGAAAAGGCCCGTGGCGAGCTGAAGATCGGTACCACCGGTCGCGGCATCGGCCCGGCCTACGAAGACAAGGTCGCACGTCGTGGCCTGCGTGTGGGCGACCTGCTCAACATGCCGCGCTTTGAAGACAAACTGCGTGAACTGGTGGATTACCACAACTTCATGCTGGTGGGTTACTACAAAGAGCCAGCCATCGAATTCGACAAGACCCTGGCCGAATGCAAGGAATACGCTGAGCTGCTCAAGCCGCTGATGCTGGACGTGACTGCCGAGCTGCACGACCTGCGTCGCGCTGGCAAAGACATCATGTTCGAAGGCGCCCAAGGCTCCCTGCTGGACATCGACCACGGTACCTACCCGTACGTGACCAGCTCCAACACCACCGCTGGCGGCGTTGCTACCGGTTCGGGTGTTGGCCCGATGTTCCTGGACTACATCCTGGGCATCACCAAGGCTTACACCACGCGTGTAGGTTCGGGTCCATTCCCGACTGAGCTGTTCGACGAAGTCGGTGCGCACCTGGCTAAACAAGGTCACGAATTCGGCGCGACTACTGGCCGTGCTCGTCGTTGTGGCTGGTTCGACGCTGTTATCCTGCGTCGCGCTATCGATGTGAACAGCATCTCGGGCATCTGCCTGACCAAGCTGGACGTACTCGACGGTCTGGAAACCATCAACATCTGCGTCGGCTACAAGGATGCGCAAGGTAATGCGGTTGCCCCGACTGATGCAGACAGCTACGTAGGCCTGCAGCCAGTGTACGAAGAAGTGCCGGGCTGGACCGAGTCGACCGTGGGTGCCAAAACCCTGGAAGAGCTGCCGGCTAACGCCCGTGCTTACATCAAGCGCGTGGAAGAGCTGATCGGTGCGCCGATCGACATTATTTCGACGGGCCCGGACCGCAACGAAACCATCGTTCTGCGTCATCCGTTTGCTTGATAAGTCGTTGATGTAAAACACAAAGGCTCCTTAATCGGGGCCTTTGTCGTATTTGTCTGTAGGACGGCATGACCTTTGCTGTAAATCTTCTCAAAAGAATGCCATCAAATTAATGGCGTCCAAGCAGAGGGATTCACAGTGTCGGCCGTTCTCTCACTGTTACAAAGCCGTTTGTTGCGGCCCGTGTTCGTTACCCTTGGTATCGCCCTTTTGGTGCAGGTGCTGGTAGCTGTCGCTCTGACCCGGAGCACGGTGACCGCGCTGGAAGCCGATCTGGGTAAGCGCCTGGGCGCGGACAGCCAAAAGCTCTCTGCCGAGCTTGAGCAGGCAGGGCGCGAAGTCACGTCCAGTCTGGACAGCCTCTCTACCAGTACCCGTCAGCGCCTCACGGCCGGTTTGTCCTCGCGACTTGAGGAAGAGCAGGCGCAATTGCGTTCGACCCTGGAAAAGGACCTGAAGGACTCCGCCAATGATATGGCACAGCTTCTGGCTTCGGTCGCGCCTCGCGCCATGTGGGACAACGATGTTCCAACACTGTCCGAATTCGCCCGTCGGGCCCAGCGCAATCCCAATGTGCTGTTCGTGGTGTATGACGACGCCACCGGCCAACACCTGACGCGCTACCTCAATCGGGAAAATCCGATCAACAAGGCGCTGCTGGAAAAAGGCCAGGGCGAGCGGGCGCTCGACAAAGTGCTGGATGCGGCGAAGAACGATCCGTCGGTGTTCTACATCGAGGCTTCGATCAACCCCAATGGCGTGGAAATCGGCAAGGTCCTGATGGGGGTCTCGACTGCTTCGGTGGAGACTGACTTGGCGGCCCTCGACAAGCGCTTCTCGGCCCTGATCGCCAGCAGCGATCAACTGGTCGGCGACAGCCTCAAGGGCGCAGCGGCCGACAGCGCGACGGCCATGCGTGCGCGCCTGCAGTCAGCGCAGTCCACGGCGGCTGAAATGAAAGCCAACACCACCAGCACCGTGCAGGAAGCGGCCGCGACTTTGCGCTGGCGCATCGGTGTGTGCCTGGCGGTGGTGGGTTTTGGTGTCCTGCTGCTGTTGGCGGTGGTGCTCGGTCGCCGAGTGGTCAATCGCCTGAAAATGCTGATCGTTGCCATGGATGACCTGGCGGCGGGCGAGGGCGATCTGACCAAGCGTGTGCAGATCAACAGCAAGGATGAAATCGGCGACATGGCCTCGGCGGTCAATCGCTTTGTGGATAAGTTGCAGCCGATCGTGCGCGAGGCGGGCGATGTGGCTCAGCGTACCGGTGTCGAGATTGGCGCCATGACCTTGCGCAACGCCGGTGCAGATGCGGCGGCGGGCATGCAGCGTGACGAGGTGGCGGAGAGTTTGCGCGCGCTGTCGCAAATGGCCGATGAGGCGCAGTCGGAAAGCCATGCCATGCAGGCGGCGCTGAAGCAGGTCGTGGACATTCGCCAGGCCACCGATGAAAACACCCGGACCTCGGCGAAAGTCGGCAGTCTGATCGAGGAGCTGGCGGGTCAGGTCAATACCGGTGCGCAAGTGATCGAGCGCCTGGCGCAGCAAAGTGAACAGATCGAGGTGGTATTGACGGTGATTCATGGCATCGCCGAGCAGACCAACTTGCTGGCGCTGAACGCCGCTATTGAAGCGGCGCGTGCCGGCGAGACCGGGCGCGGGTTTGCCGTGGTGGCCGACGAGGTTCGGGCGCTGGCGAGCAAGACGCAGAGTTCCACCGGCGATATTCAGGCGCACATCGTTGCGCTGCAGCAAGGCGCGCGTGAGGCGGTGGCGGCAATTGGCCAGGCCGGGCGCCAGGCCAATGAGGGGTTGCTGGTGCTGCGCGACAGTGCGCGGTTGCAGCAGTCGGTGCAGGCATCGGTCGAACAGGTTCATGCGGCAATTGGTCTGGCTACCCAGGCTGCGGCACATCAGGCGCAGGGCGCGCAGGCAGTGCGGGGGCGGGTCCAGACCATTCACGCCCAGGCCGAGAAAGCGGCGCAAGCTGTCGTGGCGACCACGGCGAGCGGCAAGGTGCTCGATGGTCTGGCTGCACAGTTGAAGGCGAGCCTGGGGCAGTTCAGGGCCTGATCGGTTGTCTGTGCCGGCCCCTTCGCGAGCACGCCTGCTCCCACATTGGAATGCGTTTCCCTGTGGGAGCAGGCTTGCTCGCGAAAGCGGTGTCAGCGGCTCAGATACATCCGGGTCGTCAGCAAATAGACCGGCAACCCCGACACCACTATCAACAACGCCGCATAAGGCGCCGCCGCCGCAAACTCCACATTCGCGGTATGCGCCCAGACTTCCGTCGCCAGGGTGTTCAGCCCGGTCGGGCTCAGCAGCAAGGTCGCCGTCAGTTCCTTCATCGCATCCAGGAACACCAGGGCAAAAGCCGCTCCCAGCGCCGGGAAAATAATCGGCAGTGTCACTCGGCAGAACGCGCTGAATGACGAGGCTCCCAGCGTGCGTGCCGCCTCCTCAAGTTGCGGTGCCGCCTTGTTCAGGGCGGTGCGGATCGGTGCCTGCGCCAGCGGCAGAAACAGCAGGGCGTAGGCGATCAGCAACAGTGCCGAAGTCTGGTAAAGCATCGGCACATAGTGCAGGGCGAAATACACCAGGGTCAGGGCAATGACCAGGCCCGGCAGGGCATGTAGCAAGTACGGCAAGCGCTCGGCCCAGATCGCCAGTTGACCTTTGTAGCGCACGACCAGCAGGCCGACCGGCACCGCCAGCACCAGGCAAACCGCAGCGCCACCCAGCGACAGTGCGAGGGATGACAGCAATGCTTCGCCGATTGCCGCCACGGGAAAGGCCGCCGACGATCCCACCGCCAACCAGTACGCCAGCATGCCCAGCGGAATCCCGCTGCCGATGACTGCCAGCAGCAGGCAATAAAGCTGTCCCGCCACGGCCCACGGCCCCAATCGAACCTGCTCCGCTTGTCGCGCGGCACCCTGGCCAGTGCGCACGTGTCGACCCTTGCCGCGCACGCGCAGCTCCAGCCACAGCAGCGCCAGACACAGCATCAGCAGCACGGCGGAGAGCATCGCCGCATTGGCATTGCTGAACTCCAGCTCGAACTGTTGATAGATCGCGGTGGTGAAGGTTTGCAGGCCGATGATCGACAGCGCGCCGAACTCCACCAGCATGTGCAGGGCAATCAGCAAAGAACCGGCGAGCAGCGACGGCCAGAGCAGGGGCAGGGTGACCTTGAAAAACACGCCCCAGCGGTTCTGTCCCAGCGTGCGCGCTGACTCTTCCAGTGAGGGGTCGAGATTGCGCAGGGTCGCCGCCACGGGCAGGAAAATCAGCGGGTATTTAGAGAGTGTCATCACCAGAATTGCCCCGCCGAGCCCTTCGAAATGAGCACTCAAGGAAACCCAGGTAAAACTGCTGACAAACGCCGGTACGGCGAAGGGCAGGCACAGGATCACGCCCCACAAGCGCCGCCCCGGCAGATTGCTGCGCTCCAGCAGCCACGCCAGCGACAGGCCGATCACGCCGCAGGCCAGCGTCACGCCGACCATCAGCGCCAGGGTGTTGCGCAGGAGCCCGAACACGTAGGGGCGCCACAGCAAATGCAGCGCCTCGGCCCAGCCTGCTTGCCAGGCCTTGAGCCCGACATAGGCCAGCGGCAGCAAACTGAGCACTACCAGTAGCAATACCGGCAGGACCAGCCAGATCGACGGCCGCTTGCGCCGCGGCACGTACCCGCCATACGTGGAAAGCGATGCGCTCATCAGTTCAGGCCAACATCACGTTCCAGGTCCAGGGCTTCTTCGGCATTGCCCAGGTCGGCTGGTGTGACTTTCGGTGCTTCCAGCTCGCTGAATGGCTTGAGTCCGCGATCAGACTCCATGCCTTTGTGCAGCGGGTATTCGGCGGTGGTCTGGGTGATCACGCGCTGGCCTTCCTCGCTGGCCATGTAGGCGAGCAATTGCTGGGCTTCTATTGGGTGTTTGCTGGATTTCAGCACCGCTGCGCTGGAAACGGTGATCAGCCCGCCGACGTCGCCACCGGTGAAATAATGCAATTTCGAATCGAGCTGGCCTTTTTCACGCTGCAAGGCGAACCAGTAGTAGTTGTTGACCAGCACGGTGGCCACTTCGCCATTTTCCACGGCTTTGAGCGCGACCATGTTGTTGCTGTAGGTTTTGCCGAATGCGCGCAGCCCGGTCAGCCATTCTTCGGCAGCGTCCATGCCGTGCACTTTGATGATGGCGACGGCTTGTTCCTGGAAGGCGCCACTGGTGGGCACAAAGCCGACCTTGCCTTGCCATTTTGGATCGGAGAAATCCATCACCGACGTCGGCAGGTCTTTTTCGTCGATCAGCTTGGGGTTGAAGGCGACGACGCGCACCCGGGCCGTCACGCCAATCCAGGTGCCATTGCTGGCGACGTATTCCTTGGGCAGTACGGCCAGCGTGGCGTCATCCGCCTTGGCCAGCAGGCCTTGTTCGCCAAGTTTGTTCAGTGGCGGCGATTCTTCGGTGTAGATCACGTCGGCAGGGGAGCGATCGCCTTCTTCGACGACCTGGCTGGCGAGCTGATTGCTACTGCCTTTGCGCACATTGACGTGGATGCCGGTCTTGGCTTCGAAGGCTTTGGCGACTGCGTCACCGACTTCTTTGTGTTGGCCGTTGTAGAGCGTCAGGGAAACCGGGTCGGCGGCTTGGGTGAGGGGGGAGGCAAGTGCCAGGCCGAGCAGGGTGATGGTCAAGCCGCGGCGCAGGGTATTTCGAAACATCATTCGCAGGGTTCCTCACTGTCGCATTGCAAAAACTTGCAACAATGATAAACGATATTATTTCTCAAAAGCGCGCTGCGATGTTGAAGGGCGTTAGGTAGGTTCGGTAAATGGAAGGGCTTTTGTGGCGAGGGGGCTTGCCCCCGTTGGGTCGCGAAGCGGCCCCAGGGCATACTTCACTACACCGCATTTGCCGAGTTTACGACTGCTTCGCAGCCGAACGGGGGCAAGCCCCCTCGCCACATGAATGGTGGTGGTTCGAACATTTTTGAATGCCGGAAACGCAAAAACCCGCTTTCGCGGGTTTTTGTGAAACTCAAGGTCGTAACCTTGAATTTGAATTGGTGCCCAGAAGAAGACTCGAACTTCCACGACCTTGCGGTCACCAGCACCTGAAGCTGGCGTGTCTACCAATTTCACCATCTGGGCATTCATCGCAAGCGTTGCCGCTGTTGATGTGGCGAACTATACGGAGAGCAATTTGATCTGTAAACCCCTGATTTTAAAATTAATTAAACCAGTGGCCCAGAATGCAAAAACCCGCTTTCGCGGGTTTTTGTGTGAGCCTTGAAATTGATCTAATCTCAAGCTCGAAATTGGTGCCCAGAAGAAGACTCGAACTTCCACGACCTTGCGGTCACCAGCACCTGAAGCTGGCGTGTCTACCAATTTCACCATCTGGGCAGTATCGGCAACGTTGTCCGTCGTCGATGGCGCGCACTATACGGAGCGTCTTTTTAACTGTAAACCCCCGGAATCAAAAAAACCTGGAAAATTTCGCCAGTGGTCTTCAAAACAGCTTTGCAGTGTCGATACAGGGCTTTAGAAGGGTCGTCTTAGCTTGAAATTTCCCGTTTCATTACGCCTATGCCAAACTAACCCGCATATAGACAAGGTGAAAACTCTCTAATGGCCGATTGGCAGTCCCTCGATCCCGAGGCCGCTCGTGAAGCGGAAAAATATGAAAACCCTATTCCTAGCCGTGAACTGATCCTTCAGCACCTCGCTGATCGAGGTTCGCCTGCTAACCGCGAGCAACTGGTCGAAGAGTTTGGTCTGACCACAGAAGACCAGATCGAAGCCCTGCGCCGCCGCCTGCGCGCCATGGAGCGCGATGCTCAACTCATCTATACCCGTCGCGGCACTTATGCGCCGGTGGACAAGCTCGACCTGATCCTGGGCCGCATCAGTGGTCACCGCGATGGCTTCGGCTTCCTGGTGCCGGACGATGGCAGTGATGACCTGTTCATGAGCCCGGCGCAGATGCGCCTGGTGTTCGACGGTGACCGTGCCCTGGCCCGTGTTTCCGGTCTGGATCGTCGTGGTCGCCGCGAAGGCATGATCGTCGAAGTGGTGTCCCGCGCTCACGAAACCATCGTTGGCCGCTACTTCGAAGAGGGTGGCATCGGTTTTGTCGTTGCCGACAACCCGAAGATCCAGCAGGAAGTGCTGGTCACGCCGGGTCGTAACGCCAACGCGCAGATCGGTCAGTTCGTCGAAGTGAAGATCACTCACTGGCCGACGCCACGCTTCCAGCCGCAAGGCGACGTGGTCGAGGTCGTGGGCAACTACATGGCGCCGGGCATGGAAATCGATGTTGCCCTGCGTACCTACGACATTCCTCACGTCTGGCCTGACGCCGTGCTCAAGGAAGCCGGCAAGCTCAAGCCGGAAGTCGAAGAGAAGGACAAAGAGAAGCGCATCGACCTGCGTCATCTGCCGTTCGTCACCATCGACGGCGAAGATGCCCGCGACTTCGATGACGCGGTCTACTGCGAAGCCCGTCCGGGCAAGCTGCGCCTGTTCTCCGGTGGCTGGAAGTTGTACGTGGCGATTGCCGACGTCTCCAGCTACGTGAAACTCGGTTCGGCGCTGGATGCCGAAGCGCAGGTTCGCGGCAACTCGGTGTACTTCCCCGAGCGCGTGATTCCGATGTTGCCCGAGCAGCTGTCCAACGGTTTGTGCTCGCTGAACCCGCAAGTCGATCGCCTGGCCATGGTTTGTGAGATGACCATCTCCAAATCCGGCGAAATGACCGACTACTGCTTCTACGAAGCGGTGATCCACTCCCATGCCCGCCTGACCTACAACAAGGTCAGTGCGATGCTGGAAACGCCGAAAGCCACTGAGGCGCGCAAACTGCGCGGTGAGTACACCGACGTCGTACCGCACCTCAAGCAGCTGTACTCGCTGTACAAGGTATTGCTGGCGGCCCGTCACGTACGTGGCGCGATCGATTTCGAAACTCAGGAAACCCGGATTATCTTCGGTTCCGAGCGCAAGATCGCTGAAATCCGTCCGACCATTCGTAACGACGCGCACAAGCTGATCGAGGAATGCATGCTGGCGGCCAACGTGGCCACCGCTGAATTCCTGAAGAAGCACGAAATCCCGGCGCTGTATCGCGTCCACGATGGTCCGCCACCGGAGCGTCTGGAAAAACTGCGCGCGTTCCTCGGCGAGCTCGGCCTGTCCCTGCACAAAGGCAAGGATGGCCCGTCGCCAAAGGATTACCAGGCTCTGCTGGCCGGTATCAAGGATCGCCCGGATTTCCACCTGATCCAGACCGTCATGCTGCGTTCGTTGAGCCAAGCGGTGTACAGCGCCGATAACCAGGGCCACTTCGGCCTGAATTACGAGGCGTACACGCACTTCACTTCGCCGATCCGTCGCTACCCGGACTTGCTCACGCACCGGGCGATTCGCAGCGTGATCCATTCGAAGCAGGACACCCCGCACGTTCGCCGTGCCGGTGCGATGACCATTCCGAAGGCACGCATCTATCCGTACGACGAAGCAGCCCTGGAGCAGCTCGGCGAGCAGTGCTCGATGAGCGAGCGCCGTGCTGACGAAGCAACCCGCGACGTAGTGAACTGGCTCAAGTGCGAGTTCATGAAGGATCGCGTGGGCGAATCGTTCCCGGGTGTGATCACCGCCGTGACCGGTTTTGGTCTGTTCGTCGAGCTGACCGATATCTACGTCGAAGGCCTGGTGCACGTCACCGCGCTGCCGGGCGATTACTACCACTTCGACCCTGTGCACCACCGCCTGGCCGGTGAGCGTACCGGTCGTAGCTTCCGCTTGGGCGACACCGTGGAAGTGCGGGTCATGCGCGTCGACCTCGACGAACGCAAGATCGACTTCGAGATGGCTGAAACAACCATCAGCGCGCCGATCGGTCGCAAGAAACGTGGTACTGAAACCGCAGCACCTGCGGCGTCTTCCAAAAAATCGGAAGCAGAGCCGGCCCCGGCGAAAACCGGTCGTCGTCCTGCCAAGGAAAAGGCTGCAGAAGCCTATCGCCCGAGCGATGCGGCGGCGAAAAACGCCGAAGTGCGCAAGAGTCGTGAAATGAAACAGGCGTTGCTGGCCGGTGCGAAAAGCGGCGGTAAAGCGGCGTCTGGGGGAAAGACCAGTCGGTCGACGCCTGACAAGGCCGTCGGCGGCAAGCCAGCCAAACCGAGCAAACATCGTAAAGGCCCGCCAAAAGCGGGCTCGGCTCCAGCCAAGAGTGGCGGGGCGCGTAAACCTAAGGCCAAGCCATGAGTCAGTTGGAAAAGATCTACGGCGTCCATGCTGTAGAAGCGTTGTTGCGTCATCACCCGAAACGCGTGAAGCAGATCTGGCTGGCCGAAGGCCGCAATGATCCTCGGGTCCAGACGCTGATTGAGCTGGCCAACGAAAACCGGGTCCAGGTCGGCCAGGCCGAGCGCCGCGAAATGGACGCCTGGGTTGAAGGCGTGCACCAGGGTGTGGTCGCGGACGTGAGTCCGAGCCAGGTCTGGGGCGAGGCGATGCTCGACGAGTTGCTCGATCGCACCGACGGCGCGCCGTTGTTGCTGGTGCTCGATGGCGTGACCGATCCGCATAACCTCGGTGCCTGCCTGCGTTCCGCCGATGCGGCGGGTGCGCTGGCAGTGATCGTGCCGAAGGACAAGTCGGCGACCCTGACTCCGGTTGTACGAAAAATCGCCTGCGGCGCGGCGGAAGTGATTCCGCTGGTTGCCGTGACCAACCTGGCGCGCACCCTGGAAAAGCTCCAGCAGCGTGGTTTGTGGGTGGTCGGTACGGCCGGTGAAGCTGAAGTCAGCCTGTATGACCAGGATCTGACCGGCCCGACCATCCTGATCATGGGTGCCGAAGGCAAAGGCATGCGTCGCCTGACCCGCGAGCATTGCGACTACCTGGTGAACCTGCCGATGGCCGGTAGCGTCAGCAGTCTCAACGTTTCTGTTGCAACCGGTGTCTGCCTGTTCGAAGCGCAGCGCCAGCGCAGTGTCAAAGCCAAGGCTGCTGCCAAGAAGCCCTGACCCAGCCTGTAGGAGCCGGCTTGCTGGCGATCCATGCACCTCGGTGTGTCTGACATACCCAATCGCATCGATCGCCAGCAAGCCGACTCCTACGGGGTGTGGTAAATGGTGGCTGTTCAAATAATCACCAATTACCTTGCGCCTCCCTCGCCCCTTCTCTACAATTGCGCCCCTTGCTGTGATGGCAGGCACCAACGTGTCTAGCGTCCGCAAGTCCATAAGTGTCATTCACTCCTTGTCTGACCGCTTTTGAGCGGCAGGCTACAACCCGTAAGGAGCATTCATGCGTCATTACGAAATCATCTTTTTGGTCCACCCGGATCAAAGCGAGCAAGTCGGCGGCATGGTTGAGCGTTACACCAAGCTGATCGAAGAAGACGGCGGCAAAATCCACCGTCTGGAAGATTGGGGCCGTCGTCAACTGGCCTACGCAATCAACAATGTTCACAAGGCTCACTACGTGATGCTGAACGTTGAGTGCACTGGCAAGGCCCTGGCCGAGCTGGAAGACAACTTCCGCTACAACGATGCAGTGATCCGTAACCTGGTCATCCGTCGCGACGAAGCCGTTACCGGCCAGTCCGAGATGCTCAAGGCTGAAGAAAACCGCAGTGAGCGCCGTGAGCGTCGCGACCGTCCTGAGCACGAAGGCGCTGAAAGCGCTGATAGTGATGACAGCGACAACAGCGATAACGCTGACGAGTAATCCACGGACCTTTTAAGGAGCCTATCAAATGGCACGTTTCTTCCGTCGTCGTAAATTCTGCCGCTTCACCGCTGAAGACGTGAAAGAGATCGATTACAAAGATCTCAACACTCTGAAAGCCTACGTATCCGAGACCGGCAAAATTGTTCCAAGCCGCATCACCGGTACCAAAGCTCGTTATCAGCGTCAGCTGGCCACCGCTATCAAGCGCGCCCGCTTCCTGGCCCTGCTGGCCTACACCGACAGCCACGGCCGCTGAGACCGGGCAGTCGACACGTAGCAAAGGATTGAATGTATGCGTGCCTTAGCTGAGTTCATCATGCGGGGCCGTATGCAGGCCACTCTGGTAGTGGCTGGATGTGCGGCATTGCCGTTGTTGTATTGGTTGGGTGCTGCCGCCGGATGCCTTGTGCTCCTGCGGCGCGGATTGAAGGACGCCCTGGGCGTTCTTGCTCTGGGACTGCTGCCGGCATTGATCTGGTGGCTTTACTCCGACGACCCACGGGCACTTCTGGTGCTGCTGGGGTCTGCGAGCCTTGCGTTGGTTTTGCGCGCAAGCGAGTCCTGGAACCGCGTGCTGCTGGTCAGCATAGCGATGGGAGTGGTGTTTTCAGTGGTGTTGGGGACAGCTTTTGCTCCCCAGATCGAGATGCTGGCGCAGGCTTTGATCAAGGTCATGCCGTCGCTACTCGGCGATGTCTACCAGAAGTTGTCGGTAGACGAACAAGCGCGTTTCGCGTCCCTGATTGCACCGGTCCTGACCGGCCTGATTGCGGCGTTGTTGCAAATCGTCAGCTTGCTGAGCCTGCTTGTCGGGCGCTACTGGCAGGCGTTGTTGTATAACCCGGGCGGTTTTGGTCGCGAGTTTCGCGCCATCCGCTTCCCGCTGTTGCCGGCGATGTTGCTGCTGGCGTGCATGCTTCTGGGGCCGAATCTCGGTTCACAGATGGCCATGTTGACGCCGTTGTGCAGTGTACCGCTGGTGTTCGCCGGGCTGGCCCTGATTCACGGGCTGGTGGCGCAGAAGCGACTGGCCAGGTTCTGGCTGGTGGGGTTGTACGTGACGCTGTTGCTGTTCATGCAACTGATCTATCCGTTGCTGGTGGTCCTGGCCATCGTCGACAGCCTGATTGATTTTCGCGGTCGTTCGGCACCGAAAGATGCCGATAACGCGAACGGTGAAGGTTAAAAGTTAAGAGGATTTTCACATGCAACTGATCCTTCTGGAAAAAGTCACCAACCTGGGCAACCTGGGTGACAAAGTGAACGTTAAGGCTGGTTACGGTCGTAACTACCTGCTGCCTTACGGCAAAGCTACCGCTGCGACCCCAGCCAACCTGGCTGCGTTCGAAGAGCGTCGCGCTGAGCTGGAAAAAGCTGCAGCAGATCGCAAAGCATCGGCTGAAAGCCGCGCTGCCCAACTGGCCGAGCTGGAAGTGACCATCACTGCCACCGCTGGCGACGAAGGCAAGCTGTTCGGTTCGATCGGTACTCACGACATCGCTGACGCACTGACCGCCTCCGGCGTTGAAGTGCAGAAGAGCGAAGTTCGTCTGCCGAACGGCACCATCCGCAACGTAGGCGAATTCGACGTAGCCGTGCACCTGCACGCCGAAGTTGAAGCCACCGTACGCGTTGTCGTGGTAGCAGCTTAAGCAGCACTTGTCGGCTGGCACCCTCGGGTGCTAGCCGGTAACATCGGGCACGATCCTGTTTACAGGTCGTGCCCTTTGTCTTTCTGGCATCCCCGTTTTTACATCTGATTCCAAGTGGCCATGAACGAAATCTCCGCTCCTGAGCAATACGATCTGCAAACCGCCGCGCTGAAAGTGCCGCCGCATTCCATCGAGGCCGAACAGGCTGTACTCGGTGGTCTGATGCTGGACAACAACGCCTGGGAGCGCGTGCTCGATCAAGTCTCCGACGGCGATTTCTATAGACATGACCACCGTCTGATTTTCCGTGCGATCGCCAAGCTGGCCGATCAGAACATGCCGATCGACGTCGTGACCCTGTCCGAGCAACTGGACAAGGAAGGTCAGACGTCGCAAGTTGGCGGCCTCGGTTACCTCGGCGAGCTGGCGAAAAACACCCCGTCGGTCGCTAACATCAAGGCCTATGCGCAGATCGTCCGTCAGCGCGCGACGTTGCGCCAACTGATCGGCATCAGCACCGAGATCGCTGACAGCGCCTTCAACCCGGAAGGTCGCACTGCCGAGGAGATCCTCGATGAAGCCGAGCGCCAGATCTTCGCGATTGCCGAGGCCCGGCCGAAAACCGGTGGCCCGGTGGGCGTCAACGACCTGTTGACCAAGGCCATCGATCGCATCGACACGCTGTTCAACACGGACAACGCCATTACCGGCCTGTCCACTGGCTACACCGATCTTGATGAGAAGACCAGCGGCCTGCAGCCGGCTGACTTGATCATCGTCGCCGGTCGTCCATCGATGGGTAAAACCACCTTCGCGATGAACCTGGTGGAAAACGCCGTACTGCGCAGCGACAAGGCCGTTCTGGTGTATTCCCTCGAGATGCCAGGTGAATCGCTGGTCATGCGTATGCTGTCGTCCCTCGGTCGGATCGACCAGACCAAGGTGCGTTCCGGTCAGCTGGAAGATGACGACTGGCCGCGCCTGACTTCGGCGGTGAACCTGCTCAATGACCGCAAGCTGTTCATCGACGACACCGCCGGTATCAGCCCGTCGGAAATGCGTGCGCGCACCCGGCGTCTGGCGCGTGAGCACGGTGAGATCGGCCTGATCATGATCGACTACCTCCAGTTGATGCAGATTCCAGGTTCCGGCGGCGACAACCGAACCAACGAGATTTCTGAAATCTCGCGTTCCTTGAAAGCCTTGGCCAAGGAATTCAACTGCCCGGTGGTGGCGCTGTCCCAGCTCAACCGCTCCCTCGAGCAGCGGCCGAACAAACGGCCGATCAACTCCGACCTCCGGGAATCCGGAGCCATCGAGCAGGATGCCGACGTGATCATGTTCGTTTACCGCGACGAGGTGTATCACCCGGAAACCGAGCACAAGGGCATTGCCGAAATCATCATCGGCAAGCAGCGGAACGGTCCGATCGGCTTTATCCGCCTGGCGTTCATCGGTAAGTACACCCGCTTCGAGAACCTGGCGCCGGGTAGCTATAACTTCGATGACGACGAGTAACTGTTGATGCAGGGCCTCTGTGGTGAGGGGGCTTGCCCCCGTTGGGTTGCGAAGCGACCCCAAAGCCTGCGGTCGCCATTCTCCAGATGAAACGAGTTGGCTGATTTACGACTGCTTCGCAGCCGAACGGGGGCAAGCCCCCTCGCCACAAAAGCGATGTGTTGCCTTGGGATTGCCAGCTCCCACCAATTTCCGACCACAGCCGTCGGAATTGGTCAAAAAATGTGCTATATTCCGCGCCCGCGAAATTCAATGAAAGCCAACACCGGTTATCGACATGCAAGCAGCCAAGCCGTTATTTGACTATCCCAAGTACTGGGCCGAATGTTTCGGGCCAGCGCCGTTCCTGCCCATGAGCAGGGAGGAGATGGATCAGCTCGGCTGGGATTCCTGCGACATCATCATCGTTACCGGTGATGCCTACGTCGACCACCCGTCGTTCGGCATGGCGATCATCGGCCGGCTGCTGGAGTCCCAGGGCTTCCGCGTGGGGATCATTGCCCAGCCGAACTGGCAGTCCAAAGACGATTTCATGAAGCTCGGCGAGCCGAACCTGTTCTTCGGTGTCGCGGCCGGCAACATGGACTCGATGATCAACCGCTACACCGCCGACAAGAAAATCCGTTCCGATGACGCCTACACGCCAGGTGGCATGGCCGGCAAGCGTCCGGACCGTGCGAGCCTGGTCTACAGCCAGCGCTGCAAGGAAGCCTACAAGCATGTGCCGATCGTGCTCGGCGGCATCGAGGCGTCCCTGCGCCGCATCGCGCATTACGATTACTGGCAGGACCGGGTACGCAACTCGATCCTGATCGACGCCAGCGCCGACATCCTGCTCTACGGCAACGCCGAGCGGGCCATCGTCGAGGTCGCCCAGCGCCTGTCCTACGGTCACAAGATCGAAGACATCACCGACGTGCGCGGCACCGCGTTCATCCGTCGTGACACGCCGCAAGGCTGGTACGAAGTCGATTCCACGCGCATCGACCGTCCGGGCAAGATCGACAAGATCATCAACCCGTACGTGAATACCCAGGACACCCAGGCCTGCGCCATCGAGCAGGAGAAGGGGCCGGTTGAAGACCCGCAGGAAGCCAAGGTCGTGCAGATCCTGGCCAGCCCGCGCATGACCCGCGACAAGACCGTGATTCGTTTGCCGTCGGTGGAAAAAGTCCGTAACGATGCGGTGCTCTACGCCCACGCCAACCGCGTGCTGCACCTGGAAACCAACCCGGGCAACGCCCGTGCGCTGGTGCAGAAGCATGGCGAAGTGGACGTCTGGTTCAACCCGCCACCGATTCCGATGACCACCGAAGAAATGGACTACGTGTTCGGTATGCCCTATGCGCGCATTCCGCACCCGGCGTACGGCAAGGAGAAGATCCCGGCCTACGACATGATCCGTTTCTCGGTGAACATCATGCGTGGCTGCTTCGGCGGCTGCACCTTCTGCTCGATCACCGAGCACGAAGGCCGGATCATCCAGAACCGTTCCCACGAGTCGATCATTCGCGAAATCGAAGAGATCCGTGACAAGGTTCCCGGTTTTACCGGCGTGATCTCCGACCTCGGCGGCCCGACCGCGAACATGTACCGCATCGCGTGCAAGAGCCCGGAAATCGAATCCGCGTGCCGCAAGCCATCGTGCGTGTTCCCTGGCATCTGCCCGAACCTGAACACCGACCACTCGGCGCTGATCCAGCTGTACCGCAGCGCCCGTGAATTGCCGGGTGTGAAGAAGATCCTGATTGCTTCCGGCCTGCGCTACGACCTCGCGGTCGAGTCGCCGGAGTACGTCAAGGAACTGGTGACCCACCACGTCGGTGGTTACCTGAAGATCGCCCCGGAACACACCGAGGAAGGTCCGCTCAACCAGATGATGAAACCGGGCATCGGCAGCTATGACAAGTTCAAGCGCATGTTCGAGAAGTACTCCAAGGAAGCGGGCAAGGAGCAGTACCTGATTCCGTACTTCATCGCTGCCCACCCGGGCACCACCGATGAAGACATGATGAACCTGGCCCTGTGGCTCAAGGGCAACGGCTTCCGCGCCGACCAGGTGCAGGCGTTCTACCCGTCGCCGATGGCCACCGCCACCGCGATGTACCACTCGGGCAAGAACCCGCTGCGCAAGGTGACGTACAAGAGCGACGCGGTGACCATCGTCAAGAGCGAGGAGCAGCGTCGTCTGCACAAGGCATTCTTGCGTTATCACGACCCGAAAGGCTGGCCGATGCTGCGTGAAGCGTTGACCCGCATGGGCCGCGCCGATCTGATCGGGCCGGGCAAGAACCAGCTGATCCCGCTGCACCAGCCGTCGACCGACAGCTACCAGAGCGCCCGTCGCAAGAACTCGACGCCAGCCGGTAGCCACAAGGTTGCAGGGGAAAAGACCACCAAGATCTTGACCCAGCACACCGGCCTGCCACCACGCGCGAGCGATGGCGGCAACCCGTGGGACAAGCGTGAGCAAGCCAAGGCTGCGGCGTTCGCCCGCAACCAGCAGGCGGCCAAGGAGCGCAAGGACGCGGCCAAGGGCAAAGGACCAAAGCCGGCCCGTAAGCCGGTCGTACCGCGCTAAGCCTCGCCTGCGCTGAACAGAACGCCAACCTTCGGGTTGGCGTTTTGCGTTTTAAGGTGGACAAAAAACTGTGGCGAGGGAGCTTGCTCCCGTTCGGCGGCGAAGCCGTCGCAAAAGCCGCAATATCTGGCACACCGACATAGGGCCGCTTCGCGCCCCAGCGGGAGCAAGCTCCCTCGCCACAAGAGCCGGGCTTCGCCACAAATACGTGCAGCTACGCCAAACCATTTTCCTGCATCGCCCGATTTTGGTGCTGTACTGCCTCCTGTAACGGGGGAAAGCGCCAGCACCGCTGGATGGCATAAGTCTTGCGCGCTTTCCCATACGCTCAAGGCTCGCAGGAGGCACGCCGTGTCGATTCATGTCGCATTGCACCACGTCACGCATTACCGCTATGACCGCGCTGTCGAACTCGGCCCGCAGATCGTTCGCCTGCGCCCAGCTGCCCACAGCCGCACGCGGATTCTGTCCTATGCGTTGAAAGTCTCCCCTGAGCAGCACTTCATCAACTGGCAACAGGACCCTCAGGGCAATTACCTGGCGCGGCTGGTATTCCCGGAGAAAACCGGGGAATTGCGCATCGAAGTCGATCTGCTGGCAGAAATGGCGATCTTCAATCCGTTCGACTTCTTCCTCGAACCCTATGCCGAAAAAATCCCCTTCGCCTATGCCGCCGATGAGCGCAAGGAACTGGCGCCCTACCTGGAAACCCTGCCCCTGACGCCGAAATTCAAGGCCTATCTGGACGGCATCGACCGCACGCCGTTGCCCGCCGTGGACTTTCTCGTCGCGCTCAACCAGCGCCTGAGCGAAGACATCGACTACCTGATCCGCATGGAGCCCGGCGTACAAACGCCTGAACACACCCTCGACCAGGCCTCCGGTTCGTGCCGCGACTCCGCCTGGTTGCTGGTGCAACTGCTGCGCAACCTGGGGCTGGCGGCACGTTTCGTGTCGGGCTACCTGATCCAGCTGACCGCGGATGTCAAAAGTCTCGACGGTCCGTCCGGCACCGACGTGGATTTCACCGACCTGCACGCCTGGTGCGAGGTGTATCTGCCCGGCGCCGGCTGGATCGGCCTGGATGCGACTTCCGGGCTGTTTGCCGGTGAAGGACATATTCCGTTGGCCTGTAGTCCCGATCCGTCCTCTGCGGCGCCGATCAGTGGTTTGGTGGAACCTTGCGAGTGCGAATTCAGCCACGAAATGTCCGTCGAGCGGATCTGGGAGGCGCCACGGGTCACCAAGCCCTACACCGACGACCAGTGGCTGGCGATCCAGGCCCTGGGCCGGCAGATCGATGCCGACCTGCTCGAAGGCGATGTGCGCCTGACCATGGGCGGCGAGCCGACCTTCGTGTCCATCGATGACCCGGACGGCGCCGAGTGGAACACCGCGGCACTGGGGCCGGATAAACGACGCTTGTCCGCCGAACTGTTCCAGCGCATGCGTAAACACTACGCACCCCAGGGACTGGTGCATTTCGGGCAGGGCAAGTGGTATCCCGGCGAGCAACTGCCACGCTGGTCGCTCAATTGCTACTGGCGCCGTGACGGCGTGCCGATCTGGCACAACAGCGCGCTGATCGCCGACGAGCAGGAAGACTATGGCGCGGATGGCGCACTGGCCGGGCGTTTTCTCGCGAGTGTCGCCGAACGCCTGAAGATTCCGACACGCTTTGTGTTTGCGGCCTACGAAGACAATTTCTATTACCTCTGGCGCGAAGGGATGTTGCCGCAGAACGTCAGCGCCGAAGACTCGCGTCTGGAAGAACCGCTGGAGCGTGCGCGTCTGCGCAAAGTGTTCAGCCAAGGCCTGGACAAGGTGATTGGCCAGGTCCTGCCGCTGGCGCGTACCGCCAAGGGCGATCAATGGCAGAGCGGCCGCTGGTACCTGCGTGATGAGCATTGCCGCCTGGTGCCGGGAGATTCGCCGCTGGGCTATCGGTTGCCTCTGGGCTCGCAACCCTGGGTGAAAGCGGCGGAGTATCCGTTCATTCATCCGCAAGACCCGAATCAAGACTTCCCGTTGCTGCCCGACACCGCGCAACTGCAAAGCCAAAGCGAGGCTGCCGAGGTGCAAGAGCGCGCACCGAAGATCGACGAATCCGCCGACTGGCTGACCCGCACCGCCTTCTGCGCCGAAGCGCGGGAAGGCCGGTTGTACCTGTTCATGCCGCCGCTGGAGCGGGTCGAGGATTACCTCGAACTGGTCGCTGCCATCGAAGCCACCGCCGAAGAATTGCTCTGCCCGGTGTTGCTGGAGGGTTACGAACCGCCGAGCGATCCACGCCTGAGCAATTTCCGCATCACCCCGGATCCCGGGGTGATCGAGGTCAACGTGCAACCGTCCGCGACCTGGGATGAATTGGTCGAGCGCACCGAATTCCTCTACGAAGAAGCGCGCCAGACCCGGCTGACCACCGAAAAATTCATGATCGACGGCCGGCATACCGGTACGGGTGGCGGCAACCATTTCGTGCTGGGTGGCGCGACACCGGGGGACTCGCCGTTTCTGCGTCGCCCGGATCTGCTGCGCAGCCTGATCAGCTACTGGCACAACCATCCGTCGCTGTCCTACCTGTTTTCCGGACTGTTCATCGGCCCGACGTCCCAGGCGCCACGGGTCGACGAAGCGCGCAACGATGCCTTGTACGAATTGGAAATCGCCTTCGCGCAGATGCCGGCACCGGGTGAGGAATGCCCGCCATGGTTGGTGGATCGTCTGCTGCGCAACCTGCTGATCGATGTCACCGGCAACACCCACCGCGCCGAGTTCTGCATCGACAAACTCTATTCGCCGGACGGCGCCACCGGGCGCCTTGGGTTGCTGGAGCTGCGTGCGTTCGAGATGCCGCCCCATGCGCGCATGAGCCTGGCCCAACAATTGTTGCTGCGGGCATTGGTTGCGCGGTTCTGGCGCGAGCCCTATGCACCGCCGAAACTGGCGCGTTGGGGCACCGAATTGCACGATCGCTTCCTGTTGCCGCACTTCATCGAACAAGACTTCGCCGATGTCATCGTCGACCTCAACGCCGCCGGTTATCCGCTGCGGGCCGAATGGTTCGCCGCGCATCTGGAGTTCCGTTTCCCCAAGGTTGGCGACTACGCCGTCAGTGGTATTGCGCTGGAGTTGCGTCAGGCGCTCGAACCCTGGCACGTGCTGGGCGAAGAGGGCGCCGTGGGCGGCACGGTGCGATACGTGGATTCGTCGCTGGAGCGTTTGCAGGTCAAGCTCAGCGGCTTGCCACCCCAGCGTTATCTGCTGACCTGCAACGGCGTACCGGTGCCATTGCAACCCACCGGGCGTGTAGGGGAATTCGTCGCGGGTGTGAGATTTCGCGCCTGGCAACCGGCCAACTGTCTGCAACCGACCATCCCGGTCCATGCGCCGCTGGTGTTCGACTTGCTCGATACCTGGATGCAGCGCTCGCTGGGCGGCTGCCAGTACCACGTCGCCCATCCGGGCGGGCGCAACTACGACAGCTTGCCAGTCAATGCCAACGAGGCCGAAAGCCGGCGGATGGCGCGTTTCTTCCGCATCGGACATACGCCGGGGAAACTTCCTGTCCCGATTGTGGAAATCAGCGACGAGCTGCCGATGACACTCGATTTGCGACGTTTCTAAACCGTACGCGACGCCCGGATTTTTCGTCTATCCGGGTGTCACGAGCCTGCGTTAGTCTGACCGTTCATTGCTGTCTGCCGAGCTTTCCATGCCTGACCTGCTAGACCGCTACCCGCTCACGGCGGGCACCTATCACGAACTGCTCGACGACAGTGGCGCCGTGCGCTCGCACTGGCGTCGGCTGTTCGAGCAGTTGCAACGCAGCACGCCGGCGCAGTTGGTGCAGCGTCAAGCCCTGCTGACCCGGCAGATTCAGGAAAACGGCGTTACCTACAACGTTTATGCCGATCCCAAGGGCGCGGACCGGCCGTGGGAGCTGGACCTGCTGCCCCATGTCATCGCGGCTGATGAGTGGCAACAGTTGTCGGCCGGCATCGCGCAGCGGGCGCGATTGCTCAATGCCGTGCTGGCTGATCTTTACGGTCCACAACGGCTGATTGCCGAAGGTTTGCTGCCCGCCGAGCTGGTGTTCGGGCATAACAACTTCCTTTGGCCCTGCCAGGGCATCAAGCCGCCTGATGGAGCCTTTCTGCACCTGTATGCCGTGGATCTGGCGCGCACACCCGATGGCCGCTGGTGGGTGACGGCGGATCGTACCCAGGCGCCTTCGGGTGCCGGGTATGCGCTGGAAAACCGCACCATCGTGTCCCGGGCCTTTCCCGAGTTGTACCGCGATCTGAAAGTGCAGCACCTGGCCGGTTTTTTTCGCACCTTGCAGGAAACCCTGGCCCGCCAGGCCCCGAGTGACGGGGACGCGCCATTGGTGGTGCTGCTGACGCCAGGACGTTTCAACGAAAGCTATTTCGAACACCTGTATCTCGCTCGCCAGCTCGGTTATCCGCTGGTGGAGGGCGGCGACCTGACGGTGCGCGATGCTACGGTCTACCTCAAGACACTGAGTGGCCTGCGACGGGTCCATGCGATCATGCGTCGGCTCGACGATGATTTCTGCGACCCGCTGGAGTTGCGCACCGATTCGGCCCTCGGCGTGCCGGGCCTGCTGGAAGCGGTGCGGCAGGGGCGGGTGCTGGTGGCCAACGCCCTCGGCAGCGGCGTGCTGGAATCACCCGGCTTGTTGGGTTTCCTGCCGAAGATCAATCAATACCTGTTCGGCGAAGAGCTGATCCTGCCGTCCATCGCCACCTGGTGGTGCGGTGAAGCACCGGTCTTGGCCCAGGCCCTGGAAAAACTGCCGGAACTGCTGATCAAACCGGCGTTTCCGTCCCAAAGCTTCGCACCGGTATTTGGCCGTGATTTGAGTGAAAAACAGCGCCAGGCACTCGCTGAGCGCATGCAGGCGCGACCATATGCCTATGTGGCGCAAGAACTCGCGCAATTGTCCCAGGCGCCGATCTGGCAAGCCGAAGACGGTCAACTGCAGCCCCGTGCCATCGGCATGCGCGTGTATGCGGTGGCCAGTCGCGAAGGGTATCGGGTGTTGCCCGGTGGCCTGACCCGGGTCGCCGCGCAAGCCGATGCCGAAGTGGTGTCGATGCAACGCGGTGGCGCCAGCAAGGACACCTGGGTGCTGGGCGAGCGTGCGCCGAGCGGCGAACAATGGAAGGCCCAGCGCAACATCGGCGTGCATGACCTGGTGCGGCGCGACCCGTACTTGCCGTCGCGGGTGGTGGAAAACCTGTTCTGGTTCGGTCGTTACTGCGAGCGTTGTGACGACAGTGCCCGTTTGCTGCGCATCATGCTGGCGCGCTATGTCGACGGCGACGACCCGCAAGCCCTGCAGGCCGCAGTCGATCTCGGCGAGCGGCTGATGCTGCTGCCCGAGGAGGGCGAGTTGCCGGAACGCCTGTTGGCGGCATTGCTCGGCGATGACTGGCCGTTCAGCCTGCGCTCCAACCTGCAACGCTTGCAGTGGGCCGCTTCGCAGGTGCGCGGCAAGCTCTCGCGGGAAAACTGGCAGGCGCTGGTGGAGTTGCAGCGCGAAGCCATGGAGCTGGAAACCGAGGAGCCGGATTTGGGCGAGTTGCTGGATTTCCTCAATCGTCTGGTGATGTCCCTCGCGGCGCTGTCCGGCTTTGCCCTGGACGACATGACCCGGGACGAAGGCTGGCGTTTCCTGATGATTGGCCGGCGGATCGAGCGTCTGCAATTTCTCAGCGGCAGCCTGGCGGCGTTCCTGCGGGGCGCCGGGGCTTTCGATCAGGCCGGGCTGGAATGGCTGCTGGAACTGGGCAACAGCAGCATTACTTACCGCTCTCGCTACCTGGCGGTGGCGCAACTGATCCCGGTGCTCGACCTGCTATTGCTCGACGAGCAGAACCCTCACGCCGTGTTGTTCCAGTTGAAGCTGGTGACCCGCACCCTCAAACGCCTCAACGATGACTTTGGCGTGCCGCGCGAAGCAGCGCTGCCGCAATTGGTCGAGCGACTGGCGCGATTCGATCTGGGTTGCCTGGAAAACCCGCTGTTCGGTGCTGCGAGTGTTCGCGCTGCCATCGAAGGGCTGGCCGCGTTGCTGCAAGAGATCGCCGACGCCAGCGGGCAAGTGTCCGATCGCCTGGCGCTGCGGCACTTCGCCCATGTCGACGATGTCAGCCAGCGCACGGTGTCCGTCTGATGAGCGCCCACTACCAGATTTTCCACGACACCCATTATCACTACGACAGTCCGGTATCCCTGGCCCAGCAACTGGCGCACTTGTGGCCACGGCCTTGTGCCTGGCAGCGCTGCACCGACCGGCAAATGCTGATCAGCCCGCAGCCGACCTCGCGTCGCGATGAGCTGGATGTATTCGGCAATCCGCTGACCCGGCTGGCGTTCGAGCGCCCCCACGATGAATTGCTGGTCAACGCCAGCCTGACCATTGAAGTACTGCCCCGGCCTGCGTTGGACTTCAATCGGTCACCGGCGTGGGAAGAGACCCGTAGCGCGCTGACCTACAGCAGCCAACCGCTGTCGCCCGAGCTACTCGAAGCCTGCCGATACCGGTTTGAATCGCCGTATGTGCATCTGAAGAAAAATTTCGTCGAGTTCTCGCAAAGCTGTTTTCCGCCCGGTCGAGCGTTGTTGCTCGGCGTGCAGGCACTGATGGAGAAAATCTTCAGCGAGTTCACCTTCGATGCCGAAGCGACCCAGGTGGCGACTCCGCTGGTGGAGGTGCTGGAGCGCCGACGCGGGGTTTGCCAGGACTTTGCTCACCTGATGCTCGCCTGCGTGCGTTCCAGAGGGTTGGCGGCGCGGTACATCAGCGGCTATTTGCTGACCCAGCCACCGCCGGGCCAGCCGCGATTGATCGGCGCTGATGCGTCCCACGCCTGGGTTTCGGTGTTTTGCCCGGTGCTGGGATGGGTGGATTTCGATCCGACCAACAATGTGCAACCGGCGCTGGAGCACATCACCCTGGCCTGGGGCCGGGATTTTTCCGATGTGTCACCGTTGCGAGGGGTGATTCTGGGAGGGGGGAATCATGACCCGGAAGTTCGGGTAACGGTGATGCCGCTGGAATAATGAAGATCAAATGTGGGAGCGGGCTTGCTCGCGAAGACGGAGTGTCAGGAACATCATTTTTGCATGTGAAACCGCTTTCGCGAGCAAGCCCGCTCCCACAGGGAATTACGGTGTGTTGGAGTCATGTGATTGGCTTGTGAGGGTCGGCAGCTAAGCTGCCAACCCTGGACACAGATCCGGTGGGCCTGATCAGATCAACCGGCCCGGAGGTTCTCAGGCGTCGGGCGCCTGATCTTTTGGTGCTTCAACATCACTTTCTGCGGCCACTTCACCTTCTGCTTCCGGGTTCAGTGCGGCTGCTTCTTCTTCAGCTGTAGCTTTCTTGCGCTGAAGCTTTTCCTCTTTCTTCTGCTCCTTGGCCAAGTCTCTCTGACGTTTGGCGAAGGAATAATTAGGTTTAGCCATGGGCGATCCTCTTGGGTCGAAGGTGAGGTTGAGCGGCGCATATTCTGCCCTGTATCGGTGCCGAGCCGTTAGCTGGGTTTTTGCTCGGCCCATTTTGGCGCTATGGACGGTTGCCAGGCATCCAGTGCATCGAGCAGGGTTTGCGCTGATTCGCTCACCTGCAGCATGTCACGGTGCGGCGCGCGAACGAAGCCTTCGCCGACGATGTGATCAAGAAAACCGGTGAGTTTGCTGTAGAAACCGTTCACTTCCAGCAAACCCAGCGGTTTGCCGTGGTAGCCGAGCTGGCCCCAGGTCCAGACTTCGAACAATTCTTCCAGGGTGCCAAGGCCACCGGGCAGCGCGATAAAGGCATCGCTGAGCTCAGCCATCCGGGCCTTGCGCGCGTGCATGCCATCGACGACTTCCAGGCGAGTCAGGCCGCTGTGGCCGATTTCCTTGTCCTTGAGGCTTTGCGGGATGATGCCGATCACTTCACCACCGGCCGCCAAGGCTGCGTCGGCAACGATGCCCATCAGGCCCACGGCGCCACCGCCATACACCAGGGTCAGCTTGCGCTCGGCCAAAGCCCGGCCAAGGGCCACGGCGGCTTCGCGGTAAGCCGGGTTGGTGCCGGTGCTGGCGCCACAAAATACACAAACAGATGCTAAAGACATGCCTTTCTCCTTGGTCGATCAGGGCCACAGAGTAAAGGCAGGCGCACGGTACTCCAAGGGCTAGACTTGGTGTTCCCGGGTTTCGTACGTACCGCTGGCGCCGCAAGCGTAGGCGGCCAGCAAACTGCACAACAGGCTATTGATGGACATGACAGGCGTTCCATTTGAAGGAGGGACAAACTGATGATAGGGCCGGACCAGACACTTGGCCGGTAGATTGTTTGCATCGGGCTCATAGCCCGAAAGTTGTATACAATTTTTGATTCAAGTCATATGAACTTGCGAAGTTTTCAGGCAGTCTTCTGTTCATTCGCGATTTCGTTAACCCTGCCTTGGAGATTCACCATGTTTGCCAAACTCGCTGCGGTATCCCTGTTGACACTGGCTAGCAGCCAACTGATGGCTGCCGAGTGCAAGACCACCATTGACTCCACCGATCAAATGGCCTTCAGCACCAAGGCCATTGAAATCGACAAGACCTGCAAGACCTTCACTGTCGAGCTGACCCACTCCGGCAGCCTGCCGAAAAACGTCATGGGCCATAACTTTGTGCTGAGCAAAGAAGCCGACATGCAGCCGATCGCCACCGACGGCCTGGGCGCCGGCATCGACAAGAACTACCTGAAGGAAGGCGACGCCCGCGTGATCGCCCACACCAAGATCATTGGCGCCAAGGAAACCGATTCGGTGACCTTCGATGTGTCCAAGCTGGATGCCGCTGAGAAATACGGCTTCTTCTGCTCGTTCCCGGGCCACATCTCGATGATGAAAGGCACGGTTACCCTGAAGTAATCAGGCACACCGCGTCATCGTTCTTCGTGGGCAAGCCCGCTCCCACAGGGACGCCACCGTACCTGTGGGAGCGGGCTTGCCCGCGAAGGGGCCAGATGCATCGACGCATGTCTTGGCCAAAGAAAAAGCCCGCTGAAGCTCAACACTTCAGCGGGCTTTTTCATTCAATCACCAATCAAGGCGCAAACGGCATCACCCGCTTGTGATGGGTCTTGTTGTACGTGTCGCAAATGATCTTGAACGCTTCCTCGCGCACCGGGTTGCCGTGCAGGAAGGCGTCGATCTCGGCATAGGTCACGCCGTGGGACGCTTCGTCCGGTTTGCCGGGCGAGAGGTCTTCGAGGTCGGCGGTCGGGACTTTTTCCACCAACGACTCCGGCGCGCCGAAGCTGCGGGCGATGGCGCGGACCTGGTTTTTCACCAGGCCACTCAGTGGCGCCAGGTCGCAGGCGCCGTCACCGAACTTGGTGAAGAAACCCATCACCGCTTCCGCCGCGTGATCGGTGCCGATCACCAGGCCATGGGCCGCGCCGGCGATGGTGTACTGGGCGACCATGCGCATGCGCGCCTTGGTGTTGCCGAGCACGAAGTCCACCGACACCGCATGTTTGCCTTCGAAAGCCGCCACTTCATTGGCCAGGGCCTTGACCGCCGGGCCGATGTTCACGGTGTGGCGCTCGTCCGGCTTGATGAAGTCTACCGATGCCTGGGCGTCGTGCTCATCGAACTGGGTTTCGTAGGGCAGGCGCACGGCGATGAATTTGTACGCGGCATCACCGCTGCGCTGGCGCAGTTCACGGACGGCGCGCTGGGCCAGCAGGCCGGCGGTCAGGGAGTCGACACCGCCACTGATGCCCAATACCAGGGTCTTGAGGCCGGAATTGACCAGGCAATCCTGAATGAAGGTCACCCGCCGGGCGACTTCGACTTCTAGTGCTGCTTCGTCGGCGAATGGCGGCTGGACCTTGAGCTGTTCAGCAATCTCACGCTGTACGGCTTGCATGAATTCACTCCTTGCTTGATGTACTTGAAAGGGCGGCAGGAACCTGGAAAACGTGTCGCAGGTAAGCGACGAAATTCGGGTCTTTGCAGTGCGTCTTGCCTGGCTCGTCGGAGATCTTCGCCACCGGCTGGCCGTTGCAGGCGGTCATTTTAAGCACGATGCTCATCGGATCGACACCCGGAATATCACAGGTCAGGTTGGTGCCGATGCCGAAGCTGACATTGATCCGACCGCGCAGCGCCCGGAATATCTCCAGGGCCTTGGGCAGGGTCAGGCTGTCGGAGAAGGTCAGCGTCTTGCTCGTCGGATCGATGCCGAGCTTGTGATAGTGGGCGATGGCCTTTTCGGCCCAGAGCACCGGATCGCCCGAGTCGTGGCGCAAACCGTCGAAAAGCTTGGCGAAAAACAGGTCGAAATCGCCGAGGAAGGCATCCATGGTGATGCAGTCCGTCAGGGCAATCCCCAGCAGGCCCCGGTATTCGCGAACCCAGCAATCGAGTGCGGCAATCTGGCTGTCGATCAGCCGTGGGCCGAGTTGCTGGTGCGCCATGATCCATTCGTGGGCCATGGTGCCCAGCGGTTTCATGTCCAGTTCACGGGACAGGTGCACGTTGCTGGTGCCGACGAAGCGTCCGGGGAAGTCGTGCTTGAGCACGTTCACCACTTCTTCCTGCACACGGTAGGAAAAACGGCGACGCGTGCCGAAATCGGCCACCTGCAATTCGGACAATTCATCGCTGCTGGCGTTGACGCTCAGCCAGTCGAATTTACGGTAGAGCTGCTCGCGGACCTGCTCCAGCACGACTTCGGGATAGCGGTAGTGGTTGCGCACCTCGCTGACCAGCGCCAGCAGCGGCACTTCGAACAGGATCACATGCAGCCAGGGGCCCCGCAGGCGGATAAACAGCTCACCGTTTTCGATGCCGGTGTGGATGTAGCGCAGGTTGAAGCGAAACAGCCCGAGAAAGCGCAGGAAGTCCGGCTTCAGGAAGCTGATGCGCTCGAGAAAGCTCAACTGGTCGGCGCTCAGGCTCAGTTCGGCCAGGCGCTCGATCTGGAAGCGGATTTCCGCCAGGTACGGGCGCAAGTCCTCGCCGTTACGGCAACGAAACTCCCATTCGACTTCGACGTTTGGGTAGTTGTGCAGCACCGCCTGCATCATCGTCAGTTTGTAGAAGTCGGTGTCGAGCAGGTTCTGCACGATACGATCGGCAAACACACTCTCGCTCATAACGGGAATCTCCAGCGTTGACGCGGTATTGATCAGTGGCGCTAGTGGCGCATATCAGCGGCAGGGTTTACCAGCAATTTTTTAGACCGCAGCAGATCCCAGCAGGTGTGAGCTTTTGTGGCGAGGGGGCTTGCCCCCGTCGGGTTGCGCAGCAGCCCCAAAATTTGCAACTTCGTAGCTGGAGCTATTGCGACTGCTGCGCAGCCGAACGGGGGCAAGCCCCCTCGCCACAGGGAAAGTGCAAGACGTTAGTGCTGCTCCACATCCGGGCTATCAATCTGCTCCAGCATCCACTTCACAAAGTCCCGCACCTTGGGCACTTCCGCCGAATGCTCCGGGTACGCAAGGTAATAGGCGTCGGTGCTGGGCATTGCATGCTGCCACGGAATGACCAGTTTGCCGTCGGCCAGTTCCTCTTCCACCAGGAAGCGTGGCAACAGCGCGACGCCACAGCCAACCTGGGCGGCGCGGATGCACATATAGAAGGTTTCGAAGCGCGGGCCGTGGTAGCTGTGCTCGGTGTGGTAGCCCTGATGCTCGAACCAGTCATGCCAGGCCTGGGGGCGGGAGGCGTTTTGCAGCAGTACCAGATCGGACAATTGCGTCGGATCGGTGAACGGCGTGTCCGGCAGGCTGCCCGGGGCGCACACCGGCACCAGCTCTTCGCCGAACAGCTTCAGGCACTCGGTGCCGGGCCGCGAACCCTGGCCGAAGTAGAACGCCAGGTCGCTGCGCCCTTGCAGCAGATCGTCGGCCTCCTGCTCGCTGCACAGGTCCAGGTGGATCGACGGGTGCCGCAGGCGCCAGCCTTTGAGGCGCGGCACTAGCCAGCGTGCGCCGAAGGTGGGAGGTGTCGAGACGCGTAGGACTTCTGTTTCACCACCGTAGGAACGCAGGTAATGGGTCGACATCTCGACTTGCGTGAGGATTTTTCGCACCTCAACCAGGTAAAGATCGCCGGCCGGCGTCATCTGCAGGCGGCGGCGCACCCGGCGAAACAGCAGGTGCTGCAACAGCTCTTCGAGTTGCGCGACCTGTTTGCTCACGGCGCTCTGGGTCAGGTTCAGCTCTTCGGCGGCCCGAGTGAAGCTCAAGTGCCGGGTGACGGCCTCGAAGCACTGCAGCGCAGCGATCGATGGCAGGTAGCGTTTATTCAGCATGGGCGGTCCTTGGTTCTTGTTTCTTATTGCCAGCAATGCACAGCATGAATAAACGGAATGATATCTCTCTTAATGGTCGTTTGTTGAGTAACCTCCGGGCAGCTAAAACTACAGGTCTGATCAGCCGTGAATTTCCGGCTGCACGTGTTCTGTCTTTTGCTTGAGGAGTAACCCATGGTTGCCGCATTGCTTGATCGTCTAGGTGTGAACCCGGCCCTGTACCAGAACGGCAAAGTGCCGGTGCACTCGCCGATCGATGGCAGCACGATTGCCGCCGTGAACTGGGAAGGCGCGGCTGAAGTCGAGCAACACATCAGTCGCGCAGATCATGCGTTCGAACTGTGGCGCAAGGTCCCGGCACCGCGCCGTGGCGAGTTGGTGCGGCAATTGGGTGACATCCTGCGTGAATACAAGGCCGACCTCGGCGAGTTGGTGTCCTGGGAGGCCGGCAAGATCACCCAGGAAGGCCTGGGTGAAGTTCAGGAAATGATCGACATCTGCGACTTCGCCGTTGGCCTGTCGCGCCAGTTGTACGGTTTGACCATCGCCTCCGAGCGTCCTGGCCACCACATGCGCGAAACCTGGCATCCACTGGGCGTTGTCGGCGTGATCAGTGCGTTCAACTTCCCGGTCGCGGTCTGGGCCTGGAACGCCACGCTGGCGCTGGTCTGCGGCAACCCGGTGATCTGGAAGCCGTCGGAAAAGACGCCACTGACCGCACTGGCTTGCCAGGCCTTGTTCGATCGCGTGCTGAAGAACTTCAGCGATGCGCCACCGCACCTGAGCCAGGTGGTCATCGGCGGTCGCGATGCCGGCGAAGCCCTGGTCGATGATCCGCGTGTCGCACTGGTCAGCGCCACCGGCAGCACCCGCATGGGCCGTGAAGTTGCGCCGAAAATCGCCGCGCGCTTCGCCCGCAGCATTCTCGAACTGGGCGGCAACAACGCTATGATCCTCGGCCCAAGCGCCGACCTGGACATGGCCGTTCGCGCGATCCTGTTCAGTGCCGTCGGCACCGCCGGTCAGCGCTGCACCACCCTGCGTCGCCTGATCGCCCATGAATCGGTGAAAGAAGAAATCGTCACCCGCCTGAAAGCTGCGTACTCGAAAGTGCGTATCGGTCATCCGCTGGAAGGTAACCTGATCGGCCCGTTGATCGACAAGCACAGCTTCGACAACATGCAGGACGCGCTGGAGCAGGCCTTGAGTGAAGGCGGCCGGGTGTTTGGCGGTGAGCGTCAGTTGCAAGACAAGTTCCCGAATGCCTACTACGTATCGCCGGCGATCGTCGAAATGCCGGAGCAGAGCGACGTGGTGTGCCACGAAACCTTCGCCCCGATCCTGTACGTGGTCGGTTACAGCGATTTTCAGGAAGCCCTGCGCCTGAACAACGCCGTGCCACAAGGCCTGTCCTCGTGCATCTTTACCACCGACGTGCGTGAAGCCGAGCAGTTCATGTCGGCGGTGGGCAGCGACTGCGGCATCGCCAACGTCAACATCGGCCCGAGCGGCGCGGAAATCGGCGGCGCGTTTGGTGGCGAGAAAGAAACCGGCGGCGGTCGCGAGTCCGGCTCCGATGCATGGCGCGGCTACATGCGCCGCCAGACCAACACCGTGAACTATTCGCTGGAGTTGCCGTTGGCCCAGGGCATTACGTTCGATTGAGTCTCGAATAGGGCGGTGATCCCCTGTGGGAGCGGGCTTGCTCGCGAAAGCGGTTTATCAGTCACATTGATGCTGGATGTGCCGACGCATTCGCGAGCAAGCCCGCTCCCACATTTGAATTGTGTGTTTGTTAGGTTTCTGCCTGGAGTCTGGCAATGCCGTTACGTGAAGAGTGTCTGTGGGAAAAACTGACGCCGCAAAGGCCGGACAATTCGGCCCTCAAGGGGGAGGTCACGGTGGATGTCTGCGTCATCGGCGCCGGGTTTACCGGTCTGTCGGCAGCGGTGCATCTGCTGGAACAAGGCAAGAGTGTTTGTGTGCTCGAGGCCCATCGCGCCGGTCACGGTGGCTCGGGGCGCAACGTCGGGCTGGTCAACGCCGGGATGTGGATTCCACCGGACGAGATCGAAGCCGGATTTGGCAGCGAAGTCGGCAGCCAGCTCAACCGCATGCTCGGTGCGGCACCATCCCTGGTGTTCAGCCTTGTGGATAAATACAACATCGATTGCCAGTTGCGCCGCGAAGGCACGTTGCACATGGCGCACAACGCCCGTGGCGAAGCCGACTTGCGCAGTCGTGAAGAACAGTGGAAACGTCGCGGCGCGCCGGTGGAATTGCTCACTGGTCAGGCCTGCGTGCAAGCCACCGGCACCAAAAAGATCGCCGCCGCGCTGCTCGATCGCCGGGCCGGCACGCTCAACCCGATGGCCTACACCACGGGGCTGGCCAAGGCGGCCATCGGCCTGGGCGGTCAATTGTTCGATCATTCCCCGGTCACCCGACTCGAACGCCAGGGCCAGCGCTGGTCAGTGCAGACCGCCCAGGGTTCGGTCATGGCCGAGAAAGTGGTGATTGCCTCCAATGCCTACACCGAAGGCGACTGGACGGAGCTGCGGCGCAATTTCTTCCCCGGTTATTACTATCAGGTGGCCTCGGTCCCGCTGACCGAAGAGGCTGCGCAGCAAATTCTTCCCGGCGGCCAGGGTTCCTGGGACACCCGTCAGGTCCTGAGCAGTATTCGTCGGGATAAAGACGGACGCCTGCTGCTGGGCAGCCTCGGCAATGGCAATCAGAAACCGGCCTGGTTTCTCAAGGCCTGGGCCGACCGGGTGCAGCAGCACTATTTTCCGTACCTCAAACCGGTGGAGTGGGAGTGCACCTGGACCGGTTGCATTGCCTTCACCCCCGATCATTTGATGCGTCTGTTCGAGCCGGCGCCCGGTTTAGTGGCCGTCACCGGTTACAACGGGCGAGGCGTGACCACGGGAACGGTGGTCGGCAAGGCCTTTGCCGATTACCTGTGTAACGGAAATCCTCAAGCGCTACCGATTCCTTTTGCCCCCATGCAGGCTTTGGCCGGGGTGGGGTTGCGCAGCTGTCTGTATGAGGCGGGGTTCTCGCTGTATCACGCAGGCCAGTGCCTGCGGATCGTGATCTGAAGGTTGATTTTTGCAGTGGAAAGCGGCGCTTTTTCGATCTGCAGCTAGCCTGTAGTGGTGCGGGTTGTAGCAGTCCCTGCACCAGCAGTGTGCACTTCGGTGACGCACGTTGTTACAGGCTGGTTGCACGTCGTTTAAAGCCGCGGTTGCAATGATGGCGCAGGCGGGTTGCGCCTCAAAGAAATAATGGTTTTACCTTCCGCGGTTTAGACGGTTGCACGCCCAATGAAAATGGGTCCGAAACAGTCGAAATAACAAGAAAGCAGCGACTTTTTTCAGAATAAAAAACCGATGGCACGGCCCTTGCTCTGAGCATTCAGTGAAGTCGCAGTGCCAACTAAAAAAAACCATGGAGCACCACCTCATGTCCCAGACGTTTTACAAGAAAGGCTTTCTGGCCCTTGCAGTGGCAACTGCGTTGGGTGTTTCTGCGTTTGCTCAGGCTGACATCAAGATCGGCGTAGCGGGACCAATGACGGGCGCCAACGCGGCATTTGGCGAACAGTATATGAAGGGTGCACAGGCGGCGGCCGATGCGGTCAACGCGTCGGGCGGCGTGAACGGGGAAAAAATCGTACTGGTCAAGGGCGATGACGCCTGCGAACCGAAACAGGCTGTGACGGTCGCCAAGGATCTGACCAACCAGAAAGTCGCCGGCGTGGTCGGTCACTTCTGCTCTTCCTCGACCATCCCGGCTTCTGAGATCTATGACGAAGCGGGCATCATCGCGATCACCCCAGGCTCCACCAACCCGGCCGTTACCGAACGCGGCCTGAGCGCCATGTTCCGTATGTGCGGGCGTGACGACCAGCAAGGCATCGTAGCCGGCGACTACATCGTCGACGTGCTCAAGGGCAAGAAAGTGGTCGTGCTGCACGACAAGGACACCTATGGCCAGGGCCTGGCTGATGCCACCAAGGCTCAGCTTGAAAAACGCGGCGTGAAGCCTGTGCTGTATGAAGGCCTGACCCGTGGCGAGAAAGACTTCAGCACCATCGTGACCAAGATCCGCGGTGCCGGCGCTGACGTCGTCTACTTCGGTGGCCTGCATCCGGAAGCCGGTCCTCTGGTGCGTCAACTGCGTGAACAAGGCCTGAAAGACGTCAAGTTCATGTCCGACGACGGCATCGTGACCGACGAACTGGTGACCACCGCTGGCGGTCCGCAATTCGTTGACGGCGTGCTGATGACCTTCGGCGCCGACCCACGCCTGCTGCCAGACAGCAAGACCGTGGTAGATGCGTTCCGCAAGGCCGGTACCGAACCTGAAGGCTACACCCTGTACGCCTACGCTTCGGTGCAGACCCTGGCTGCAGCCTTCAACGGCGCCAAGTCCAACAAGGGCGAAGACGCAGCTGCATGGCTGAAGAAGAACCCGGTCAAGACCGTCATGGGCGAGAAGACCTGGGACTCCAAAGGCGACCTGAAAATCTCCGACTACGTTGTTTACCAGTGGGACAAGGATGGCAAATACCACCAGCTGGAAAAACAGAAGTAAGGGCTGACTCGACAGGCTGAACCCCACAGATCCCTTGTGGGAGCGGGCTTGCCCGCGAATGCGCCAGATCAGTCGACATCAATGTTGGCTGATACACCGCTATCGCTGGCAAGCCAGCTCCTACAGAGGGGGGGCTACCTGATCGTGATTGACATTGCTCCGACGTATATCTGTATTTTCCTTAGAAGAACCGCACCCCCCTCAGGTGTGCAGGTTCTCATTGCGTGAGATTGCGTTATGGATGGTATTTTCCTGCAGCAACTGGTCAATGGCCTGACCCTCGGGTCGGTCTATGGCCTGATCGCCATCGGCTACACAATGGTCTATGGCATCATCGGCATGATCAACTTCGCCCACGGTGAGGTTTACATGATCTCCGCTTACCTCGCGGCGATCAGTCTGGCTCTGCTGGCTTACTTCGGTATCGAATCTTTCCCGCTGCTGATGCTCGGCACACTGATTTTCACCATCATCGTCACGGCGGTGTATGGCTGGGTCATCGAGCGTGTCGCCTACAAACCCCTGCGTAACTCCACCCGACTGGCACCGCTGATCAGCGCCATCGGTATTTCCCTGATCCTGCAAAACTACGCACAGATCGCCCAGGGCGCGAAGCAACAAGGTGTTCCGACTCTGCTCACGGGTGCCTGGCGCGTTGATATCGGCACCGGTTTTGTGCAGTTGACCTACACCAAGGTCTTCATCCTGATCGCCGCGTTTGTCGGGATGGGCCTGCTGACCTACATCATCAAGTACACCAAGCTCGGCCGCATGTGCCGTGCAACCCAGCAAGACCGCAAGATGGCTTCGATTCTGGGGATCAACACCGACCGGGTGATTTCCTACGTGTTCATCATTGGTGCAGCGATGGCGGCCCTGGCCGGCGTGCTGATCACCATGAACTACGGCACATTCGACTTCTATGCCGGCTTCATCATCGGGATCAAGGCGTTCACCGCCGCAGTACTCGGCGGGATTGGCTCACTGCCTGGCGCGATGCTTGGCGGGATCATTCTCGGCATTTCCGAGTCGCTGTTTTCCGGTCTGGTGAACTCGGACTACAAGGACGTTTTCAGCTTCTCGCTGCTGGTCCTCGTTCTGGTCTTTCGGCCTCAAGGCCTGCTCGGCCGTCCTCTTGTGTCGAAGGTGTAAGCGATGTCTTCAACCACTAAAAAAACCATTGATATCAAAAAAAGTCTGGTTGACGCGATTCTTGCCGGCCTCATTGCCCTGATTGTGTTCGGACCGATTGTCGGCGTCGTTCTCGATGGCTATGGCTTCAACCTGGAAACCACCCGGGTGGCGTGGATCGTGGCGATCGTCATGGCCGGTCGCTTTGCCTTGAGCATGTTCCTGCAGACACCCAAGGGCCTGAAAATCCTCGAAGGCTTTGAATCGACAGGCTCCGGGGTGCACGTGCTGGCGCCTGACTACAAGTCGCGGCTGCGCTGGATCATCCCGCTGGTCATCGTGATCGCCGTGGTGTTCCCGTTTTTCTCCAACTCCTACCTGTTGGGCGTGGTCATCCTCGGACTGATCTATGTGCTGCTGGGGCTGGGGCTGAACATCGTGGTCGGCCTGGCCGGCCTGCTTGACCTTGGCTACGTGGCGTTCTACGCCATCGGTGCCTACGGTCTGGCGCTCGGGTATCAATACCTGGGGCTGGGGTTCTGGACGGTGCTGCCGCTGGCGGCGATCACCGCCGGCCTGGCCGGTTGCATCCTCGGTTTCCCGGTGCTGCGCCTGCACGGTGACTACCTGGCGATCGTGACCCTGGGCTTCGGTGAGATCATCCGCCTTATTCTCAACAACTGGTTGTCGCTGACGGGCGGCCCGAATGGCATGCCGGCACCGCTGCCGACGTTCTTCGGCCTGGAGTTCGGCAAGCGGGCGAAGGATGGCGGCGTACCGTTCCATGAGTTCTTTGGCCTCACCTACAACCCGGACGTGAAGTACTACTTCATCTACGCAGTGCTGTTCCTGGTGGTGCTGGCCGTGCTGTATATCAAGCATCGCTTGACCCGCATGCCGGTGGGCCGCGCCTGGGAAGCCCTGCGCGAAGATGAAATCGCCTGCCGTTCCATGGGCCTGAACCACGTGCTGGTCAAGCTCTCGGCGTTCACCATTGGTGCCTCGACGGCGGGTCTGGCAGGGGTGTTCTTCGCCACCTACCAGGGCTTCGTCAACCCGACCTCGTTCACCTTCTTCGAATCGGCCCTGATCCTCGCCATCGTGGTACTCGGCGGCATGGGCTCAACCATCGGTGTGGTCATCGCGGCCTTCGTATTGACCGTGGCTCCGGAGCTGCTGCGCGGCTTTGCCGAGTACCGTGTGCTGCTGTTCGGCATCCTGATGGTGTTGATGATGATCTGGAGACCGCGCGGCCTGATTCGGATCAGCCGTACCGGTGTGACCCCGCGTAAAGGAGTAGCGCCATGAGCGAAGTCGTACTCAGTGTCGAAAAGCTGATGATGCACTTCGGCGGCATCAAGGCGTTGAGCGATGTCAGCCTGAAGGTCAAACGCAATTCGATCTTCGCCCTGATCGGCCCCAACGGCGCCGGCAAGACCACCGTGTTCAACTGCCTGACCGGGTTCTACAAGGCCTCCGGCGGCAAGATCGAACTCAACATTCGTGGGCAACAGACCAACGTCATCAAACTGCTGGGCGAGTCGTTCAAACCAACGGATTTCGTTTCGCCGAAATCCTTCGCCAGTCGGCTGTTCTACAAGGCGTTCGGTGGCACTCACCTGGTAAACCGCGCCGGGCTGGCGCGTACGTTCCAGAACATTCGCCTGTTCAAGGAAATGTCGGTGCTGGAAAACCTGTTGGTGGCCCAGCACATGTGGGTCAACCGCAACATGCTGGCCGGCATCCTGAACACCAAGGGCTACCGCAAGGCCGAAAGCGATGCGCTCGACCATGCGTTCTACTGGCTGGAAGTCGTGGACCTGGTGGACTGCGCCAACCGCCTGGCCGGCGAGTTGTCCTACGGTCAGCAGCGCCGTCTGGAAATCGCCCGTGCCATGTGCACCCGTCCGCAGATCATCTGCCTCGACGAACCGGCTGCCGGCCTCAACCCTCAGGAAACCGAAGCGCTGAGCGCGATGATACGGCTGCTGCGCGACGAGCACGATCTGACCGTGGTGCTGATCGAACACGACATGGGCATGGTTATGAGTATTTCCGACCACATCGTGGTGCTGGACCACGGCATCGTCATCGCCGAGGGCGGACCCGATGCGATTCGTAACGACCCGAAAGTGATCGCGGCCTACCTGGGCGCCGATGAAGAGGAAGTGGTGCTATGAGCCAACCCATCCTCGAACTCAAGAACCTGGACGTGTTCTACGGGCCTATCCAGGCCCTGAAGAAAGTCTCGCTGCACATCAACGAAGGGGAAACCGTCAGCCTTATCGGCTCCAACGGCGCCGGCAAGTCGACCCTGCTGATGTCGATTTTCGGCCAGCCAAGGGCGGCGGACGGGCAGATCCTCTACCAGGGCGTGGACATTACCCACAAGTCGTCCCACTACATCGCTTCCAACGGCATCGCGCAATCGCCGGAAGGGCGGCGGGTGTTCCCCGACATGACAGTCGAAGAAAACCTGCTGATGGGCACCATCCCTATCGGTGACAAGTACGCCAAGGAAGACATGCAACGCATGTTCGAGCTGTTCCCGCGGCTCGAAGAGCGACGCACCCAGCGGGCGATGACCATGTCCGGCGGCGAGCAGCAGATGCTCGCCATCGCCCGTGCCCTGATGAGCCGTCCCAAGTTGTTGCTGCTGGATGAGCCGAGCCTGGGCCTTGCGCCGATCGTGGTGAAGCAGATCTTCGCAACCCTGCGGGAATTGGCCAAGACCGGTATGACCATCTTCCTGGTGGAGCAGAACGCCAACCACGCACTGCGGTTGTCGGACCGGGCGTATGTGATGGTCAACGGGGAAATCCGCATGACCGGCACCGGCAAGGAGTTGTTGGTCAACGAGGATGTGCGTAACGCCTATCTCGGCGGTCACTGAGTTTCAGTGGTTATACACAAGCCCCGGCGCGCAATCGCCGGGGCTTTTTTACATCTCCATTACCCCACCAGTCCCCTGTAGGAGCGAGCTTGCTCGCGAAGGTCTCCAGGGCAACGCGTTCATCCAGAATGTTCGCGTTATCGTTGACGCCCATCGCGAGCAAGCTCGCTCCTACAGGGTTCGGTGACGGCATTCGGGGAAATTGTGGAAAACAAAATTTCCGAGCTCCGAAACCGCGACATAAAGCCGCTGCAAATAGTTGTTTTGCCACGGTTTTGACTTGTCCCCGTTTGCTGTGGAACCGGCTGTGAATAACGTGGGAGTAGCTGGCTGGAGGCCTTTAAAATCGTGGCTTGCAGAGCTTTGGCTATTTTTTGATCAAGTGTTTTTGCTCAGCTTGAAGGCCGCTTTGTCAACCCTTTTGTTCGGGGTGAAAGTCTGTGGAATCGCTGTCGGCAAGCCTGTGGATAAGTCTGTGGTTAAACTCTGGAAAGACTCGGCTGAAGGCCGTGGTTACTGGCTTGGCGCCATCGCTGGTTTGACCCGCCAGTCATGAAAATCGCCAAGGGCTACACAGCGGACGGTTGAGGGTCAAGCAAAAAAGTTTCAAAACCCCGCGCAGAGCCTTGTGGATAGCGGCTTGCAGCTTTTTCACTTGCCCCCAAAGACTGTGGACCGGCCTGTGGATAACGTGCGCGCACATGGCTGCAGGCCACGCTGGCCAAGGGGTTGCCGGGGTTGAGCGTTTTTTGAACAGTTTGAACGGTGGTTGCCGCTGTGAACAAGGCCGGGCATGCTGCCTGCTGATTTTCTATTCCAATGGCTGGCGATCAGCCGAAGCAAGGAGAACACGATGTCCAACACCCTGTTTATTACCGGCGCGACCTCCGGTTTTGGTGAAGCCTGTGCCCGTCGTTTTGCCGAGGCCGGCTGGAAACTGGTGCTGACAGGCCGTCGTGAAGAGCGCCTCAATGCGCTGTGCGCCGAGCTGTCGAAGCAGACCGAAGTCCATGGCCTGGTGCTCGATGTGCGTGATCGCAAGGCCATGGAGGAGGCGATTGCCAATCTGCCGCCATCCTTTGCCAAACTGCGCGGGTTGATCAACAACGCCGGGCTGGCCCTGGGTGTTGATCCGGCGCCCAAGTGCGACCTGGACGATTGGGACACCATGGTCGATACCAACGTCAAGGGCCTGATGTACAGCACCCGCCTGCTGTTGCCGCGCCTGATCGCTCACGGTCGCGGTGCTGGCATCGTCAACCTGGGCTCCATCGCCGGCAACTACCCGTACCCGGGCAGCCACATCTATGGCGCGACCAAGGCGTTCGTCAAACAGTTCTCCCTGAACCTGCGCTGCGACCTGCAGGGCACGGGCGTACGGGTCAGCAACATCGAACCGGGCCTGTGCGAGAGCGAGTTCTCGCTGGTGCGTTTTGCCGGTGATCAGGAGCGCTACGACGCCACTTACGCCGGCGCCGAGCCGATTCAGCCGCAAGACATCGCCGAGACTATTTTCTGGGTGCTTAACGCTCCGGCGCACATCAATATCAACAGCCTGGAACTGATGCCGGTCAGCCAGACCTGGGCCGGGTTTGCTATTGATCGCAGTGGTGGCAAGGCTTAATACAGAGTCATCGTTCTTCGCGAGCAAGCCCGCATTTGACCGCGATCCAATGTGGGAGCGGGCTTGCTCGCGAAGGGGCCGGCTCAGGTGACACAAAGCTTCAGCTAGACTCCTCCCTCAAGCAGCCCGCCACACCCGGCGGTCTAGAGGTATTAGAGGAGATCCAGTGAGTAATCGAGGCGAGCAGTCGCTGCTCAAACAATCGACCTTCCTGATGCTCGCCGTGACGTTCGCCGGGATCATCACCGGTTTTGTCTCTGGCGCCCAATCCATCCTGTTCGATGGCTTCTTTTCGTTAATCGCGGCCTTCATCAAGGTGCTGATGCTGATCACCGCCAAGCTGATCGCCAAGGAAAGCAATCAGCGCTTCCAGTTCGGCTCCTGGCACCTGGAACCCATGGTGTTGGTGATCGAGGGTTGCTTCATTTTCCTGGTCGCCATTTATGCCTTTCTCAACGGTGTGTTCGGCATCATCAGTGGTGGCCGCGAGGTCGAGCTCGGGCTGGTGATCTTCTACGCGGCGTTCTTCACTGTCGTTGAGCTCATTTATTTCTTTTACGTCCGCCATCGCAATCGCACACTCAAATCATCGCTGATCCAGTTCGACAACATCAGTTGGCTGGTGGACGCGATGCTGTCGGCGGGACTGTTGGTGAGTTTCCTCATCGCGCTGCTGCTCAAGACTCAGGGCTACGACCAGTGGGCGGTGTATGTCGACCCGATGATCCTGATTCTGCTGGCCTTGGGCATGCTTCCCCCGGCCTTCAAAATCCTCGGCCCGGCCTTGCGCGATGTCTTGGGGATTGTCCCGGATCAATTGGACGACAAGGTGCGTCAGGTGATGGAGGTGGCGAAGGTCGAGCATGGTTTCGACGACTACATTTCCTACGTGCAGAAACACGGCAGGGCCTGTTTTATCGAGATTCACATCGTATTGCCGAAGGATTACTGGCTGGACGGTGTGGGGCAGTTGGACAGCTTGCGCGAGGAGATATCCACAAAGCTTGGCGAGCCGGATGCCGCACGATGGCTGACCATCAGCTTTACCGGGGACCGCAAGTGGATTGAGTGACCAGTGAAAGATCTGTGGCGAGGGAGCTTGCTCCCGCTCGGCTGCGAAGCAGCCGTAAAGCAGGTTAACGCGCTACGTCAGATGAAAGGTGGCAGCCAATGTGTGGGGGGGGCGCTTCGCACCCCGACGGGAGCAAGCTCCCTCGCCACAGAGTCAGTCGAGATATTCCGCCAACCCGTGATAACAGGTCGCCAGGTGATAAGGCGTGGTCGACGGCATGTCGCGGCGGCTGACTTCACCCTGTTCATCACGGCATTCATACCAACCGCCCGCATGCAGCGAGCGTTGCTGCAATGCCTGCAATTGACGCAGGACAGCTGCTTCGCTGTCCGGGCGCAGCGTCAACGCGCGCAGGTATTCGGCCTGGGCCCAGATACGCTGCGTGGCGTCCCGCACGCCGCCATCCGATTCAAGGTCGAGCATCGCCCGTACGGCGCCAGTCTGCTGTTCGACGCCCACTTGCTCGGTAAAGGCGAAGGCCCGCTCCAGATCGGCGTGCAGCGTCGAAGTGCGCAACAGCGCCGAAGATTCCAGCAGGAAATACCATTCGAACTGGTGCCCCGGTTCAAACCAGTTATCCACAGACCCCAGCGGCTTTTCCATCAATACGCCGTGCTGCGGATCGATAAACCGCGCGTGCATGGCTGTGCATAACTCGACGAGCGCGTGTTGCACGTCGAGGTCCTCACGCACCGACAGAGTGGCGAGGAACGCTTCGGCCAGGTGCATCAGCGGGTTTTGCAAAGGGCCGCTATCCAGCGATGCCCAGTCGCGGTCGAGCGTGGCTTCGTACAGACCGTCGTCCGTGGCGAAACGCTGCGCAATCACTTCCAGCGAGGCGTTGAGTACCGACTCGACCAAGGGCTCGCGGACCTTGTCCCAGTAATGGGCGCAGGCGAACAGGATGAAGGCGTGGGTATAGAGGTCTTTACGCTGATCCAGCGGCGCCCCTTGTGCATCGACGCTGTAGAACCAGCCACCGTGCTCGGCATCGTGGAAGTGCCGTTGCAACGAGCGGAACAAGGCGGCGGCACGCTCTTCGGCGCCCGGCACCTGATCGATCAGGCTGGCAAACAGATACAACTGCCGCGCACAGGCCATGGCCCGATAGCGTTGCGGTGGCAGCGGCTGGTGTTCGGCATCCAGCGCCTCGTAGGGCAACGCCATGTCGGCGTTCCAACCCGGACCTTGCCAAAGCGGCACGATGACGTTCAGGAAGTGCTGTTGCACCGAGGCGAACAGGGCGGTCAGTTCAGGCTGAGAGGCGGAGCGGGAAACAGGCGGCATTGGCTGGCGTCGTCACGGCAGGGGCGATTGCGCGACATGTTAGCAGGCCTGAGAGGGGTGGTGTCTGTCAGGCCGCTTTCGCGAGCAAGCCCGCTCCCACAATGGAGTTGTGTACACAGCACCCATGTGGGAGCGGGCTTGCTCGCGAAGAGGCCGTGGAAGGCGCTAGAGAATTAACCTGCCAGCAACCACACCCCGGTCGCCGCCGAAGCCGCGCCCGCCAGTCGCACCAGAGGCGCTGCGGCCTGCGGCAACACTCGCACCAGCGCATAACCCGCCGCGTGCAACACCGCGGTCGCCGCGACAAAACCTGTGGCGTAGGTCCAGGGACTCGACATGTCGGGCAGTTCCAGTCCGTGCGCGACGCCATGGAACAGCGCAAACAACGCCGTCGCCCCTACCGCCATCACCAACGGTGGACGCACTGCCAACGCAACCGCCAGCCCCAAAGCCAGCACGGAAGCGGCAATCCCGCTCTCCAGGGCTGGCAGGTTCAGTCCTTCAAAACCCAGCAATCCGCCGATCAGCAGGGTGCCGACGAAGGTGCACGGCAGCGCCCAGCGTGCGACGCCTTGTTGCTGTGCAGCCCAGAGACCGACCGCGAGCATCGCCAGCAAGTGGTCGAGACCGCCAAGCGGATGGCTTATACCGGCGATCAAACCGTTGTCGCCGTGCCCCGGGTGGGCGAAGGCGAGGGCCGGGGTCAGCAGTAGTGCCAAGGCGCCGAGAATGCGTTTGAGTGTCATGGATAAGCTTCCTTGTTGAAATCGTGATCAGGCCGCGGTCAGCAAGCCCTGGCGTTCGATGAAGGCGATGATCTGTTCCAGGCCCTGGCCGGTTTTCTGGTTGCTGAACACGAACGGCTTGCCGTTGCGCATGCGCGTGGTGTCACTGTCCATCAGCGTCAGCGACGCCCCTACCAGCGGCGCGAGGTCGATCTTGTTGATCACCAACAGGTCGGATTTGCAGATCCCCGGCCCACCCTTGCGCGGCAGCTTGTCGCCGGCCGAAACGTCGATCACGTAGATCGTCAGGTCGGACAGTTCCGGGCTGAAGGTGGCGGAGAGGTTGTCGCCACCGGACTCCACCAGAATCAGGTCCAGGCCCGGAAAGCGGCGGTTCAGTTGATCCACGGCTTCGAGGTTGATCGAGGCGTCTTCGCGGATGGCCGTGTGCGGGCAGCCGCCGGTTTCCACGCCAATGATGCGTTCCGGCGCCAGGGCTTCGTTGCGCACCAGAAAGTCGGCGTCTTCGCGGGTGTAGATGTCGTTGGTCACCACGGCCAGGTTGTAGCGCTCGCGCAGGGCCAGGCACAGGGCCAGGGTCAGGGCGGTTTTACCGGAGCCGACCGGGCCGCCGATGCCGATGCGCAGGGGTTGTGTGTTCATGTGATTCTCCAAAACAAGGGGGCCCTAGGAACGGAACAGGCGGCTGTATTGGCGCTCGTGGGCCATACACGCCAGGGACAGGCCGAAAGCGGCGCTGCCGTAATGGTCGGGATCGATTTGAGTGGCGTTGTGTTGAGCTTGTTGAAGCAGCGGCAACAGTTCGCTGGTCAGGCGCTGGGCGGCTTGCTGACCCAGTGGCAAGGTTTTCATCAGCACCGCCAACTGGTTTTCCAGCCAGCTCCATAGCCACGCGGCCAGGGCGTCCTGCGGGCTGATCTGCCAGGCGCGCGCGGCCAACGCCCAACCCAGGGCCAGGTGGGGCTCGGTGCGTTGTTCGAGAAATGCGCGAGCCGCAGCGTCAAGCTCCGGCAAGCCGTTGAGCAATTGCTGCAACGAGTAGCCCATCTGCCGGCTCTCCTGATGCAATTCGCGGGTTTCGCGACTGGCGCGGTGTTCTTCGCAGCGTTGCAGCAATTTGCCCCAGTTTTCTGCCGTGGCGGCCACGCAATGAGCCAGCAGCAATGGCGCTTCGAAGCGCGCCAGATTCAACAGCAACTGATCGCTGATCCAGCGTCGGGCGCTGTCGGGGTCATGAACGCGGCCGTTATCCACAGCCATCTCCAGCCCTTGGGAGTAGCTGTAGCCGCCAATCGGCAATTGCGGACTGGCCAGGCGCAGCAGCGCCCAGGCCGGGTTCATGGGCGTACGCCGAACTGGTGCAGTTTCGGCGCGTAGTTGAAGTCTTCATCGCCATGGCGCGAATGATGATGGCCACCGCCGTAGGCGCCATGTTCCGGCTGGAACGGCGCTTCGATGTTCTCGGTATGGGCGCCGAGTTGTTCAAGCATGGCCTTGAGCACGTAGTCGTCGAGCAGGCGTAACCAGCCGCTGCCGACTTGCAGGGCGACATGGCGGTTGCCCAGGTGATAGGCCGCGCGGGTCAGTTCGAAGGCATTGGCGCAGGTGACGTGCAGCAATTGTTCGGGGCGGGCGCAGACACGCACGATTCGCCCGTCTTCGGCTTGCAGGTATTCGCCGTCAAACAACGGCGGCTGGCCTCGCTCCAGAAACAACCCGACGTCCTCGCCCTCGGCACTGAAACAGCGCAAACGGCTTTTGCTGCGAGCCTCGAACGTCAAGTGCAGTTCGGCGGCCCAAAGGGGTTGAGGGTCGATTCTGCGATGAATCACCAGCATCGGAAGGCTTCCAGCAATGGACAATGCTCAGGCTAGAGCAAGGGGCTTGCCAATCGACGCGATGTGTAGGAAATGGCTGTGGGATGGGTCGGATAAGTTGCGAGGTGATGGGCTTTTTGGATGAAGTTGGTGCGCTGTTTTTGATTTGCGCACCAAGTTGAGGCGGTGAGGTTCAGTGTGGGAGCGGGCTTGCTCGCGAAAGCGGAGTGTCTGTCACATGAATGCTGAATGTGCTGGCGCCTTCGCGAGCAAGCCCGCTCCCACAGGTTTATTCGGTGCTTCCCAGCCCTTGCCAATGCTTGAGGCCGATAAAGATAAACCGCAGCTGCTGAGTGATTTTCGCCTGGGGCGTCAGGTGTTCGGGCAAGGCTTCGGCTGGCGGATCGATGATGTCCGGCAGGGTGGCGAACACGCTTTTGACGATCAGGTCCGCCATGACGCTCAGGTCGTCGATGTCCAGATGCTGCAGTTTTGGCATCAGTGACAAATCCGCCGCCAGGTCCGAACTGATGTTTTCACGCAAGCGGCCGATGGCCTGGCGCACCGGCAGCGAACCACCGTATTGCTCGCGGGCGAGAAACAGGAACTGCGAACGGTTGGCGCTGACCACGTCGAGAAAGATCCGCACCGAGGCATCGATGATGCCGCCCATCACGAACTCGTTGTGCCGTACCAGGCGAATGGTTTCGCGGAATGTCTGGCCGACTTCGCTGACCAGCACCAGGCCCAGTTCATCCATATCGGCAAAATGGCGATAGAAACCGGTCGGTACGATGCCGGCGGTTTTCGCGACTTCGCGCAGGCTCAGGCTGCCGAATCCTCGGCCGCCATCCATCAGGCGCCGGGCAGCGTCCATCAGGGCGTTACGGGTCTGTTGTTTCTGTTCGGCGCGGGGCAGCATTGCAAGGGCGTTTTCTGGATGGGGACGCGGCGCACTCTAGCAAATCGGCTTTGCCGGCGTCGAACGACTGTAGGGGGGATCAAGCGGGGAGATGCGATATCTATCAAGCGGACCGCTGAAAAGTCAAAAGCCCAATCCGGGGATTGGGCTTTTTTTCAGGGCGGCCATGGGGCTTAGCTCAGGGCGCTGTTGCGTTCGATCACACGGTCACCACCGCCTTCAGCGAGGGTTTGACCTTGTGGAGTGCGATCCGAACCGTCGGCAGCCAGGGCCTGGCCTTGTGGAGTGCGGTCGGAACCGTCAGCGGCAAGGGTTTGACCTTGTGGAGTGCGATCGGAACCATCAGCAGCCAGGGTTTGACCTTGTGGGGTGCGATCGGAACCGTCAGCGGCCAAGGTTTGACCTTGTGGAGTGCGATCGGAACCATCGGCTGCCAGGGTTTGGCCTTGTGGGGTGCGGTCCGAGCCATCCTGAGTGATCAGGCCTTTTTCTTTCAGGCGATCGTTACCGCCTTCGGCAAGGGTCTGGCCTTGAGGAGTGCGGTCCGAGCCATCGGCGGCGACGGTTTGGCTGAACACCGAGCGGCTGTCTTTCACTTGAGGAGTCGCTTGATCAGCGGCAGGCAGTGCAAAAGCAGTGCTGGCCAGCATTGAGAGGGTAAGGCTAAGCAGTAGTTGGCGTTTCATGATTGTTTTGCTCCTCGGGGGTGCGAAAAAGTGGGTACGAGGGCAATGCTACTCTCGATAAGTCGATATAAAAGTTCATAAACGCAATGGTAATAATCAACGGAATTGATTGTTTGCTGCGCAGGCTCTAGATCGGGCGTTTCCGGCGAGTTGTCTTGCACCGGTTTGGGTATTTTCGACTCACCTGTGCCATGCAGAAGTGCGAGGCCGGTAACGCTGAATGACTGATGGGTCAGTATTGGACTGGTCGAATTCGGCGAAATCGGCCTTTCGATTAAACCTGCCGGGCTTTTATCAGTCGTAGACTTCATGGCGAGCCGCTTCCGGCTCACCGTTTCACATGTGCGTCGCAGTCGGGGCGCTCAGTCGTATCAGGAGCCCTGTGCAATGACGCGCACCCAAAAGACGTTTGTCTGGACCCTTTCCACTTTTCTGACCTTGCTGGTGTTGCTGGTACTGATCATCGTGTTCTTCGACTGGAACCGGATCAAACCGCCGCTCAACGCCAAAGTTTCCGAAGAACTGCACCGTGCTTTTGCCATCAACGGCAATCTGTCGGTGGTCTGGCGGCCCGAGCCCGATGAAAGCGGCTGGCGCGCCTGGGTGCCGTGGCCCCATGTGGTGGCCGAGGACCTCAGCCTGGGTAATCCGGACTGGTCGAAGCAAGCGCAGATGGTCACCCTCAAGCGTGTCGAGTTGCGTATTTCTCCCCTGGCGTTGCTGGCGCAGCGGGTGGTGATCCCGCGTATCGATCTCACTGAACCGAATGCCGAGCTGCAACGCCTGGCTGACGGGCGTGCCAACTGGACGTTCAAGTTCGACCCTAAAGACCCGACCGCAGAGCCATCCAGCTGGGAGGTGGATATCGGCGCGATCGGTTTCGACAAGGGCCACGTCACCCTCGACGACCAGAGTCTGAAGACTCAACTCGACGTGCTGATCGATCCATTGGGCAAACCGATCCCGTTCAGCGATATCGTCGGTGATAAAGCGGCGAAAGCCGCGCAGGAAAAGGGCTCCTCACCCCAGGATTATGCGTTCGCCCTCAAGGTCAACGGCCAGTACCACGGCCAGAAACTCGCGGGCCAGGGCAAGATTGGCGGGCTGTTGGCGCTGCAGGACGCGGCGCGGCCGTTTCCGCTCCAGGCACAGGTGAGGATTGCCGATTCCAGCGTCGAATTGGCCGGCACCCTGACCGATCCGCTGAACCTCGGCGCACTGGACCTGCGCCTGAAACTGACCGGCACCAGCCTGGGCAACCTCTACCCGCTGACCGGTGTGATCCTGCCGGACACACCTCCCTATGCCACCGACGGCCATCTGATCGCCAAGCTGCATGAAACCGGTGGCGCGGTGTTCCGCTATGAAGAATTCAACGGCAAGATCGGCGAGAGCGACATCCACGGCAATCTGACCTATGTCGCCAGCCAGCCACGGCCAAAACTCAGCGGCTCGCTGCTGTCCAATCAACTGCTGTTCGCCGATCTGGCGCCGCTGATCGGTGCCGATTCCAACGCCAAACAGAAGGCCCGTGGCGGTGACAGCAAACAACCGGCGGACAAAGTGCTGCCGGTCGAAGAGTTCAAGACCGATCGCTGGCGCGATATGGACGCCGATGTCGAGTTCACCGGCAAGCGCATCGTGCACAGTGAAAAACTGCCGTTCAACGACCTCTATACCCATCTGGTGCTCACCGATGGCGTGCTCAGTCTCGAGCCGCTGCGCTTCGGCGTGGCCGGCGGCAAGCTGGATGCGCAGATTCGCCTGAACGGACACACCGACCCACTGGAAGGCCAGGCAAAACTGACCGCGCGCGGGTTCAAGCTCAAACAGTTGTTCCCCGGTTTTGAGCCGATGAAAACCAGTTTCGGCGAACTCAACGGCGATGCCGATATCAGCGGGCGCGGCAACTCGGTGGCCAAGTTGCTGGGCAGCGCCAATGGCAATCTGAAAATGCTGATCAATGATGGTGCCATCAGTCGCGAACTGATGGAGCTGGCGGGCTTGAACGTCGGCAACTACGTGGTGGGCAAGATCTTTGGTGACAAGGAAGTAAAGATCAACTGCGCGGCCGCCGACTTCGGCATCCAGTCCGGCCTGGCCAGTACCCGCTTGTTTGTGTTCGACACCGAGAACGCAGTCGTCTACATCGATGGCACCGCGAACATGGCGACCGAACAACTGGACCTGACCATCACCCCGGAATCCAAGGGTTGGCGCCTGATTTCATTGCGCTCGCCACTGTATGTGCGCGGCAAGTTCATCAAGCCCGATGCGGGGGTCAAGGCCGTGCCATTGATGTTGCGCGGGGCCGGGATGGTGGCACTGGGGGTGATCGCCGCACCGGCGGCCGGGTTGTTGGCGCTGGTGGCGCCGAGTGGTGGCGAGCCGAATCAGTGTGCGCCGTTGCTGGAGCAGATGAAGATGGGCAAGGCGCCCAAGACGGTAAAAAACTGAGGGTGCCGGTGAACAGTTCAAGCGCCCCGATTCGGGGCGTTTGAACGTATTGCAGGCTCGATCTTTCAGTTCAAGTCGGGGGGGGCAGGGATGTGCAGCAGTTTTGTTTCAATTTTGCACCCGAGTTTCTTGAGGACATCTTCTCGTATCTCATTGTAATAACGCTCATCCAGTAAACAGCACAACTGCCAACTGTTGGTCTGGTCGTTATTGATGGCGTTCAGTACAGGCTGGACGAGTAGTTCGCTTTCCAGCTCGTGGGTCGTTTCGAATGTCACTTGCAGGGTGACTACGGTTTTATCGTTGCGAATAATTGTGAGCAATGCAGCCGTTGAAGCCGTTGCATGGGGGTTGGATTCACTCACGGTAGCGTTTCTTTGAAGTTTCTCGACGATTGCCCTGATCGCTGGTGAGTCAGGCTGGAGATTTGTCAGGTGACCCCATGCATTGGTGAGCGCTTGCCGTTCATCTTTTGACAAGGTACTCCCTGCGCATTCTCCAATGAGACTCAACAGACTGCTGTTTTCAAAGTCGAGGCGCTGGTTCCCTCGGCTATTACCCATCCAGCCAATTTTTTGAACGGTAGCTGTATAAGTTGGCCAGGAAACCACAGGGTTATCGCTTTTTTTTGACGCTACCAGTTCGCCAAACAGGCTGGACGATAAGATGTCTTTTTTAAAGCTGTCTTCGTGCAGTCCACAAAAAACTGTTATGTTTCCATTAATTAGCCAAGTGTCGAAAATGATATTTTTCATGTGTTGTCCTGCGCGAAAGTGTGCACAAAAAGTTGTTTAAATCGGAAGGTTAGGCCGATTTAAACATGTTGGTGGCGGTTACATTTCATCGAGGTCAGGCATATCGATAATGTACTTCTTGCCGGTCGCGCTGAATTTGTTGTACAGGTCATCGCGCAGGCCGGAAAAAACTTTGCTGTCCAGGTAAGTACGAACAGCGCCGGTTTTTATTGTGGTGGACTGCTGGGTCGACTTCCAGAACAGAATGCCGCGGGTGCTCTCCCTTGCATCCAGGGAAATGCAGTTGAGGACCATATTCGGTTGCATGTTGTTGTCCACCCAGATCGGTGCAATGTCGAATTTCGCCTGCTTGCCCAGCTTTTGGTTACGATCAAACAACTGAATGACGCCGGGATTTTTCTGCACTGCTTCGACGGTCTTTTTAGCAACATCAGCCAGAACCTTTGCAGCATTGCCGCCAATCAACCCTGCGGTCACTTCGAGCGCAACCTGATCCATCGTCAGGCCAACTTTCCGGATGGTAACTTCCTGGATATTCCTGTTTTGCGTCACCCAGCCCAGTTTGCTCAGGCCGTCGACATAGTAGCGGTACCATTCGAAAAGTTGCGCATCTTCGGGGAATTTTTTGGTGGCCGCGTTCTGCATGACGAGTTTGCACAAGTTGATGTCGCTGATGTTTTCCTTCGAAACGCCGGGCAGGAAGGCGTCGATAGTGCCGGGCATTACACTGGCGGTTGGTTTGTTGATGTCGTGCTCAGGTTCATTTGAAAGCGAATCAGAGTAAAATGCCGAACGCTGTATCTGGATCGGTAAGGACGGCAGGGAGTCAATGAATTCCAGTCGTTGTTCAAGTAGCATAAAAGTAATCCTTTACTTGTTTGTGTGAATAGCCGGTTGGCTGGAGTTGTTAGGATAATTCCATTATTCTTAAAGTCTAGTTGAGGTTTGTAACTTGGATTTTTTAGTTGTGTTTAGTGTTGGTGGTGTGTGGTTGTTTTTAGTGTGCGGGGCAATCTAAAGTTATTGCTCAACTAAAAACTATTTGAACTGTTGTCGATTCCGCTCAGCGCACCGCATGCCCGGACAACAATGCCTCTTCACGCAGCCACGCAAAAAATGCCCGAACCGGTGGATGCCGCTCACGCCCCGGCACACACAACGCGCTGTAGCCGGCACCCTCGACCTGGATTTCCCCCCGGTAAGGCAACAACAGCCCGCTGGCCACGCTTTCCGACACCAGAATATTGCTCGCCAATACCAGGCCTTGCCCGGCAATCGCCGCTTGCAGGGCGTAATGCTCTTCGTCGTATTCGCGCACGGCGGGCCGGTCGTTCAGCCAGGTTTCACCGGATCGCGCGCACCAAGCCTCCCAGCCGTGGGCATAGAGTTTGGAGTTGTGCCAGCGCACGCTGATCAGCACCGGTGTGCGACTCGACGCCAGGGCCACTTGCTCGGGGGACCCATAGACACCGAAGGACTCATCGAACAGGCACTGGCCGTACAGGTTGGGGTAATCGTCGAGGCTGTAGCGCACCACCAGATCGACACTGGCGTCCTGATGCAGATCGATGACTTCGCAATGGGTATCCAGACGTACGCTGATGTTCGGGTGCCGGGCGTAGAAACGTCCCAACCGTGGCACCAGCCACAGCGCGGCAAAGGCCGCGGTGGTGGAGACCGTCAGGTTGGCGCTGCTGCGTTGTGGGCGCAGTGTATCGACACTTTGCGCCACTTCCAGGAAGGCCCCGTGCAGGCTCTGGAACAGCCGTTCGCCGCATTCGGTCAGGCGCACCTGGCGTGGCAAGCGCTCGAACAACGGCACGCCGAGCCAACTCTCCAGGGAGCGGATCTGATGGGACACAGCCGTCGGGGTGACCGACAGTTCTTCGGCGGCGGCCTTGAAGCTCAACAGGCGTGAGGCGGATTCGAAGGCACGCAGGGCGGTCAACGGCAACGAAGCAAACATTGAACACTCCATGGATGAAATACATTCATCCAGACTGATTTCTGCTCATTTGAACGAGAGCGGTGGCGAGCTTCAAGCTGCAAGCCACAAGCCGTTTGAGTTTAACCCTGAGGAGATTCAGATGAGTAAAATTCTTGCCGTTCATGCCAGTCCCCGTGGTGATCGCTCGCACTCGCGCCGTTTGGCCGAAGTATTTCTGTCGGCCTGGCAGACCCGTCATCCACACTCACAGTTGACCCGACGCGAAGTCGGTCGGGCGTTGATTCCACCGGTCAACGAGGCATTCGTGGCCGCCGCGTTTTACCCCGAGCCCGACGCTCGGCCGCTGTCGATGCAGGCCGATCTGGCGCTCAGCGACGAGTTGGTCGGCGAACTGCTCGGCCACGATGTGTTGCTGATTTCCACGCCGATGCACAACTTCAGCGTACCGAGTGGCCTCAAGGCCTGGATCGATCAGATCGTGCGCGTCGGGTTGACCTTCGATCACACCCTGGACAATGGCGTGGCCCAGTACCAACCGTTGGTGCAGGGCAAAAAAGCCCTGATCATCACCAGCCGTGGCGGCTTCGGTTTTGGCCCGGGAGGTGAGCTGGAAGCCATGAACCATGCCGACAAACTACTGCGCACGGTGCTCGGGTTCATCGGCATCACGGACGTCACCGTGGTGGCTGCCGAGGGTGAGGAGTCCGCCGAGCGCAGCTTCGCAATATCCTCTGCCGAGGCCGAACAGCGCTTGCTGGCGCTGGCCGGGGAGTTCTAGATGGCCTGGCTGTTTCTGCTGGTTGCCGCCGGGTTCGAAGTCACCTTCGCCATGGGCATGAAGTACGCCGAGGGCTTCACCCGGCTCTGGCCTTCGGTGATCACGGTGGTGGCCGCTGTGGCCGGGATCTACTTCCTGACCCTGGCCATGCGTGAGTTGCCGGTGAGCATCGCCTACCCGATCTGGACCGCCATCGGTTCCCTGGGCACGGTGTTTCTCGGTTTCGCGCTGCTGGGCGAAAGCCTGAGCGTGATCAAACTGGTCTCGGTCGGGCTGATCGTCGCGGGTGTGGTGGGGTTGAAGTAGGGCGCATGACATAGACTTGTCATCTTCGCTGGCGATGCTAGGCGGATGTCTTGCGTCCCGCCTTGCGTCACCACCCGACCACAAGGATGTCCGCCCATGTCCCAAGGTTCTGCCCCGCGTTACCCGCTGGTGTTGGTCCCGGGAATGCTCGGGTTCATCCGCCTGGTGCTTTACCCGTACTGGTACGGGATCGTCGAGGCGCTGCGCCGCGGCGGAGCGGTGGTGTTCGCCGTGCAGGTTTCGCCGCTTAATTCGAACGAAGTGCGCGGTGAGCAACTGCTGGCGCGTATCGACGAAATCCTGCGGGAAACCGGGGCCGCCAAGGTCAACCTGATCGGCCATAGCCAGGGTTCGCTGACCGCCCGTTATGCGGCGGCCAAACGCCCGGACCTGATCGCCTCGGTCACTTCGGTAGCGGGGCCGAATCACGGTTCGGAACTCGCCGATTACCTGCACGAGCATTATCCCCATGACAGCGTGCGTGGTCGTCTGCTGAGCTTTCTGCTGCGGCTGATCGGCGTGTTGATGGGGTGGCTGGATACCGGCTACCGCGGGCCGAAGCTGCCGGTGGATATCCATGCGTCACACCATTCCCTTACCACCGCTGGCGTGGCGCTGTTCAACCTGCATTATCCACAGGGCTTGCCTGAAACCTGGGGCGGTCACGGGCCGGAAGAGGTCAATGGCGTGCGCTATTACTCCTGGTCCGGCACCTTGCAACCGGGCATTACCGATCGCGGGCGCAATCTGCTGGACGGCACCAACCGCAGCTGCCGGCTGTTCGCCAAAACCTTCGTCCGCGAAGCCGGGCATTGCGACGGCATGGTCGGGCGCTACAGCTCGCACCTGGGCACGGTGATTGGCGATGAGTATCCGCTGGATCACTTCGACATCGTCAACCAGTCGCTGGGGCTGGTGGGCAAGGGGGCCGAGCCGATTCGCTTGTTTGTCGAACATGCGGCGCGACTGAACGCGGCAGGGCTGTAGACCGCCACAAAAAGCTAAGTGCGCCCCAACACCGTCGTCCAACGCTCCGAAACAATCACCCCACCCAAGGTCAACACCCCGCCCACCAGGTGATACAGCGCCAACTGCTCATGCAGCACCACCGCCGCGATCAGGGCGGTAATCAACGGCAGCAAATTGAAAAACTGGGTGGTCCGGCTCGGCCCCAAACGGACCACGGCCTGCATCCACGCCAGCGGCGCGACCATCGAAGCCAGCAGGCAGGCATACAGCACCAGCGGAATGTTCTGCAGGGTCGGGCCGACTTTCGGTGAGGCGAGGAACAGCGGAAACAGCACCACCACGGCCACCAGCACCTGCAAATACAGGAGCACCAGCGGCGGCAGTTTCAGCTGCCATTTTTTCAACAGGGTGCTGTAGACCGCGTAGGCCAGGGTGGCGATCAGCATCATCGCGTCGCCCAGGTTGACCCCATGTTCGAGCAATGCGCCAAGACTGCCTGCCGACACCACCACCAGGACGCCGGTGAATGACAGCACCGCACCGGCCAGGGCACCCATGGTCAGGCGCTGGCCGAGGCTGATGATCGCCATGGCAAGCGACATCAGCGGCATCAGCGACAGGATGATGCCCATGTTCGTGGCCGAGGTCAGGCTGGCGGCGAAGTACGCCAGGCTTTGATAGACCGCCATGCCGAGAACACCAAGGACAAAGATCTTGCCCAGGTTCGGGCGGATCAGCGGCCAATGGGTGAGCACCGGTTTGAGCATGAAGGGCGTGAACAGCAACCCGGCCAGCAGCCAGCGGTAGAAACCGATCTCGGCGGGGAAGATCGCCCCGGCCGACATTTTGGTGATCACGGTGTTGCCGGCCCAGATGAAAATGGCCAGCAGGGGATAAGCGTATTGCATCGGGAAAAACCAGAACGTTAATGAAGGGCAATTATCCGCTTGTCTGGATACAAGCCTATACTTCGATCCAGACAACCGGCCCCTGATGACGGACAGCATGAGCAGTAAACACATCGACCTGCTGGATTTCAGCGAGCTGCCGTCGGCGGTGTACTTCCGCTACGCCGATTTCGACGCCCACGAATACGCCGCCCCCCACCGGCATCCCTGGGGGACGCTGGAGTATGCCGCCCACGGCGTGCTGCACATGGACGTCGACGGCAGTCGCTTCATGTCGCCACCGCAATACGCGGTGTGGGTGCCGCCGCAGATCGAGCACAGTTTCTATAGCCACCAGCCGGTCAACTACCGCGCCGTCTGCCTGGCCCCCAAGGTCTGCGCCGATCTGCCGTCGCGCGCCTGCACCCTGGCCATCAGCGACATCCTCAAGGCGATCCTCAAGGACTTCGCCGCCCGCGACGTGAAAATCCCCGAGCAGGTTGCCGACCAGCGTCTGGCCCAGGTATTGGTGGACCAGTTGCAACAGGCTCCGGTGCACGAGTGCTATCTGCCCTACGCCAGCAGCCCCGGACTGCTGGGGATCCTGGAGGCGTTGCAGGCCGAGCCCGGGGATAACCGGCCCCTGTCGCAATGGGCCGCACGCATCCATGTCAGTGAACGCACCCTGGCGCGGCAGTTCGTGCGGGAGTTGGGCATGAGTTTCGGCGAGTGGCGCCAGCGCCTGCGGTTTCTGGCGGCGATCGAAGCGCTGGACAGCCAGCGCAGCATTCAGGAAATCGCCTTCGACATGGGCTACAGCACCGGCTCGGCGTTTATCGCCATGTTCCAGCGCCAGGCCGGGTGCACGCCGGAGCAATATCGACGCAGTCACCTGGAGAACAGGAAGGTGTAACAGGGGTTGTCTACACTCCAGTACGAGGCCGCGTCCTTCGGTGCGGCAACAAGGAGAAAACTCCATGAAGCTAATGCGCGTCCCTTTGTTGATGATCGGTTTGCTGCTCTGTTCCCAGGGCTTCGCCGCCACAGCCCAACAGGAAAAGATGACTACCTGCAACGCCGACGCCACGGCCAAGAGCCTCAAGGGCGACGAGCGCAAAGCCTTTATGAGCACGTGCCTGAAGGCTACTCCGGCGGCAAACGATGCCGGCAAGGCCCTGACTCCACAGCAGGAGAAAATGAAAACCTGCAACGCCGACGCTGCCACCAAAGCCCTCAAGGGTGACGAGCGCAAGGCGTTCATGAGCGATTGCCTGAAGAAAAAATAATCTGCACTTGCAGGAGCCGGCTTGCCGGCGATGAAGATGACGCGGCGTATCAGGTCACCGTGGTGAGCCTATCGCTGGCAAGCCAGCTCCTACAGGTCGCCCCACACAATCCTAGTGCTCGCCCCGGATCGCTGGCAGACTGCCAATCCTTTTTATGCCGTTCGTTGTTGAGGCTGTATGCCAACGTTTTCTCAGCGTCAAGTTTTGCTGGTCATCAGCTGGGTCATCATTTTTGGCGGGCTGCTACTGGTCCTGCCGCTGCGGTTGCTGCCGAGCCTGCTCGCCGGGTTGCTGGTGTTCGAACTGGTCAACATGCTCACCCCGCAACTGCAACGACTGATCGAGGGCCGACGTGCGCGCTGGCTGGCGGTGGCGTTGCTGGGGACTCTGATTGTCAGCGTACTGTCGCTGATCTTTGCCGGCGCCATCAGCTTCCTGCTGCACGAGGCGGAAAACCCCGGCGCTTCCCTCGACAAGTTCATGGGGGTGGTCGACCGCGCACGCGGGCAACTGCCGCCGTTCATCGACGCCTATCTGCCGGCCAGTGCCGCCGAGTTCCGCGTGGCGATTGGCGAATGGGTCAGCAAGCACCTCAGCGATTTGCAACTGGTCGGCAAGGACGCAGCGCACATGTTTGTGACGTTGCTGATCGGTATGGTTCTGGGTGCGATCATCGCCTTGCAGCGTGTGCCGGACCTGACCAAGCGCAAGCCATTGGCCGCCGCATTGTTCGATCGCCTGCACCTGCTGGTCCAGGCGTTTCGCAACATCGTGTTCGCCCAGATCAAGATTTCCCTGCTCAACACCTTCTTCACCGGGATTTTCCTGGCCGTGGTGCTGCCGATGTTCGGCATCAAGCTGCCACTGACCAAGACCCTGATCGTCCTGACGTTCCTGCTCGGCCTGCTGCCGGTGATCGGCAACCTGATGTCCAATACCCTGATCACCATCGTCGGTATGTCGCTGTCGATCTGGGTGGCCATGGCGGCGCTGGGTTACCTGATTTTCATCCACAAGCTCGAATACTTCCTCAACGCGCGCATCGTCGGCGGGCAGATCAGTGCCAAGTCGTGGGAGTTGCTGTTGGCGATGCTGGTGTTCGAGGCAGCGTTCGGCCTGCCGGGGGTGGTGGCGGGGCCGATTTACTACGCGTATCTGAAGAGTGAGTTGAAGCAGGTGGGGATGGTTTGATCCGCTGTTGATCTGATTGTGGCGAGGGGGCTTGCCCCCGTTCGGTTGCGCAGCAACCGCAGTCAGTTTGAATCAACAAATCTGACTGTACGCGGTGTCTGATTTCGGGGCTGCTGCGCAGCCCAACGGGGGCAAGCCCCCTCGCCACAGAGATTTCGGATCAGTCCATCGAGCCGTAACGCTTGGCAGCCTCGATCGCCAGACCACTGCCGATGCTGCCAAAGATATTCCCTTCCACATGCCGAGCATTCGGCAACATCGCCGAAACACTGTTGCGCAGCGCCGGAATCCCGCTCGAACCACCGGTAAAGAACACCGTATCCACCTGATCGACCCGCACGTCGGCGTCTGTCAGCAATTGGGTGACGCTGTTGCGCACCCGCTCCAGCAGATTGTCGATGGCCGACTCGAACAGTACACGGCTCAAGTCCACGCTCAGGCCCGCTTCAATGCGATCCAGCGGCACGTGGCGGTTGTCGGCGTGGGTCAGCTGGATCTTGGTTTCTTCCACTTCCATGGCCAGCCAGTGCCCGGCGCGTTGCTCGATCAGCTTGAACAGGCGGTCGATGCCACCAGTGTCTTCGATGTCATAGCGCATGCTGCCCAGGGCCAGTTGGGACTTCTGCGAGTACACCGAGTTGATCGTGTGCCAGGTCGCCAGGTTCATGTGGTGGCTGGTGGGCATGTAGGCGCCGCTCTTCATCCGGCTGCCGTAGCCGAACAGGGGCATCAGGCCGGCCAGCGAGAGTTGTTTGTCGAAGTCGGTCCCGCCGATGTGCACGCCACCGGTGGCGAGGATGTCGTCCTGGCGGTTATCCACAGCGCGACGTTCCGGCGACAGGCGCACCAGGGAGAAGTCGGAGGTACCACCGCCGATGTCGACGATCAGCACCAGCTCTTCTTTCTCGATGGTCGACTCGTAGTCGAATGCCGCGGCAATCGGTTCGAACTGGAAGGAGACTTCCTTGAAGCCGATCTTGCGCGCCACATCGACCAGGGTGTCTTCGGCTTCCTTGTCGGCCATCGGATCATCATCGACAAAGAACACCGGACGACCCAGCACCACTTCTTCGAATTCCCGACCGGCGGCGGCTTCGGCGCGGTTCTTGAGCTGGCCGATGAACAGCCCGAGCAGGTCCTTGAACGGCATCGCCGTGCCGAGGACGCTGGTGTCGTGCTTGATCAGCTTGGAGCCCAGCAGGCTCTTGAGCGAGCGCATCAGGCGGCCTTCGTAGCCTTCCAGGTACTCGTGCAGCGCCAGGCGGCCGTACACCGGGCGGCGTTCTTCGATGTTGAAGAAGACCACCGACGGCAGGGTGATCTTGTCGTCCTCCAGCGCGATCAGCGTTTCCATGCCGGGGCGCAGCCAGCCGACGGTGGAGTTGGACGTGCCAAAGTCGATACCCACGGCACGGGCTGGAGATGCGTTGTTCATGTCTTTCAGGTTCCGGTTAAAAAACGGCCGCGCAGTGTATGTCAGAGCGCGCCAGATTCGAAGGCCGGTTATCTGCTAATTCTTCGCAAACAATGCCTTGAAAGATGGGACATTCTCCCCAAACTACCCTGCATCAACCGGACAGCCGCGGGAGTGCTCGCAAGAAGCCCCGCCTGCTGCCGATAAACTTCTGCTGCGCCAGCCGGTCACAAACTTGAGATCGGTCGGACCAATGGCTGCAAACAAGCGCATGCTGTGGCCTGTGGCGCGATTTGATAACGGATGGTGATTCCCGCGATGGACTTTAAAGACTATTACAAGATTCTCGGTGTGGAACCGACCGCAGACGATAAGGCGATCAAGGCCGCCTATCGCAAGCTGGCGCGCAAATACCACCCCGACGTCAGCAAGGAAAAGGATGCCGAGTCCAAGTTCAAGGACGCCTCGGAAGCCTATGAAGCGTTGAAAAGCGCCGACAAACGCGCCGAATACGATGATTTGCGCCGCTATGGCCAGCACGGCCAGCCGTTCCAGGGACCACCAGGCTGGCAGAGCCGTGGTGGTTTCGGTGGTGGCGGCCAGGACACGGGCGATTTCTCGGACTTTTTCAGTTCGATATTCGGCAACCGTGGGCCAGGCTTTGGTGGTGGAGAACAGTCGCGTCGCAGCACCGGACGTCGAGGGCAGGACGTGGAAATGGAACTTGGGGTTTTTCTCGAAGAAACACTGTCGACCGAATCGAAGAAGGTCACCTTCCAGGTACCGCAGTACAACGCGGCCGGCCAGCATGTGAGCAACACCAGCAAGAGCCTGAACGTGAAGATTCCCGCCGGCGTGACCGACGGCGAGCGCATTCGCCTCAAGGGGCAGGGCGCTCCGGGTGTGGGTGGCGGGGCCAATGGCGACCTGTACCTGACGATCCGTTTCGCACCGCACCCGAAATTCGACGTCGAAGGCGAGAACCTGATCATCACCTTGCCATTGGCTCCGTGGGAGCTGGCGCTGGGTGCTGAAGTCGCCGTGCCGACCCTGACCGGCAAGATCAACCTCAAGGTCCCGGCCGGCAGCCAGAACGGCCAGCGCATGCGCGCCAAGGGCCACGGCCTGATGAACAAGGCCGGTGAGCGCGGTTACCTGTTCGTGCAACTGAAGGCCGTGATGCCGAAGAAGTCCGACGAAGACACCAAGGCCCTGTGGCAGGAGCTGGCGAAAAAAGCGGCATTCGATCCGCGTGAGAATTTTTGATCCCTTAGAACCAAGGAGTCACTGACAATGAGCAGTCCCCTGATCGTTCAACTGGACATGGCAGAATTCTGTGAGGCGACCGAGCTGTCGGACGTCTACGTGATCGAAATCGTCGAACACGGCATCCTCGAACCTCAGGGCGCTCAGCCCAAGGACTGGGTTTTCAACGACTACGAGCTGACCCTGGCCAAGCGCGCCGCCAAGCTGCGGCGCGACCTTGACCTGGAATGGGAAGGCGTCGCCCTGGCGCTGGACCTGCTTGAGGAAGTCCAGCAACTGCGGGCCGAGAACCGGATGTTGAAGCAGCGGTTGGGGCGGCTGGTGGTCGAGTAGGTATGCTGTGGCTTTTGCAGGGCCTGTCAGGCCGATTTCGCGAGCAAGCCCGCTCCCACAGGGGAATGCATTTCAAATGTGGGAGCGGGCTTGCTCGCGAAGAACGATAACGCAGTCTCCCGACCTCACACCTTCCTCGGCAACACCACGGTAAACATCGTGCCATCCATCTCGCTGGAGCTGACTTCAATCGTCCCCTGATGGGCGTCGACCACTTCCTTGACGATAAACAGCCCCAAGCCAAGGCTGGTCGTGGGCTCACCGAGTTCTTCGCTGGCACTGCGCACCAGCGGGTCGAAAATGGTCGGGATCGCATCGGTGGGAATCGGGACGCCATCGTTGTGCACGGTCAGTCGAATGCTGTCGGCCTCGCCCTTGAGGCATAGCTTCACTTCACGTTTGCTGGAACCATGCTGCAAGGCATTGCCGATCAGGTTTTGCAGCATCTGATCCAGCCGGCGCGGGTCCCAGGTGCCGCGGGTGTCACCCTGTACATCCAGGGTCGGATCGCATTCCGGTTGACCGGCGCACGCCCGGGCAATCGCTTCCCGTGCCGCATCGGCCATGTCCATGGGCGCCGGTTCGATCGGCAGGCGCTTGCTCAGGCGGCTACGCACCAGTTCCAGCAAATCCCCAACCATCACCGCCAGGTGCCCGGTACTGCGCTGGATATTGATCGCGCACTTGAGTGCATCACCCTCGAGGGCGGCTTTGCGCAGGAGTAATTCGGTGGACATGCTCACCGCTTGCAACGGCGCACGCAGGTCATGGCCGAGGATCGCCAGAAAGATATCCCGCGAGCGATTGACCATTTCGGCGTAGGTGGCGGTGGACTCGGCGAGCGCTTCGTCGATGGCTTCGTTGAAACGGATCATGTCCTGGAAGTAGGCCAAGTCAGGCGATTGCAGGCTGTTGACCCACAGGCGGATGACGCAGGCGCGCAAATGACGGAATTCACTGGTCATCTGCACCAGGTCAAAACCCACGGTATGGCGCAATTCGCCATGGCTGGCCCCGGCCTCGTTCAGGCTCGGGGTTTTTTCCGGCCCTTCACCGCGTGCCTTGGCCGCTTGTTCGGAGGGTGTCTGGGGTTTGCACATGTCCCGGGCCGCGGCCAGCAGGATCGACCGGGCATGGTCGCGCAAGGCGACGCTGTCCATGGTCTCGGCGGCCGGAGTGATGGTTTCGGCAAACAGCTCCCACTCATCGACGATGCGATCAACGTGCGACACGATGAATTCGGAAAGACGCATGGCGGTTACCTGGGCATGAATCGGGGGCAGCGAATCGAATAGTAGTCCCTTTGCCGGAAAAAACACGACCGCTCATGCCGTGGCATAAACCAACGCCTCCATGGCGGTACTTATGTGTTGAAGGCTCTTTGATTTTCGAACGATGGGAGCCCTTTTCGAGGGCTGGTCCAACCGTTTTTTGCACTTTTGTTTGAGGGCAAAGTTGTTGAACCTGTGGGCTCCCATCCAGCCATCAAGGTGATGAAGCAGTGTCTGAATTGCATGGAAGCCATTCACAGCAAACGATTGAAGCCGCGGGCGGCGAACACAACGGCGTGCATTTTCGCCGTGTGTTTGACGCGATACCGGGCGCCATAAAAAATGCCCCGCTAGCCAGGCTGAAATCCCTCGAAACCCGCAAGCCCGCGATTCCAGATTGGTTCAGCGGAGCACGGGTCATTGACCGCCAGTACCTGAAGCAATTGATCGACGAGCGCTGGCGTGCACAAGGCGTACTGGACAAGACCCTGGGTAACTTGCAGGACGACATCCAGGCCTTCGCCGAACCGCTGGTCAGTGAGAAATTGCAGGCGAATTACCCATCGGTCGAACGAATCAGCGAACTGACTGTACAGCTCGAAGTGCCCAGCACCATCGGCTTCGTCATCGACATCGGTGCCAGCCGTGTCCGGCAGTCCACATTACTGGAGGCGGCGCTGCACAACTTTGAGGAAGCTGAAACCGCCGAAGGTGCGTTTCGAAACAGTTCCGGTATTTACCGCAAGGACAATCAGGGCAGTCTCAGCCTTGAACCGGCCATCAGCCTCCCGGCGTTTGCAACCCTGTGCCGCAGCCTCGACATCGGCGGGCAATACCAACGGCACATCAAGTCCGTTTTGTCGCCTGGTACCGAAAAGGCACGAAAAACCCTGCAAAAGGATTCGGTCACCAGTGAAAAGGCCGCCTTTCATGTGGCCGCACTGATTGCCCGTTTGAAGGGAGACATCAGTGATCATGCCTACGGCAAACTGGGGCAGATGCGTGAGGGGCAGCCAAACATCACGCTGTACGAGCTGCCTTTGCAGTGTCATCGGTTGTCGCTGATGGGCTGTCGATTGACCGGTATTGTGTTGTTCAGTGCGGTCAGCGATCCATCGCAAATAGAGCGCGAAGTTAAAGCGTTGACGCCGACCCTGTTGAGCTTCTGGATAAACTGGTCGCGCCGCATCCCTGTTCTGCCAGGCCAGGAATACGACAAATTCAAACTGCTGCAGGCCTTCTTTGCCAATGGGCCGCAAGGTTTGAGCGATGAGCTGTTGCGCCGCGAAGATATATTTAAGCAGAGCCGATTGAGCGGCCCATTGATCGCCTATGTCCCGGACGATCCAGACCATCCCTTGAAGGAGTATCCCTCGCTCACCGCGTTCATGAAGGTGCTCCTGGGGCAGTTGAGAAGTACGGATTACCAGTCCTTTTTCAGCCGCTTTGTGGCGCAAAAGGACAAAGGGCTGTTTTTCACCCGGGTCAAAGAGCGTCTGACGACCGTCACCTGGCATGAGCGCGAACCGCTGGACATGGGCCCGTGGTGGCGTGAAACAGCGGTCGAAAATCCCGATGCGGAACCGGTCACTAACCAGATCGCGGATGATCTGTGGGTCACGCTGTTTCTGGAGCGGCGCGACAAGGCCATCGCCGATGCCCGGCTGATTGCCGTACCAACCGACGACGAGGATGCCAACGCACGCTTCAAGCGCCTGACCAGTTACCTTTCAATCGGCTGGAATGTGTTCAATTTTGCCGCAATGCTGGTCCCCGGCCTGGGTGAAGCCATGCTCGGCATCATGGTCGCGCAGATGCTCGCCGAGGTGGCCGAAGGGGTCGAGGACTGGAGCAAGGGTGACAAAGAAGAAGCCTCTGCCTACTTCAACGGGGTATTGATCAACTTCGCGCAATTGGCGCTCATGGGGGCCGGCCATGTGTTGCCGGGCACCAGTGTCGCGCCAGTCAAGGTTTCGTCATTTGTCGAGGGCCTCAAGCCCGTAGAGGTTGGCGGCAAGACGCGATTATGGAACCCGGACCTCGGCCCTTATGAGCAACTGATCGTGTTGCCTGAAGAGGCACAGGCCGGCGATCAAGGGCTGTATCGACATCAGGATCAGGACCTGCTGCGCCTTGATGACAAATGCTATGGGGTCAAGCAAGACCCGGGCACCGGCGAGCATCGTTTGCAACACCCGACCCGCGCCGACACTTATCAGCCGCTGCTGGAACACAATGGCGCCGGCACCTGGAAGACCGAACTCGACCAGCCACTCGAATGGGACAAGCGCCAGTTGCTCAGGCGGCTGGGCGCTTCGGTGGACGGGATCTCCGATGAGGCCCTGGAGCAGATTCTGACCGCCAGTGGCGTGCATGAAAATGCACTGCGCAGGCTGCATGTCGAGCATGAAACCCCGCCCGCGCTGCTTGGCGACACACTCACGCGCTACAGGGCCGATGTCGATGCGGCGGGCTGCGTGGACGAGATCCTGGGCAACCGGGTGGGCGAGGAATGGGCCGATTGTGCTGTGCGTTTCATGACGGAGTTGCCGGGCTGGCCAGGCGACAAAGCCATAGAGGTCTTCGAGAAGCCAGGGCTGCAAGGTGCAAGGATCAAGGAAGGCTTTGCCGATGCGACAGCGGTGAATGCGTTGCAGTTGACCTGGGAGGAGCTGCTTGGCGGCAAGCTGCCCGAGCGTGTGGTCGAGTTTCTTGATGAACAGGCGCTGCGTGAAATGTTGGGGGAATGGTATTCCAGTGACCGGGAAGCGCGGATCGAGGCCCTGCGCGATCGTTTCGCCGAGCACGCACGAGGGCAGAAAAAGCGCCTGTTCGATTTGCTGTACTTGCGCCGTACGCGCTCGACAGACTCGTCAGTGAACCTGCTCAAGAACGACTGGGCCGAACTCTCGACCCGTCAGGCGCAAGAACTTCTACAGCGCGCAGACCCGTCGGATGTGAAGTATCTGGCGGAGAAAAAGCGCGTGCCCCTGAGGCTCGCCCAACAAGCCCGGGAAGCCGCAGAGCAACTGCGCGTGACGCGGGCCTATGAGGGCCTTTACCTCGACGCGCTGCACAACAGCGATACCCTGCACCTGCAATTGCACTCATTGGAAACCCTGCCGGGTTGGCCGTCGGACCTGCGCCTGGAAGTTCGCGAGTACGGTTTGAACGGCGTATTGAAGGACAGTATCGGTGCGGAGGATGCATCGGTGCGCAAGGTCCTGGTGCTGGCTGAGGACGGGCGCTACGAGGCGCGTGACGCGCAAGATCAACAACTGCACGGCGCCGACGATTTTTATGCGTCGGTCCTGCACGCCTTGCCCGACTCGCCGCGCAAGGCCCTGGGCTTCGAGATCCACGAAGGCTCGAGGCTTGAGCAAGCGATCAGGTCCCGGCCACTGGAGCGTTCGCTGTTCGAGCCCGTCCTGCGGGACAACCCCAACGTCAAACCGGCCTTCGACCCAAAGGCCATGCGTCTGCGTGGCGGCATGCCCGGCTACGCACGACAGGTGCCGCGAGGGCGGGGATATCGACATCGGCTGCGTGCGTTACATCCGGGTTTTACAGATGAAGAAATTGAAACGCGACTGACGCAGTTCAGTCAGAACGATGGATCGGTGGAGGCTAACCTCACCGCTCGGGAGAACGCGTTCAATCAATTCAACCGTGACATGCAACGCTGGATGAACTCACCGACGGCTTCCTTTCGGTTCTCCCCGGCGGGTGTTGCGGAGTGGGTTTCGCGAAACAGGTTTTACGCGGCGCTCAGGCAGTGCTTGCAGCGAACGGGACCGGAAGGGGTACAGATTGCGGGGATAATGCGGCCGCAAGCCTTGGTGCTGGACAACATTGCTCACTTGGGCCGGCATCTGGAGACGCTGCCCAGGCTGGAGGCCGACTTCAGTCACGTTACCAGCCTGACCATGCGCAACTGCGGGCTCGGTGTCGAGCACATGCCTTTTCTCGATTCGTTCCGCCAAGTGCGCTATCTCAACCTGCAAGACAATCTGCTGACGGCCGTTCCGCAAGTGCTGAAGGACATGCGTCATCTCACCGATCTGTCCCTCAACAACAACCGCATTGAACTGGATGTACTGGCGGTGGATCGTCTGAAGAATCTGACGCGCTTGAGGGCGTTGGGGCTGCGCGGCAATCCATTGAAGCTCATACCGGATGTCAGTCGGATGCCGCATTTGCAGGTGCTGGTGTTGACTGATGCCGGTCTGGACACTTGGCCTGTCGGGCTGTTTGCTCAATCGCGGCCACGCAGTATTTTCATTGAACTGAGCCGCAATCCCATCAGCCGGATACCGGAAGTTGCACCCGGATCGTTTCGCGCCGAGTTGCTGGCACGCACGGTGATCAGCCGTGAGCCAGAGTGGATCTCGGCGGAAAACCTCGACATCCTGAAGTCTTACATCGAGTCGGTCGGCATGGACCCGGAGCGTCCTTATCCGCCCCGTGGCGTGCTCGACAGTTCGGACTGGGCGGCGGGCATGACCGAGCGGCAATGGCAGGAAAAACAGCAAGCCTGGAACGCAGTCGAGGATGAGTTCGATTCGGTGCCGTTTTTCAACGAAGTCCGCAGGCTCACCGAGTCCGCCGACTTCAAGGCCGGCGGCACCTATCAAACGGAACTGACGGCCAAGGTCTGGCGCATGCTTGAGGCCATGGCCAGCGACACTGAACTTCGAGTCAATCTGTTCGGCGAAGCTGCAGTTCCCGCCCGATGCGTGGATGGCGGCACGCAGCTGTTCAACGCCATGGGCGTGCAGGTGTTGGTCCACGAAGCTTACGCCCTGGAGCGAGCGGACTTGATCGAAACACAATTGCTGGAATTGGCCCTGGGCAAATCCCGGCTCGATGAACTCGGCGCCATCGCCCGTCACCGGGTGTCCGAGCGGTTGGCGAAGGGAGAGCAGCTGCGTCGGACCGGCGCCGATGGCGAGGTGACCGGCACTATCGATGAAGTGGAAGTGCACCTGGCCTACATGACCGATCTGGCTGAGCGCCTGGATTTGCCATGGCAGGCTCGGGGCATGCAGTTTCGTGGTATCGCCGAGGTCAGCAAAGAGTTGATCGAGGCAGCGTTCCAGCGGATCAAGGCGTTGGAGGAGGGTGATCTGCTGATCGAACGGATCTTCGAGCAACCACTCTGGAAAACCTGGCTGGAGTCGACTTACCGCGAGGAATTGAATGGCTTGAAACACCAGATCGATGCCACCACCGATTTGCAGGATGCGTTGCAGCGCAGGGCCGAAGGCGCACGGCTCACGGCAAAGGAAAAAGCGGATGTGGAGGTAGAAATAACAGCGCTTTGCCGCGAACTGGGCAAAAGTGAAAGTGATTTCGCGGATGGCCAGATCATGACGGACGAGGCGTATTTTCAAGCCTTGAATGACATCGACGGGCGAATCACGGAGCAACTGAAAACGTTGACCCGAGAAGCGATGATTCGCGCCAAACTGGACCGGCTGCGGATTTTATCCACTCAATAACCACAAGCAAGGCAAAGGCCTCGACACACTGTGTGCGAGGCCTTTGTGTATGGCGCAACAAAGCTTCAGAACAGGAAATAACGCTGGGCCATTGGCAAGGTGTCTGCCGGCTCGCACCACAGCAACACGCCGTCGGCCTTGACCTGATAGGTCTGCGGATCGACGTCGATTTTCGGCAGGTAATCGTTGTGGATCAGGTCGGTTTTCTGCACGTCGCGGCAGCCTTTGGCCACGGCGATTTTCTTCTTCAAACCCAGCGCCTCGGGCAAGCCTGCATCCTGTGCGGCCTGGCTGATGAAGGTCATGCTGGTGGCGTGCAGCGAGCCGCCGAAGCTGGCGAACATCGGACGGTAGTGCACCGGTTGCGGTGTCGGAATCGAGGCGTTGGCGTCGCCCATCAGGCTGGCCGCAATGGCACCGCCCTTGAGAATCAGCGTCGGTTTCACGCCGAAAAATGCCGGGCGCCAGAGCACCAGGTCCGCCCATTTGCCCACTTCTACCGAACCCACTTCATGACTGATGCCGTGGGTGATCGCCGGGTTGATGGTGTACTTGGCGATGTAGCGCTTGGCGCGGAAGTTGTCGTTGCCGGCGCCATCGCCGGGCAGCGGTCCACGCTGTTTTTTCATTTTGTCGGCGGTCTGCCAGGTGCGGGTGATGACTTCGCCGACGCGGCCCATGGCCTGGCTGTCGGAGCTGATCATCGAGAACGCGCCGAGGTCGTGGAGGATGTCTTCGGCGGCAATCGTCTCGCGGCGGATGCGGCTCTCGGCGAAGGCAACGTCTTCGGCAATGCTCGGGTCGAGGTGGTGGCAGACCATCAGCATGTCGAGGTGTTCGTCGATGGTGTTGCGGGTGAACGGCCGGGTCGGGTTGGTCGAACTCGGCAGCACGTTGGCAAACCCGCAGGCCTTGATGATGTCCGGCGCGTGCCCGCCACCGGCCCCTTCGGTGTGATAGGTGTGAATGGTGCGGCCCTTGAAGGCGGCGAGGGTGGTTTCGACGAAACCGGATTCGTTGAGGGTGTCGGTGTGGATCGCCACCTGCACGTCGAACCGGTCGGCCACGCTCAGGCAGTTGTCGATGCTTGCCGGGGTGGTGCCCCAGTCTTCGTGGAGCTTGAGGCCGATGGCACCGGCCTTGACCTGTTCGATCAACGGTTCCGGCAGGCTGGCGTTACCCTTGCCGGTGAGGCCGATGTTCATCGGAAACGCATCGGCAGCCTGAAGCATGCGCGCCAGGTGCCACGGCCCCGAGGTGCAGGTGGTCGCATTGGTGCCGGTGGCCGGTCCGGTGCCGCCGCCGATCATGGTGGTGACGCCGCTCATCAATGCCTCTTCGATCTGCTGCGGGCAGATGAAGTGGATGTGCGTGTCGATGCCACCGGCGGTGAGGATCATGCCTTCGCCCGCGATGACTTCGGTGCTGGCGCCGATGGCGATGGTGACGTTGGGCTGGATGTCCGGGTTGCCGGCCTTGCCGATGGCGGCGATACGCCCATCCTTGAGACCGACGTCGGCCTTGACGATACCCCAGTGGTCGATGATCAGCGCATTGGTGATCAGGGTGTCGACCACCTCGGCGGCCAGCAACTGACTCTGCCCCTGGCCGTCACGGATGACTTTACCGCCACCGAACTTCACTTCTTCGCCGTAGGTGGTGAAGTCCTGTTCCACTTCGATCCACAACTCGGTATCGGCCAGGCGCACCTTGTCACCGACGGTGGGGCCGAACATGTCGGCGTAGGCTTGACGGGAAATCTTCATTCGTTCGCCTTGAGATTCAATTGAATTTGAGACTGTTCGCTTCGCTCACAGATTCGCGAGCAAGCCCGCTCCCACATTTGGAATGCATTCCCCTATGGGAGCGGGCTTGCTCGCGAAGGCGTCAATAGGGACACCGCATGACTCAGAGGTCACCCATAATCCTGCCGGCAAACCCGAACACCCGACGATGCCCCGCCAAATCCACCAACTCCACCTCGCGGCTCTGCCCCGGTTCGAAGCGCACGGCCGTTCCGGCAGGGATGTTCAGGCGCATGCCACGACTGGCGGCGCGGTCAAATGTCAGCGCGTCGTTGGTTTCGAAAAAGTGGTAGTGCGAACCGACCTGGATCGGCCGGTCGCCGCTATTGGCCACCTTCAGGCTGATCGTGCGCCGGCCGACGTTGAGCTCGATTTCGCCGGGTTCGATCTGGTATTCACCGGGAATCATCAGTGGGCTCCCTGGAGGATCTTGTAGTAGAGGGCGGTCGGCTTGTAGCGGCCGCTCGGGTCGCAGGCGTAGTCGGGGATTTCACCGGCGCGGGTATAGCCCAGCGATTGATAGAAATCTTCGGCGGGCGAGCCGGCCTCGGTGTCGAGGAAGAGCATGCCGCGCTTGTACTGCAGGGCGGCCGCCTCCAGGGAGCTCATCAGTTGCTGGCCCAGGCCGCGCCGCCGCGCATGTTCACGCACCAGCAGTTTCTGCACTTCGGCGCGGTTCAGGCCGTTGGCTTTCTGGCACAGGCCCAGTTGCACGCTGGCCTGCACCTGCTCGTCCTTGACCACCACCCACAGCAGCACGTTGCCCTTGTTGAGGTTGTCCTGGACCTCATCGAAATAGGCGTGGGCCTGAGTCGCATCAAGGTCAGCCATGAAGCCGACACTGGCGCCGTAGCCGACGGCATCGAGCAGCAGGTCGATCAGGCCCTGGCGATAATGCGCAAAGCTTTCAACGTTGACGCGTCGCAGTTGAGCGGCGTTCATCGGGCATTACTCCTTGTGGGCGCTTGGCGGCTCGGCGCCTGGGTTGAGGGTCAGTTGCATGAATGTCAGGTCCAGCCAGCGGCCGAACTTGGTGCCCACCTGGGGCATCTGCCCGGTGGTGATGAAGCCGACGCGTTCATGCAGACGGATCGAGGCAGCGTTACCGCTTTCAATGGCCGCGACCATCACGTGTTTGCCGCAGCCCCTGGCGCGTTCGATCAGCACGTCCATCAGTTTCGGGCCGAGGCCGTTGCCGCGTTGGTCGCTGCGCACATAAACCGAATGTTCGACGGTGTGACGGAAACCGTCGAAAGGCCGCCAGTCGCCGAACGAGGCGTAGCCGAGCACCGTGTTGTCGACATCAACGATCACCAGGATCGGATAGGCCTGGGACTGCCGGGCGCTGAACCAGGCCTGGCGGTTGCCGAGGTCGACCGCCTGTTCGTTCCAGATCGCCGTGGTGTTGAGCACCGCGTCGTTGTAGATGTCACGGATGGCCGGTAGATCGGCATGCACGGCATCGCGGATGTGGTAAGTCATGGCGCGGCCTCAGGCGATGGGTTGGTGGACGGTGACCAGTTTGGTGCCGTCGGGAAAGGTGGCCTCGACCTGGATTTCCGGGATCATTTCCGGGATGCCTTCCATCACCTGTTCGCGGGTCAGCAGGGTGGTGCCCAAGTGCATCAGGTCGGCCACGGTCTGGCCATCGCGGGCGCCCTCGAGCAGTGCCGCGGAGATGTAGGCCATGGCCTCCGGGTAGTTGAGTTTCACGCCGCGAGCCAAACGCCGCTCGGCCACCAGGCCGGCGGTGAAGATCAGCAGCTTGTCTTTTTCGCGTGGGGTCAGGTCCATTGTAGACATCCATCTGGGCAGATTAAAAAGTGTTGGATCTGTTAATACCGACCCTGTAGGAGCTGGCTTGCCAGCGATGCCTTTGGCGTCGGCAAGTACGCCTTCGCTGGCAAGCCAGGTCCTACAGGGATCGGTGTCAGGTGTTCCATATTCTTGGAGGTATTGCTTCGCGACCAAGCAACGCGGGCCTAAGCAACCGCCACAAATCGATAAGCCACCCCCGCGCCAACAGCGCTTCACTCGCCAGGCACCGTGCAACCAGTAAGCCCGGTAACTGAGTCAGATCCCCGCGCACATCGTTGGGCAGCGTGCGGCAGGTTTCCAGCAGCTCGCTATCAATTTCACCCGTCACCAACAACGTCGCAAACACCGGTTGCCCGTCGAGCCCGATGGGCGAATCAAGCAAACCGTCCGCCCCGACAATGCGCTGGCGTTCATGCCAGAGCAACTGGCCGTCGCGGCGGATGTCCAGTTGCGCCTGGAAGTGCCCAAGATCGAAGCGTTCGCCGCTGGCCGGCCGGCCCAGGGCCACGATGTCCCAGTAGAACAACCGCGCATCGCCCTCAAGGTCGATGCAGGTACTGAGCTGCGCCTGGGCCGCACTGAAAATGATCGTTTCCTGGGGCAGCCATTCCAGTGTCGCGCCGGCCGCCACCTTCAAGTGCAACTGCTGATAGGCCGGGCCGGCAGCGCGATACCACTTGGCCGCGCCGGGGCTGGTGATTTGTGCCCAGGCATCGCCCTCGACGCTGGCCGAGATGTCCAGCCGATCGCCACCGGCAATCCCGCCGGGCGGGTGGACAATGATGTGCTGGCAGACTTCTGGCCCTTCGGCATAAAGGTGTTTTTGTACCCGCAACGGACCCTTGTGACGGCGCTGGACTGGGCGCGTGGTGTTGTCGAACCGGGCATAGCCCAGTTCCAGTTCGGCGTGCCAACTGGGAGTGAACAAGGCGCCGGAAGCGAGAAGGGTCATAGTCAGTGCTTATCGTGAGCTCGTCAGGATGTTTGCAAAGGCTGTGCCGCAAGGTATCCCCCGGCAGGACACAGCTATTGCGTGGCTCGGTGCACCAACAAGAGGCGCGCCATGAAATGTCGCGCAACAAATTGGTGCTTCGCTCGTCTTTCCAGACATACATATGTACCGCCATCCGTGCCCCCGGAAAACTCAGGATCCAGGCGTGCGCTCCCTCTTTCTGCGGGGCGACCGAACAACCTGGAGTTTCTTGATGACTACCGATACAGATCGTGAAAATGCACGCGAATTGCTTGGGCAACTTGAAAAACAATCGCATGAGCAACCACCGACGACTGCGCCGGTGTTGCCACCCGTTAGCCAACCCTTTATTTGCGCAGACGATGCTGCGAATTGGTTTCACCAGCATGAGCGCGTGACTGACAGAGAGAGCGGTTCACTGATTTTGCAGCGCCCGGATGGCAAGTTTGTCGCGACTACCCCCATACAGGATGAGACGAACACTTTTGATTTTGAGCGTTTGCTTTCTTACGACCGAGTTACCCGAACGATCAGTCATCCAGCGGGATATCTTTGCGTGGGCAAATGCCATAGCCACCCGGACATTTCCGAGTGGATTGCCAAGAATTACCGCACCTTCAACGAGGGACAGGTCAAACTGTTAAATTCGCTCCCTTCGTTACCCGATCTCCATACTGCGTTCAATCAGAGAGATTTCTTTAAACACAGTTATGTTTCAGGTCCAGCTGGTTCTCTGGTGGCTTACTCCATCAATCCGCCGGACTCACCCTATAGCCCCATATACCTTATGGGGCCGCCCCCCGAAGATCGGGTCAGGAGGATTGCGGCCATCGGCCAGATACGTGTCCTTGATCCAGGCACGGTCTGGGGTGGGTTTCGCGGCCGCATCACTTCTGAATGGATTCCCTTCCAACCGGCCATACCCGGACCTCCCACTCTCCAACCGTTCTATACGTCGGTTTTTGAAGACCCGGCCTCTGCGTTGAACGATGCCTTGCGTCGTGTGCCAGCGATAGCGGAACACCAGCGCGTAGGGTTTATTCTCAAACGCCACGACCGTGAGGAATACATCGCGACATTGCCGCTCCACCGACCTGATGGACTGTTGGCAATCGAGCAGGTATTTCCTGCCATTCCAGACGGTTTTCTGTTGCCAGACAATCAGGCGTTGGCAGGTATGTATCTGGGGCCAGAGCGGTTGGCGACGCCACTACCGGAAAAAGAGGCTGACCTGTATCAGCAGTTTTTCTCACCCCAGTCATTGGTTTTCGGCGTTCTGCAGGCTCGGGAATCAGGGTTGGTGGACACCGCCTTGGGTTATTCGGTGTTCCTCCAGACCCCGGATGGTGCATTGCTGAAGTACCACAGCACGTTTTCTGAAGCCGAAGCCTGGGTTATCAAGACCGAAGGGGCGATGGGCGCCAACATCGATAAGCTCTTGCTGGGTGGACATCTGAGCGCTAAGGATTTTGTCTTGAGTGTTGCCGTAACGGGCGTGCTGACGGTCGAAAACAGCAGCCCGCTCTGGGATGTTGGCGGCGTTGTGGGTTCTGGATGGCTGCCCTATGCAGGGACAAGCCGCATCACCTCGGACCCTGAATGAGCGCTGATAGATAACGGCTCAGATCGTGACCAACCCGCGCACACCCTCGGCTTCCATGTTTTCACCGCGGCCCTGTTGCACGATCTCGCCCCGGGACATCACCAGGTATTGATCGGCCAGTTCGGCGGCGAAGTCGTAGAACTGCTCCACCAGTAAAATCGCCATATCGCCCCGGGCCGCGAGCTTCTTGATCACGGCGCCGATCTCTTTGATCACCGACGGCTGGATGCCTTCGGTGGGCTCGTCGAGGATCAACAGGCGAGGGCGGCTGGCCAGCGCTCGGCCAATCGCCAATTGCTGTTGCTGGCCACCGGACAGATCGCCGCCGCGCCGCTGTTTCATTTGTAGCAGCACCGGGAACAATTCGTAGATGAACGCCGGCACTACCTTGGCTTCGCTGCCCGGGAAACGTGAAAGTCCCATCAGCAGGTTTTCTTCCACGGTCAGGCGGCCGAAGATTTCCCGGCCTTGCGGCACGTAGGCGATGCCGGCATGCACGCGTTGGTGCGGCTTGAACGTGGTGATCGGTTTGCCTTCCCAGTTCACCGCGCCTTCCTTGGCCGGCAACAGGCCCATAAGGCATTTGAGCAGGGTGGTCTTGCCCACGCCGTTGCGGCCGAGCAGGCAGGTGACTTCGCCGACCTTCACGTCAAACGTCAGGCCGCGCAGGATGTGGCTACCGCCGTAGTACTGGTGCAGTTTTTCGACTTGCAGCATGTTCGAATTCCTCTCCGCCTCTGTAGGAGCCGGCTTGCTGGCGATGGCGGCGTACCAGCCACCATCAATATTGCCTGACCCACCGCTATCGCCAGCAAGCCGGCTCCTACAGGGGGTATGTATTTGCAGATTAACGACCGAGATAAACCTCGATCACCCGCTCGTTGTCCTGCACCTGCTCCAGCGATCCTTCCGCCAGCACGCTGCCCTGATGGAGCACCGTGACGTGGTCGGCAATCGAGCCGACGAAGCCCATGTCGTGTTCCACCACCATCAGCGAGTGCTTGCCAGCCAGGCGCTTGAACAGTTCGGCGGTGAACTCGGTCTCGGCGTCGGTCATGCCCGCGACCGGTTCGTCGAGCAGCAGCAATTGCGGGTCCTGCATCAACAACATGCCGATCTCCAGGAACTGCTTCTGCCCGTGGGACAGCAGGCCGGCCGGGCGATTGACCGACGAGGTCAGGCGAATGGTCTCCAGCACTTCGGCGATGCGGTCTTTCTGTTCGCCGTTCAAGCGTGCCCGCAGACTGGCCCACACCGATTTGTCGGTTTTCTGCGCCAGTTCCAGGTTCTCGAACACGCTCAAGGCTTCGAACACTGTCGGCTTCTGGAACTTGCGACCGATACCGGCCTGGGCGATCTGCACTTCGCTCATTTGCGTCAGGTCCAGGGTTTCGCCGAACCAGGCCTTGCCGTGACTGGGACGGGTCTTGCCGGTGATCACGTCCATCAGCGTGGTCTTGCCCGCACCATTGGGGCCGATGATGCAGCGCAACTCACCGACGCCGATGTACAGGTTCAGATTGTTCAGCGCGCGGAAACCGTCGAAGCTGACGCTGATGTCTTCCAGCGTCAGGATGGTGCCGTGGCGCGTGTTCAGGCCTGGCCCGACGCGTTGGCCGAGACCGATGGCATCGCGGCTGCTGCCGGCGTCCTTGTTCGGTTCCACAGGAAAGAACGCCGGTTCGAGCATGAATTCAGCGGTTGCAGTGACTCTCATTGCTCACCTCTTTTCTTCAACAGGCCGATCACGCCCTTGGGCAAATACAGGGTCACGACGATGAACAGCGCGCCGAGGAAGAACAGCCAGTACTCGGGGAACGCCACGGTGAACCAGCTCTTCATGCCGTTGACCACACCGGCACCGAGCAACGGACCGATCAAGGTGCCGCGACCGCCAAGCGCGACCCAGACGGCTGCTTCGATAGAGTTGGTCGGCGACATCTCGCTCGGGTTGATGATCCCCACTTGCGGCACGTACAGCGCACCGGCCAGGCCGCACAACACCGCGCTCAAGACCCAGACAAACAACTTGAATCCGCGCGGGTCATAGCCGCAGAACATCAGGCGGTTCTCCGCATCGCGCAGCGCGGTCAACACCCGGCCGAATTTGCTTTGCGCCAGGCGCCAGCCGATGTACAGGCTCGCCACCAGCAACAGCACCGTGGCGAAAAACAGCACCGCGCGGGTGCCCGGTTCGGTGATGCCAAAACCAAGAATCGTGCGGAAATTGGTGAAGCCGTTGTTGCCGCCGAAGCCGGTTTCGTTGCGGAAGAACAGCAGCATGCCGGCGAAGGTCAGGGCCTGGGTCATGATCGAGAAATACACGCCCTTGATCCGCGAACGGAAGGCGAAGAACCCGAACACCAACGCCAGCAACCCCGGCGCCAGTACCACCAGGCACAAGGTCCAGAGGAAGCTGCTGGTGCCGGTCCAGAACCACGGCAGCTCGGTCCACGACAGGAACGTCATGAACGCCGGCAAGCCATCGCCCGAGGCCTGGCGCATCAGGTACATGCCCATGGCATAACCACCGAGGGCGAAGAACAGGCCGTGACCGAGGGACAGCAGGCCGGCATAACCCCAGACCAGATCGAGCGCCAGGGCGACGATGGCGTAGCAAAGAATCTTGCCCACCAGCGTCAGCGTGTAGGCGGAGACGTGCAGCGTACTGTCCGCCGGTAACAGCGACAGCAGTGGCAGCGCCAGCAACAGAACGAGGATCACCACACCGACGGCAATCGTGACTTTCGGGCCGGCCTTTTGCGTGGCCGTGAGCATCAGGGGCTGGTTCATCAGTCGATCACCCGTCCTTTGAGCGCGAAGAGGCCTTGCGGACGTTTCTGGATGAACAGAATGATCAGCGCGAGGATGAGGATTTTGCCGAGCACGGCACCGATCTGCGGCTCGAGAATCTTGTTGGCGATGCCTAGACCGAATGCGGCCAGCACGCTACCGGCCAATTGGCCGACACCGCCGAGCACCACCACCAGGAACGAGTCGATGATGTAGCTCTGGCCGAGGTCCGGGCCGACGTTGCCGATCTGGCTCAGGGCCACGCCACCGAGGCCGGCAATGCCCGAGCCGAGGCCGAAGGCGAGCATGTCCACACGCCCGGTGGGCACGCCGCAGCAGGCCGCCATGTTGCGGTTCTGCGTGACTGCACGCACGTTCAGACCCAGGCGGGTCTTGTTCAGCAGCAGCCACGTAAGCACCACCACAAACAGGGCAAAAGCAATGATGACGATGCGGTTGTACGGCAGCACGAGGTTGGGCAGCACCTGAATCCCGCCCGACAGCCACGCCGGGTTGGCCACTTCGACGTTCTGCGCGCCGAACACCAGGCGCACCAGCTGGATCAGCATCAGGCTGATGCCCCAGGTGGCGAGCAGGGTTTCCAGTGGACGGCCGTAGAGGTGGCGAATCACCGTGCGCTCCAACGCCATGCCGATGGCCGCGGTGACGAAAAACGCCACCGGCAGCGCGATCAGCGGATAGAACTCGATCGCCTGCGGGGCGAAGCGCTGGAACATCAGTTGCACCACGTAGGTCGAGTAGGCACCGAGCATCAGCATCTCGCCGTGGGCCATGTTGATCACGCCCAGCAGGCCGAAGGTGATCGCCAGTCCCAGGGCGGCGAGCAGCAGGATCGAGCCCAGTGACATGCCACTGAAGGCCTGGCCGAGCATCTCGCCGATCAGCAGTTTGCGTTTGACCTGGGCGAGGCTGGTCTCGGCAGCGGTGCGCACGTTGGCGTCGGTTTCGACCCCTGGATCGAGCAAGCTTTCGAGGCGAGTGCGGGCCAGCGGATCACCGGTTTCGCCGAGCAGGCGCACAGCAGCGAGGCGCACGGCCGGGTCTGCGTCCACCAGTTGCAGGTTGGCCAAGGCGAGGCTCAATGCTGCGTGGACACCTTCGTCGTGCTCACCAGCGAGTTGCTGATCGAGGAATTTCAACTGCGCCGGCTTGGCGCTTTTCTGCAATTGCTGGGCGGCGGCCAGTCGGATCCTGGCATCGACAGCGAGTAATTGATGACTGGCCAGGGCCGTATCGATCAGACCCCGCAGACGGTTGTTCAGGCGCAGGGTTTTCGGTTGGCCATCGATGGTCAGTTCGCCTTGCTGCAGGGCGTTGATCAACTCGATACGGGCCGGATCGGGCTGCGCGGCCCAAGACTCCAGCAGCCTGGCTTGCTGCACGGGATTGGCGGCGACGAAGTCTTCGGCGTCGCCGGCGTGGGTGGCCATCGGCAACAGCAGGGCGATGGCGAAAATGAAGCGGTAAAGGGCGGTGGGCATGTCTAACGTCCTGGTCATGCGCGGACCCTGTAGGAGCCGGCTTGCCGGCGAAGGCATCAGCTCGGTGCATCAGGTGCACCGAATCGTTTGCATCGCTGGCAAGCCAGCTCCTACAGGTGTTGTGTCGGGCCCGGCGGGAGTGTCCGGGCCCGACATCGCGGGGCTTAGTTGCTCTTCACCGCATACTCCGGCTTCTTGTCGTTGCCCGGGATGAAGGGGCTCCACGGCTGGGCGCGGATCGGCCCTTCGGTCTGCCACACCACGTTGAACTGACCGTCAGACTGGATCTCGCCGATCATCACCGGCTTGTGCAGGTGGTGATTGGTCTTGTCCATGGTCAGGGTGTAGCCGGACGGCGCGGCAAAGGTCTGGCCGGCCAGGGCTTCGCGGACTTTGTCGACGTCGGTGGATTTGGCTTTTTCCGCCGCTTGCGCCCACATGTGGATACCGACGTAAGTGGCTTCCATCGGGTCGTTGGTCACCGCTTTGTCGGCGCCCGGCAGGTTGTGTTTCTTCGCGTAGGCCTTCCAGTCGTCGACGAACTTCTTGTTGACCGGGTTCTCCACCGATTCGAAGTAGTTCCATGCCGCGAGGTTGCCCACCAGTGGCTTGGTATCGATGCCACGCAGTTCTTCTTCACCGACCGAGAACGCCACGACCGGAACGTCGGTGGCCTTCAGGCCCTGGTTGGCCAGCTCCTTATAGAACGGCACGTTGGAATCGCCGTTGACGGTGGAGATGACCGCGGTCTTGCCACCGGCCGAGAACTTCTTGATGTTGGCGACGATGGTTTGATAGTCGCTGTGACCGAACGGCGTGTAGACCTCTTCGATGTCCTTGTCGGCCACGCCTTTGGAATGCAGGAACGAACGCAGGATCTTGTTGGTGGTGCGCGGGTAGACGTAATCGGTGCCGAGCAGGAAGTAGCGCTTGGCGCTGCCGCCTTCTTCGCTCATCAAGTATTCAACGGCAGGGATCGCTTGCTGGTTCGGCGCGGCGCCGGTGTAGAACACGTTTGGCGACATTTCTTCACCTTCGTATTGCACCGGGTAGAACAGCAAGCCGTTGAGTTCTTCGAATACCGGCAATACCGATTTGCGCGACACCGAGGTCCAGCAACCAAACACCACGGCGACTTTGTCCTGGGTCAGCAACTGGCGGCCCTTTTCGGCGAACAGTGGCCAGTTCGAGGCCGGGTCGACCACAACCGGCTCGAGCATCCTGCCGTTGACGCCGCCCTTGGCGTTGATCTCGTCAATGGTCATCAACGCCATGTCTTTCAACGACGTTTCTGAGATTGCCATGGTCCCGGACAACGAATGCAGAATACCGACCTTGATGGTCTCGGCGGCCTGGACAGTCCAGGTCATGCCCATAGCGGCAATGGATGCCGAGAGAGTGAAAGCCTTGATCAAACTGCGACGCTTCATTGTGCGATCTCCATGAACTTATGAGTTTTCTTGGTTGGCAGATGCGGACTACTGAAGGTGTGTTTTGCAAGGGCTGTGCCCGGTCGGCAAAAGGCAGGGAAACGTCGTTTTAGAGCGGTTGAACAGTTTGAAGGCGCACCATGAAGGATCGCGTCCGGCGCGTTGGTGCGCAGAGTTGCGCCAGATTGGGGCGAAGAGTTTGTGGGCAACAAAAATCAACTGTGGGAGCGGGCTTGCTCGCGAAGAGGGTGTGTCAGACAACATAAATGGTAACTGAAACACCGCATTCGCGAGCAAGCCCGCTCCCACAAGGTCAGCGGCGCATCAACTCAGCTTTTGATGCAGGTTTCAAAACCATGGCCGCCCCCTTCGTACTCCGGGCCGTAATAGTATTTGGTGAATGAAGTTTTTCCGTCAGAAGTTGTAGCAATTTTCGCAATCCCGACACCGTAATCCTTGAGGGACGGATCCGTATGGGCAAAGTAAATCGCCAGGGAACTCAAATTGGCGGCAGCGAATCCGTCATACCGGGAATTGTCGAGCAACGTCAGGGTAAAACCGTAGGCACCGTGTTCACCGGTACTCTGTTTGGCATTGAGCTTCATCTCTACAACACCTTCAAACGGACCGATATGGCTGTCCACTCCGGTGCATTGATACCGGCCACTGTAATCAACGCCAGTAAAGGGTGGCTGCACTGCCCATGCGGGCGCTGAAACAAGTGCAATGGATGCGATGAGTTTCTTGAGCATGCTTACCTCTTTCCGCTCTTGTAAGAATTGTGGCGATTAAATTGTAGGAATAATCGCCATTGAAGTGCGCGAGCGTTTTATAGTTGAACTCGCGAGTGCGGAGTATGAACATGATGGTTAACTTTTTAAGCGTTAACTCAATGCGAGGTTTTTCCAGGCGTAAATGCAGTCTTGAAACTTTTTAATTAAAAATGGCGTTAACGACGTCGCACGACCGATTCGAAGTAGTTCCAAGCCGCAAGGTTGCCCACCCATGGCTTGGTATCGATGCCGCGCAGTTCTTCCTCGTCCACCGAGAACGCCACGACCGTGTTTCGCAAGGGCTGTGCCCGGTCGGCAAAAGGCATGGAAGTGTCGTTCTAGAAAGGTTGAGCGGTTTGCTGGCGCACCATGAAGGATCGCGTCTGGCGCGTTGGTGCGAAGAGGTGCGCCAGATTGGGGCGAGTAACATCGATCAATTGTGGGAGCGGGTGTGTCAGACAACATAAGTGGCAACTGAAACACCGCGTTCGCGAGCAAGCCTACTCCCACAAGGTCAGCGGCGCATTAGCTTAGCTTTTAATGCAGGTTTGAAAACCATGGCCGCGACCTTCGTACTCCGGGGTGTAATAGTATTGGGTAAATGAAATTTTCCCGTCAGAAGTTGTACCAATTTTCGCAATCCCGACGCCGTAATCCTTGATCGACGGATCCGAATGGGCAAAATAAGTTGCCAGCGTACTCAAGTTGGCGGCAGCAAACCCGTTAAACCAGGCGTTGTTGGGCAGCGTCAGGGTAAAATCATAGGCGCCATGATGGCCGGTACTTTGTTCGGCATTGAGCTTCATGTCGAGGACAGCACCGATGTCGCTGTCTTGTCCGGTGCAATGATATTGGCCGCTGTAGTCAACGCCAATAAAGGGTGGCTGCACTGCCCATGCGGGCGCTGAAACAAGTGCAAGGGATACGATGAATTTCTTGAGCATAGTTACCTCTTTCCGCTTTTGTGGGAGTTATGACGATTTAAGTGTAGGAATAATTGTCATTGAAGTGTGTGAGTGTTTTATTGTTCAAACTTGCGGAGGCAGAGTATGGCCGTGGCAGTGAGTTTGTTAAGCGCTAACTCAATACGAGGTTTTTCCAGGCATAACTGCAGTTTTTAACTTTGCTTTAATTAAACTTGGCTTTAACGACGGCGAATCAAGCCGATGAAAAACAACCCGCCAATCGCCGCAGTGGCAACACCGATGGGCAAGTCTTCGGGGGCGATCAGCGTCCGTGCTGCGACGTCGACCCAGACCAGAAACAGACTGCCGAGCACCACGCACACCGGCAGCACTCTTCGGTGTTCGGCCCCGACCAGGCGCCGTGCGATATGCGGCACCATCAACCCGACAAATCCGATCGAACCGCTGATCGACACGAGCACGCCGGTCATCAATGACGCGATCAAAAACACTCGCAGGCGCACGGTGCGCGTATTCAGGCCGAGGGTCACCGCCGTCTGCTCACCGGCCATCAGCGCATTCAACGGTCGCGCCATGCCCAGCAGTAAAACCAGCCCGAGCAACACACTGGCTGTCGGTACCGCCAGCAATTCCCAGCGTGCCAGCCCGAGTCCGCCGAGCATCCAGAACATCACCGCCGAACTGGCTCGATGGTCGCCCATGAACAGCAGCAGATTGGCCATCGCCATCATCACGAACGACACCGCCACGCCGCACAGCAACAGCCGATCACTGTCGAGGCGACCGTGGCGGCTGGCGATCATCAACACCACCAGCATGCTCAGCAATGCACCGATAAAAGCCGCGATGGGCAAGGTCAGCAAGCCAGCGATTTCCCCGACATGCAGCACCACGATCACCGCGCCCAACGTCGCGCCGGAGGTGACGCCGAGCAAGTGCGGGTCCGCCAGCGGATTGCGCGTCACCGCTTGCAGCACTGCGCCGATCAACGCCAGGCCGGCGCCCACCAGCGCGCCGAGCAGCATGCGCGGGACGCGGATCAGCCAGACGATGTGCTCTTGTCCGGGGTTCCAGTCCGGCACAGCGAAACCGAACAGTTTGTGCAACAGGATGCGCCACACCACATCCAGCGGCACCCGTGCCGGGCCGAAACCCAGGGACACCACGCATGACACCAGCAACAGCGCAGCGAGGGCAATCAACAACAAGGCGTAGCGACGGTTGATCATTCGCCGTGGAAGCCCTTGGCCAGGGTTGCGACCGCCAGCACGTTATCGATCCCCGGCGTGGCTTGTACGTAAGGGATGACGATGAAGCGCCGCTGCTTGATCGCGTCCACCGATTGCAGGGCTTTGTTGGCCAGCAGGAATTGAATCTTCTGTTCGGCGGTGATTTCGCTGTAGTCGACGATCACGATCACCTGCGGATTGTGCTCGACCACGGTTTCCCAGTTGACCCGGGTCCAGCTCGCGTCGACATCCTCCAGAATATTGCGCCCGCCTGCGGCGTCGATCAGCGCCTGTGGCATACCTAGACGGCCTGAGGTCATGGCCCGGTCTTCGCCGCTGTCATACAGGAAGACCCGTGGTTTTTCCGCGGGCAGGTCTTTGCCAATGTCCGCCACTTGCGCCTGCATGTTGGCGATCAGGGCGTTGGCGCGATCCTGCACGTCGAAGATTCTGCCGAGGTTGCGCAGGTCGTTGTAGGTGTCTTCGAGGCTGGCCGGCGGGCGCTTCATCACGAAGGCGCAGGATTCGCTCAGCTCATACACATTGATGCCCAGCGGTTGCAGGGTTTGCGGCGTGAGGTCGCCGCCGATGCGCATGCCGTAGTCCCAACCGGCGAAGAGAAAATCGACGTTGGCATTGAGCAGGGTCTCCACCGACGGGTACTTGGCCGCCAGCTCCGGCAGGCCTTCGAGAATGCCCTGCATCTGGGGTGTCACGGCCTTCCAGCCACTGATGCCGCTGTAGCCGGCCATCCGGGGCTTGAGGCCGAGGGCGAGCATCATCTGGGTCATGTTGATGTCGTGGCTGAGGGCGTGTTGCGGTGCCTGCTTGAAGGTCACTTCGCGGTTGCAGCTTTTGATGGTCAGCGGGTAATGGGTGGCTTCGGCCAAGGCTTGAGCGCTGCCCAGCAGCATCACGAGAGAGAGGCAGGAGCGCAGCAGGGAACGCAAAGTCATGATTGGGTTATCCAGGTAATTCGTGGGTAGCCGTGCAGCGGATGTTCATCGATCAACGCTTCGACACCAAACACATTGCGCAGCAATGCAGCCGTCAGGACTTCCTTCGGTGTGCCGCTGGCGACGATACGGCCATGGTTGATCACGTACAGCCGATCACAAAAAGCCGCGGCCAGGTTGAGGTCGTGGATGCTCGCCAGGGTGCCGATGTGCAAGCGCTTGACCAACTGCAACAGCTCCAGCTGATAGCGTGGATCGAGGTGATTGGTCGGCTCGTCGAGGATCAGCAACTGTGGCTGCTGGGCCAGGGCGCGGGCGAGGATCACCCGCTGTTTCTCGCCTCCGGAGAGGGTGGCGAAGCCGTGGTCTTCGAACCCCTTGAGGCCGACCGATTCCAGGGCCTGATGAATGAGTTTCGAGTCCTCAAGCGTGTCGCCATCGAACAATCTTTTGTGCGGTGTGCGGCCCATGGCAACCACTTCCTCGACGGTGAGGCCGAAGGCGTCGGGGAACTCCTGCAAGACCACGGCGATGCGTTGTGCGCACCAACGCGAGGACTGTTTCCAGACGTTCTGGTGATCGAGCCTGGCCTCGCCGCTTTCCGGTTTACTGAAGCGCCAGGCACAGCGCAACAGGCTGGTCTTGCCACTGCCGTTGGGGCCGATCAGCCCGACGAACTCACCGGCGGCTACGTGTAGCGAGGCATCACGCAGCTGGAATTGGTGGTGGCAATGGCCGTGTCCCAGTGGGGTCCAGGTCAGGTTTGTGAGGTTCAGCGAGGTCATGCAGTGACTCTTGAGGTGATGCTGATGGCCTCATCGCTGGCAAGCCAGCTCCTACAGGGTTCGTGCGAATTCTGTAGGAGCTGGCTTGCCAGCGATGGGGCCCATAAGGGTGAAACGCGGGGGAAGTCTACATTGCTGACCCCTGTACGCATCTCGCCTGTTTCATGATGAAGATGAGGCGCTCTCAGTCTGCCGGGTAAAACGCGACAACAGCACGCGATCCAGCACCCACACCACCACCAGCGAAGCCCCCACCAACGGGAAGGCCACCGCCAGGGCGAACATGATCACCATGGCGGTTTTCCATTTCGGCAGGTCGTGGCGCAGTGGCGGTACGCCGAGTTTTCCTTGCGGGCGACGCTTCCACCAGATCACCACACCGCTGACGGCACTGAGCAGGATCATCAGGCAGATCAGCAGTACGATGATCTGATTGAGCGTGCCGAACATTTTGCCTTCGTGCAGCATCACACCGATTTCCGTGGCGCGGGCGACGGTGCCGTAGTGCTCGAAACGAACATCGGCCAGGACCTTGCCGGTGTATTGATCGATGTGCAGCGTGGCGTCATTGCGCGGGTCGTCAGCGAACACGGCGATGGTGAACACCCCGGTCGCGGTGGTCGGCAGGGTGATGCTGTAACCCGGTTCGACCTTGCGCTCGCTGGCGATGTTTTGCACGTCTTGCAGGCGGATTGTCGGCGCGGCCGGGCCGGCCGATGCACCGTCGTGGGCCATGTGTTCGGCGTGGTCGCCGGACATCGGCATCGGCGTGTTTTCCATGGCCCACGGCACGGTCTGGCGGGTCGCGGTGTTGAGGCTGCGCGCCTCGATATCGGACTTCGGCACGTCATCCCACATGGCTGCCGGAAACACGTTCCACACTTCGGCGTATTGCTTGCCCCAGAAGCCGGTCCAGGTCATGCCGCTGAGCAGCATCACCAGCAGCAGGGACGCGCCCCAGAACCCGGTGACCGCGTGCAGGTCGCGCCACAATACGCGACCACGACTGTTCAGGCGTGGCCACAAGATGCCTGCCGCCTGACCGCGCGGCCACCACAGGAAGATGCCGGACACCACCAGCACCACGCCCCAACCGGCGGCCAGTTCGATCAGTCGATCACCCACGGTGCCGATCATCAGTTCGCCGTGAATCGCACGGGCAATGGCTTGCAGGTTCTTCTTGGCGTCTTGCTCGCCGAGGATATCGCCGTGGTAAGGGTCGACGAAAACATTCAGCTCCTTGCCATCGTTGAGCACGACAAACTGTGCGCTGCGCTCGGCGTTGACCGGCGGCAGGTATTGGGTGACCTGGCCTTGTGGATAAGCCGTTTTCACCCGCGTCAGCAGGTCGTCGGCCGGCACGGTGTGATGCCCGGCCGGGACGTTGAGCAGGCTGCTGTACATCAACGAGTCGAGTTGCGGTTTGAACAGGTAGATGGTGCCGGTCAGGGCCAGCATCACCATGAAGGGCGCCACGAACAATCCGGCATAGAAATGCCAGCGCCAGGCCAGGTTGTAGAAATTCACTTTGGGCTGTTTCATCACGTGTGCTCCGCTTGGCTGGATCTTTTAGTTGTTTGTTTTGCGGTTGCCTTGCAACCGATCGCGGGCAAACCCGCTCCCCTGTAGGAGCGAGCTTGCTCGCGAAGCTTTTAGAAGCTCATGTCCACCTTGGTCCAGAGCGTGCGCCCCGGTTCCTTGATGGCTTGCGGGTCATTGGCGGGGTAGCCGAAACCGGCGTTGCCGGCCAGGTTCAAGTGCTCGGCGTACGCCTTGCCGAACAGGTTGTCGACGCCGCTGCTGACCTTCCAGTTGCTGTTGATCCGATAGGCACCGTTGAGGGAGAACACGCCGAAGCCCGGCGTCTTGTCGAAGTCCTTGCCGACCACGTTGCCCTTGTTCTGGTCGATGCGGTTTTGCGCGGCGACCACTCTCCACAGTGCGCCGGCGCTCCAGTTGTCTTCGCTGTAGGTCAGGCCGAAACGGGCATCCAGCGGCGGCATCTGCGGCAATGCACTGCCATCGCTGCTGTTCTTTCCCCAGGCGTAGGCCAGGGTCGCGTCGGCTTTCCAGTTGTCGGTGAAGTTGTAAGCGGCGCCCAGTTCGCCGCCCATGATTCGCGCGTCGGTGTTCTCGGCTTGCGAGGTCATGCCCATCATCGTCGGGGTGTAGTTGAACAGGATGTAGTCGCGTACCTGCCCGACGTAAGCCGAGGCCCAGGCTTCGAGGGTTTCGGTCTTGTATTGCAGACCGAAATCGAGCTGGGTGGTTTTTTCCGGCTTGATCGAATCGAAGGCATTCACTGAGCCGGCGGGGCCGGAGTTGGGTGAAAACAGCTCCCAGTAATCCGGGAACCGCTGGGTGTGACCGAGGCCGGCATACAGCGTGGTCGGGCTATCGGCCAGGTCGTGCTCGTAGCGGATGAAGCCGCTCGGCAGGGTATCGGCGCGGGTGTCGTCGGCGGTCGGGTTCGGGCGGGTCATCATGCCCGAGCCGGTGGTTTGCCGATAATCCTTGGCCGAGGCGCGGTCCAGGCGTGCGCCGCTGATCAAGCGGTCACGGTCGGCGGCGTACCAGGTCAGTTCGCCGAACACACCGTAGTTATGGAAGTCGGCATCCTTGGTGTACGGCAGGTCCTTGTAGGTGTCGACGCCCATGGCGCTGCGCTGACGATGTTCGTTGGTCTGCGCGTCGATGCCGCTGACCAGCTGCACATCAGCCCAACGCCAGGTGGCCTTGACCCGTGCACCGAGGGTGCGGCGGTCGACGTTGGAGGCCATGGGGCCGGCCATCATTCCGGTGCCGGACGGCGTGCGCAGGGTGTAGTTGTCCATCACGTGGTCGGCGTAGTTGTAGTAGACCTGCGCTTCGACCTTATCCAGTACCTCGCCGATGTTGGACTGCTCGAAACGCAAGCCGAGGCTTTCGCGCAGGAATTGCGCACCATCCATGCCGCGGCCGGCGTACCGGGCATCACCGTCGCCACGGCCGGCGGTCAGTTCCAGCAAGGTGTCGGCATTCGGCGTCCAGCCTAGTGCCACATCGCCGTTCCATTTTTCATAGCGCGACGCCACGGTGTCGTTGTTGCCGTCCTGATAGTCGTCGGAGTGCGCGGTGTTGCCGATGACCCGTATGTAACCCGACTGGCCGCCGGCTGCGGCGTCCACCAGTTTGTCAAAACGGCCGTAGGAGCCGGCCAGCACGCTGGCGTTGACCCGTGTGCCAAGTTCGCCGAAGTGCTCCGGCTCGCGCTCGAACAGGATGGTGCCGGCCGAAGAACCCGGCCCCCACAACACGGTTTGCGGGCCTTTGATCACGGTGAGCTTGTCGTAGGTTTCCGGCGAGATGTACGAGGTCGGGGCATCCATCCGGCCCGGACAGGCACCGAGCATCATGCTGCCGTTGGTGAGGATGTTCAGCCGCGAACCGAACATGCCGCGCAGCACCGGATCGCCGTTGGTGCCGCCATTGCGCACCATGGCGAAGCCGGGGATGGTTTTCAGGTAGTCGGCGCCGTCGCTGGCCGGCACCGGTTGGCGCGGGTCCTTGGGATTGGTGACGATGGTCAAGGGTGAGCTGGGCGCAATGGCGGTAATCACCGTCGGGCTCAATTCTTCACTATGACCGGCATGTTCATCGGCGAGCGCAGAGGGCGCCAGCAAAGCACCGCACAAAATCGCGGTGGCGTGCCTGAAACGAACGCCGGATTCGTTCAGGGCATAAGAGGCTTGGGCAGGGCTCAAGCACGGGACAGCAGAAAAGCTGGACATGACAATTTCCATCGAACAGTCGTAAACGACACGGCCGACAGCCTGCGCAATTCCCTGTAGTAGCGGGCTTGCTCGCGAAGAGGGCGTGTCAGTCAACACAGATGTCGCCTGGCACACCGCTTTCCCGAGCAAGCCCGCTCCCACAGGTTGCTGTGGCTGTCTTGCGGACCGTGTGAAATCAGATGTGAGTGTTTACGCGACGACGGGCGGGGCGCGGGTGCGGGCGCCGGGGAAGAAGGTTTGCCGGGCATGGCCCAGGCGCGGAGAGGGTGTGGTGAAGGTGTTGACGGGCGGGATGACGAAGTTGGCGAAAGACACGCCACCGGTCAGTGCCGGGCAATTGAACAGCAGGCTGCAATAGCCGCACTTTTCCCACAGCACGTGGTGCCCCGGGGCTGGCGGGCAATGCTCGGCAGTGGCTTGCGTGCCATGGTCGGCATGCTCCATCGCCGACATGTCCATGCTCATACCCACTGGCATGGTCATCGACATGGTGCGCGAATCCATCGGCATCGACTGGGAAATCAGCGGACCGATAAAGATCATCAGCATGGCGAACAGGCTGATCCAGCTGCCGCGTGTCAGACTCAATGCCTGATTGCGCGACCTGGATGACCTGGCGCTAAGCGGGCGCATGGGCGTTTTCAGCTCAGGCGATTACGGATTGTGCACGTGCGCTTGCATGCTGTCCGGCGCCTGCTTCTGCACCGCGACTTCGACCGTTACATTACCGGCCTTCTCGAAGTGCAGCGTCATCGGGAAGCGCTTGCCATCAACCAGCAGGCTGCGGTCCTTGAGGCCAAGCAACATCACGTGATAGGCCATCGGGGCGAAAGTGACCTCGCCACCGGCGGGCACTTCCACGCTCGGTACGTGCTGCATTTTCATCACGTCGCCTTGCATCAGGTGCTCATGCAATTGCGCTTCGCCGGCAATGGGGGTGTCGACGCTGAGCAGGCGGTCCGCGGTCTGGCCTTTATTGTCGATCACGAAATACGCCGCGACGGTAGGCGCATTGGGTGGCAATTCCTGGGACCACGGATGAGCGATTTCCAGTGCGCCGACCTTGTATTCGTGGGCATTGGCAAAGCAGGCAGGCAGCAGCAACGCGGCCAGAACGATGAATTTGTTCAACATGGCAGTTCTCCGGAACGATTTAAACGCAGGTCAATTGCGAGAAAAAATCACACCAGAGGGGACGCGCGGGGGTTGAGACTCGGCCATTGCTGGCGCGGTGACGGGCTTTGGAGAGAGGTCGCAGGCAGGCTTCGGTTGGACTCGAAGTGCGCGAAATACATCTGTGGCGTATGCCCTGGCAACGCCACCAATGGCGCCGAACCCGAGCAGCACCAGCAATGCTGCATGTTGGAATGATCGTCGTTTTGCGGGGCTTTCTGTTCAAGGTCGCCGATGGAAATCGCCACCATCCTGGTGCCGCTGGAGCTGCAGAAGCTACCCCACAACAATTGCTCGGCGGATGACTTCGCCGTTTGCGCCATCGCTCCGGACATCGGCATGGCGAGCAGGTTGAACAGCACTGCGAAGCAGGCTATCCAGGCAATTGCGAGCCGTTGTCGGGACATGGGACAAAATCCGTTTGGGTGGGCGATCAGGCGCGGGCTATTTAGCCTGATCAGGGCCGATAAGTAAAAAGGCGACGTGCGGTGTGGTGTCGCAGCGCGATCCTTTCGTAGCTTTAATGATAGTCGTGAATTTCAAAGTGCCAGTAGTGCTTGAGCTTTGTTCAGATTCCGCCGGACTATAGGGTTGGAATCCGGGAATGGATAATCGGCGTGCTCCGAAAGAGCCGTAAGAAAAATCTCGGCGGGTAGGGATCAAGATCAGTCGAAGAGCGACAAGGCGGTCAGGATTTCTGTCACCCTTTCAAACTCCCGATCAACCCCAGGCAACGTCGGCCGTTTCAATACAATCACCGGCAGACCACGCTCACGCGCCACTTCCAGCTTCGGCTCGGTCGCCGTGCTGCCGCTGTTTTTGCTGATCAGCACGTCGATGTTTCGCCGTTCGAACAGCTCACGTTCATCGTCAATCAGGAAAGGCCCCCGTGCGCCGATCACTTCGCAGCGCTCGTTGCCCGGATACACGTCCAGTGCGCGCAGGGTCCAGAATTGCTCCGGGGGAATTTCATCCAGGTGTTGCAGGGGCTCGCGACCGAGGGTGAACAGCGGCCGGCGGAAAAGCTTCAGGGCTTCGATCAGTTCGCCCCAATCGGCGACTTCCCGCCAGTCGTCTCCCACCTGGGCTTGCCAGGCCGGACGCCGTAGCGCCCAGCAGGGAACGCCGCTCAAGTGCGCGGCAGTCGCGGCGTTCTGGCTGATCTGGGCGGCGTAGGGGTGAGTGGCGTCGAGCAGCAGATCGATCCCTTCATCGCGAATGAATTGCGCCAGGCCCTCGGCACCGCCGTAGCCGCCGACACGAACCTGGCATTGCAGATCGGTCGGCACCCGACCGACCCCGGCCAGGCTGTAGATATGCTGCGGTCCCAGCGTGCGGGCAATCGCCATGGCTTCGGTCACACCGCCGAGCAACAGGATGCGCTTCATTGAAAAGCTCCCGCATGGCCGACAATCCCGCCCTGGCGATCGATGGCAAAGACTTCCACCTGGACCTGAGTCGGCACCACGCTGCGGGCAAAATCCAGGGCGTGCTGACAGACTGCATCACCCAGGGCGACCCCGGCGGCGGCGGCCATGGCCAATGCCTGCTGGCTGGTGTTGGCCTCGCGGATGCTCTGCTGCAACGCCGCATCGGCGCCGACCTGCGCTGCCCATAGCGCCAGTTGCGGCAGATCGATACTCGAATGGCGACTGTGCAGATCCATATGCCCGGCCGCCAGTTTGCTGATCTTGCCGAAACCACCGCACAGGCTGAGTTTATCCACAGGGACTTTGCGCAGGTGCTTGAGCACGGCGCCAACGAAGTCGCCCATTTCGATCAGGGCGATTTCCGGCAGGTTGTAGACCCGGCGCATGGTGTCTTCGCTGGCATTGCCGGTGCAGGCGGCGATGTGCAGGTAACCGTTGGTTTTCGCCACGTCGATCCCCTGATGGATCGAGGCGATGTAGGCCGCGCAGGAAAATGGCCGGACGATGCCGCTGGTGCCAAGGATCGACAGGCCACCAAGAATGCCCAGGCGCGGGTTCATGGTTTTCAGTGCCAGTGCCTCGCCGTCCTCGACATTGACCGTGACCTCGAAACCACCGCTGTAGCCGAGTTCGTCGGCCAGACGGGCCAAGTGTTCGCTGATCATTTTGCGTGGCACCGGGTTGATCGCGGGCTCGCCGACACCCAGCACCAGCCCGGGCCGGGTCACGGTGCCCACGCCGCGGCCGGCATGGAAGCGAGTCCCCGGCTCGGGGCTCAGGCGCACCTGGGAGTAGAGCAGGGCGCCGTGGGTCACGTCGGGATCGTCACCGGCATCCTTGAGGGTTCCCGCTTCGGCGCCGTCCCCGGTGAGGCGACAGAATTCCAGGCGCATCTGCACCTGCTTGCCTTTGGGCAGCACGATTTCCACTGCATCGGCCGATGTGCCATCCAGCAGCAGGCGCGCGGCGGCGAGGCTGGTAGCCGTGGCGCAACTTCCGGTGGTCAGGCCACTGCGCAGGGGGGCGGGTTGTTCGGCGGTTTCGTCACGCATCGAAGGGTTTCGTCACGTCCAGCAAGGTAATCGGCAAGGCCTGGCGCCAGGTGTCGAAGTCGCCCAGCGGTTGTGCCTGCGCGATATGAATGCGGGTCAACTCCCCGCCATGTTGCTCGCGCCAGGTCATCAGGGTCATTTCACTTTGCAGGGTGACCGCGTTGGCAATCAACCGGCCGCCGGGCTTGAGTTCGGCCCAGCAGGTATCGAGCACGCCTTCGCGGGTGACACCGCCACCGATGAAAATCGCATCCGGCCGCTCCAGCCCGGCCAATGCCTGTGGCGCGCTGCCGCGAACCAGTTGCAGGCCGGGAACGCCGAGGGCATCGCGGTTGTGTTCGATCAACGCTTGTCGGCCCGCATCGGCTTCGATGGCCAGCGCGCGACAACTTGGGTGAGCGCGCATCCATTCGATGCCAATCGAGCCGCTGCCGGCACCGACGTCCCACAACAACTCGCCGGGGACTGGGGCCAGGCGCGCGAGGGTGATGGCGCGCACATCGCGTTTAGTCAGTTGGCCGTCGTGTTGGAAGGCCGAGTCCGGCAGGCCGGCCAGTCGCGACAGGCGTAGCGTGTTCGGCTCGGCGATGCACTCGATGGCGATCAGGTTCAAGTCGGCGATCAGCGGATCGTTCCAGCCGCTGGCGATACCGTCGACACGCCGCTCGGCTTCCCCGCCCAGGTGCTCCAGCACGGTGAGGCGGCTAGGGCCGAAGCCACGTTCGCGCAACAGTGCAGCGATGGCGGCGGGACTGCGGCCGTCGTTGCTCAATACCAGCAAGCGCACGCCGCTGGACAGGTGGGCGTTGAGTGCGGCGACAGGCCGGGCCACCACCGACAGAGTGACCACATCCTGCAGGGGCCAACCCATTCGCGCTGCGGCCAGTGAGCAGGAGGACGGCGCGGGAAGCGTCAGCATTTCGGCCGCGGGGAGTTGCCGGGCGAGGCTGGCGCCGACGCCGAAGAACATCGGATCGCCGCTGGCCAGCACGCAAACGGGTTCGCCACGGTGTGCCAGCAGCGACTCAAGGGAGAAAGGACTTGGCCACGGCTGGCGCTCGCCGCGTATGCACGGCGGGAGCAAATCCAGATGCCTTTGGCCGCCGAAGATTTTCGAGGCGCGCAACAGCGCATGCCGGGCGTTCTTGCCCAGGCCCTTGAAACCGTCTTCGCCGATGCCTACTACCGTCAGCCAGGGTGCCATGCCGTTCCTCTATCACGCGTTCAACCTTGTAGGGCGGCATGATAGCGCGGGTTCCTTGAGCTGACTGCCTTCTCTTCCCGACCGGAGTCTTTTCATGCAGCGAAGTAAAGCAGGCATAATACCGCGCACTTTCGCCGTGAATCGCCTCGCCACCTGAACGGGTCCGCCTTGAACCAACGTCCGCTGTCCACTGCCTTACGTCCCTCGGCCTGTCCGGGGTTGTTGCGTATTGTCCCGGCACTGGATGGCGGCATTTGCCGGATCAAGTTGAACGGTGGCTCGATCAACAGCGACCAGGCCGAGGCCGTGGCGTTGGCGGCGGAGCATTTCGCCAGCGGAGCGATCGAGGCGACCAATCGGGCCAACCTGCAGATCCGCGGCATCGTCAGCGAGCAAACGGCGTTGATCGACAACCTGCTGGCCGCCGATCTGGGACCGCAAAACGCGGCGGGCGACGATGTACGCAACCTGATGCTCAGCCCCGGTGCCGGGATCGATCGACGCATGCTGTTCGACACTCGCCCGCTGGCCGGGCAGATCCTCGCCACATTGCAAAGCCACGAAGCTTTTCACGATCTCAGTGCCAAGTTCGCCGTGCAGCTGGATGGCGGTGAAGACCTGGCGATGCTCGAACATCCCCATGACCTGTGGCTCTCTGCGTTTGCGCAAAACGGCGAGCAGCGGCTGGCGTTTGGTTTGGCGGGGTGCCCGACGGACAGACCCGCCGCTTCGATTGCTCTCGCTGACGGGCACGCGCTGGTGGTGGCGGTCCTGGAATTGTTCCTTGAACTGGCGCGTCCCGAGCAGACGCGTATGCGTCATTTGCTGGCCGAGTACTCGGTCGAGGGCCTTCTGCTTCGGTTGGCTGGGCGTGTATCGCTGCAAGCGGTCGTCGATTGGCAGCGGGTTTCGGGTGGCGCTGATTTGCACATTGGCGCACATCCCCAGGCCGAGCCTGGTGTTGTCTATGTAGGGGCTGTCCCGCCGTTGGGGCGGCTCGATCCGACGATGCTGCGCGGTGTGGCACAACTGGCACGCGAGTTCGGTGATTCCAGTCTGCGCTTCACGCCCTGGCAAAGCCTGCTGCTGCCCAACGTCCGCGCGAAAAACGCCGCTGAGGTCATTCGGCAATTGCAATGTCTGGGCTTGCAGTGCGAAGCCGATCAACCCTTGTCCCGGTTGATCGCCTGCACCGGCTCAAACGGCTGTGGTAAAGGCCTGGCCGAGACCAAGGGCGATGCCCTGAAACTGGCCGCGCTGCTGCACCGCCATGGACCGGCGCTGAACATACACCTGAGTGGCTGTCCGCGTTCCTGCGCTGCCGCACATACCGCGCCCGTCACACTGTTGGCCGTTGCCCCCGGCCACTACGATCTCTATTTTCGCGATGCAGCGCAGCCGGGTTTCGGCGTGCTGCACGCACACAACCTTACTATTGAAGCGGTCGCGACCTTGCTCGACGCCCGCTCACGGAGCCCCCTTGATGCTTGATTACATCCGCGACGGTCAGGAGATCTATCGCAACTCCTTCGCGATCATTCGCGCCGAGGCCAACCTCGAGCGCATTCCGGCCGATCTGGAGAAACTCGCCGTTCGTGTGATTCACGCCTGCGGCATGGTCGAGGCCATCGACGGTTTGCAGTTTTCCGAAGGGGCGGGCAAGGCCGGGCGTGATGCGCTGGCGGCCGGCGCGCCGATTTTGTGCGATGCGCGGATGGTCTCCGAAGGTGTGACCCGCGCGCGCCTGCCGGCGAACAATGCGGTGATCTGCACCTTGCGCGACGAGAGCGTTCCGGAACTGGCCCGTGAATTGGGCAATACCCGCTCAGCCGCAGCGTTGGAGCTGTGGCGTCCACATCTGGAAGGCAGTGTAGTGGTCATAGGCAACGCTCCGACGGCGCTGTTTTACCTGCTGGAAATGCTCGACGCCGGTGCGCCGAAGCCGGCGCTGATCCTCGGTTTTCCAGTGGGCTTTGTCGGCGCCGCCGAATCCAAGGCTGCGCTGGCGGCTGACAGCCGCGGCGTGCCTTTTGTCATCATGCAAGGCCGGCTGGGCGGTAGCGCCATGGCCGCCGCCGCTGTCAATGCCCTCGCCACGGAGATCGAATGATGCAGCAACCTGGACGTTTGATCGGTCTCGGCGTCGGCCCTGGTGATCCGGAACTGATTACAGTCAAGGCGCTGCGGTTGCTGCGCGAGTCGCCTGTAGTGGCGTACTTCGTCGCCAAGGGCAAGAAAGGCAACGCCTTCGGCATCATCGAAGCGCATCTGCAGGAAGCACAGAATCTGTTGCCACTGGTGTACCCGGTGACCACCGAAGCCTTGCCGGCGCCGTTGTCCTACGAGCAAGTGATCAGCGACTTTTATGATGACGCTGCGCAAGAGCTGGCGGCGCATCTGGATGCCGGCCGCGATGTGGCGGTGATCTGTGAGGGCGATCCGTTTTTCTACGGCTCCTACATGTACCTGCACGACCGGCTCGCCGAGCGTTATCAGGCTGAAGTCGTGCCCGGTGTGTGCTCCATGCTGGGTGGTGCCTCGGTGCTCGGTGCACCGCTGGTGTATCGCAATCAGAGTTTGTCGGTGCTGTCCGGTGTGTTGCCGCATGACGAACTCAAGCGTCGCCTGGCCGATGCCGATGCGGCCGTCGTCATGAAACTGGGGCGCAACTTTCCCAAGGTTCGCCAGGTGCTGGAAGAACTCGGTCTGGCCGAGCGTGCGCTGTACGTCGAACGCGCGACCATGGCCAATCAGAAGATCGTGCCGCTGGATCAGGTCGAGCCGATGTCCTCGCCGTATTTCTCGTTGATCATCGTTCCCGGCGAAAGGTGGCAAGGCTGATGACCCGTCCAGTTCCGGCGATTGTCATTCTTGGCAATGGCAGCCTCGCGACCGCGCGCCGTATTCAGCAGGTGTACCCCGAAGCCCAGATCCTTGGCCTGGCCGAACGGGTCGAAGGCGCGGATCGGGTCTATCACGAATTCGGCGCGACCCTGCGCGAGCTCTATCAACAGGGCACACCGATCATTGCCCTGTGCGCGGCCGGGATCGTGATTCGCACGCTGGCGCCCTTGTTGCTGGAAAAAGGCGCCGAACCACCGGTATTGGCGGTGGCCGAAGACGGCAGCGCCGTGGTTCCACTGCTAGGCGGTCTCGGTGGGGTGAATGTGATGGCGCGCGAGATTGCCGCCACGCTTGAAGTCGCTGCGGCGATCACCACCAGCGGCGAGTTGCGTTTTGGCACCTGCCTGCTCAATCCGCCCAGCGGCTATGCCTTGGGCGATCTGGAACTGGGCAAGCGTTTCGTTTCCGATTTGCTCGCCGGGGAAACGGTGCGCATTGAGGGTAAGGCCCCGTGGCTGGCGCAGGCGCAGTTGCCTGAAGATGCGCAGGCCCGATTGGCGGTGCACGTCAGTCATGCCGAACGGGCACCCGCAGCCAATGAACTGTTGATCTACCCGCGCAATGTGGTGGTCGCTGTTGAGGTTGGTCTGGTTAACGTAGCGGTGGTAGTTCGCGAGGTATTGCATCAGGCCAAAATCGCCGTGCAGTCGCTGGCCTGTCTGTTGGCCGCCGATACCGAAATGGCCAGTCCGGCGCTGCGTGAAGCGGCGCTTGAGTTGGGCGTGCCGTTGCGCTTTGGCCAGACTGGGAAGGTCCTTGGCGAACGTCTGCGTACTGCCGTGGGTCAACCTGTTTCCCTGCTTGGTAACGACACCGTTGCCATTGCGATAGCAGAGCAGCCGCTGGACTCGTTGCAGATTGGCCGGCCTCGTGGACGGTTGGCGGTGATCGGCCTTGGGCCGGGCGCTGCTGAACTGATGGTGCCGGCAGTGAAGGCGGAGCTGGCCCGCGCCAACGATGTATTGGGCTACGAAACCTACGTGCGCATGGCTGGGCCGTTTCGCGCCGATCAGGTGCTGCATTGCACCGACAACCGCGAAGAGATGCAGCGCGCCCGTCACGCTTTCGAACTGGCGGCCCAGGGACGTTCGGTGGTGGTGGTTTCTTCGGGGGATCCGGGGGTTTTTGCCATGGCCGCGGCGGTGCTGGAGGCGCTGCACGAATCCACTGACGTCCATTGGCACAACGTCGATCTCGAGATTTTGCCGGGAGTTTCCGCCTCGCTGGCGACGGCTGCCCAGGCCGGCGCACCGCTGGGGCATGACTTCTGTGTGCTGTCGCTCTCGGATAACCTCAAGCCTTGGTCGATTATCGAGAAACGCCTGGATTTGGCCGCTCAAGCCGATCTGGCCCTGGCCTTCTACAACCCGATCTCCCGTTCACGGCCGTGGCAGTTAGGGAGGGCGTTAGAGATAGTCGCCGAGCATCGCGCGCCTGAAACACCAGTGGTCCTGGGTCGGGACATTGGTCGTCCGGGCCAGACCTTGCGCGTTACGACGCTGGGGCAGTTGACCCCGGATCAGGTTGACATGCGCACCATGGTGCTGATCGGCTCGTCCACCACCTGCTCTTTCCCTCGTCCTGGGGGGGGCGAATGGGTCTACACGCCGCGTTGGTATGGCGACAAACCCGCTTCCTGAATCAAGACGCCTCTTTGGAGGCGTTTTTTTTGCGAAGAATCCTGCATCAACAAGTTTCTGGTTTGTGGGTTTTTTTCTGGAAATATAAGTTTAAATATTGAAAGTATTTATAAGTGGCTGTTTTGATATTGTGTGGTGTGCCTGTTGATAACGATTTCTTGGCGTATGTTTTTATATGTCGGGAATTTCGTTGTTTCGATAGGGTGTGCAATATGTGTTAGTGGAGAGCAATAAATATGGATTTTGATTTTTCTGTTATCCCTAATCTTGAACAACGCCTTGAGTTTATTCTGAGTATGGACCTTCTTCGTGTCCAGCGTTCAGGCAAGATCAGGAAGTTTGCCGTTGGCGATAACGTCGGGGCATATGATGATCGAGCGCAAAGTGCGATGTTGATTGGCAGAACGCTGCTGGGCTGTATGGCAGGCTTGAGCCGGGAAGAAAAGAAAGAAATCAAGAACAGCATCAAGATTGCCAGTCTGCTGTGTGATACATACGAAAATGAGGAACTTGGTCTTGGCGATTGGCTGAATCGCTACGCGAGAACGCTTAATCATTTTGGATGGTATTCGGATCGACATCCGGGTGAAAAAGTTTATAAGGACCTGTCCAGTACAGTTTCCGGGAAAATGATTGAAACGGTTCGGCAACTGGGTAACGAACCCATGCTGACCAACAGTATAGCGGCATTCAAGGCGCTGGAATCTGACTCTCGTGGGCTGACGGCTTATGCCGGAGCTACGCTGTACGGCAAATCCTTTCAAGTTGCACCAGCAGGGCGTGATAGTAAGGGGAGACTGACGATGGAGCTTAATCATGCGCGGTTGAACGTCAAGCGAAAAACCGAGAGTTTCCTGTTTGTCAGTTGGCAGAAGGGTGAGGCCGAGTTGCAGCATAATTACCGAAGCTTTTATCTCGACAGAAACGCTTACGCGGAAACGAAACAGGAATTGGAGGCTGTCCTCGAGGAAAACGATATGGCCGAAATCGAGCTAAGGCTTTGAAAGCACGTTGCCGCTATTTTGTAAGTAGTGGTTGTTGTGATTTGTTGTGTGTCGTTTTTAAATTTGGCCGGTATTGACACTCAGTTGTGAATTGATTAGCTTTGGTTTTGGGCCGGGATTGGCTCTTTTAATACATTATATGGATATTCAAAATGACTAATATTACTGCAGTAGAAATGAACGAAGCGCAATGTCTGGAGTTTATCGAGGAAAGTCTGAATGAAACTTTGCCTGTCATTCAGCAGCAGAACTCCGGTGGACGAGTTCGCCGTGCCGCCGGCGGGGTTATTGATACCGATAAGTTGAATGCGGCAATTCTAAACTCCACGATGGTTTCGTTACCCGTGGGCATGAGTTCCCGCAATAAAACAATCATAAAGCGAACCTTTTTGTTTGCCGACCTGTCTGCGCAGATCAAGTTTCCCAACGAGCAAGATCAGGTTCAACGCTGGGAACACATGCTTAAAGGGATGCGGGTCATGGGCTGGACCATGTTCGGCAACCCGACGATCAATTACCAGGAGTCGGCGAGCGGCCTGCTAATGTCCAACCTGGTGCTGGACATTGCCAAATCGATGATAGGCGGTCTTGGCGGTGGTCTAGGACCTATCTTGAAGCTAGGGGCGGAAAAGGCGATCGAAGGTCTGCAAGCCAATAAAGAAGCATTGAAGCTCTATGAAAATAACGGCAAGAAAGGCGATGGCGCAAACTTCGGTCTCGCAAGCTGTGCACAGGATAGCGATGGTGAAGTCAGCCTGGTGATGAGCGCTATCAGTTATTACACCACGTCCGGAAATACCAAGATCGCTTTCTTTGACAAGACCTCTTCATCTGGCAGGTTGTTTCAATCCAAGGGTGTTTTCAGCATCCATGCCGATGACTATACCGAGAGGAAGGAGGATGCAGCCAACAAGTTCTATGAGGCTGTCGATAAGCGTCTGGAAATGGAGTTTGGTATCTGATTTCCAGTCTGGTCAGGTGCGCTGCACCTGACCTTTTACGGAGTGTGCAGTATGAGTAGTAGTGGTTATGTTAATGCAGGGTGCTTATTGGTCATTTCATCATCGCTGTCGGCATCGGTGCGTGAAGATGTCCTTTCTTCATTTCTCTATGCACAATTGACCTCGACCAAGAGTTACCCGGAATTCAAGGACTTCAACGCGTGGAATGCCAGGTGTACCGAGGCATTGAAATTTCTTCTCTATAAAGAATCGGGCCGGGTGGGGGATGGTTTCTTTTCGTCTTCTGTGGATAAAAGCGTAACGTTCGAGAGCCTTGTCAGGCAACGGCTGACGCCTTTGTTGGCGCCTGATGAATGCAGCTCGTTGGATCTTTTGCTGCAACACGCCTTGAGTCTTGGAGTGCAGAGCCCTGGTCTCGATTTGTTGACGCGATACGCCGTAGAAGCGGGAAGGGCGGATAGCGGTAGTGCCCAAGTTGTCAACCGTATCAGGATCCATGCCGGCGTGGTGGATGAGTCTGCAACCCTGAGAATGCTGACAATCAACCTCGCTACCCGTACACCCATTGAACCGGGTTTTCTCAACCAGAGTTTCATGTTGAGCGAGATTGTCGGAGATGTTGAAACGAGATGCGTTGTCGCCCAACTGGGCGAAGACTACGCAGAGTACAAAAGAAAGAGGGTGCTCGACACTCTCGGTGGACGGCGTGAAAAGGAGGTTGAAAGACTTTACTGATGTGTTCTTGTTAACCCATCACGGCACCAGATAACCCTTCACCCCGGTAAAAATGATCTGCGCCGCCAGCGCACACACGAACAACCCCATCAAGCGGCTGACGATCTGCAGTCCCTGGTCGCCAAGAATGCGCTCGATGCGACCAGATAAAAACAGCACCACGCCCACGGTAAAACTGGCCAGGGCAATGCCGACAATGGCGGTGAGCTTGTCGTCCCAGTGCGGCTGGCTCACGCCCATCACCAGTAAGGCACCGATGGTGCCGGGGCCGACGGTCAGGGGAATGGTCAGCGGGACGATGGTCACATCCTGCTGCACGTTGTCAGTCTGTACCGCCGACTTGCCTTGCGCCATCCCGAGTGCCGAGATGAACAGGACGCTGCCGGCGCCGATGCGGAAGGCGTCCACGGTAATGCCGAAAACACTGAAAATCACTCGGCCGAACAGGTACAGCAGCACACTTGAGACCAGTGTGGCGACCGCTACCTTCCAGGCCAGCCGACGCTGTTCCTTGCGCGAGTAACCACGGGTCAGGCTGATGAAGCAGGACAATACGAAGAATGGGCTGTAGAGCACCAGCATCTTCAAGTAAACGCTGAACAACACTTGGAGCATGATGCCGGGCTCACTGGCGAGGGAAGTCGAGGGGGAGTCTATCAGGGGTTGCGCAGTCTGTCGGCTCAGGACGTTTGGGTCGTTGCCCGATTCTGTTGGTCTCGTTGGGCGACCCAGTGTTCGATCAACTCGCGCAACTGCGACAGTTCGACCGGTTTGGCCATGTGTCCGTCCATGCCGGCCTGCCGTGCCCGTTCTTTGTGTTCGGCCAGGATATGGGCGGTCAATGCCACTATGGGCGTACGGACACGCTGGTTGCCGACTTCCCAGGCACGCAATTGCTGGGTGGCCGAGAAGCCGTCGAGGATCGGCATTTCGCAGTCCATGAGCACCAGGTCGTAACGCTGGGCTTTCATCGCTTGCAAGGCTTCTTCGCCATTGCAGGCGGTATCCGGTTGCAGGTTGAGCTTGCTCAGCATGCCGCGGATCACCTTGGTCGAAATGCTGTTGTCTTCGGCCACCAGAATACGGAAATCGCTGGGGACCTTGACCGGCAGGGCAGGGCCGCTTGGCAGTGGCTGGGTGACGACCAGACCTTTGTTGCGTTGGGTCAGCTCGTCGGCCAGGGTGGTCTTGAGGGTGTAGCCGGCCACCGGTTTGGCGAGGATGCGCTTGATCCCGGAGTTGCGCGCGATGATCTTGCTCGGCGCATTGCTGATGCCGGTGAGCATGATCAGCAGGATGTCGTGGTTCAGGCTCGGGTCTTCCTTGATCTTGGCCGCCAGTTGCATGCCGGTCATGCCGGGCATGTTCTGGTCCAGCAAGACCACATCGAAGTAATCGCGCAAATGCGCCTTGGTGCGCAGCAGTGCCAGTGCTTCCTTGCCGGAAGGCGCGGCGCTGACGTTCAGGCCCCAGGCGCTGCATTGCTGCACCAGCACCTTGCGACAAGTGTCGTTGTCGTCCACCACCAATACCCGCGCACCTTGCAGTGGGCCGTCGAGGTCGGAGGTCGGGTGTTCGAGGCGATCCGGGTCCAGCGGCAGGGTCAGCCACAGGGTGCTGCCCTGGTTGCTGCCACTCTTGATTCCGAACTCCCCTTGCATCAAGCGGATCAGTTGGCGGGCAATCACCAGCCCCAGGTTGCCGCCCAGGTGGGTGGCCGACAGAAAATGCCGGCTGTGCAGTTCGGCGTGCATCAGGGCGTCGCGCTCTTCGGCGTCCATGGGCTCGCCGCTGTCCTGTACGGCGATACGCAGGCGTGGTTTGGAGTTGCGCTCATCGAGCGCCACGACGATGAGGATTTCGCCTTCATCGGTTTTTTTCAGGGCGTTTTCCAAAAGGCTCAACAGCGTCTGGCGCAGGCGTGTCGGATCACCGCTGATCACCCGCGGCACTTGCGGCTGGATGAAACTGATCAACTCGACGTTTTGCTGTTCGGCCTTGGCGCGGAAGATGCTCAGGCAGTCTTCGATCAGTGCGTTGAGGTCGAACTGCACATCGTCCAGTTCGATCTGTCCGGACTCGAGTTTGGAAATGTCGAGAATTTCGTTGATCAGGGTCAGCAGCTCGTTGCCGGCGCTGTGGATCGTCTGCACATAGTCGCGTTGCTTGACCGAAAGCGGTGTGCCCAGCAGCAGCTCGGTCATGCCAAGGACGCCGTTCATCGGAGTGCGGATCTCGTGGCTGATCTTCGCCAGGAACTCGGCCTTGGCGTTGATCTCGGCGTTGCTGGCCGCCAGGTCTCGGCTGATGCTGAAACGGTCTTCGGTGATGCGGCGCTGACGCTCGCTTAACGCAATGCTCATCAGCAGGCCGCTGATGCAGATGAATGCCAGCAAGGTGGTGATCAGGCCATGGGGTTCGATCAGGGTCAGCCCCAACAGTGCGGGCAGGATGACCAGCGTCCCGAGGTTGAACACCACCATGGCCGCTACGAAGAGGCGAGCCGGGCGATAACCCTTCTGCCAGTGATAGGCGCTGATGAACAGCATGGTCAGGCCCGCCAGGGCTACCAGGCCATAGGTAATGAAGTTCAGCGGCAAGGTGTTGACGAACAGCAGCATCAATCCGCAGGCGGTGATGAGCAGGACCTCGCCGAGCAGCAACCGGTTCAGCGGGTGCGGCCCGAGCGGGGAGAAGAAGCGATAGGCGAGCATCAGGCCGCAGGGCGCAGTCAGTAGCAATGCCAGATAAGCCCCCGGCGTTTGCAGTGCGTGCCAGTCCGGGAGCCAGGGGCCGGCGAGGTTCAGCAACAGTAGCAGGCTGAGCATCAGCAGCCCTTCGCACGCCGCCAGCCAGAGGGCGCTGTGCGAACGAGTGTAGGCGTAGCGGATGAGGTTGTGCAGGATCAACATGGCGATGCAACCGAACAACAGGCCATAGATCAGCGTCTGGTTGTGGTTGGCCGCTGCGATGACCGCCGATTGCAGGGTGATGTAGGGTCGCAACTGATGGTCGGAGGCCAGCCGCAGGTATACGTCCAGGGGGCTGTCGCTTTGCGGTAGGGCCAGCATGAAGTCGCTGCTGGGCAATGGCCGCTCGGATTGGGGCTGTTCGTTGCCTGTGCTGGATTGATCGATCAGCTTGTCGCCGTCCAGCACATACATGTTGAACTGGCGCAGGTCAGGCGCGAACACCCGCAGCACCTGTTCGTGTTTGCCCGGTGCAAGCTTGAATCGCAACCATAACGCGCCATCGGGCTCGGCCGCGGTGATGCGGTCGAGTTCGATAGGGCTGAATTGATTGGTGTAGCGTGCGGAACGGATGTCGCTCAGTTGCAGGTCGCCCTGTTCGTCGAGCAATACTGCCCAGCCACTGCCTTGCGCGGCCTGGGCCGGTAGCATGCAGAGCAAGGTCAGCAACGTGACGGTCAAGCTTATGGCGATCCTGAGCCAGCGCACGGCGAAATCCCTTCGTTAGGTTGATGCCAGAATATAACGATGCGCGGCGCCAGAATAGCCAGGCAATAAACGGTGTTCATTGCCTGGCGCGGTGTTTACCTTATTCCTGGTTTTCGCCACGCTCGCGGGCGATGGCACGGTAGCCAATGTCCTTGCGATAGAAACAGCCTTCCCAGTCAATCGCTGCCGCCAGCTTGTAGGCCTGCTGCTGTGCAGCGTCGACGCTGGCACCCATGGCTGTGGCGCACAGCACACGACCACCGGCCGTCACTACCTGGCCATCCTTGAGCGCAGTGCCGGCGTGGAAAACCTTGCCTTCCAGTGCGGCGGCTGCATCCAGGCCATTGATGGCCACGCCTTTGGCGTAGTCACCAGGATAGCCGCCAGCGGCCAGGACGATGCCGACGCTTGGGCGTGGATCCCATTGTGCTTCTACTTTATCCAGTGCCTGGGCCAGGGCGGCTTCGACCAGCAGTACCAGGCTCGACTGCAGACGCAGCATTACCGGTTGGGTCTCAGGGTCGCCGAAACGGCAGTTGAATTCGATGACTTTTGGGTTACCAGCCTTGTCGATCATCAGACCAGCGTACAGGAAGCCAGTGTAGACGTTGCCTTCCTCGGCCATGCCGCGCACGGTCGGCCAGATCACCAGGTCCATGACGCGCTTGTGCACGTCGGCGGTGACCACTGGCGCCGGGGAGTAAGCACCCATGCCGCCGGTGTTTGGACCGGTGTCGCCGTCGCCGACGCGTTTGTGGTCCTGGCTGGTGGCCATTGGCAGCACATTCTTGCCGTCGACCATGACGATGAAACTGGCTTCTTCGCCGTCCAGGAACTCTTCGATGACCACGCGCGAACCGGCTTCGCCAAAGGCATTGCCCGCCAGCATGTCGCGCACGGCGTCTTCGGCTTCGGCCAGGGTCATGGCGACGATCACGCCTTTGCCGGCGGCCAGGCCGTCGGCCTTGATCACGATCGGAGCGCCTTTTTCACGCAGGTAAGCCAGGGCTGGCTCGATTTCGGTGAAGTTCTGGTAATCGGCAGTCGGGATCTTGTGGCGCGCCAGGAAGTCCTTGGTGAAGGCTTTCGAACCTTCCAGCTGCGCAGCGCCAGCGGTTGGACCGAAGCAATCCAGGCCGCGGCTGCGGAACAGATCCACAACACCGGCAACCAGCGGCACTTCTGGGCCAACGATGGTCAGGGAAACGTTTTTCTCGGCAAAGTCTGCCAGTTGCTCAAGCGCCAGTACGTCGATGGCGACGTTCTCGCACTTGGCTTCGATGGCGGTACCGGCATTGCCCGGAGCCACGAAGACCTTCTGCACGCGCGGATCCTGAGCCACTTTCCAGGCCAGGGCGTGTTCACGGCCACCGCTGCCAATGATCAAAACATTCATTTCAAAAACCTCGGATGACGCTAATTCTGTTGAGCACCGCTGGGATGCTTTACCTGTGGGAGCGGGCTTGCTCGCGAAAGCGGTGTGTCAGTCACATGAATACTGAATGTGCTGCCGTCTTCGCGAGCAAGCCCGCTCCCACATTTGAATCGGTGTATCAGTGACGGAAGTGGCGCATGCCGGTGAAGACCATGGCGATGCCGGCTTCGTCGGCAGCAGCAATCACTTCAGCATCACGCATCGAACCGCCTGGCTGGATCACGGCAGTCACGCCCGCCTTGGCCGCATTGTCCAGACCGTCGCGGAACGGGAAGAATGCGTCGGAGGCCATCACTGAACCGGCTACCTGCAGGCCAGCGTGCTCGGCCTTGATCGCGGCAATGCGCGCGGAGTTCACGCGGCTCATCTGGCCGGCGCCGACACCGATGGTCTGGCGATTCTTGGCGTAGACGATAGCGTTGGACTTCACGTACTTGGCGACTTTCCAGGCGAAGATCAGGTCGTGGATTTCCTGCTCGGTCGGAGCGCGCTTGGTCACCACTTTCAGGTCGTCGGCGCTGATCATGCCGATATCGCGGCTCTGCACCAGCAGGCCACCGTTGACGCGCTTGTAATCCCAGGCAGCAGCGCGGTCAGCCGACCACTCGCCGCAGGCCAGCAGGCGCACGTTGGCTTTGGCGGCGACAATGGCGCGGGCTTCTTCGCTGACGCTTGGGGCGATGATCACTTCGACGAACTGACGCTCGACGATGGCCTTGGCGGTCTCGGCGTCCAGCTCGCGGTTGAAGGCGATGATGCCGCCGAAAGCGGATTCGGTGTCGGTGGCGTAGGCCAGGTCGTAGGCCTTGCGGATGCCGCCTTCGGCATCAGGGCTGACAGCCACGCCGCACGGGTTGGCGTGCTTGACGATCACGCAAGCCGGCTTGACGAAGCTCTTCACGCATTCCAGCGCGGCGTCGGTGTCGGCCACGTTGTTGTACGACAGTTCCTTGCCTTGCAGTTGGGTCGCGGTGGCGATGCCGACTTCGGCAGGCTTGGCTTCCACGTAGAACGCCGCGCTCTGGTGCGGGTTCTCGCCGTAGCGCATTTCCTGGGCCTTGATGAACTGGCTGTTGAAGGTGCGCGGGAATTCGCTGCGACCTTCGGTGCTGAGGGTGTCAGCAGCCTGGTTCACGGTGCCCATGTAGTTGGCGATCATGCCGTCGTAGGCGGCGGTGTGCTCGAAGGCCTTGAGCATCAGGTCGAAACGCTGAGCGTAGGTCAGGCCACCGGCCTTGAGGTTTTCCAGAACGCTGGCGTAATCGCTGGCGTTGACCACGATGGCCACGTCCTTGTGGTTCTTGGCCGCGGAGCGGACCATGGTCGGGCCGCCGATGTCGATGTTCTCGATGGCGGTCGGCAGGTCGCAGCCTGGCTTGTTGATGGTGGCTTCGAACGGGTACAGGTTGACCGCTACCAGGTCGATCGGCTTGATGCCGTGCTCGTTCATGATGGCGTCGTCGATACCACGACGACCGAGGATCCCGCCGTGGATTTTCGGGTGCAGGGTTTTCACCCGGCCGTCCATCATTTCCGCGAAACCGGTGTAATCAGCGACTTCCACTGCGGCAACGCCGTTGTCCTGCAGCAGCTTGAACGTCCCGCCGGTGGAGAGGATCTCGACGCCCAGGGCTTCAAGCTCCTTGGCGAATTCGAGGATCCCGGTCTTGTCGGAAACGCTGATCAAGGCGCGGCGGATCGGCAGGCGGGTAGTCTGGTCGGTCATCTCAATTTCCATCAAAAGCAAAGGAAGTCAGCAAAAAAGGCGACCGGTTTTACGCGGGCGCCTTTCTGGTTTTATTGAATGCTTACAGCAAATCGTACTGCTTGAGTTTCTTGCGCAGCGTGCCCCGGTTCAGTCCGAGCATCTCGCTGGCCTTGGTCTGGTTGCCCTTGACGTAGTTCATCACGCACTCGAGCAGGGGAGCCTCGACTTCGGAGAGCACCAGGTTGTACACATCCGTGACGGCAGCGCCCTCAAGGTGGGCGAAATAATTGTGCAGCGCCTTCTCGACACTCCCGCGAAGGGTCTGGCCTTCTTCGCTTGGCGTATTGAGGTGCTGTTTCAAATTTACGTTGTCGCTCACGGGTGTTGTTCCACTCACTAAAGTCTCGGTCATCATCGTCATGCGGCCACCCACTCTCCGTCCCCTGTCAGGCTCTTGTAACGCTCGGCGAAAAATGCCCGAACGTTGGCGCATTGTGTATCCGTACCATCCAAACGATTGAAGTGGGCGCGAAACTCCCTGGCGCCCGGCAGGGTTGCGAGATACCAGCCCACATGCTTTCGAGCAATGCGCACGCCCATGACATCGCCATAGAAGGCGTGCAGGGCAGCCAGATGCTCTAGCAGAATGCGTTCCACCTCGATCAGCTCCAGCGCCGGGAGTTTCTCGCCGGTACGCAGGTAGTGGTCGATCTCGCGAAAAATCCATGGCCGCCCCTGGGCAGCCCGGCCAATCAACAAGCCATCGGCACCGGTCGCGTCGAGCACGTACCGGGCTTTTTCCGGCGAATCGATATCGCCATTGGCGAAGACCGGGATCGACACCGCCTGCTTGATCGCGGCAATGGTGTCGTACTCGGCTTCACCGGTGTACAGGTCGGCACGGGTGCGGCCATGCACTGCCAGCGCCGTAATGCCTGCCTGCTCGGCGATCTTCGCCACCGTCAGGCCGTTCTTGTTGTCCCGGTCCCAACCGGTCCGGATCTTCAGGGTAACCGGCACATCGACCGCAGCCACGACGGCCTGCAGGATCTCGGTTACCAGAGGTTCATCCTTCAACAGTGCGGAACCGGCAGCCTTGTTGCAGACTTTTTTCGCCGGACAGCCCATGTTGATATCAATAATCTGCGCGCCCATTTCAACGTTGGCACGGGCGGCGTCCGCCAGCATCTGCGCGTCCCCACCGGCGATCTGTACCGAGCGTGGCTCGGGATCACCTTCGTGGATCATGCGCATGCGCGACTTGCGGGTGTTCCACAAACTCATGTCGCTGGTGACCATTTCCGAGACTACTAGCCCCGCGCCCAAGCGCTTGCACAGCTGACGAAAGGGCTGGTCGGTGACACCCGCCATGGGGGCGAGGATCAAGCTGTTATGCAATGTGTATGGACCGATGCGTACCGCCGACATAGGACTTCCCTGTTGTGGGGCCGGATCATGAGAGTTCGAAAAAGGGTTGGCATGATACCCGCTCTCGATGACTGGATAAAGGCTGAATTGAACAAAATCTGAACAGTTAATCTGTTATTACCCGTGGTTTGGTTTGCCAGGGGGAGTCAGAAAGTCAGCGTCAATCGGGGATCGATGAAGCGTTTCACTCCGGCGAGTGAAAGCTCAGACTGTAGTTCACGGCCTTGGCGCCGGGGTCGAGAATGTCCAGGGCGATGTGGATCGGCGTTTGCGGAGGCATTTCCGCCATGCCTTCGAGATCACCATTGAGGTATTCACCGGGTTTGAAGCGGCGACTGGCTATTAGATGGCCATTGAGGTCGGCGAAGCGCAGTTCCAGCAGCGGGAAGGGCTGGGAGAAGGGCGCGCGGTTGTAGATGATTGCGTCGACCACCAGGGCGCCGTTGAACTCGGGATGGCTGCGTACAACCAGGTTGCTGCTTTTGATCTTCGCAATGTCGACTTTGGAGGGCACGGTGCAGCCGATCTGCGGGCACAGTTGCTGGAACCACGGGCGATATTGATCCTGTCGCGCCAGTTCGTCGAAATGGTAGGCGATGTACTGGCCTGCGAGGGCGCCAGCGGCAATCAGCACCAGCAGCAACCACAGCAGCCGTCGGCCCCAGGGCGAGCGGCGTTTTTGCCAGTCCAGTTGCAGCGGGTCGTCGGTCAGGTCTTGCAGCACTTCGGCGCGTACGCCTTGCTCGCTGCGTTCGCGTCGCTTGCGCAGCGGTTCGATCGAGGGCAGGTCGTCGTCGATTTCGCTCTCGTCGGCGGCCGACAGGCTTTCGTGGTGCAGCGGCGCATCGAGAGGGTCGTGCAGGCGCAACTGGGGTGGCTGCGGTTCGTCGTCGAGATCAACCGGCTCCAGGGACAGCGAAGGCTCGGTGCGCGAGGCTTTGCCCGGTTCAGTCGACGGCTCTGGCGATTCAAGGCTGTCGAGCGGTTCGTCGACTTGCGCGCGATCAGCCGCCGATTCACTGAACAGGCTGTCGGACCATTGCTCCTCGTCATCCTGCCCGGTGCTGTCGCGACGGGCGCTCAGCGAGTCGTCGCGATGGCGGCCGAGTTCGGTGGTCGGCTGGATTTCCCGCTGTTCGAGCCGGGCGAGTTCTTCGTCGAGGTCGAGACTGTCAAGGTCCAGCTCGGTCGCACTCCATTGCTTTTGGCTGATGGCACGCGGTTCTGCGGGGTCCGGCGTTTCGGCAATGACCGGAGCGGTCGGAGCAACCGGTTCTTTGCCGGCCTGCTCAAGCAGCTGTTTGGCTGCGTTGAACACTTGCAGGCAGGAGCCGCAACGAACCACTCCGCGAGCCACGCTCAATTGGGCATGGCTGACGCGGAAGCTGGTTTGGCAATGCGGGCACTGGGTGACGAAGCTATCGGTCATGCGGCGATCCGGATTATGCAGGCGGCCATTCTAGCGCCGACGGCCAGTGATGCGCACCCAGCCATCGCGATTGGCGATCGGGTCCAGATCGAAGTCCTTGGCGTAGGCGGCAGCGACGTCGTCGCCCTGTTCGGCGAGGATGCCCGACAGCGCCAGGCGCCCGCCCGACTTGACCAGGCGGGACAGCTGCGGTGCCAGCGAGACCAGCGGGCCGGCGAGAATGTTGGCTACCAGCACGTCCGCCTGCACTTGCGGCAAGTCTTCCGGCAGGTACAGCGGGAACAGATGTTCGGCAATGTTGTTGCGTCCGGCGTTGTCGCGGGAGGCTTCCAGCGCCTGCACATCGATATCGGTGCCCACGGCCTCTTTGGCGCCGAGCAGCAGCGCAGCAATCGCCAGGATCCCCGAGCCGCAACCGAAGTCCAGCACATTGCAGTCTTTGAGGTCCTGACCGTCGAGCCATTCCAGGCACAGCGCGGTGGTCGGGTGGGTGCCGGTGCCGAACGCCAGGCCTGGGTCCAGCAGCAAATTCACGGCATCAGGTTCCGGCGCGGCGTGCCAGCTCGGCACGATCCACAGGCGCTGGCCGAAACGCATCGGCTGGAAACCGTCCATCCAGCTGCGTTCCCAGTCCTGGTCTTCGATCACTTCGCTGTGGTGTTCAGGCAGTGGGCTGCCGGTCAGCAACTCCAGGTGGGCCAGTACCGGGCCGGGCTCGGTGCCACCCTCGAACAGGGCCAGCAGGTGCGTGTGCGACCACAGTGGCGTGGTGTTGAGTTCCGGCTCGAAGATCGGCTGATCTTCGGCGTCCATGAAGGTCACCGACACGGCGCCCACTTCAAGGAAAGCGTCTTCATAGGTTTCGGCTTGTTCTGGGCTGATGGCGAGACGTACTTGCAGCCAAGGCATGGCGGGCACCTTTGAAAAATGTTGATTGCAGCCTAGCGGGCTGCGAGAAGCGCGCAAGTTTACGCGAGAGTGCGGGTTTTGTGGGAGCTGCATTAGCTGCGCAGATGTTGAGCGAAGCAGGGCCCTGTGGGAGCGGGCTTGCTCGCGAAGAGGGAGTGTCAGTTAATGAATGTTTGGCTGATACGCCGCTTTCGCGAGCAAGCCCGCTCCCACAATGGGATTTGAGTTACTTCCAGATACAACAAAGCCGCCCGAAGGCGGCTTTGTCGATGGGGTCGAAGCTTAGTGCTTCTCGGCAGCCAGCTTGTGCTCGAGGTAGTGAATGTTCACGCCCCCTTTGCAGAAGCCTTCGTCGCGGGTCAGGTCGCGGTGCAGCGGGATGTTGGTCTTGATCCCGTCGACAACGATCTCGTCCAGCGCATTGCGCATGCGCGCCATGGCTTCGTCACGGGTTGCACCGTAAGTGATCAGCTTGCCGATCAACGAGTCGTAGTTCGGCGGAACGGCATAACCACTGTACAGGTGCGAATCGACGCGAACGCCGTTGCCGCCTGGGGCGTGGAAATGCTTGACCGTGCCCGGGCTCGGCATGAAGGTTTTCGGGTCTTCGGCGTTGATCCGGCATTCCAGCGCGTGACCGCGGATGACCACGTCATCCTGGGTGAACGACAGCTTGTTGCCGGCGGCGATGCTGAGCATCTCCTTGACGATGTCGATACCGGTGACCATTTCCGAAACCGGGTGCTCTACCTGGACACGAGTGTTCATCTCGATGAAGTAGAAACGACCGTTTTCGTACAGGAACTCGAAAGTGCCTGCACCACGGTAACCGATGTCGATGCACGCCTTGACGCAACGAGCCAGAACTTCCTGGCGGGCCTGTTCGTCGATGCCCGGTGCTGGCGCTTCTTCGAGAACCTTCTGGTGGCGACGTTGCAGCGAGCAGTCGCGGTCACCCAGATGGATGGCCTGGCCCTGGCCGTCGGACAGCACCTGGACTTCGACGTGACGCGGGTTGGTCAGGAATTTTTCCAGATAGACCATCGGGTTGCCGAACGCCGCGCCAGCTTCGGTGCGGGTCAGTTTGGCGAAGGAGATCAGGTCTTCTTCCTTGTGTACCACGCGCATGCCGCGACCACCGCCGCCGCCAGCGGCCTTGATGATCACCGGGTAACCGACTTCGCGACCAATGCGCAGGGCGGTTTCTTCGTCTTCCGGCAGCGGGCCGTCAGAACCCGGAACGGTCGGTACGCCAGCAGCGATCATGGCGTGCTTGGCCGATACCTTGTCGCCCATCAGGCGAATGGTGTCGGCTTTCGGGCCAATGAACGCGAAGCCGGAATTCTCGACCTGTTCGGCAAAGTCGGCGTTTTCCGCAAGGAAGCCGTAGCCCGGGTGAATGGCGGTGGCGCCAGTCACTTCGGCCGCGGCAATGATTGCCGGAATGTGCAGGTAGGAGTGGGCCGCCGATGCCGGACCGATGCAGACGGATTCGTCTGCCAGGCCCAGGTGCATCAGTTCCTTGTCAGCCTTGGAGTAAACGGCGACGGTCTTGATGCCCATCTCTTTGCAGGCGCGCAGGATCCGCAGGGCGATCTCACCGCGGTTGGCGATCAGAACTTTTTCCAACTTCGCAGTCATCAAAGGCTCTCCGCGGTTCAAACGATGGTGAACAGCGGTTGGTCGTACTCAACCGGCTGGCCGTCTTCGACGAGGATGGATTCGATCACACCGCTGGTTTCAGCTTCGATGTGGTTCATCATCTTCATGGCTTCAACGATGCACAGGGTGTCGCCTTTCTTCACGGTCTGGCCGACTTCTACGAAGGACGGCGAGGTTGGCGAAGATTTGCGATAGAACGTACCAACCATCGGCGAACGGGCAACGGTGCCGTTCAACGCTGGAGCGGCGGCAGCAGCAGGTGCCGCAGCGGCAGCCGGAGCGGCGGCAGGCGCGGCAACCGGAGCAGGCATTGGAGCCGGTGCGTAGTACTGCTGAGCCGGGGTCTTGCTATGACGGCTGATACGTACGGACTCTTCGCCTTCCTTGATCTCGAGCTCGTCGATGCCGGACTCTTCCAGCAATTCGATCAGTTTCTTAACTTTACGGATATCCATGAATCATCAACTCCCAAGGGTCGGTCAGGGGCGGTTAACTTGTAGTTCAAGCTGTTCCAGGGCGGCCTCCAGGGCCAGTCGATAACCGCTGGCGCCAAGGCCGCAGATCACTCCCACCGCTACGTCGGAGAAGTAAGAGTGATGGCGGAAAGGTTCGCGTTTGTGCACGTTAGACAAATGCACTTCGATGAATGGGATGCTCACCGCCAGCAGCGCGTCACGTAATGCGACACTTGTATGTGTAAAAGCTGCTGGGTTGATCAGAATGAAGTCCACGCCTTCGGTGCGGGCGGCGTGAATGCGGTCGATCAATTCATACTCGGCATTGCTTTGCAGGTGCAGCAGATGGTGACCGGCTTCGCGGGCACGGCGTTCCAGGTCCTGGTTGATCTGCGCCAGCGTCGTGGCGCCGTAGGTGCCCGGTTCACGAGTGCCGAGCAGGTTCAGGTTGGGTCCGTGCAGAACGAGTAGCGTCGCCATCGGCGGTTCCTTTGTTATCTGTGTGCAGTTGTCAGAACCCGGCGACTATGCCGCAAAGCCTTTGTGACTGTCCAGTTCTCTGCAATAGCCAGCACGATGACCGATGTTTGCGCGAAATATATAACTGCTTGATTAAATGTGGTCATTCGCCCTGGCAACACGATCGGCGAAGTCTTTGGCGTTGATCTCGCCGATCACCCGCACATTGGCGCGTTCGACGCCGTCCTTGCCGAAAAATATCAGGGCGGGCGGGCCGAACAACTGGTAACGGTCGAGCAGGGCGCGTTGCTCGGCGTTGCTGGCGGTGATGTCGAAGCGGACCAGCCGGTAGCCCTTGAGGTGTTCGACGACGACAGGGTCGTTGAGCACTTCGTGCTCGATGACTTTGCAACTGATACACCAGTCGGCGTACCAGTCGAGCAGCAGCGGGGTGCCAGACGACCGGGCCTCGGCGAGCACGCGGTCCAGATCGGCGGGTGTGCTGATGGTTTGCCAGGCACTGGAGTCTTGCCCAAGCTGGTTGCTCTCGACGACGCGCGGCTGGCCAATCGGATTGAAGGGGTCGGTCTGGCCGCTGAATGCGCCGTACCAGCAGGCCAGGGCGTAAAACACCAGGAACATTCCGAGCAACTGCCCGAGGCGCTTGCGCGGCGGCTTGTAGACGAACTCCAGCGCGCCCATGAACAACCCGACGCCACCGGCCAGAAGGCCGATCAACAACAAAGTGATCTGGCCCGGCAGTACGCGGCTGAGCAGGCCTATCGCCAGTCCCAGCAACAGCACACCAATCGCGTTTTTCACGTAGACCAGCCATGGGCCGCTTTTCGGCAGCCAGGCTGCGCCACCGGTGGCCACCAGCAATAGCGGTGCGCCCATGCCGAGGCCGAGCATGAACAGTTTCAAGCCGCCGCCCAGCGCATCGCCGCTGGCGCTGATGTACAGCAGTGCGCCGGCCAAGGGCGCGGAAACACAGGGTGAAACCAGCAAGCTGGAGACCACGCCCAACACCGCGGCGCCCCACAGGGACCCACCTTCGGTGCGGCCGGCGATGCGGTCCAGGCGACTGCTGATGGCGTGCGGTAACTTGAGTTCGAAGACGCCGAACATCGCCAAGGCAAATACGGCGAAAAACATTGCGAACGGCACCAGCACCCAGGCCGATTGCAGGCGCGCCTGCAGATTGAGTTGGGCACCGAACAGGCCCATCAGGGCTCCGAGCAGGGCAAAGCAGGCGGCCATCGGCAGCACATAGGCCAGTGACAGATTGAAACCACGCCAGCCGCCGACCTGGCCGCGCAGTACCACACCGGAAAGGATCGGCAACATGGGCAACACGCAGGGCGTGAACGTCAGGCCCAGGCCGGCGAGGAAAAACAACGCCAGTTCGCGCCAGCTCCAAGCATAAGCCGTCGCCGGAGCGCCGCCGCCGTCGATGCTCAAACGCTCGGTTTCCGGCGGATAGCACAGGCCTTTGTCGGCGCAGCCTTGATAGGTCACGGCCAGGGTGAAGGCGCGTGGGTCGGTGCGCGGTAGCTCGACATCGAGAATGCCGTGGTAGACCTCGACATCGCCGAAGTATTCATCGTGTTTTTTCTGGCCGTCGGGCAGTTTCGCCGCGCCGAGGACGACTTCGGCCGGATCGGCGCGAAACTGAAAACGGTGACGGTAGAGGTAATAACCTTCGGTGGCGACGAAGCGCAGCTTGATCGATTGCGGTGTACTTTCTACCAGGCTCAGCTTGAAGGCTTCGCGAACCGGCAGGAAATCGGCGCTGTTGTTGATCGAGCCCAAGGTGGAGCTGGGTCGGTTCTCCAGCAGGCCAGTGGCGCCGGCCGGCAGGGCGAACACTAAAAACAGCAGGCAGAGCAAGCGGCGCATGACGATCTCGCGTATCGGAATTGGGGGGATGATAGCGGACAGTCGAAGTGTATGCAGGCACGCGTTTGTGGCGAGGGGGCTTGCCCCCGTTGGACCGCGTAGCGGGCCCAAAACAAGCGACACCGTGATTCCTGTCTGAACGTGTGGTTTGACATTGCGGTCGCTACGCGACCGAACGGGGGCAAGCCCCCTCGCCACAAGGGTCTATCAGACGCGGAACGCCTGAACGGCCGTGTGCAATCGTCCACCCAGCACCAGCAAATTCTCCCCTTGCTCGCGCCCTTCGCCGATACGCAGCAAGTTATCCCCACCCAACTGGTGAATCCGTTCGCTATGGTCACGAATCTCGCTGACAGCGCCGCTCTGCTGGGCGGTGACATCGGCAATGCGTACCGCCGTGTCGGAAATGGTCTGGATCGCCCCGACGATTTTATCCAGCGCGCCATCGGCGGCTTGGGCCTGGTTGGCCGTGGCTTCGGCGTGTTCGACCTGGGCGCGCATGCCTTCCACCGATTGCCGCGCGGCGGTCTGCAGCCCGGCGATCAGCGTCTGGATTTCTGCCGTGGCCCCGGCGGTCCGTTGCGCCAATGAGCGCACCTCTTCCGCCACCACGGCAAAGCCGCGCCCCATTTCCCCGGCGCGGGCCGCTTCGATGGCGGCGTTCAGGGCCAGCAGGTTGGTCTGGTCGGCAATCGAGCGGATCACCGTCAACACGCCGCCGATGGTCGCGGACTCTTCGGCCAGGTGTTCGATCATTTGTGCATTGCCTTGCACTTCGTCCACCAGCGCATGCAGGCCGGTGAGGCTCAGGCCGATGACTTTCTGCCCGTGCTCCACCGCCAGGCCGGCGTGGCGACTGGCGTCGGCGGCCTGGCTGGCATCGCCGGCGACTTGTTGAATGGTCGCTTCCAGTTCGCTGAGGGAGTCACGGATCAGTGCCGTGTCGCCGGCCTGGTGCTCGGCGCCGCTGTGCAAGTCGTTGCTCAGGTCGGCCAGGGTGCGGCTGCTGCCGGCCACTTGCTCGGCATTGACGCGAATGGTCCCCACCAGGTCCACCAGATAAGCGCGCAAGCGGTTGAGCGAGGCTTCGATGTCATGCAATTCGCGGTTGGTGTTGCCCAGTTGAATGTCGCGGCTGAAGTCGCCTTCGGCCCAGGTCGACAGGGCCGGGGCGAGGTTGGTCAGGGTCCGGGCGAGTTTGCGCTGCAGGGTGTCGATCAGCAGTGCGATCAGCAGAATCAGGCCGATCATCACGCCTTGCATCAGCCGCACTTCACCCTGGATCTGCCCGTGCTGGGCGCGTACAACCGGTTCCAGCCCGGCAATGGCCTGTTGCACGTCGGCGATTTTCAAGTGAGTCGCGCTGCTGAGGTCGGCGCGTTTCTGGATTTGGTCGCGGGTGCGCGCGAGCTCGGCCGGGTAGCGGGTGAGCAGGCTGTTGAGCTCGCGCTTGAGGCCGACGCCGGCATCTTCGGCAACGGTTTTTTCCTTGTTCTCAAGGCCCATCATCGAGGCGAAATCGTCGGTGTTCGACTCACTGCTGGTGGTCACGCCCAACAATGGCAGGGCGTCGAGTTTTTCGGCCTGGGTGCGGATGCTGGCCACTTCGCGCTCAACGTCGGCGGCCAGTTCACTGCGGCCGCTGCTGACCAGTTTGTCCCGGGCCAGGGACAATTTACCCAGGTGCTGCGACGCGGTGAGCAGCGGTGTCAGGTAGGCCGCATTACCGCTGGCGTACTGGCTGAGTTGATCGAGGCTGGCGCCCAGTTCCCGTTCGGCTTGCAGCAGCAAGGCCTGTGGGTCGCCGGCCAGTTTGCCGGCAGCCAACAGGTCGGTTTTGCTGAATTCTTCGAGGGTCGACAGGCTGGGACGCAAGGTCTCGGCCAGGGCCGGTGGCAATTCGCCGAGTTGTTTTTGCAGGCTGTCGATGCCTTGGGCGGCACTGCTCAGGCGCAGTGCATCGCCGCTGCCGAGGTAATCCTCGACGCTGCGCGCGACTTCATTCTGAAACTGCTGCGACAGGCCCAGGTAGCGCTCCATTAATAGATACGGACGCTCAAGGGCCTTATGCGACCACCACAGCGTAGCGCCGAGGGCGACGCACACGGCCACCAGAAGGAGGGTATTGAGATTGGTCAGCAGCTTCAGGCGCATTACGGACTACCAACGGCAGAAATGGTAAGTGCCTGAAGTTATTGCATTTCTGTTACAGGGTTATGACTGTATCGGTCGAATCCGATAAAAAAGTGGCACTTTGCTTTGATGTGCGCGCCGCTTGTACGCGATTGCGTCCGCCACCCTTGGCGCGATACAGCGCTTCATCGGCCAGGCTGGCCATCATCAGGCTGTCGGAGCTTTCGCATAACTCCACCACCCCGGCGCTGAAGGTGCACCACAGGTCCTGGGGTTGCGCGGGGTAGTGAATCTCGGCAAAACGTTGGCGGATTTCATCGAGCACGTTATAGGCCGCTTCGATATCGGTGTCCGGCATGACGATGGCGAACTCCTCGCCACCGTAGCGACCGATGAAGTCGGTTTTGCGCAGGCGTTGCTTGAGAAACAGCGCCAGGCTCTTGATCACCCGGTCGCCCATGGGGTGGCCGTGGCTGTCGTTGACCCGTTTGAAGTGGTCGATGTCGAGCATGGCAAAGCTCAGCGGCTTGCTTTCGCGACGGGCGCGGAACGAGCAGTCTTCGAGCAATTGCAGGATATGCGTGTGGTTGTACAACCCGGTGAGGCTGTCGCGAACCATCCGCGCCTTGAGGTTGCGAGCCCTGGCGGCGCGGTTGCGCACGGTGGTGATCAGGTGCCGGGGCTTGATCGGTTTGGTCAGGAAGTCATCGCCGCCTTCGCTCATGGCGTCAAGTTGCTTGTCCAGGTCGTCTTCGGCCGACAGGTAAATGATCGGCACGCTGACGTAACGGTCGTTGTGGCGGATTACCTTGGCCAATTCCGTACCGGTGCAGGCCGGCATGTACATGTCGAGGATGATCAGGTCCGGCTGGAAATCCGCCAACTCAGCCATGGCCTGGATCGGCTCGATCAACGTGCGGGTGACGATCCCGGCGCTGTTGAGCAGGCGCTCGGTGTGCAGGGCCTGGGCGCGGGAGTCGTCGATGATCAGCACTTTATAAGGTTCGTACTGGGCCACGCAGGTCAGGACTTCGATCTTCTCCAGCAGGCTCGACGCTTCGAGGGTGCCGGTGAGGAACTCCTGGCCGCCGGCACGCACGGCGGCGAGGCGGGTCGGGGTGTCGGTTTCGTGCAGGCTGAAGAACAGCAGCGGCAGTTGATGGTCGAGGCCTTCCTGGGCTTCGGCGGCCAGTTTCAGGCCGACGCCGGGGCCGCTGAAATCGACGTCCATGACAATCGCCGCCGGTAAACGCTCGACCATTGATGAGCGAAACGCGTCTACGCTGTCCAGGGACTGGGCACTGAGGCCGAAGAACTCCAGTTGTTTGGCCAGGCGCTCGGCACGGTCGTGATCCTGCAACACTACATAGATGGGCTTGCGCAGCGGCGGCAGGAAGGTTTGATCGAGTTGGTCGCCATGGCGCAGGCCGGTGCGCGACAGGCGCTGCATCAAACGATTGAGATCGGTGATCAGGCCGCTGCTCAGGCGTCCGCGATTGGCGTCGACCGCTTCCAGGGATTGACCGATATGGCGCGCCAGTTGCGTGTGTTCCGGTTGCTCGAAGCGCTCGGCGAAACGCAGCAGGCGCAGATTGGCCTCGCTCAGTTCCGAAAGGTCGGCGGTGGACCACTCACTGCGTTGCAGGCGCTGCCATATCTCAAGAATCTGACGAGCCTGATGAATTACCCGCTGGGCAAAGTGGTGCTTGAGGCGCTCGCGGCTGGGGTCTTCTGGCTCGGTCATATCCTGACTACTAGTTAGGGTGCACACTGAGGTCGACTGGTGGCTCTATGCTAGCACCACTTTTCCGTTACATGAGTGCTGTGCGTCAATAATCTGCAATGCAGCCTCATTCAGTTTGTGACCGTACGGTCTTGTTCTAGCCTTTAGGGTCGCGGTGTGCGGAGGGCGAAGTGCCTTGATCAGGGCACTTGGCAGGTGTGGGGTGGCCAATGACGAGTGACTGGCTTTGGGCTGCGCCTGAGTTTTTTGTCAGTTCTGATCGGTTGGTTTTTTCGGGTTTGCGAGGGTCGGGGATTCCCTTAGAGGCGCAATCCAAACCATTAGGTGGTTTTCGAGGGCCGCAGTGTCATCGTATGGGCGGGAACACTGTTTATCCGTAAACCCGGTAATTTTCCCCATCGGTGCGATGGCGGGTGCCGGGCCAAGGCACGTTGTTGTATGGTTGTGGTCGAACCGTTGAACTCAAGAGATTGAAAGGATATCGCCATGCTGGACTGGAAGAACCGCACAGGCAGTGCGCCTGAACGTGCCGCTGAACCGAAGTCGGAGGCCCGCAGTTATCTGGGCGGTCTGTTGTTCAGCCGGGCGCTGGCCACTCTGCTGGGCATCTACCTGTTGGTGGCGAGTGTCCTGGGCTGGTACTGGAGCCAGGAGCCGGCACTGTTCCCGGTCCAGCAAACCGCGCAGATGGCGGCCGAGAAAGAAGGCAAACAGATGGTCGTCGGTTACACCACGGTGGAAACCCTCAAGACTGTCGCCGGTACCTTGCTGACCAAGCCGGGTGGCTATATTTCCAACGACCGGTTCCCGCCAGGCCTGTGGATGGACAACATGCCGAGCTGGGAATATGGCGTGCTGGTGCAGGTTCGCGACCTGAGCCGTGCACTGCGTAAAGACTTCGCCCGTTCGCAGTCGCAGTCCGCCGAAGACGCCGACCTGGCCAAGGCCGAACCGCGTTTCAACTTCGACAACAAGAGCTGGGTGCTGCCGTCCAGTGAGTCCGAGTACCAGGAAGGCATCAATTCCCTGAGCCGCTATCAGGCACGCCTGTCCGATCCGAACCAGAAGAGCGCGCTGTTCTATGCCCGCGCCGACAACCTGAACAACTGGCTGGGTGATGTCGGTACCCGTCTGGGCTCGCTGTCACAACGGCTGTCGGCCAGTGTCGGCCGGGTCAAGCTCAACACTGCGCTGAAGACCGAAGTGGTGACGCCGGGTGTGGCGCCGCAAGTCGATGAAGAGATCGTCGAGACGCCATGGCTGCAGATCGACAACGTGTTCTACGAAGCTCGGGGTCAGGCCTGGGCCTTGTCGCACTTGCTGCGCGCCATCGAAGTCGACTTCGCCGATGTACTGGCCAAGAAGAACGCCACGGTCAGCGTGCGCCAGATCATTCGTGAACTGGAAGCGTCGCAGGAACCGGTTTGGAGCCCGATGATCCTCAACGGCAGTGGCTTCGGCGTACTGGCCAACCACTCGCTGGTCATGGCCAACTACATTTCCCGGGCCAACGCCGCGGTGATCGATTTGCGTCAACTGCTCAATCAGGGCTGAGTCATGGTTGATAACACCAGGGAAGCCGCGCACCGTGCGGCCTCCGATGCCGAACAAATTGCCTGGGTCGACGAGCAGGACAACCTGCTCGGCGCCCTGGTCCGTTCCGATTTACGCGAGCGCGGGCTGATCGGGCGCGGCACCTACATCATGTTGTTCAACTCCGCTGGCGAGCTGTGCGTGCACCGGCGCACCCTGAGCAAGGCGATCTATCCCGGTTACTGGGATGTGGCGGCGGGGGGCATGGTGCTCGCCAGTGAAACCTACGCCGAGTCGGCGGCAAGGGAGCTGGAGGAAGAACTGGGCGTGAGTGGCGTGGAACTGACTGCCCATGACCACTTTTTCTTCGAGGACACCGGTAATCGCCTGTGGTGTTCGGCGTTCTCGGCGGTGTGGGACGGCCCGTTGACCCTGCAACCGGAAGAGGTGCTCGAAGCGCGCTTTATCCCCATCGATCAAGTCATGCTGGAAATCGAGCAAAAGCCTTACTGTCCGGACTCTCTGGCCGCGTTGAAGCGCTATTTGCGCTCACGCGGGATCGACGTCGCAAAACAGCTATAAATTGGCGCCGATTGGCTCTTAGCAATCGGCGTTTTTGCCGTTACACTGCGCGACCTTTTCAAACTGAACCGGTATTGCTGGTTGTTGCTGTTGTAGGAGCGAGCTTGCTCGCGAAGAACGAGAGTGCGACACGTGTAGCCTGATGCCACGCGTTATCGTTGACGTCCATCGCTGGCAAGCCAGCTCCTACAAGTTAGGGTTGTACCGTTTCAGTAGCGCTGCCCCTGCCTGAGTGGGGCTTCGCGGTCGATAGCCTTCCCAAGTGCTGCGACCAGTCTTTGTCCTCCGAAGAGGATTGCCGGTGGCCAAAAAAGCCGCATCCTTCGCCGCCTTGGGCGGCCTGGTATTTTCCACCGACGCAGGTCGTCATTGTCCGGAATGCAGTAAACCGGTGGACGCCTGCATCTGCAAACAGACCGTTATCCCGGCCGGCGACGGCATCGCGCGCGTGCGTCGCGAAAGCAAGGGCCGTGGCGGCAAGACGGTGACCACCATCACCGGCGTGCCATTGGCTGAAGACGCGCTCAAGGAACTGGCCACGACGTTGAAGAAACGCTGTGGGACCGGTGGGGCGCTGAAAGACGGTGTCATCGAAATCCAGGGCGATCATGTCGAGCTACTCTTGGCAGAACTGATCAAGCTCGGTTTCAAAGCGAAGAAGTCCGGCGGCTAGCAGCCTCTGTGAAAACCACCCTCGGCTGATCCGGTCCTGATGGCATTCAGGCCTGGTGTCGTCCACATGGTTTTCACAGAGCCTGTTCATGACCGGTTTCTAAACTCACTGCGGTCGGCGGGGTCTATTGCCTCGTTGACGAACCGTCATTTTCATTCTTTAGACTGCGCCGGCCTGAACCCAGGCGACGCACTATGACTTCTTTATAGGGGACTTCGATGTCCGTACGACGCACACGCAAAGACGATGGCAGCCAATGGACAGTTGCGGACAGCCGCAGTGTTTACGGGATTCGCCATTGGGGGGCCGGGTATTTCGCGATCAATGACGCCGGTCGCGTCGAAGTTCGTCCGAACGGTCCGAGCAGCTCGCCTATCGACCTGTTCGAGCAAGTCGACCAGCTGCGTAAAAGCGGCCTGTCCTTGCCGTTGCTGGTCCGTTTCCCGGACATCCTGCAAGACCGTGTGCGTCAGCTGACGGGCGCATTCGACGCCAACATCGAACGCCTGGAATACCAGAGCAAGTACACCGCGCTGTATCCGATCAAGGTGAACCAGCAGGAAGCGGTGATCGAAAACATCATCGCCACCCAGAACGTTTCCATCGGCCTGGAAGCCGGTTCCAAGCCTGAGCTGCTGGCGGTGCTGGCATTGGCGCCGAAGGGCGGCACCATCGTCTGCAACGGATACAAGGACCGCGAGTTCATTCGCCTGGCACTGATGGGCCAGAAGCTCGGCCACAACGTGTTCATCGTGATCGAGAAAGAATCCGAAGTCGGCCTGGTGATCGAAGAAGCAGCCTCGCTCAAGGTCAAGCCTCAGGTCGGCCTGCGCGTGCGCCTGTCGTCCCTGGCCTCGTCCAAGTGGGCGGACACCGGCGGCGAAAAATCCAAGTTCGGCCTGTCGGCGGCGCAACTGCTGTCGGTGGTCGAGCGTTTCCGCGCGGCGGGCCTGGACCAGGGCATCCGCCTGCTGCACTTCCACATGGGTTCGCAGATCGCCAACCTGGCGGACTACCAGCACGGTTTCAAGGAAGCGATTCGTTACTACGGCGAGTTGCGCAACCTTGGCCTGCCGGTGGACCACATCGACGTCGGCGGTGGCCTGGGCGTGGACTACGACGGTACGCACTCGCGTAACGCCAGTTCGATCAACTACGACATGGACGATTACGCCGGTGTCGTGGTCGGGATGCTCAAGGAATTCTGCGATGCGCAGAGCCTGCCGCACCCGAACATCTTCTCCGAAAGCGGCCGCTCCCTGACCGCGCACCACGCCATGCTGGTGATCCAGGTGACCGACGTCGAGAAACACAACGACGACGTGCCGCAGATCGAGAACAAGGAAGCGCTGCCGGAAACCGTACAGTGGCTGGTGGACCTGCTGGGCCCGACCGACATCGAGATGGTCACCGAAACCTACTGGCGCGCCACGCACTACATGAGCGATGTCGCCGCCCAGTACGCCGACGGCAAGCTGACCCTGGCCGAGAAAGCCCTGGCCGAGCAATGCTACTTCGCCGTGTGCCGTCGCCTGCACAACTCGCTGAAGGCGCGCCAGCGTTCCCACCGTCAGGTGCTGGACGAGCTCAACGACAAGCTGGCGGACAAATACATCTGCAACTTCTCGGTGTTCCAGAGCTTGCCGGACACCTGGGCCATCGATCAGGTCCTGCCGATCATCCCGCTGCACCGCCTCGACGAAGAGCCGCTGCGTCGTGCGGTACTGCAGGACCTGACCTGTGACTCCGACGGCAAGATCAACCAGTACGTCGACGAGCAGAGCATCGAAACCAGTTTGCCGGTGCACGCGCTGAACGAAGGCGAAGACTACTTGCTGGGTGTGTTCCTGGTCGGTGCCTACCAGGAGATTCTTGGTGACATGCACAACCTGTTCGGTGACACCGACTCGGTGAACATCTACCAGAACGCCGATGGCAGTGTGTATCACGCCGGTATCGAAACCCACGACACCATCGAAGACATGCTGCGTTACGTGCACTTGTCGCCGGAGGAGTTGATGACTCACTACCGCGACAAGTGCGCCAATGCCCGCATCAGTGCATCCGAGCGCACGCAGTTCCTCGATGCCTTGCGTCTGGGGCTGACCCGTTCGTCTTACCTGTCTTCCTGAGGTAAGCGCCAGGCTGATCAGGTTGTCTGAAAACTTTCCGTTTGCCGCGGAAATTTCAGATGACCTGGTAGGGAAATTCACCTGTTCCAGGTGAATTTTCCCGCACCTTGGCGACCCAACGCATTTGGTCTTCTTTTTGCGTAGGTTATTTCCTAATTTGTATTTCGGCACTCTACTCGGCCATGTCTCTCAGCGAGAATCCCCGGCCGCCCCTCCTGTAGAGAAACGCCGATGTTCAATCCAGTCAGCGAACCGTCTTTTCGTCTGGATGTTGCAGGTCTGCCTGACTCCTTTGAAGTTCTGGCCTTTACCGGTAGAGAAGCCATCAGCGAGCCGTTCGTGTTCGAGTTGGAACTGCTGATCGATGACCCGCTGCTTGACCTTGCCAGTTTGCTGTACCGCCCGGCCTCGTTGCACTTTGGGCCAGCAGGAAGCCATGTGCATGGACAACTGCATGAACTCGTCCAGCGTGATCATGCATCGGGGCCCCGACTCTGCCAGGTGCGCCTGGGGCCAAAACTGGCTTGCCTGGCCCAGCGCTTCAGCCAACGAATATTCAACGCCCGTTCAGTGCCGCAAATCCTCGATCAGGTACTCAAGGAGCACGGTATTACCGGCAAGGATCGACGCCTGGAGCTGAGTGGCGACCACCCACCCCGGGATTTTTGCACGCAATATCGAGAGTCAGACCTGCAATTTCTCCAGCGACTGTGCGCCCAGGAACGGCTTCACTACCACTTCGAACACCGGGCCCGCGGGCACTGTGTGGTGTTTGGCGATGATCAGCAGCATTTTCAAACCGGCGAACCGGCGGTATTGCGCAACGAGGGCGATCGGCCAGCGGTGCGGCAGCTCGAACGCCAGCGCTGCACGGCGACAGCGGCGCAGTGTGCTGAAAGCCGGACAGACCTGGCGACCTTGCGCAGCGGTCGGCTGATGCCGCTGTCCGGTCATCCGGTTGCCGATTGCAATCGACTCTGGCTGCTGACCCACGTTGAGCATTGGGGCAGCCAGGATACGGCGACGCCTTACCACAATCAGGTCCGCGCCGTGCAGTGGCCGGCACCCTTCGAGCCGCCCCGTGCGGTGGTCAAGCCACAGATGCATAGCCTGCAACGGGCGTGGGTCGTCGAGGTCGATGAACCGGGTCCCGACCCGACAAGACCGGTACCGGTGCAGTTCGACTGGCTTTATCAGGGCGAAGGGGCGGCACCCAGTCACTGTTGGTTGCCATTGGCCGGACCGTTGCAGGCCGAGACGTTCTCGCCCTTGTGCGAAGGAACCGAGCTGGTCGTGAGTTTTGTCGAAGGCGATCCCGACCAGCCGCAGATATCCGGGGTGCTGCATGCCCCGGCACCGGTCGAGGTGACAGGCGCTGCCGGGCCCCAGCCCATCTGCACGAATGACGCTGGCCTGGAGCAATGGTTACGGTCGGCGGAGCCGTTACTGATGCTGTGCCTGCTGCTCGGCGGTGGCAGCTTCAACCATTGCGCGCAGGCGTTGTGCACCTGTCGTCTGGCGACACAGTTTGGCCAGAGCTCTGGAGCATGATCGTCACATGCACGCCCGAGGCACCCCCGCAGTGGCTGTTGCTGGATGTGCCGGGCACGCCGCAGGCGGGGGCCACACTTCGGCAGATGTTTGCGCGAGCCCGGTGGTCCGGGTTGTTCGAAGGTACGCAGTGGCATGCTCTGCATGAGCAGGGACCGGTGCTGGTCGATCTGCGCACCTGCCCGGCGCTCGCCGACTTATGCATCGTCGACGGACAACGCTGGCCCGGACTGCTGATGGTCAGCGAGGCCAGCACTGCGTCGTTACTGGCGCATTTGCGGCGCATGCTCACGGTTACGCTTGGCCTGCACCGGGCCCTTTTGAGTTACTACAACCCGATCACCGCCAGCTATTTTTTCGATGCCTGCGATGCCGTTGAACTGAGTCGCTGGCTAGGGCCTATCCACCAGTTACGCTGGTTCGGCGGCAGTTGGGCCGACCGCGCGATGGGGTGTGAGGGCTGGCAGCGCTTGTCCAACCCGGGACTGGCGGTCAGGCCGCTGGCAGTCGAGGAGAGCCTGAGCGCCGGACAACAGGAAAAACTGCAGACCTGCCTGCTTGAGCAACATGCCTGGCGCTGGAGCCAATCCACCGGTGCCGATTTTTCCCGCCTGTGGACCCATGTGCAGGAGGGACTGGCGCTGGGTTTCAGCGAACGCCCGGTACTTGATGGCTGGATATGGCTTCGCCTGCAGTATCCCGACGCGGTCCCCGTGCAGCCGCTGTCGGGGCGGACTCAACAGGAACGCCTCGATAGCCTGCGAAGCCTGTGGCAGAACGACCGACCCTGGCCGTGAGGTCGAAACAGTCCGTTCAGTGAGTGCTGCCAGCGAACCAGCCATCGTTACGGCGCAGGCGCCAGGCGATCATGCCGAGGGTCAGGCTGCGCAGGAGCATGAACAACAGAAAGGTCAGCCACAGGCCATGGTTGCCCCACCCCTGCAGTGCCCAGCCGAAGGGCAGCACCAGCACCACGGTCAGCAGCATGCCGTTGCGCATTTCCCTGGCCCGGGTGGCGCCGATGAACAGGCCGTCGAGCAGGTAACTCCAGACGGCAATCAGCGGCAGCACGGCGAGGTAGGGCAGGTAGATGAACGCGGTGTCGCGCACGCTTTGAATGTCGGTTTGCATCTCTATGAACAAGTGCCCGGCGAGCAGAAACAGCGCGGCAAAACCCAGACTCGCCAGCAGCGACCAGCCGCCAGCCACCACCAATGAACGGCGCAGGGCATCGCGGTCGCGGGCGCCAAGCGCATGCCCGCACAGGGCTTCGACGGCGTGGGCCAGGCCATCGAGGGCGTGGGCGGTCAGCAGTAACCCGTTGAGCAGCAGGGCATTGGCCGCGACCGTGGCGTCGCCCAGCCGTGCGCCTTGCACCGTGATCAGGAAGAACACCGATTGCAGCGCCAGGCTGCGGATGAAGATGTCGCGGTTGACCGTCAGCAATGGCCGCCAACTCTGCCACAGGGCCAATGCTGCCCAGGCGATATGCCCGGGATAGGCGCGCAGGGCTTTGCGGGTCATCAGCAAGCCGATCAGTGCCCCCGTCCACTCGGCAATCACCGAGGCCCGGGCAGCACCCACCACGCCCCATTCCAGGCCGAGGACGAACCACAGGTTCAGGGCAATGTTGACCAGGTTGGTGCTCAGCAAAATCGCCAGCGGCGCTCGTGCATTCTGGGTCCCGAGGAACCAGCCGACCAGCGCATAACTGGCCAGCGCCGCCGGCAGGCCAAACAGGCGGGTGTGAAAAAACTCGCGGGTCAGTTGATCGAGCTCCGCCGACGGTTGCATGAAGTGCAGCGCCACCCCGCTCAAAGGCACGCCCACCGCACCTAACACCACGGCCAGGCCGAGGGCGAGCAACAGGCCTTGCAACAGAATCTGCCGCAACGCCGCACCATCCCCGCGTCCCGCCGCCTGGGCAGCGAACCCGGTGGAGCCCATGCGCAGAAAACCCATGGCCCAGGCGAGGAAGGTATACAGGCTGGCCCCGACCGCGACAGCGCCGAGTTGATGGGCGTGGGGCAGGTGACCGATGACGGTGCTGTCGACCAGCGCCACCAGCGGTACGGAAATGTTCGAGAGAATCATCGGCGCGGCGAGCGCCCAGACCCGGCGATGGGTCGGGCGGTCGCGCCAGTCGGCGGTCAGGTTGGACATGCAGGCTCCTTGGGGGAGCGGGCATTGTAGCGACACATCAATAACCTGCTGCGATCAATTGTGGCGAGGGAGCTTGCTCCCGTTGGGTCGCGGAGCGGCCCCAGCATTTTTTCATGCAACCGCGTGGGCTGACTTTACGACTGCTTCGCAGCCGAACGGGAGCAAGCTCCCTCGCCACAGTGTGTGGGGTGGTGTCAGTGAATGATCCAGCTGAGCAACCAAAGCCCCAGCATCAACCAGATGATCCCCATGATGAACGACGCATTGAGAAATGCGCGGATCGCCGACCACAGCAGTATCAGCCCGAGGATCAAGGTCACGATGCTGACGACCGAGGTATCCATGCCCAGCGCCTGGGACAGGCCTTCGACAAAATTGCTGCTGGCGTTGCTCAACAGATTGAACAGCCCGCTGAGGCCATCAACGATAAAGCGGATGATCGAGCCGAGTACCTGGCCGAGCCATTCGGAAAAACCTTCTACCTGCATGGAGTGGCGTCCTGATTGAAGAGAATCGAGTCTTGGGCTGTCGATCATGCTGTCGAGTTCCCACAAGCATAGAGGGTTGCACCGTTCCCACAAAAAACCTACAGGGCACTCAACCGTTGTCACTTGCCATCCTCGGTCATCCCCCCGAAGCTATACGCCTTCAGGAGAGCCCGATGAACCTTGTTGAACTGACCGAACGCCTGCACGCCATTCGTGACCGCAATGACTGGCGGCAATTTCACAGCCCGAAAAACCTGGCCATGGCCGCGAGCGTGGAAATGTCCGAGCTGGTGGAGATTTTCCAGTGGCTGACCGAAGACCAGTCACGCCAGTTGCCAGCGGACAAACTCGCCCACGCCGGGCAGGAAGTCGGTGACATTGTGCTTTATCTGTTGCTGTTGTGCAGTGAGCTGGGCCTGGACATGGAGGCCGTGGTGCGCAGCAAGCTGGCGGACAGCGAACGGAGGTTCAGCTGATGAGCGACCGTCATTTCGATCAACTGGCGACCCGTTTCGCCGAAAAAATCTACGGCGGTGCCAAAGGTGCGATCCGCCTGGCGGTGTTGCAGGCCGATCTGGCCGAAACCTTGCCCGACCGGCCGCTGCGCGTGCTGGACATCGGCGCCGGCCTTGGCCACATGTCGCTGTGGCTGGCTCAGCGCGGCCATCAGGTGACCCTCGCCGAACCTGCCGAGCCAATGCTCGAAGGCGCCCGCCAGCGCTTTGCCGAAGCCGGGCAGAGCGCCACGTTCATTCAGGCGCCCTGGCAGGAGCTGCTCGGCCAGCTCACGGAACCCTACGACCTGGTGCTGTGCCACGCAGTGCTGGAATGGCTGGCCGAACCCCACGCCATTTTGCCGGTGCTGCATCAACTGACCAAGGCGGATGGCTGGCTGTCCCTGGCGTTCTACAACCGCGACGCGCTGATTTATCGCAACTTGCTCAAGGGCCATTTCCGCAAGATGCGCAAGAACGACATGGCCGGTGAGAAGCAGAGCCTGACCCCGCAGCAGCCCCTTGATCCGCGCGAACTGGCGGCGCAACTTGAAGGTCTGTGGCAGGTCGAAACCCAGAGTGGCGTGCGGGTTTTTCACGATTACATGCCGGTGGAATTCCAGGCCCGCGCCGAGCTGGTGGACCTGCTGGAAATGGAACTGGCCCACCGCCGTCATCCAGCCTTTGCCGGGCTTGGGCGTTACTTGCACTGGATCTGTCGGCCTGTCTGATCGGAGCACAAGATGAAAAGTCATTCAGGTGTACTGATGTTCTGCCTGGGGCTGGCCGCTTGTCAGGGCAGCAACCCCTATGTCGCCACCTCCAATCCTTTGCCCCCGGCGCCGCCACAGGCTGCCAATACCTTCGATCGAAGCGCCTACCCGGCGGCGCCCCGTGATTACGCCAAGTACCGCAGTTGGGCCTGGCTCAACGGCCATCTGCCACCGGGCACCGCGTGGGCGGACTCGGCGCAGGTTGCCGAAGCGGTCAGCAATGCGCTGGATCAACGCGGCCTGCGCCCGCTGCATGACAATCGCCCGGCCGACTTGTTTGTCAGCGCCGACCTGCGCCTGGAAACTCGCTTGCGTCAGGTTCAGGACGACTATTACGGCGGCGCTTATGGTGGCTACAACGGCTACGGCCCTGGATATGGCGGGTACGCCACCGTACCGGTCATCCGTACTTACCAGGAACAAGTCGTGGTCGTGCAGGTGGACATGTTTGACGCCAAAAGCGGTCAGCCGATATGGAGCGCCAGCGCTGAAACCGGCAACCGGGGCAGCGAAAGCGAGCGGGCCGATGCGATACGGGAGGCTGTGGAAAAGGCAATGTCGGCGTATCCTCCTAGTTAGCTTCTTGTAGATAAGAAGCATTCCACAGGATCATGCCTTCAACCGGAGAACCATCATGTTCCGCCGCTTTATTTTACTGGCAGTGGCTGTGCTGCTCAGCGCCTGCACCGCCAACCAGGTCAATCATGACTTCGACGCCAGCCGCGATTTTGCTGCCTATCGCAGCTGGACCTGGAAAGAACCCGCCCTGCAGTACCGTCCCGATGATCCACGGATCAAGAGCGACCTGACCGAACAGCGCATCCGTCAGGCGGTTGCCGATCAACTGGATCAGCGCGGTCTGCGCCCGGCTGCCGCAGGCGCCAAGGGCGATTTGAATGTACAGGCCTACCTGATTGTCGAAGAGCGCCAGCAACAGGTGACCACCAATTACGGCGGCGGCTGGGGTAACCCGTGGTATGGCTACTATGGCGCCCCCATGTATAACGAAACCCGTAGCGTCAGCTACAAAGTAGCGACCATCCAGATCGACCTGCTCGATGGCAAGGACGGCAAGCTGGTGTGGCGCGGCAGTGACGAGCAGATACTCAGCCGCACGCCGAACCCGACGGATCGGCGCGATGCCATCTGGGAAACGGTCACGCGGATATTGGCCAACTACCCACCGCACTCAACCTGATCCGCTAAATACTAACAATCATCCCACAGGGTTTTTTATTGTCTGCGCTGGCAAGTTGCCAGCAACCACCGCCACCCTTGTCTACACTGCTGGTCACCCATGGAGGTTGCGCCCGGCTGTGTGCCGGCAAAGGAGTGCGCCATGTCTCCCCGCCTGCAGTTTCGCGGCCCGGCCCGGCAACGGGGGGCGATCGGCCTGATGGCTGCTTTGACCCTGACCCTGGCGTTGGCATTCATGTTGTTGGTGGTCGATACCGGCAGGCTGTACCTGGAAAAACGCAGTTTGCAGCGCGTGGCCGACATGGCCGCGCTTGAAGCTGCAACACGGGGTGGCGACTGTTCCGCCAGCTCAACCGCGAACACCTATGCCACGGCCAGTGCACAACGAAATGGTTTCGCCATTCCCTCCACCGGGCGCGCGCTGGCTGTGGCGTGCGGCGCACTGACCCTTGATGCCAACAACCTTCGGGTATTCGGTGCAGACCCAAGCAAAAGCGAGGCTATTCGGGTTATCGCCAGCCATGTCGTGCAACAGAGTATTGCCGGCGGCATCGGCGCTTTGTTCGGCGGCGCACCGGCGGGTTCAACGATGACGCTGAGCGCCACGGCGGTCGCTGCGCTGCCGCCACCCCTGGCTTCATTGACGATCCGCAGTACAGCCCTGACCTTCGATACCAGCAAGGCCGCCATTACCAGTCTGCTTTTCGGGGGCTTGCTGGGGGGGAACGTCACTGTCAGTGCGGCGGGTTGGAACGGTTTGGTCAATACCAACATCAGCCTGCTCGGCTACCTCGATCGGTTGAAAATTGACCTCGGCTTGACCGCCGCCGGCTACAACCAGGTTCTGGGCAATACAGTCAATGTCAGCCAGTTGATCCAGACCGCCATCAACGTGCTGGACCCCACCAGCACACTTGGCGCAACCGCAACGATCGTCAGCCTGCAAGCACTGAAAGTGGCAGCGGGGACGACGTCCGTCGTGCTGGGCAATATGTTGCATGTTGAAAGTGGCACCGACATCTCGGCCCTTGCCGTGAATCTGAAAGCGTTCGATCTGGTCGAAGGGTTCGTGCAACTGGCCAACAAGAAGAACGCCCTGGTCGCGAGCTTGCCGATCAACATTGCAGGGCTGGCGCAAATCACTGCACGGGTGCAGGTGATGGAGCCGCCGCAACTGTCTGCCATCGGCAATCCGAAAAACGCGGCATTGGCCCCCTTGGGCCCCAACCGCATCTATGTGCGCACGGCTCAGGTCAAGACATTGCTGTCGATCAACCTGCCCGTACTGGACGCCATCACGCCTCTGGTCAATGCCGTCATCAATCTCGTTGCGCCGTTGACCAATACCCTGAATGCATTGCTGCATCTGGACCTGGTGGGTGTTGTCAACTCATTGACCTGCGCGTTGCTCGTGCCGTGTGACACGCCGGAAATCAAGCTGTTGCCACCACCGATACGGATCGACGTGGCACTGGAAGCGGCTGGAGCCTGGAGTTATGTCACGGCTTACAGTTGCGTGAGTGCAACGAATAAAAGTCTGACGACCAACACCACCACCACGCTGATCGGATTGAAGATCGGGCAGATCAGCCCTGCCGATGTGTTTGGCTCACCCACAGTTCCACCCAGCAACAACGTCAATCCTCTGAAGGTCATTGATATCGGCGTGCAGACCTGCCAACGGCTGCTGATCCTGCCGCCAACCTGTTACAACCACCAGCCCGGCGTTGGTGGTGGCATCGATATCATGGTCAACATCCCGATTGCTCAAAATGCCAACATGTCCCACGTCTATTCAGCGCCGGCAGCGGCCAACCTGCCGGAGATCAATCAGCCACCGTTTTACTACGCCTTCACCACGACCAATATCGTCAACAGCCTGAGCACCACCGTCAGCAACCTTGGCGTCAATATGTATGGGCCGTCGGGCAGTATCGTGGGTGGCTTGGGGGGCATTTTGAGTGATGTCAGTGCCGCGCTGGTCAATGCGATCAACACCGTACTCAGCCCGTTGCTGGACACATTGATCAACACGCTGCTGGCGAGCCTGGGGATCGACCTGAACAAAGTCGAGGTGGGTGCCAACCTCAGTTGTCACTCGGGACGCCCATCCCTGGTGATCTAGTCTGCCGGCACAATCGGCAGTTCGATGCAGAAGCGCGCGCCCTCGGTGGAGTTCCTGACGCTCAGTTTGCCGCCCATGTTCTCGACGATGCCGTAGCTCACCGACAGCCCCAGACCGGTGCCAACGCCGACCGGTTTGGTGGTGAAGAACGGCTCGAAAATCCGCTCCAGCAAACGAGGGTCGATACCGCCGCCGTTGTCTTCGACCCACAGGCGTACCGAGTGCGTATCCCGTTCGGCGTACAGCGAAATCCACGGCTTGAATCCGGGGTGTTTTTCGCGCTTGTCGAGCAGGGCATCCCGGGCATTGACCATCAGGTTGATCAGCACCTGTTCAAGCTGGTCGACGTAACCGCGCACCTGTACTTCAAAACCGGTCTCGCTGATGCGCAGGTCGACGCCTTTGCCGCGCATGCCCTCGGACAATAGCGACAGCGTGCCTTCGATGGCCTGGGCCGGGTTGAACGGTTGCTGTTCGATTTCCGAGCGGCGGCCGAACACCCGCATGTGGTCCACCACCCGCGCGGCGCGTTGCACCTGGGAATCGATGCGGGTGAGTTTGTCGATCAGGTAATCGACCTGCACATCGCCGTTGCTCAGGCGCTTGAGGACATTGACGATGGCCATGCGCATCACGTTCAACGGCTGGTTGATCTCATGGGCCAGGCCGGTGGCCATTTCACCGAGGGTGGCCATTTTCGCGCTTTGTGTGAGCTGCTGCTGCGAGCGCCGCACCTCGGTGTTGTCGCGCCCCACGGCCTGGATTTCGAGCAAGCGGCCCTGTTCATCGAACACCCCGCGATCGGACCAGACCCACCAGGCGTGTTCGCGGCCGGGCAGTTGCAGGTTGATCTCGGCGGTGCTCACCGGGAACTCGGGGCTCAGTTGGCTCAGTCGTTGGGTGAACGCATCGCGCTGTTCCGCGGACATCCAGCTGCCCAGATTCACCCCCGGCAACTGCTCCGGCGCCAATTCCAGATACGTGGCCAACGGTCGGTTGCCGAAGGTCAGGGTCAGGTCGGGCAGGTAGCGGCAGATCATCGCCGGCGAATCTTCCACCAGAATCCGGTAGCGTTCTTCACTCTGCCTGACCTGTTCGGTGGCCAGGGTCGCGTCCGTGACGTCCAGCCACAGGCCCACGGCTTCCACGGGCAAGCCGAGGTCGTCGCGCAACAACTTCGCTTCATCGAGCAGCCAGTGATAGTCGCCGCGACTGTCGCGCAACCGATAGCGGGCGCGCACCGAGCCTTCACGCAGCAACTGCCGGGTGCGCTCGAAATACTGCGGGCGGTCGTCGGGATGCACCCGTTCCACCAGCGTTCCGGGTGCGCAGTCGGCCAGGGTCCAGCCGAGCAGCGGCAACAGACTGTCGCTGAAGAACACCGGTTGCAATGCACCTTCGTCATAGCGCTGGACATAAATCACCGCCGGCGAGCTGGCGATCAGGTTGTCCAGGCGCGCATGGGCGGCGGCGGCGCTCTGCTGCTGATTCTTGATGTCACTGATGTCGAGCATGAAGCCCACCAGCCGACGGTTTTTCCCCACGCCCAGCGCCTGGCCCTGCAGGCGATACCAGACCGGTTCGGGGCCATCGTCGGGGCGATACAGGCGCACGCACGACAGCAGTGGCATGCCTGAGTCCTGCAAGTCTTGCAGGCCGATGCGCAGCTCTTCGCGGTCGGCGGGATACACCTGATCGAGCCAGTCCTGCACGGATAAACGTGACGTTCCAAGGTTCAGGGCCGTGGCCAGCGACGGTGCCAATTGCACCTCGTTGCTGTGGCTGAAAACTTCCCACCAGCCGGTGCCGAGCAGCGCTTGCAGCGATTCCAGGCGTTCCAGTTGCAGATGATGACGATGCTCGCGCAGGCGTTCGAGCAAGGGGCTGGCGAGCGCGGCGGTGATTTGCAGCCAGTCGCGTTCAGTGACATCGGGGGCGCGTTGGGGCGCCGTGAAGAAACCGCACAGCAACCAGGCGACCACCCCTTGCGCATCGTGATAGGGCACGGCGAAGCCATCGGTATTGCCGAAAGTGTCTTGCAGGCGCGGGTGTTCACGCAGGGTCAGGTGCTGCGGTGCCGAGCCGCTCAAACTGTCCAGCCCCGTGCCCAGGCGTTGATCGTTTTGCCACAGTTGCGGTGCATCGAAGGCCGCGTAGTGCTGGTGAATCTGCCAACCCTGCTCCTGCTCATCGAGCAAGGCCAGGGCAATGCAGGGCACCTGAAAACGCTGGGCCAGGCTTTGCAGTTGTTCGCCCAGCACCTCGGGCAGGCGCGTCAGGCTGCACAGGCGCAGCTGTTCGGCGATTTGCATCGCCAGCACCTGGCATTGCTCTCGGTTGCGTGATTGCCGGCGTTCGAGCAACAAGTCGCCGATGTCGAGCATCTGCAACAGCCAGGCATCGGCCAAGGGTTGCACCCAGCCGCGCAAATGCAGCGGTGGACCGTTGAGGCTGTAGAAGTCCAGGTCCAGGGTTTGTCCCCGCCAGTCCGCCGGCGCACCTTCGATGACGAGGCTGCTGTGGGGCAACAGGAAGTCGAGCAGATGCGCTGCCTGCGCGCCGGGGCTTTGCTGCGCGAGCAGGTGCCGCAGCGGACCGCTCAGTTGAATGACACGCCCCCCGGCATCGAGCTGCATCTGCAAGCCGAAGCTGTGCACCCGCTGTGCCTCTTGCGGCTCCGGCGGAGGGGGCGGATGGCGGTTGAGCAGGCGCCCGAAGAGTTTGTCGCCGGCACTCAAAATTGCAGGCTCGCGCTAGCCGTAAGGGTCGCTGGCAGATTCGGCACCTGACCGATGCCCGGCAGGTTCAGGAACGGGATGGCGGCTTTGATTTTATTGGTGGGGTAACTGATGCGGACTGTCAGCAACCCGCTTACAAACGTGACGGTGGCATCGGTGGCGGTATTGAAATTCAGGGCCGGCGGAATCCAGGCCGTTTGCGTGGTCAGTTCCGTTTTCGCGCGGGCGATCAGCGCGGCAGCGTAACCGGGGGTGGACGGATCCAGCGCGACGCTGCGGCGCACGGCTTCGGCGGTCGACTGGTTGAACGACTGCATCAACAACAGCGGCAGGCTGTAGCTGATGATGGCGTAGAACACGCCGAAAAAAATGATGAACACCAGGGCGAATTCAATCGCGGCGGCACCTTTTTGTTTGTGGGGGAGGCTGGCTTTCATGAGTGTGTCTACCCTGACCAACACTGTGTAATGTCAGCATAGAATCATTCAGCCAAAACGGACGGTTTTTACCGAATGCAGAGCTTTGTCCTACTGATCTGGCTGGCACTGTGTGCCGCGCAGGATGCCCGGCAACGGCACATTGCCAATGGCCTGACCCTGGGTGCTGGCGCCCTGGCCCTGGCCTGGTTGCTGTGGAGCGGCACGACCTGGCTGGGTGCCGAGGCGCAACAGGGCGGCTGGGCGTTGTTACTGGCCCTGGGCTTCACGCTACCTGGCTATTCGATGAAGCGCCTGGGCGGCGGCGACGTGAAACTCATGGCCGCGCTGGGTCTTGCGACGGACGGTATGCACGTGCTCGGTACGTTTATTGGCGCCGGATTGGCCAGTGTTTTCTGGCTGCTGCTGGCGCCAAGAGTCTGGCTTCATATGAGTCAAGGGCTTAGAACCCATCTTTTTTATATGGCGCCTGAAATGTCAAAGAAGCAGCCGTTTGCACCGTTCGTGCTGGTGGGGCTGATGCTGACATTGGCCTGGCTCCACTAGTCGGCCCTTTTATGTACAGAGCCTGAAACTACGTCTACTTTTCAGACAGCAGGTGTACAGCCGGTGGCTGTCGGTGAGGGACGGGTCAACCTTTGGCCTGACAGGGAGTTACACGTGAGCAAGTTTACTTCGGCAGTAAAAGTCCTTGTGGTCGACGATGCGCCATTGATCGTTGAAGAGCTTTGCGAGTTTCTGGAGGGCAAAGGTTACCGTTGTGTTCCCTGCGAGTCGGGCCATCAGGCGATCGAGCGTTTCAACGAGGACCTCGATATCGGCCTGGTCCTGCTGGACTTGCACATGCCTGGCATGGATGGCCTTGAGCTGATGCAGGAGCTGCAGCGGCTTTCGGGCAAGCACCGGGCGTTCGAGGCGATCATGCTCACCGGGTGCGCCGACAAGCAGGACGTGATCAAGGCCCTGCGCGCGGGTGTTGCCGACTATTACCAGAAGCCAATCGATCTGAATGAGTTGCTCGAAGGTTTGCAACGTCAGGAAGTGGCCCTGCAGGAGAAGCACAAGAACCTGCAGTTGGGGCATTTGAATCAGAAGCTGCAGTATTTGTCCGAGTCGATCGATGATCTGTATCAGGACCTGGACAAGGTTCGGCGGGGACCGCAAGCGGGTGACCGGGGTGTTGCCGAGGTTGATGCAGTGGAGATTCCGGCGATTTTCAATCAGCTGTCACCGCGGCAACTGGAGGTGGCGCAGTTGGTGGGCAAGGGGCAGACCAATTATCAGATTGCCTGTGAGTTGGGGATTACCGAGAACACGGTGAAGTTGTATGTGTCGCAGGTGTTGCGGTTGACGCATATGCATAATCGGACGCAGTTGGCGTTGGCCTTGTCGCCCAGTGGTTCCGGGGGGCGGCTGCGGGTTTCGGCGCACTGATATCCACTGTGGGAACGGGCTTGCTCGCGAAGACTTTGCGTCAGGCTATGTGTTTATTTGCGGGTGTACATATCCGTTGCTGCGGTAACGGCGGCTTAGGGTTTCGCCCTTACGGCGAGTCCCTTTTGGCAAACGCCCCAAAAGGAACCAAAAGGTCTCGCCCCTGGCGTCCGGCCCCTCGCTGAGGCTCGGGGTTCCTTCGCTCCGGTATTCATCCGGGGGCATCGCCCTCCGGTCGGCTTCGCTTCGACCTACATGCAATGAGTTCGACTGCGTCGAACGGCGCTGCGCGCCCATCCCCGGATAAACACCTCCACTCAGCCTCCCGAGGGGGCGGGTAGATCAAGATCAAGAGCTGCAGGCGAGCTAACGCTCGGCCTGTTGAGTGGTGAGGAGCATGGGTGTACGCAGCTCTGCCTTTGCTCTTCTGTAGGAGCGAGCTTGCTCGCGATGGCGGCCTGTCGGCCGACCTGTCTCTACCGAACGTACTCGGTCAAATTGTGGGAGCGGGCTTGCTCGCGAAGACGGCCTGCCAGCCAACCCATTTCTTTCAGATGTACCCGTCCCAACTGTAGGAGCGAGCCTGCTCGCGATGACGTCCTTTCAGCCCACACATTCCTGTGTAGTTTTCCTCAAATCCCCGAGGAAACCTCCGACATGTTTTTCAGGTTGTCCATCGGAAGTGTGATCTCTAGCCTTTCTCCGTCACTGCAAGTTCAGTGATCGGGCTGTCGCGGCCTGTTAAGTCTACTTGGTGCATAATCCACCGGCCCAAACCGGAGCGCTTCGGTGCTTGTCGTTTGATGTAATGGTGGCTGTGCGCGGGATACCTTCGGGTATGCCGGGTTTCCAAGTAGCTCGGTCCGCGACCCCGCGTACAGCTGCCACCCTTGATTGCTGTCGCGGCGATCAGTGGCAGCTCTATCTCATACTTGGAGCTTCACCATGATCAAACCCACTCCCAATCCCCCCGAAACCCCCGACCGTACCCACGATCACTACCTGAATCCCCCCAAGCAACCAGTCCCCCACAAACCCGGCACGATGTTCGTCATCGCCCCGGACATCAATACCGAAACCCTGCTGGCCCACGCCTGTGAATCACTGGCGTCGGCGAGTGTGATGGCGAGTGATTTCGCGGGGTTTCTGCAGGGCTCGCAGCGCAATACGCTGCTGGGGATTGCTCAGGTGATCATGCTGGGCGAGTTGGCGGTGAATCGGGCGCTGGATATTCTCGATCCGCAGGATTAGTGGGCAAAGGCCCGACCCAGGGCCGTGAAGCCCGGGCCGGCGAGGACGATCAATAGCGCCGGGAAGAGAAACAGCATCATCACCACGGACATTTTGGCGGACATCTTGGAGACGTATTCCTGCAGGCGTGTCAGGCGTCGGTCATCGAGCAACTGTTTGAGCGCCAGCAGGGACTTCATCGCGCCACCCCCCTGATGGATCAATTGTTGAAGGATCACGCAGGTGTCGGTGAACTCGTCTACCGAAAGCAGTCGGGTGCTTTTGTTCAGCTCTTCGCCGAGTTCCATGCCTGAATCGACACGGGCCAGGACAAGGCGCAATTCATGGGTCAGGGCGGGCAGCAACTGTTTGCCCTCCTGGCTCAGTACACGCAGCGATTGCTCCACCGCCATGCCCGATTCGAACAGGGTGCGCAGCAGCGCAATGAAGGTTGATGTCTCGGTGGCGAGTTGTTTTTGCCGATGCTGTGCGGCGGCGGCCAGCCAGCGTTTGGGTAGCAGATAGCCGAAGCTGGTGGCGAGTATCGGGGCGATCCAGTGGTTCTCCACATTCGGGTAGAACAGCCCCTGGATCAGCAGGCACAAGAACAGTGCCAGCACCGGAGCACCCACCTGCAAGGCAGCAAACATCGAACGTTGGCGAACGCTGCGCCAGCCCAGGCGGTTGAGCAAAGTGTGGGTTTCATTGTCCATCTTTACCGACTTTTGCCCTAGGCGGCTGGCGCCCAGGGCATGCAGCAGTTCGCTGAAGCGGCTATCGCCAGGCGTCTTGCCATCGAGTCGATGGGCCACCTGGCGCGCTCGTCGGCGTTGCTCCAGCAAGGCGCTGAGCAGCAACAGGGCCGCCCCGAACAGGAACAGTGCACTGATCAGCAAGAGCATCTTCATATTCATAGGCTACGCAACATGCGCCACAGCGCCAGGCAACCGATCACCTGAAATCCGAAGGCACTCGCCAGCATGGTTTGCCCCGAGCTGTCGTGCCACATGGAAAGCAGGTAGGTCGGATTGGTGAGTAGAAAGTAGCCCGCGACCGAGACCGGCAGCAGGGCCAGGACCACGGCCGTGATGCGGGTTTCGCCGGTCATGGCTTTCAATTGGCGAGCCGCTTGCTCGCGTTCGCGGATCATCTTGATCAGGTTTTCCAGCAGTTCACTGGCATTGCCGCCGTAGCGGTGGTTGACCTTCAAGCCGAGTGCGAGCAGGCGCAGTTCATCTTTTTCGTACAGCTCGGCGAAGTCCGACGCAGCGTCCGCCAGGCTGACCCCCAGTTGCACATTGCGCTGAATCCGGCCCATGGCATTTTTCAGCGGGTCTTCGGCGGCATCGATGGCGCCGAGCACGGCATCGGCCAGGGTCCGCCCGGACTTCAGGCTGCGTACGGCATGGTCGAGCAGCATCGGCAGTTGTTCGATCATGCGACTGAGGCGACGCTGATAACGCCAGCTGATGAACAGTCGTACCACTGCCGGAGGAATCAGCAGCAACAGCAGTGCGCCGATCCAGCCAGCCAAGGCAAACCCCAGCAGCACCCCGAGTATCCAGAGCACCAGCCATTGGCCCAGGCGTTCGGTGGGGCGTCCGAGCCCGGCGCGCAGGAACGCCCGCTCAAGCCCTGTCCACGATGATTTCTGCACGACCCGTTGCGGCTGCCCCTGGCTCAGGCGTCCCAGAATCCGTTCGTTGCCGGTCTGGCGCAAACCGTTGTAGAGCAGGCGCAGCGACAGGCCGAGAAAGATCACGCAAACGAGGATGAGCAGCACTGGTTTGAGCATGCCGTGGCCTCAGTACGCCGAGGGAGATAGCGCCGAGTCCCGGCGCAATTTGTCGCCAGCCGGGTTGACCGCCTCGCGCAGGAAACCGAACCCGCTGCGACGGTCGAGACGGAACAGCGTGTTGGTGACATACACGTCGTCGCGCACGCCGACGACTTCCACCACTTCGCTGACGCAACGGCGACCGTCAGGCATGCGCGTGAGCTGGATGACCACATCGAGCGCCGCGCAGATCATTTGCCGCAACGTGCGCTCGGCGATGCTGCGACCGGTCAAACCCACCAGGGTCTCCAGGCGCAGCAACGCATCCTGGGCGTTGTTGGCGTGTACGGTGCTCATCGAGCCGTCGTGGCCGGTGTTCATGGCGGTCAACACATCGACCACTTCGACACCGCGAATTTCGCCGAGGATGATCCGGTCCGGGCGCATCCGCAGGGCGTTGCGAATCAGGTCGCTGGCTTTCACCTCGCCATGGCCTTCGGCATTCGGTGGACGGGTTTCCAGGCGCACGACGTGAGGGTGGCCCAGTTGCAGTTCGGCGACGTCTTCGATAGTGACCAGGCGTTCGTGGGGGCTGATCAACTGGCTGAGAATGTTCAGCAGCGTGGTCTTGCCGGTGCCGGTGCCGCCGCTGATGAGGATGTTGCAGCGTTTGCCCACGGCGTCCTGAATGAATTCGTAGATCGCCTGGTCGATGGTTTGCATCGCCATCAGGTCGGAGCTTTTGAGCATGTCCTGGCGGAATTTGCGGATCGACAGGCACGGGCCATCGAGGGCAATCGGCGGGATGATGGCGTTGACCCGGCTGCCGTCCGGCAGGCGCGCGTCGACCATCGGCGAGGACTCGTCGAGCCGCCGACCCAGCGGCGCGAGGATCCGTTGCATGACACGCTCGACGTGGTGTGAATCGATAAAGCGCAAGTCGCTCAGATGCAGCACGCCTTCGCGTTCGACAAATACCCGGTGCGGGCCGTTGACCAGGATCTCGGTCACCGCCGTGTCGCGCAGCAGTACTTCCAGCGGGCCGAAACCGGTCAGTTCGTCGACGATCTCCTCGGCCAGGCGCTCCATCTCATAGCGGGAAATGGCCAGGTGCAAACGTGCGATGTACTCGGCCACTTTGTCGATCACGAACTGTGACAACACCTGCCGCGAACCTTCCAGCAGGTTTTTCCCCGACTCTTCGATGGCGTCGATGATGTAGCGGTGCAGCACCAGTTTCAGGCCATCGTGGTCGGTATTGCCAACCGCGCCACGCTGGGGTGAGCCAAAGAGTTTTTCACTGTTCATTGTGCACCCCTCAAGCGGTTGAACCAGCCGGTCTTGGGTTTGGCCAGGCCTTCGGAGTGCTTGGCCAGGCGCTCGCCGAGGGTGCGCAGGCCCTGGGTGAGGCCTTCGCGTGGGGCCAGTTCGAACAAGGTCAGGCCCTGGTTCTTGGCGTTGAGCCGTACTTCCGGGCTGTAGGCGAGGGTGGCGATGATCTCCAGGCCGAACGTCTTGCCCAGGGTGTCGGAGTCCGGAGCGACGCTGCGCAGGTAGCGGTCCACGAGCAATTTGGCGTGATCGAGCTTCATGCCTTTTTCGCGCCAGAGATTGAGCACCGCGAGGTTGCGGCGGCAGTCGAGCACGTTTTGATCGGTGTACCACAGCAGTTTGTCGCAATGGCTGACGAAGGTACGCAACGCTTCGCTGTCCGGCTGCCCGGTGAGGTTCACCACGATGTGCTGGAAGTGTTGGCGCAGGGCGCTGAGGAGCATGTACAACTCGGCGGCGCTGGTGTGTTCCAGCGGTTCATCGCCACTGGCGTAGGCGAGGATGCGCAGCCCGGCTTCGCAACTGGTGAAGGCGCTGTCGATCAGCGTCGCGTCGAGGCGGCGCAAATGACGCAACGCATCGCCGAAATGAAACGAACTCTCCAGGCCGAGCAAAGCCAGGCTGTCCCCGCGAGGTAAACCAAGGTCCAGCAGCAGCGTGTGCTGACCGCTTTTTTGCACCACCTGCGCCATGTGCGTGGCCAGCAGCGCGCCGTCGGCACTGCTCTGCACGCCGTACAGTACGGTCAGGCGACCCAGGTGCGTGTTTGGCGCGACGGGGGGCAGGCGTTTGCTCAGGCGCCGCACCAGCCCCGCGACTTCACTGGAGCGTGAACCATAGGCCACGAAATCCCTGGCCCCGGCACGCATCGCATTCAATACGAGCTGGTTGTCCATGCCGTCGCCCAGCGCGACGATCGCCAACATCGGTTTGGCTTCCAGCGCGCCTTCGATCAACGCGCTCTGGGCCACCACGTGGTCGCGGTCCAGGCCGATGAACACCAGGCTGGCGAACGTCACGTCCACCAGTGCCAACAGCTCGTCGAGGCTGCCGCCACCGGCACTGACCACCTGACCCAGGGGCGCCAGTGCGCCTTGCAACCATTCCAGATCGGTGCTGTTGCGCGTAATCGCGAGGAAGGTTTGACTCAGGTTCTGGCTCATTGCGATAACCCGCTGTGGTGCTCGATTCAGGGTGTTTGTTGAGTGATTTCATTGCCGCGAATGACTGCCACGCTGGTTTTGCGCGGCGCGGCGCCAGGACTGGCAGCGGGTTTGGGCGGCGCGGTCATGGCCAGTTGGCTGAATTGCAGTAACTCGCGGTTGGCATTGGCCAGGCTCGCGGCAGAATTGCTTTCACCGGCCCAGTAGTGCGCAAGGCGTTTTTCATCGGCGCTGCGCACGGCCAGGCGCAACACGCCGGCCTGGGTCGCGAGCATCAGGCGGCTCACCAGTTGTTCAGGAACGGCGAGCAACACGGTGCGGGCCGTGGCGCGCGATTGATCCTGTCTGAGCTGTTCATCGGCGCTGCGGGCCGGGCTGGAAGGCTGGCCGTCGTTGGTCAAACCCAACTGCTCGCCGACCCCGAGCACCCGCAAGGCCGGCACCACGAGTTGGGCCGTTGGCTGAGGATTGAGGGTGTCCATGCGCAGGAACAGCAGCACGTCGACATAGTCGCCGGGTGTCAGTTGCCCGCCGATATTGATCACTTCGTCCACGGCGACCGCCAGGGCGCGCTCATCGGAGCGGATCATCCGCGACAGTTTGCTGCCGGCTTCGAAGCTTTCGTCGTTGAGCCAACTCCCGGCCGTCAGGGTGCGCCAGGGTGTGCGGCCAATCGCCTGGTCGAGGCTGGTCAGGCTGCCGGCCGGGACGGTGCGCAGTTTTTCCAGGGTGACATCGGCGGCGGTGATCGGCGCAAACGGCGCAACGTCGTTGACCAGCACGACCACGGGATGGCGGGTAGGGTCATCTGCCGGTACGGCCGCCTGTGTGTTGGCGAGCGGTGCACTGACTGTGGATTGGGCAACGGATTCGGGGACCGGTTGACGACTCAATGTGAGCCCCCAGTAACCGGTAATGATTGCACCGACCAGAAGCAATCCGGCGAGGCCCAGGGTGACACGGCTGTTCATGTAGGCTCTCCCTTTCCTGCTGCGCAAAACCCCGTCATATCTAACGAGACAACTTCGCAATCAGGCAGCTATGAACATGGAACTATTTCGCTATTTGACCGTAGCGCAGGTAGAGCGAAATGCCATTAGTGCAGGGGAAATATCTAACGAAAGTGCAAAGTTGCGCTGAAATGACCTGTTTTTTGACGTCAACGAAACGGTTAATACTTTCGTGTTAATGCGTATTTACAGTTGTTGGGGCGGGGAATGCCGACAATGCTGGTGCTGGCACTGGGGAATCATGTTGCGTCCGTGCAACACCCGTCGTCGTCCAGGAGAAATGCCATGTCTTTTTCCAAGCTTGTTCAGAAGGTCAAATCCGAAATCGCTTTCTACAAAGGTCTGGTCAAGGATACCGAGGGTGCATCCGGTATCGAGTACGCGATTGTTGCCGGGATGGCGGCGGTTGTCCTGGTGACTTTCATGACGCCTATTGCCGGAGCGGTAAAGGGGATTTTTGACATCATCAAGTTAAATCTGGTTCCGACGCCCTGAGTGCGGTGGCTGGCTGACTTGTCCGATCTCAACGTTTGTGTCCAGTCCCTTGCAGGTGTTAGCTCATGAACGCTCTCGCACAGCCGCGCCAACAACTGCTTCTGGTGGATGACGAAGAGGAGGCATTGCTTGAGTTGGCGGAGTTGCTGGAGGGTGAGGGGTTCAATTGTTTTACGGCCACTTCGGTCAAGCTCGCGCTGCAGCATCTGACCCGGCATCCTGATATCGCTTTGGTGATCACTGATTTGCGCATGCCGGAGGAGAGCGGGATGTCGTTGATCAAGCGTTTGCGCGAGCATACGTCGCGCCAGCATTTGCCGGTGATTGTGATGTCGGGGCATGCGGGCATGGATGATGTCAGTGACTTGTTGCGTTTGCAGGTGCTGGATCTTTTTCGCAAGCCGATTTATCACGTGCGGTTGTTGGAGACGCTGAATAATCTGTTTCCGCAGCCGCAGGTTTATCGGGTTACAGGTTGAGCCGTTGACTTGGCGGCCTCTGGGCCGACCATGTTGTGGTTGATTGAGTACATATCCGTTTTTGCGGTAGCGGCCACTGGCGGTTTCGCCCTTACGGCGACTCACTTTTTTACAAGCGCCTAAAAAAGTAAGCAAAAAACGCTCGCCCCTGGCGTCCGGCCCCTCGCTAAGGCTCGGCGTTCCTTCGCTCCGGCATTCATCCGGGGGCATTGCCCTCCGGTCGGCTTCGCTTCGACCTACATGCAATGAGTTCGACTGCGTCGAACGGCGCTGCGCGCCAGTCCCCGGATGAACACCTCCCCTCAGCCTCCCGAGGGGGCGGGTGAGTCAAGATCAAGAGCTGCAGGCGAGCTAACGCTCGGCCTGATGAGTGGTGAGGAGCGTGGGTGTACGCCGCGCTGCCGTTACTCTTCTGTAGGAACTGGCTTGCCAGCGATGACGGCCTGCCAGCCAACCTGTCTCTACCAAATGTACTCGGTCAAATTGTGGGAGCGGGCTTGCTCGCGAAGACGGCCTGCCAGCCGACCCATTTCTTGCAGATGTACTCAGTACCTGTGGGAGCGGGCTTGCCCGCGAAGGCGGCCTGCCAGCCAACCCATTTCTTGCAGATGCACTCAGTACCTGTGGGAGCGGGCTTGCTCGCGAAGACGGCCTGCCAGCCGACCCATTTCTTGCAGATGTACTCAGTACCTGTGGGAGCGGGCTTGCCCGCGAAGGCGGCCTGCCAGCCAACCCATTTCTTGCAGATGCACTCAGTACCTGTGGGAGCGGGCTTGCCCGCGAAGACGGCCTGCCAGCCAACCCATTTCTTGCAGATGTACTCAGTACCTGTGGGAGCGGGCTTGCCCGCGAAGACGGCCTGCCTGCCAACCCATTTCTTGCAGATGCACTCAGTACCTGTGGGAGCGGGCTTGCCCGCGAAGGCGGCCTGCCAGCCAACCCATTTCTTGCAGATGCACTCAGTACCTGTGGGAGCGGGCTTGCTCGCGAAGGCGGCCAGCCGGCCTGATTATCTTGCTGTACATACCCGCCTTGTCAGGCCACCGGCTGCCAATGCCCGACCATATGCTCCAGATCCCCGACACCCAGCAACTGAAAGTCCCCGCTCGTCCCCGGCGCACTGGCCAGCAAAGTCACTTCACTGGGCAACCGTACCGGTTTCTTGAACTGCACTGCTATCTCGACATTCGCCGTCGGCAGATGCCCGGCCAGCGCAGCCAGCGTGCGTGCCTTGTTCCACAGGCCATGGGCGATGGCGGTCGGGAAGCCGAAGAGTCGGGCGCTGGCCGCGCTGAGGTGGATCGGGTTGTAGTCGCCGGACACTTTGGCGTACTGCCGGCCGATGTCCGAGGGCGCTTTCCAGTGCTCGATTTCGCTCAAGGCCAGGTTGCTTGCCAGAGGCTCTTCGAGCGGTTCGCCCTCGAGTTTGACGCCGCGGCAGAGCATCCTGCTTTGTGCTTCCCACAATGGTCCCAACTGATCGTCGAGGGTGGTCAGTAGATCGAATGTCGCGCCCTTGGCGTGGGGTTGCAGGTTTTGCACCTGCACGCTGACGCGCACCCGACTCACTCCGCCCATGGGGCGCACCACTCGAATGCGATTGCTCAGGTGAATCAGGCCCAGCAGCGGGAACGGGAAGTCCCTGGCCGTGAGCAGTTGCATCTGCAAGGCGAACCCGAGGATGTGTGGATAAGTCGGCGGCAGCAGGCCGTTGTCGGCGAAGCCACAGACCTTGCGATAAGCCGCCAGGCGCTTGGGGTCGACATCGACCCAGCAGCGCAAAGCCGAATCGGGCAGGGTGGTGCCGGTGATTTTGCGCCGTGTTGCGGCACGGGCGTACAGCCCCGGCAGACTGGGTTCGCGGTTGAGTGTGTGCCAGTCGGTGATCATCCTTAAGCCCCCAGAACGCTTTGCCCGCATACGCGCAATGCTTGCCCGGTGAAGGCGCCGGTGCCCGGTTGCGCGAGCCAGGCCACGGCTTCGGCGACATCTTGTGGCAGGCCGCCCTGGCCGAGGGAGCTCATGCGGCGTCCGGCTTCGCGCAGGCCGAAGGGAATGTGCGCGGTCATCTGCGTTTCGATGAAGCCCGGCGCCACGGCGTTGATACTGATGCCGCGCTCGGTGAGCAACGGCGCCCACGCCTGCGCCAGGCCAATGAGCCCGGCCTTGCTCGCCGCGTAATTGGTTTGCCCGCGATTGCCGGCAATGCCGCTGATGGACGCCAGCAGGATCACCCGGCCGTTGTCGTGCAGGGCGCCGCTGTCGAGCAGGGCCTTGGTCAGCACTTGCGGTGCATTGAGGTTGACCGCCAGCACCGCGTCCCAGAATTCCGGGGTCATGTTGGCCAGGGTTTTATCCCGCGTGATTCCAGCGTTGTGCACCAGGATGTCGAGGCCGTCGGGCAACTGTTCGACCAACTGCGCGGCGGCGTCTTCGGCGCAGATGTCGAGGGTGATGCTACGCCCGCCGAGGCGCGCGGCGAGGGCTTCGAGATCGGTTTTGGCTGGTGGCACGTCGAGCAGGATGACGTCGGCACCGTCACGGGCCAGGGTTTCGGCGATGGCGGCACCGATGCCCCGCGCCGCGCCAGTGACCAGTGCCTTGCGCCCGGCGAGCGGGCGTGTCCAGTCGGTGACGGGCGTCGAACACGGATTCAAGCGAATGACTTGCCCGGACACGAAGGCGCTTTTGGGCGAGAGGAAAAACCGCAGCGGGCCTTCCAGCTGCGCCTCGGCACCTTCGCCGACGTAGATCAATTGCAGGGTGCCTCCGCTGCGCAACTCCTTGGCTAGCGAACGGCTGAAACCTTCCAGGGCTCGTTGCGCGCTGGCGGCGAACGGGTCGCGCAGGGTTTGCGGATCGCGTCCGAGAATCACCAGGTGCGCGCAGTGATCGAGATTCTTCATCAGTGGCTGGAAAAATTCGCGCAGCTGCTTGAGCTGATCGGTATGCAGCAGATCACTGGCATCGAACACCACGGCCTTGAGTTTCGGTCCATGGCCGGGAATCCACGCGGTGGCTATCGATGGCTCGGTGCCGTAGCTGTAGATCGCGTCGGTCAGGCGGTTGGCGAAGGCACTGACGTGTTCGACCAACGGCCCGCCGCCGATCAGCAGCGCACCTTCCACGGGCCGCAGCCGGCCTGCTTGCCAGCGCTCCAGCCGGGTCGGCGCCGGCAACCCCAGGGCGCCCACCAGACGATGGCCGATGGACGAATTGGCGAAGTCGATATAGCGGTCAGACATGGAACGCGCTCCGAAAGCTGGGGTTCAAAGTGTGGACCATGAATGGCGATCAGTCGTTCGATCCACGAGATAAGGCCTACGCTTGGTTACATTGTAGGAGCGAGCTTGTTCCGGGCGGCGTTCCGACGATGGCGGTGTATCAGCCAGCATCGATGTTGAATGAGCAGGCCCCTTCGCGAGCAAGCCCGCTCCCACAAGGGGATGGTGTTGAAATCAGATAATTTGTCAGGAGCCTTTCATGACCCAGCTGCGCCGTGTCGCGATCATCGGCGGTAACCGGATTCCCTTCGCCCGTTCCAACGGCCCCTACGCCACGGCCAGTAACCAGGTGATGCTCACCGCCGCCCTCGAAGGCCTGATCGAACGTTACAACCTGCACGGCCAGCGCATTGGCGAAGTGGTCGCCGGGGCCGTGCTCAAGTTGTCGCGGGACATGAACCTGACACGCGAGTGCGTACTCGGTTCGCGACTGTCGCCCGCCACCCCGGCCTATGACATCCAGCAGGCCTGCGGCACCGGGCTGGAGGCGGCGTTGCTGGTGGCGAACAAGATTGCCCTGGGCCAGATCGACTGCGGCATTGCCGGTGGCGTGGACACCACCTCGGATGCGCCGATCAGTGTCAGTGAGGGCCTGCGCAAAATTCTCCTGCAAGCCAATCGCGCGAAAACCACCGGCGACAAACTGAAAACCTTCCTGCAATTGCGCCCCAAGCATTTGATCCCCGAATTCCCGCGCAACGGCGAGCCGCGTACGGGGTTATCCATGGGCCAGCATTGCGAGCTGATGGCCCAGACCTGGAACATCCCTCGCCAGGCTCAGGATCAACTGGCGCTTGAGAGCCATCAGAAACTGGCTGCGTCCTACGCCGAGGGCTGGCACAACGACCTGATGACACCGTTCCTGGGACTGACCCGCGACAACAACCTGCGCCCGGACTCCACACTGGAAAAGCTCGCCGCGCTCAAGCCGGCCTATGAGAAAAGCGCCAAGGGCACCCTGACCGCAGGCAACTCCACACCGCTGACCGATGGCGCGTCACTGGTGCTGCTGGGCAGCGAGGAATGGGCCAAGGCACGCGGCTTGCCGATTCTGGCCTACTGGCGTGACGGCGAGGCGGCGGCGGTGGATTTCGTCAACGGCGCCGAAGGGCTGTTGATGGCGCCGGTCTACGCCGTGCCGCGTTTGCTCGCGCGCAATGGCCTGACCTTGCAGGACTTCGACTACTACGAAATCCACGAAGCCTTCGCCGCGCAGGTGCTGTGTACGTTGAAGGCCTGGGAAGATCCGGAGTACTGCAAAAGCCGTCTTGGTCTCGATGCGCCGTTGGGCTCGATCGACCGCAGCAAGCTCAACGTCAAGGGCAGTTCACTGGCGGCCGGGCATCCGTTTGCCGCCACGGGTGGGCGCATTGTCGCCAACCTGGCGAAGCTGCTGGATACGGCGGGCAAGGGGCGGGGGCTGATTTCGATCTGTGCGGCGGGTGGGCAGGGTGTGACGGCCATCATCGAGCGCTAGGCAGAAAACACTGTGGGAGCGGGCTTGCTCGCGAAGGGGCCATCAGCTTCAACATCCATGTTGACTGATAGACCGCTTTCGCGAGCAAGCCCGCTCCCACAGGTTTTAGTGGTGAGTTAGCGAATCAGGTACGGAACCTGCGCACCAACCCGTCCAGCTCATTCGACAACCCGGCCAGGCTCTGGGAGTCCAGGCGCGCCGAGTTGGCCAGTTCTGCCACCAGTTGCGCATCGCCATGGATCTGGCTGATGTGCCGGTTGATGTCTTCGGCTACCTGGTGCTGCTGTTCCGCCGCGGTGGCGATCTGGGTGTTCATGTCGCGGATCACGTCCACCGACTCGCGAATCTGCCCAAAGCTGTTGCGCGCCTCGCCGATGCGCGTCACCGATTGCTGGGACACTTCCAGGCTGGCGTGCATCTGTTGGGTCACCTGGCTGGTGCGTTTGGCCAGGTTACCCAGCAGCCCGTCGATTTCCGCCGTGGAGTCGGCCGTGCGCTTGGCCAGGGCCCGCACTTCATCGGCCACCACGGCAAAACCGCGTCCCTGTTCACCGGCCCGGGCCGCTTCGATCGCGGCGTTCAGCGCCAGCAGGTTGGTTTGTTCGGCGATCGAGCGGATGGTCCCGAGGATCGACTGAATGTCGTTACTGTCGCGCTCCAGTTGCTGCATCGACTGGGCCGACTGTTCGATTTCCTGGCTCAGGCGATCCACGCTGCTCACCGCCGCATCGATCTGCTGCTGGCCTTCGCGCGCCTGGCGCTGGCCACTGTCGGCCGATTCCGCCGCCTGACTGCAAGAACGCGCGACTTCGTTGGCGGTGGCGACCATTTCGTGGAATGCAGTGGAGACCATGTCCACCGCCTCACGCTGGCGTCCGGCGGCTTCGGCCATGTCGCTGGAGACCTGGGTTGAGCTCTTGGACGTGGCGAGGATCTTGCCTGCCGCGCCGCCGATGCTCTGGATCAGATTGCGAATCGCGGCCAGGAACTGGTTGAACCAGTTGGCCAGTTGCGCGGTTTCGTCGCTGCCGCGGATTTGCAGGTTCTGGGTCAGGTCGCCTTCGCCCTGGGCGATGCCTTCCAGGCCGCTGGCCACGCTGCGGATCGGGCGCACGATGAGGCTGGCAAAACTGGCGCCAACGATGGCGAAGACCACGGCCAGAACAGCAGCGATGATGGCGATCAACCAGGTCAACTGGGTCGCGGAGCTCATCACGTCGTCCTGTTTGATCAGGCCGATGAAAGTCCAGCCCAGTTGCTCCGATGGCCAGACGTTGGCCATGTAGCGCTCGCCGTTCAGCTCCACTTCCACCAGGCCTTTGCCGGCCTTGGCCAGTTGCGCGTAGCCGTCGCCAAGGCTGTTCAGTGGCTTGAAGTTGTGTTCCGGTTGTTTCGGATCCACCAGGACCATGCCGGTGTTTTCCAGCAGCATCAGGTAGCCGGTTTCGCCGAGCTTGATCTGCTTGACGATTTCGGTGAGCTGCTTGAGCGTCACGTCGATGCTGACCACGCCGCCGTTGGTGCCCAGCTTGTTGTCGATGGTGCGCACGGTGCTGACGTAGGTCGCGTCATCCTGGGCCCAGTAGTAGGCCTCGGTGCGGAACGGCTTGCCCGGTTTGGCCTGGGCGGCCTTGTACCAGGGGCGCTGGCGCGGGTCGTAGTTGTTCAGTTTCGGATCATCCGGCCACGACACATAGCCGCCCGCCGCCGTGCCGAGGATGGCATAGGCATAGGCCGGGTGGCTGTTGCCCAGGTCCTGGAGCAGGGTGAAGACTTTCTTGTCCGCCTCGCCCTGAGGGACGCTCTCGGCGTTGGCGGCCATGTAAGTCTTGAGGCTGTCGTCGGAATTTCGGATCAGCGGCTGCTTGGCCAGGTAATCGACGTTCTGGCTGATGCCGTCAAAGAACAATTGCATGGCGTTGCTGACCTGACGAATCTCGCGGGCACTGCCGTCGATGAATTCGTCCCTGGCATCACTGCGCAGGTTCAGCACAACGAGCGTGGCGACCAGCACCACGGGCAGGCAGGCGATGATTGCAAACGCCCAGGTCAACTTCTGTTTGATGTTCATCCGCGCTCCAGATTTTCTTGTAGGCCCACGCAGTGCAGATGACTCGCGGTTTATTGGCAGCCGTAAACGTTCTTGGTCAACCCGGTCCTTGAGTGCGGCATCGCTTTTGTTGTGGCAGCGATTGTCGGACAAATCACTTTGTCACTAAGGACTTCGGCTGTTGTCGGAGGAAATTGAGGCCCGTTGGGAAAAATCCTACGGAAGGTAGGAGTTGTGGTGTCAGCTTCTGTCGTAATTGCCCTCAATGCCCTTGCACAACAAGTGACGCAGGCTCGGCTATGATCTGGAGCGACCCGTACGGTCGTCGGGTTTACCTGATGAAATCGGCACATTGTGTGCTTCTGCAATGTTCATAAGTCGGCAACCCCTCCCCCCCGTGAGTGGATTGCCGTATAACGAATGACTTTCGCGTGTTTGGTAATAAAGGACCCACAATAAAAGCTGATGAAGACTCCAAAACGCATTGAACCCCTGATCGAGGACGGTCTGGTCGACGAGGTGCTGCGCCCACTCATGAGTGGTAAAGAAGCAGCTGTTTATGTGGTGCGCTGCGGCAACGAGTTACGTTGCGCGAAGGTCTACAAGGAGGCGAATAAACGCAGTTTCCGTCAGGCGGCCGAGTATCAGGAAGGCCGCAAGGTACGCAACAGCCGTCAGGCCCGTGCGATGGCCAAGGGCTCCAAGTTTGGCCGCAAGGAAACCGAAGACGCCTGGCAGAACGCCGAAGTGGCGGCGCTGTTCCGTTTGGCCAGTGCCGGTGTGCGGGTGCCCAAGCCGTTCGACTTCCTCGAAGGCGTACTGCTCATGGAGCTGGTCGCCGACGAGTACGGTGATGCCGCCCCGCGTCTGAACGATGTGGTGCTGGAACCGGACCAGGCCCGCGAGTATCACGCGTATCTGATTTCACAGATCGTGCTGATGCTGTGTACCGGTCTGGTGCACGGCGACCTTTCCGAGTTCAACGTGCTGCTGACGCCGACCGGCCCGGTGATCATCGACCTGCCGCAAGCGGTGGACGCGGCGGGCAACAACCACGCGTTCAGCATGCTGGAGCGGGATGTGGGCAACATGGCGTCCTACTTCGGGCGGTTTGCGCCGGAATTGAAGAAGACCAAGTACGCCAAGGAAATGTGGGCCTTGTACGAGGCCGGCACCTTGCACCCGGCCAGTGTCCTGACCGGCGAGTTCGCCGACACGGAAGAACTGGCTGACGTGGGCGGCATCATGCGCGAGATCGAGGCCGCGCGCCTGGATGAAGAGCGCAAGCAAGCCGTACGCGCGGCGGACGATGCTCCGCCGAGCAAGACCGAAGAACCGCCTCCGCCTTGGATGCAGTGATCGGTTAAAAAAAACCCGGCGTCGGCCGGGTTTTTTGTGGGTTACAGATTCAATACCTGTGTCGACTGTTAGTCCGCCTTCGCGGGCAAGCCCGCTCCCACAGGGATTTGTGCATGTGTGCAGAATTTGTGACCGGCCGCAAACACTGTGGGAGCGGGCTTGCCCGCGATGGCGTCGGTACAGCCGGCTTCAATGCATCAGGCTTGAGCCGGTTCAGCACAACACCCCGACTCAAGATTCTTCAGAATCGGGCAATCCGGCCGATGATCGCCCTGACAGTGCTCGACCAGATCCTGCAAGGTGTCGCGCAACTGCCCCAGCTCGCGGATCTTCCGGTTCAACTCTTCGATGTGCTGACGGGCCAGCGCTTTCACATCGGCGCTGGCGCGCTGGCGGTCTTGCCAGAGGGTCAGCAACTTGCCGACCTCTTCCAGGGAAAACCCCAGGTCCCGCGAGCGCTTGATGAACGCCAGCGTGTGCAGGTCATCATCGCCATACACCCGGTAGCCGCTGTCGGTGCGATGAGCGGCCTTGAGCAAGCCGATGGATTCGTAATAACGGATCATCTTTGCGCTCAGGCCGCTGTGGCGGGCCGCTTGGCCGATGTTCATCGGTTGTCCTCCAGGTCCTTGGGTTTCCAGGTTTTCAACAGTAGCGCATTGCTCACCACGCTGACGCTCGACAATGCCATGGCCGCCCCGGCCAGTACTGGATTGAGGAAGCCGAACGCCGCCAGCGGAATGCCGATCAGGTTATAGACGAAGGCCCAGAACAGGTTCTGCCGAATCTTGGCGTAGGTCTTGCGGCTGATCTCCAGCGCAGCCGGCACCAGTCGCGGATCGCCGCGCATCAAGGTAATGCCGGCCGCGTGCATGGCGACGTCGGTGCCGCCGCCCATGGCGATGCCGATGTCGGCGGCGGCCAATGCCGGGGCGTCGTTGATACCGTCGCCGACCATCGCCACCACACCGGTTTCTTTCAGGGCGGCGACGGTGGCGGCTTTGTCCGCCGGGAGCACTTCGGCATGCACATCCTGGATGCCCAGCGCCTCGGCCACCACGCTGGCGCTGCCACGATTGTCACCGGTCAGCAGGTGGCTACTGATGTTTCGTGCGCTCAGTTGTTGCACCGCTTGCAGCGCGCCGGGCTTGAGGGTGTCACCGAAGGCGAACAGGCCCAGCACCTGTGGTTCGGGGGATTGTTCGATCAGCCAGGACAAGGTCCGGCCTTGTTTTTCCCAGGCGATCGCCGAGTTGGCCAGCGCCCCGGCATCCAAGCCGCTGTCCTCCAGCAGGCGCCGATTGCCCAGCGCCAGGCGACGCCCTTCGAGGGTGCCAGCGATACCCCGGCCGGTCAGGGACTGGCTGTCGCTGATATCGGCGACCTGCAAATGGCGTTCGGCACAGGCGTCCAGTACAGCCTTGGCCAGGGGATGCTCACTGCCCCGTTGCAGGGCGCCGGCCAGTTGCAGCAGGCTCGCCTCATTACCGTCGACGGCACTCAGATGAGCAATGCGCGGGGCGCCGGAGGTCAGGGTGCCGGTCTTGTCGAACACCACGGCGCTGACTTCATGGGCACGCTCCAGTGCCTCGGCATCCTTGATCAGAATCCCGTAGCGTGCCGCCACGCCGGTGCCGGCCATGATCGCGGTCGGTGTGGCCAGGCCCAGGGCGCAAGGGCAGGCAATCACCAGCACCGCCACGGCGTTGATCAGCGCGGTTTCCATCGGCGCGCCATACAGCCACCAACCGATCAACGTCGCCAGGGCAATCAGCAGCACGGTGGGCACGAACACCTGACTGACTTTATCCACCAGTTTCTGGATCGGCGCTTTCGCGGCCTGGGCGTCTTCCACCAGGCGGATGATCCGCGCCAGCACGGTTTCCGCGCCGAGGGCCTGGGTACGCACCAGCATCCGGCCTTCACCGTTGATCGCGCCGCCGGTGACTTTGTCGCCGGGCTGCTTGGGCACCGGCAGGCTCTCGCCGCTGATCAGCGCTTCGTCGGCGTGGCTCTGGCCTTCGATCACTTCACCGTCCACCGGAAAGCGTTCGCCGGGTTTGACCATCACCAGGTCATCGAGGCGCAGGGCGCTGATGGCGACCTCCTGCTCGCGGCCATCGATCACCCGGATCGCCCGCTCCGGGCGCAAGGCTTCGAGGGCGCGGATGGCGCTGGCGGTCTGGCGCTTGGCGCGGCTCTCCAGGTACTTGCCCAGCAGCACCAGGGCGATCACCACCGCCGAGGCTTCGAAATACAGATGCGGCATGCGCCCGGCGGCGGTGGCCCATTCGTACAGGCTCAAGCCATAACCGGCGCTGGTGCCCAGGGCCACCAGCAAATCCATGTTGCCGGCTCCGGCGCGCACGGCTTTCCAGGCGGCAACGTAGAACCGTGCACCGAAGATGAATTGCACCGGCGTGGCCAGGGCGAACTGCGCCCAGGCCGGCAGCATCCAGTGCACGCCGAACGGTTGCAGCAGCATCGGCAATACCAATGGCAAGGCGAGGGCAATGGCCATGATCAAGGCCAGGCGTTCGCGATGCAGACGTTGTTGCTGGTTGTCGGTAAGCGGGTGTTCGGCTTCCCATACGCTGGCGCTGTAACCGGCCTTGCTCACGGCGGCGATCAGGCTTTGCGGATCGATCTGGCCGAGCAGTTCCAGGTGGGCGCGTTCGTTGGCCAGGTTGACGCTGACGCTCTTCACCCCCGGCACCTTGGCCAGCGCTCGCTCGACGCGACCGACGCAGGACGCGCAGGTCATGCCGTCGATGCTCAATTCCAGGCTCTGTTGCGGCACGCTGTAGCCGGCCTTGGCGACGGCATCCATCAAGGCCGGCAAGCTGTCGGCGGGTGCCTGGACCCGCGCCTGTTCAGTGGCGAGGTTGACGCTGACGGCACTGGCGCCAATGACTTTGCTCAAGGCGCGCTCGACACGCCCGGCGCAACTGGCGCAGGTCATGCCGGCAATCGGCAGGTCGAACGTGGTGGATTCGGACATCGGTCGCACTCCCTGTAGTAGATGACCACAGGATCAACCTTGCCATGCTGGCAAGGTCAAGCACCAATCTTGAACGTGCCGCTGATCTAATGTGGGAGCGGGCTTGCTCGCGAAAGCGTCGTGTCAGTCGACATCAATTTTGCCTGACACGACGCCTTCGCGAGCAAGCCCGCTCCCACAGGGATCTGTGTCAGTAGCCGAGGCCGGCGCGTTTCAGGTACATCCCTTCCTGTGTCATCGCGATCCGGTACTTGAGCACATCCCCGGCCTTGAGCTGGATGTCCTGCGACCCCGGCGCGAGCATGCCCGGGTTGCAACCCGGTGCCTGGCCCGGCAGCAGTTTGAGGCGCAGCGAGACGATGCCCGGCGGCAGGTTGAACGAGGTGCTCTGTTCCTGAAACAACCGTGCCGCCAGCTGATCCTGGAGGTACACACCGATTTCGCAACTGGTCGCGACTTCCAGGCGCTCGCGGGAAATGATCAGCACGCCATAATCCTGACCGGTGGCGTTGACCGAAGGCACGGCGGCGAAAAGGCTGAGAAAGCCAAACAGGCTGAAAACTGACCAGCGCATCGCTGAGTCTCCTGAGTTCGAGTCATTGATGGACGCAGCTTGGCCGAGCCCGGCGTCGATTGCCAGCCCGGCAGTTAACTTCAGAACTTGACCTTGCCACGGTGGCAAGCTCGAAACTGGGTTCAACCCTCGGAAAAGGAGCTATCCCATGCAAGTGTTCAACGTTGAAGGCATGTCTTGTGGCCACTGCGTCAAGGCCATCACCCAGGCGGTCCAGTCCAAGGACCCGGCGGCGAGTGTGCGGGTCGATCTGGCGGCGAGGGAGGTCGGCGTCGAAAGTGCGCTGACCGCCGAGCAGGTTATCGAGGCGATCAGCGAAGAGGGTTACGGCGTCAAACTGGCCTGAATTTGATAGTTAGCGAGCTACCGGAATGTTCAAGGCGTCCATGCGCGGCTAGACTGTCGGCCTGCCGACTACTGCCTCACTGGATGCCTGATGAACTTCCGTACCATTCTGATTCTCGGCGCCTTGAGCGCTTTCGGTCCGCTGGCGATCGATTTCTACCTGCCGGCCTTCCCGGCCATGGCTCAGGCATTCGGGACGGATGAAAATCACGTCCAGATGACGTTGGCGGCTTACTTCCTCGGCCTGTCCATCGGCCAGCTGCTTTATGGCCCGGTGGCGGATCGTTTCGGGCGACGCGTTCCGTTGCTCGCCGGTGTCGGCCTGTTCACCCTTGCCTCCGTGGCGTGCGCCTATGCGCCGAACCTGGAATGGCTGATCGGCGCGCGTTTCATCCAGGCGTTGGGCGGCTGCGCGGGGATGGTGATTTCCCGGGCGGTGGTCAGCGACAAGTGTGATGCAGTCGGTTCGGCAAAAGTCTTTTCGCAGTTGATGCTGGTGATGGGGCTTGCCCCGATCCTCGCGCCATTGCTGGGTGGCTTGTTGGTCAACACGACGGGCTGGCAGTCGATCTTCCTGGCCTTGACCGGTTTCAGTGCGCTGGCGGGGCTGGCGGTTGCGATGGGACTACCGGAAAGCATGCCGGCCCACATGCCGCGTCAACCGCTGTCGGGTGCGCTGCGTCAGTACGGCCGGTTGCTGGCCGACCCAATATTTCTTGGCCATGCCTTGACCGGCGGCATCGCCATCGCCGGGATGTTTGCCTACATCGCCGGTTCACCCTTCATCTTCATCAAGCTCTACGGCGTGGCGGCCGAGCATTTCGGCTGGCTGTTCGGCGTCAATGCGGCGGGCTTCATCCTGGTGGCGCAGGTCAATGCGCGGTTACTGGCCAAACGTGGCCCGACGTTCTTGCTGGCGCGCGCGGTGTGGGTTTATCTGGCAGCCGGTTTGACCCTGCTCGCTGTCAGCGCTTTGCACCCGGCACAACTGTGGCCGCTGCTGATCCCCTTGTTCATCTGTATCGCCAGCCTCGGTTGCATCAGTCCCAACGCCGCGGCCTGTGCGATGAACGGGCAGGGCGCACGGGCCGGCAGCGCATCGGCGCTACTCGGTTGCCTGCAATTCAGCGTGGCTGCCGGTGCCTCTGCGCTGGTGGGCGTGCTGCACGACGGCAGCGCCGTGCCGATGGCCATGGTCATCAGCCTGTGTGGAATTCTGGTGGTGAGTGCAGCAATGCTCACCCGGCGTTTGCAAAATGCCCGGGCGCTGGCGCAAGCCCAGGTTTGAAGCCGGAATCAGCCGGCAGCACGCTGCGATTGGAGGATGGGAATCGGGTGAGGGGCCTGGATGCGGGCTTCGAGGGTGCGCGTGAAGGCGCGAGCTTCTGCTTCGCTGCGAAACGTCACAGCATGTTGGTCCAAGCGAACTTGCCACTGGGACTTTGCCAGTTCTTTTATCAGGATCTTCATAGCTGAACTCCTTTTGTAAAAGATGTCTCGTAAAAGACGTTACGCAAAAGCCTGCCTCGCAGGAGATTCGATTGTAGTCCTGAATACGAGCACGATTGTGACAAGGGTCAACTGTCGGACTGACGGTTTGTAACTAAAAAAAACACGAAATTTTCGTGGGTGCCGGCAGGGATTGTCGGCGACCGGAACTACCCGGTCGCCGATGGAAAACATGAAGTCAGCGAAGGTTTTTCAGCGCTTCAGAAGCCTTCAAGCACAATCTTGCCCTTGGCTTTGCCGCTTTCCAACAGGGCATGGGCACGGCGCAGATTGCCGGCATTGATCGTGCCGAAGTGTTCGCCCACCGTGGTTTTGAGGGTCCCGGCGTCGATCAGCCCGGCGAGGCGGTTGAGCAGGTTGTGCTGCTCGATCATGTCCGCGGTTTCAAACAGCGAGCGGGTGTACATGAACTCCCAGTGCAGGGACAGGCTCTTGCGCTTGAGCTTGGTCACGTCCAGCGACTTGGGGTCATCGATCAGCGCCAGCTTGCCTTGGGGGGCCAACGCCTCGACCAGTTGGTCCAGGTGCTGGTCGGTCTGGGTCAGACTGGCGACGTGGGTGACCTGATCCACACCGGCACGCTTGAGTGCTTCGCTCAGTGGCTGGCCATGGTCGATCACCAGGTCGGCACCCAGTTCCTTCACCCAGCTTTGGGTTTGTGCACGCGAAGCGCTGCCGATGACTTTGAGACCGGTGAGCTGTTTGGCCAGTTGCGTGAGAATCGAACCCACGCCACCCGCGGCGCCGACGATCAACAGGCTCTGGCCTTCATCGGTTTTGCCTTCGCGTACTTGCAGGCGTTCGAACAACAGTTCCCACGCCGTGATCGCGGTGAGGGGCAGGGCCGCTGCTTCGGCGAAACCCAGGGTCTTGGGCATGTGGCCGACGATGCGCTCGTCCACTACATGCAACTCGCTGTTGCCGCCGGCCCGCGCGATGGAGCCGGCGTAAAACACCTTGTCGCCGACCTTGAATAGCGTCACCTCACTGCCCACGGCCTTGACCACACCGGCCACGTCCCAACCCAACACCTTGGCCGCGCCGCCTTCGGGCTGGACGTTCTGGCGTACCTTGGTATCCACCGGGTTGACCGAGATGGCTTTGACTTCCACCAGCAAGTCGCGGGGGCCGGCAACCGGTTCCGGCAGTTCGATGTCTTGCAGCGCGTTGTCGTCACTGATCGGCAACGAGGCGTAGTAGGCAATGGCTTTCATGGGCGACTCCTGAACACTAATAAAGAAGAGATTCGATGGGGAGGATGATTGGCTATTTCTCCTGAAGATAAAACCGGCTAAAAGAGCAGTCTCTTTCAATGTTTTTTTGATAATCGGTGGCCTGATGCTGCGTTTCGATGACTTGCAGTTGTTTGTCCGGGCGGCAGACCTGGGCAGTCTGTCGGCCGCCGCGCGTGGCATGGACATGTCGGCGGCGGTGGCCAGTGCAGCGCTAAAGCGCATTGAACAGCAACTCGGCGCCCGTCTATTGGCCCGTTCGACCCGCAGCCTGCGCCTGACCGCCGAAGGCGAGGGCTTCCTCGAATACGCCCGCGCGGCCCTGAGCAATCTCGACGAGGGCCGGCGATTGCTGGCCAGTGGTCAGGACCAGGTCAGCGGGGTTCTGCAATTGTCGGCGCCATCGGACTTTGGCCGCAATCTGCTGCTGCCCTGGCTTGACGAGTTTCAGCGCGAGCATCCGAAACTGACCGTGCGCCTGCTGCTGGGGGACCGCATCGCCGACCTGTTTCGCCAACCGGTAGACGTTGCCCTGCGCTACGGTGAACCGGAGGACTCCAGCCTGGTGGCGCTGCCCATCGCCCCGCAGAACCGCCGAGTGTTGTGCGCCGCTCCTGGATATCTGGCTCGCCATGGCGAACCTCGGCATCTGGAGCAACTGGCACAGCACAATTGCCTTTTGTACATGCTCGGCAGCAGGGTCCACGATCACTGGAGTTTTCACGACGGCAAGCGCGAAGTCAGCCTGACCGTCAGCGGCGATCGCTTCAGTGACGATGCCGATGTCGTGCGTCTTTGGGCCGTGGCCGGTGCCGGGATCGCCTATAAATCCTGGCTGGATGTCGGCGCCGATGTGCTGGCCGGCCGCTTGAAGGTGCTGATGCCGGAACTGCTCTGTGAGCGCGCACCGTTGAATCTGTTGTGCGCCCATCGCGCTCAATTGAGTAAGCCGGTGAATCTGTTGCGCGAAATGCTTGTCAGTCGATGCGCCTTTTTGAGCAGTCAATTTCCGGGCTTTTCGGATACCGCTCATTAGTCGCACGAAAAAAGAGAAATTTCTCTCAGGAACGATCACCACCTATGCCGGGCGGAGGAAAGGATCCGCCGACCAACCCGCATATACTAGCTCCCTCATCATGTCAGTAGCGTCGACCCCAATGGCGGGTCCGCGTTCGAGTCGGCCTAGCTGCACGGTCACCCTTCTGGCCTTCGCAGCATCGGCCAGGCAGCGCTAATGAGTGAGCAAGGCGCTGTCGGGCTTATGGCAGTTTCCACGGATTGGCCGATGACACATTACTGGTCAAGATTTCTCTGGGCAGTAGACGAATCGATTCAACAGGGAGTGAATACATGGAACATGCACCTTGCATCAGCCAGATTGCCGCATTGCTGGCTGACCCAAAGCGCAGCGCAATGATGTGGGCCTTGATGGATGGTTCGGCGCGAACAACCGAAGAGTTGGCATTGCTGGCAGGCCTGTCACCGTCTTCGGCCAGTGCACACCTGGGACGTTTGTCCGCTGGAGGTCTGCTGAAGGTTGAAAGCCGTGGCCGCAAACGCTTCTTCCGCCTGGCCGCTCCCGAGGTCGGGGCGGCAATCGAAGCACTGGCCAGCGCGACCTTCGCCAGCGCCCCCCAGGATATTCCGGACGTATTCAAGCGCAATGCACCTCTGGTCAAACCCCGGGCGGTGCGTTCGTCATTGCTGAGTGCCCGGCTGTGTGACGATCACCTGGGGGGCACCCTGTCGGCAGATCTGTATCAGCGACTGCTGGAGGCAGGCTGGATCGAACATTCTGATCAGCGGGTCACGGTTACGCTCAAGGGCGCGACAGAGTTGGCGGCTCGGGGCGTGTTCATCCAGGCCTTGGCTCATCACAACGGAAAGGTGGCCTGCGCGTGCCCGGACTGGAGCGAAAGACGCCCGCACTTGGGCGGCTCACTGGGCGCGGCATTGTTGCAGCTGTTCATGCAGTCGGGGTGGCTGACCCTGCCCAACGACTCCCGAGCCTTGCAGGTGACAGCCTCCGGGCAGCGCGAGATCCATCGCTTTGCCAAGGAGGCCGAACTGGAAATGGCGCTGTAGAACCTTTGGCCAAACACCCAATCTGTAGGAGCTGGCTTGCCAGCGATGACGGTGCCACATTCAGCATCAATGTTGAATGAGAGGGTGCCATCGCTGGCAAGCCAGCTCCTACAGTTGGTTTTGCGGTGTTGCTTAGGGCTTTACCAACCGTGCATCGAGGCTGTTCTGCGCCAGGCGTTTGGCCTGGTCCTGGGTCATGCCCAGGTGGGTGTGCAGCGCATGGAAGTTCTCGGTGACATAACCGCCGAAGTACGCCGGGTCATCGGAGTTCACGGTCACTTTCACGCCGCGCTCCAGCATGTCGAGAATGTTGTGCTGGGACATGTGGTCGAACACGCAAAGCTTGGTGTTCGACAACGGGCACACGGTCAGAGGGATCTGTTCGTCGATGATTCGCTGCATCAGGCGTTCGTCTTCGATGGCGCGCACGCCATGGTCGATGCGCTGGATCTTCAGCAGGTCGATGGCCTCCCAGATGTACTCGGGCGGGCCTTCTTCACCGGCGTGGGCGACGGTCAGGAAGCCTTCGTGACGGGCACGGTCGAACACGCGCTGGAACTTGCTCGGCGGGTGACCCATCTCGGAGCTGTCCAGGCCCACGGCGACGAACGCATCGCGGAACGGCAGCGCCTGGTCGAGGGTTTTCTGTGCTTCGTCTTCGCTCAGGTGGCGCAGGAAGCTCAGGATCAAACCACTGGTGATGCCCAGTTGCTGCTCGCCATCCTTCAGCGCGGCGGCGATGCCGTTGAGCACCACTTCGAACGGGATGCCACGGTCGGTGTGGGTCTGCGGGTCGAAGAATGGTTCGGTGTGAATCACGTTCTGCTCTTTGCAGCGCAGCAGGTACGCCCAGGTCAGGTCATAGAAATCCTGGGACGTGCGCAGCACATCGGCACCCCGGTAATACAGGTCGAGGAACTCCTGCAGGTTGTTGAAGGCATACGCCTTGCGCAAGGTTTCGACGTCGTTCCATGGCAAGGCAATCTTGTTGCGCTCGGCCAGGGTGAACAACAGCTCGGGTTCCAGCGAGCCTTCCAGGTGCAGGTGCAGTTCTGCCTTGGGCAGGGCGTTCAGCCAGTCATACATGATTCTTTTCTCATCAGGTGCAATGGTCGCCATTCTACAGAGGCTTGCCGCAACAATTGGTAAAACCTGACCAGGCGGTTCATCACACCGCTTCCTGTTCCCGTCGATAGGCGTAGGTATCGGCGAAGCGCGAGAGCAGGAACTCGGCGCAGGTGGTGGCCGGGTATTTCGCCGGGTGCAATTCATCCTGACAACCGGGCAGGCATTCGATGCGGGTTTGCGGGTGCGGCTCGGCGAAGAATGGCATCGAATAACGATCCACGCCGAGCGGACTGATGACCCGGTGCGGCGTCGAGAGATAACGGTCGTTGCTCCAGCGCGCCATCATGTCGCCGAGATTGACCACGAACGTACCTTCGATAGGCGGCGCGTCGATCCACTCACCTTTTACATTGCGTACCTGCAAGCCACCGGCGGCGTCCTGATAAAGCAGGGTGATGCAGCCGTAATCAGTGTGGGCGCCGGCGCCTTGCTGCTCGGTGGAGCTGGCAGTGTGGCGCGGCGGGTAATGGATCATCCGCAACACACTGACCGGGTCAATGAAGCGAGTGTCGAAGAAGTCGCGTTCAATTCCCAGTGCCATGGTCATTGCCCGCAACAGCGTTTGCGCGAGGGCTTGCATGTCGACGTAGTGTTGCTCCATCAGCGCTTCCCAGCCGGGCATGGAGGGATGGCGATTGGGACCGCGCAAGGGTTTCTCCGCCAGTACCTCAGGGTGGTCGGCCGGCAGGTGCAGGCCCATGTCGAAGGTTTCCTTGAGGTCGCTGGGCTTGCTCGGGTCGAGTTGCTCGGTGGCAATGGCGCCGTAACCGCGATGGTGACGGGTCTGGGTGATGTCGATCTTGAGTTTTTCAGCGGTGGGTTGGGCGAAGAAGCGTTTGGCGCTGTCGAGTAGTTCGTCGATTCGCGCAGGGCTGATCGGGTGGCCCTTGATGTAGAAGAAGCCCCATTCGCGGCAGGCGAGGTCGATTTGATTGGCGACAGTTTGCCAGGCGCGCTGGTCGTCGCTGGAGAGCGGGGCGATGTCGATGATCGGAAGGCTGTTCATGCGCAATCCTTAAGAACGCTGGAGATCCAATGTGGGAGCGGGCTTGCTCGCGAAAGCGGTGTGTCAGCCAACATCACTGTTGAATTTGCAGACGCCTTCGCGAGCAAGCCCGCTCCCACAGGGGGGTTGTGTTGTGACGGAGGAGTTACTTCGGTATCTCGGCCTTCATGCCTTCCACGTAGTAATTCATCGACGCCAGTTCCGCCGTGGTCGCGCTCACGCCGGCCGGGATTTTCTCGACGCCGGCCTGATCCTTGATCGGCCCGGTGAACGGCTGCAGCGCACCGCTCTTGATGTCGGCGATGATCTGCTCGGCTTCGCCCTTGACCGTCGTCGGCACCAGGTCGCTGATCGGCAGTTCAACGGTGCCTTCCTTCAAGCCGCCCCAGTAGTCTTGGGGTTTCCAGTCATGGTCGATCACGCTTTGGGCTGCCTGAATGTAGTGCGGGCCCCAGTCATTGACGATGGAGGTCAGCACCGCTTTCGGCGCGAAGTGCGCCATGTCCGAAGCGTAGCCCACCGCATACACGCCGCGACGTTCGGCCGCTTGTATCGGTGCCGGGCTGTCGGTGTGCTGGAACACTACGTCCACGCCCTGATCGATCAGGGCGTTGGCGGCATCCGCTTCCTTGCCCGGATCGAACCAGGAGTTGACCCACACCACCTTGATCTCGGTGCCGGGGTTGTACTTGTTCAGGGCCAGTTGGATGGCGTTGATGTCGCGGATCACTTCCGGGATCGGGAATGAGGCGACGTAGCCGACTTTCCTGGTCTTGGTCATCTTCGCCGCGAGGAAGCCGCCGACGTAGCGGCCCTCGTAAGTGCGCGCCAGGTAAGTGCCGAGGTTCTTGTCCTGCTTGTAGCCGGTGGCGTGCTCGAAGGTCACCTGGGGAAACTGTTTGGCGACTTTCACGGTCGGGTTCATGTAGCCGAAGGACGTGGTGAAGATCAGGTCGTATTTGTCCTTGGCCATGTTGCGGATCACCCGCTCGGCGTCGGCGCCTTCGGCGACGTTTTCCACATAGTTGGTGGTTATCTGCGGACCGAACTTTTCCGCGAGTTCCTTGCGCCCCTGTTCATGCTGATACGTCCAGCCGTGGTCGCCGATCGGGCCGATATAGACGAAGCCGACTTTCAGCGGGTCGGCGGCTACGGCCGTCAGGCTGGCGCTCAAACCAATGGCCGCCGCAACGGCGCAAAGCAGCTTCTTCAACGGACGGTTGTGCATGAATTGAAACTCCATTTTGTTGTGAGGTTGGCTGGGCTCTCGGGCTTGCACAGGGCAATGCAAATTGCTGACCAACAGGACAACAAAGGGGCAGGTTTCAGGTTTTGTGGCGGCAGGGAGTACGCCATCGCTGGCAAGCCAGCTCCTACAGGGGAGCGGTGATCCGGCTTTTGTAGGAGCTGGCTTGCCAGCGATGACACACTCCGGTGCGCCGATGCACCTCCCTGCCTGACGCTGGTGCGCTAAGGTAAAACGAACCGTTAGCGCCACCCCGCAGTCAGTAGCTCATCGGATCCACTCGGCAAAAGGCTCGCCATGCTCACCACCCTCAAGCAAGAAAGTTTCCTGCTGTTGGCGTTGATCGCCGTGTGCGTGGCTTATCCGCTGGAGCACTGGATGCTGCACAGCGGCCAGGTCGTCGCGCTGGTGAGCGGGCTGGTGCTGATCGCCTTCATCGTCGCCGCCTCCATGCGCGTTGCCCATCAGGCTGAGTTGCTGGCGGAAAAGGTGGGTGATCCCTACGGCACGATGATCCTGACCCTGGCCGCGGTGTTGGTGGAAGTGGTGATCCTGGCGATCATGATGAGCAACGAAGCCTCGGCCACGCTGGTACGCGACACGATCTACTCGGCGGTGATGCTCGACATCAACGGTATCCTTGGTCTCGCGGCGTTGATGGGCGGGCTCAAACACGGCGAACAGTCCTATAACGACGATTCGGCGCGCAGTTATAGTGCGATGATCCTCACGGCGATGGGCGTGTCGATGGTGGTGCCGGAATTCATTCCCGAAGCCGACTGGAAGCTCTATTCGGCGTTTACCATCGGTGCGATGGTGATGCTGTATGCGTTGTTCCTGCGCATGCAGGTAGGACCGCACAGCTATTTTTTCAGTTACAGCTACCCGGATAAACGCCGCAAGAAAACTCCCAGCGAAGAGCCGCAGCCGATCAATCTGGTATTGAGCATCGGGACCCTGGGGTTTGGTGTAGTGGTTATTGGCGCACTCGCCGAAGTGATGTCCAAGACCCTCGACCTGGGGCTGGAAGGGACGGGGGCACCGCCGGTGATCACGGCGATCCTGGTGGCGGCGATATCCGCGGCGCCAGAAATATTGACCGCGTTGCGCGCGGCGCTGGCCAACCGCATGCAGTCGGTGGTCAACATCGCCATGGGCGCGTCGCTGTCGACGGTGATCCTGACGGTGCCGGTGATGGAAGCGATGGCGCTTTATACCGGTCAGCCATTCCAGATGGCCATGACCCCGGTGCAGACCGTGATGGTGTTTCTCACCCTGATCGTCAGCGCGATCAACCTCAACGACGGCGAAACCAATGCCATCGAAGGCATGACTCACTTTGTGCTGTTTGCGACGTTCATCATGTTGTCGCTATTGGGTCTTTAAAAACACCGCAAGACCACTGTGGGAACGGGCTTGCTCGCGAAAGCGGTGTATCAGTCACATTCCTATCGACTGACACGACGCCTTCGCGAGCAAGCCCGCTCCCACATTGGATCTTCGCTGCCTCAGGTCCCGGCGATCAACTGTCGAGCCGCCTGGCTGTGATCGGCAATCAAGCCCTTCAGGTCCAGCCCTTCGACCTGACCATCGATCACTCGCCACTTGCCGCCGATCATCACCCGGTCCGCGCGATCAGCACCACACAGCAGCAACGCCGAGACCGGATCATGGCTGCCGGAGAAGCGCAGTTCGTCCAGCTTGAACAGGGCCAGGTCGGCCTGCTTGCCCACCGCCAATTCACCGATATCGGTACGCCCCAACAGGCTGGCCGAACCTTTGGTCGCCCAGCCGAGTACGCGCTCCGGGGTGATCTTCTCGGCGCCGTAGCGCAGGCGCTGGATGTACAGGGCCTGACGCGCTTCGAGCATCATGTTCGAAGCATCGTTGGAGGCCGAACCGTCCACGCCCAAGCCGAGCAAGGCACCGGCGTCGGTCAGCTCGATGCTCGGGCAAATGCCCGAGGCCAGGCGCATGTTCGAGCTCGGGCAATGGCAAATACCGGTGCCGGCGGCGCCGAGGCGGGCGATCTCGTCCGGGTTGAAGTGGATGCCGTGGGCCAGCCAGGTACGCGGGCCGAGCCAGCCGACACTGTCCAGATAGTCCACGGTGCGCAGGCCGAAGCGTTGCAGGCAGAAATCTTCTTCGTCGAGGGTTTCGGCCAGGTGGGTGTGCAGGCGCACGTCAAGTTTGTTCGCCAGTTCGGCACTGGCCGACATGATTTCCGGGGTTACCGAGAACGGCGAGCACGGTGCCAGGGCGATCTGGATTTGCGCGCCGTCCCCGCGTTCGTGGTACTCGGCGATCAACCGTTGGCTGTCGGCGAGGATCACTTCGCCTTCCTGCACGGTCTGTTGCGGCGGCAGGCCACCGTCCTTTTCACCGAGGCTCATGGAGCCGCGGGTCAGCATGGCGCGCATGCCCAGTTCGCGAACGCTCTCGACTTGCACGTCGATCGCGTTTTCCAGGCCTTCCGGGAACAGGTAGTGGTGGTCGGCGGCGGTGGTGCAACCGGACAGTAGCAACTCGGCCAAGGCGACTTTGGTGGCGAGGGCGAGTTTTTCCGGGGTCAGGCGTGCCCAGACCGGGTACAGGGTTTTCAGCCACGGGAACAGCGGCTGATTGACCACCGGCGCCCAGGCGCGGGTCAGGGTTTGGTAAAAGTGGTGGTGGGTGTTGATCAGGCCCGGCAGGATCACATGCTCGCGGGCATCGAACACTTCATTGCACGGTGCGGAGGGTTGCTGGCCGGCACCGAGCACTTCGACGATCAAACCGTCTTGCAGCACCAGGCCGCCACGGGCATCGAGACCGTTGGAGGTGAAAATGGCGAGGGGGTTTTTTAACCAGATACGGGTCGCAGGCATGTTGGCCGGCTCCTCTGAAAGTTGGGTTCAGGGTTGCCAGCTCAGTGTTGCCCTGTCTGCTGATCCAGGTTCGCCGGGGAGGCGAGGTGCGCAGTGTCGATCAAAATGCTCTGGCGGGCAAGCCCGGCCCGACCAGACGAAGCATAACCCTGTGGGAGCGGGCTTGCTCGCGAAGGCGGTGTAACTACAACGTTGATGTTGACTGACACTACGCTTTCGCGAGCAAGCCCGCTCCCACATTTTGATCTGGGGTGTTACCAGGGAATGGTTTCACCCCGGTAATTGATGAAATGGTGCCCACCCTTGCCGACCAACGCGTTCACCTGATCAATCAGGCCTCGAGTGCTGGTTTCCACATCGATGTCCGCACCTTCACCACCCATATCGGTTTTCACCCAGCCCGGGTGCAGCGACAGCACGGTGAGACCGGTTTCGCCCAATTGCGTGACGAAGCTGTTGGTCATGGAGTTCAGCGCCGCCTTGCTGGCCTTGTACAGCGCCAACTCCGGCGCATCGGGCATGGTCACGCTGCCCAACACCGAACTCATGAACGCCAGCACGCCGGTGTCCGGGCGCAGTTGCTCGACTAAACGCTGGGCCAGGTTGATCGGCGCCACGGCGTTGGTGAAAAACAGCTGACCGATTTCAGCCATTGTCGCGCCACCGTTCGGCGTCTGGACATCCGGCCCCTTGACCCCGGCATTGACGAACAACAGGTCAAACACCTCGCCCTTGAGTTGTTGTGTCAGGGCGATGACGGCCTGTTGATCGTCCATGTCGAGCTTTTCGATCCGCACCTTGCCCAATGCCTGCAAGGCTTCGGCCTTTTGCGGGTCACGCACGGTGGCGGTGACTTGCCAGCCGTCGGCCAGCAGGGTTTTCACCAGCCCGAGGCCAAGCCCTCGGGAGGCGCCGATGATGAGCGCGTTTTTTGCCTTGGACATGATTGGCTTCCTTGAAAATTCAGAGTCGTGGATTCAATGGACACTGTTGCCCGAGCCGTTGTTGCAACTCATCGCGCAGTGCGCCGAGTTCGGCCATGCGGGCTTCGATCAGTTTGAGCTTGTCTTGCAGCAATAGCGTGACGGCGTTGTCCGGATCGGACGACTGCCAGATTGTCGCCACGCTGTTGCCGATTTCGCCGAGGGTAAAGCCCAGCCGTTGAGCGGTCTTGATGTACTGCACCAGTTGCACCATGTCTGGCGGATAGTCGCGATACCCGTTGGCGCTGCGTTGCGCCGCAATCAATCCGCGCTGCTCGTAAAAGCGCAGCGTGTCGCGGCTGACGGCGCTGGCCTGGGCGAGTTCACCGATGCGCATCATGACGTCTCGAGGGGGCTTGACCCTGGAGCATACTCCAGGCTTTAGCCTTGTTGCTCCCTGAATTGATGGAGCAATGACGATGTGGACTACAGCGCAATATCGCCGGTTGGTACAAGGCAGTGCCTGGTATGACTTGATCGTGACGATGGCGTTTGTCACGCCGTGGAGTTTTGCGGCGTTGCATGGGGTTTTGACGGGTGTGAGCCAGGCGTTGAGCTTGCCCGGCGAGTTGCCACCGTTCGAACCGGTGCACATGTTGATGGCGAATCTGCTGGGGTCGATTGTCTGCGTGTGGTCGGTACTGCGGATTCGTGATCCGCAGCAGGTTTATGGGCGGTATGACGCAGTGGCCAGATTCCTTTTCTCGGCCTGGCAGGCTTATGCCCTGGTTCATGGCGCGAGTTCGTTGCTGGTGGTTTTCCTTGTGTTTGAATTGGCGTGGGGCGTGGCTCAGGTGTTGCCTGTTCGGACGCCTTCGCGAGCAAGCCCGCTCCCACATTGGATGGGGGTGAACCCGGTCAAATGTGGGGGCGGGCTTGCTCGCGAAGAGGCCCGCCCAGACAACCCCTAATGCCCAGCCTGCCACGGCTGCCCCAACGACACCGGTGCATACAACCGCGTGCACAGCGCATCCCGGGACAACAGCACCAACACCACAATGGTCGCGACATACGGCAACATCGCCAGCAGACTCGACGGAATCGCCAGCCCCAACCCCTGCGCCACCAGGTGCAGGATGCTGGCGAGCCCGAACAGGTACGCGCCGAGCAGCAGACGCCACACCCGCCAACTGGCAAACACCACCAGCGCCAGGGCAATCCAGCCGCGCCCGGCGCTCATGTTTTCCGCCCACATCGGCGTGTACGCCAGGGACAGATAAGCCCCGGCCAACCCTGCCATCGCACCGCCGAACAACACCGCCAGGGTCCGCACCGCCAACACTGGCAAGCCCATGGCGCTGGCCGCATCCGGGTTTTCCCCGACCGCCTGGATGATCAGCCCGATGCGGCTTTTCAACACCACCCAGGCCACCAGCGCAAACAATGCGAAGGACAGATACACCAGCAGGTCCTGGGCAAACAGCATTCGTCCGATCAGCGGGATCTCACTCAAATACGCAATCGCCATCGGCTCGAAACCGGCCAGTGGTTTGCCGACCCATGCCGCACCGACAAAAGTCGACAGGCCCACGCCGAAAATCGTCAGGGCCAGCCCGGTGGCCACCTGATTGGCGTTGAACACCAGCGCCACCAACGCAAAGAGGGACGACAACAGCATCCCGGCGAACATCGCCAGCAACACGCCGAGCCACAGATTGCCGGTGCTGAACGCGACGATGAAACCGATCACCGCGCCAAACAGCATCATGCCTTCCTGGCCCAGATTGAGAACGCCGCTTTTCTCGCAGATCAGTTCGCCCAGCGCCACCAGCAACAGCGGCGTACCGCAGCGGATCATGGCGTAGAAAATATTGCTCAGCAGATCGATATCCATCACAGCGCTCCTGCGTGTACAGCGGTGGCTTGTGCGCGGCGGGTCCAGCGCAGGTTCAGGCGGGGGCGATAGAGAATCAGCACATCACTGGCGAGCAGGAAAAACAGCATCATGCCCTGGAACAATTGGGTGATGGCTTGCGGCAGGTTCAGGCTCATTTGTGCGCTCTCGCCGCCGATGTACAACAACGCCATCAACAGGCTGGAAAACAGGATGCCGATGGGATTGAGGCGGCCGAGAAACACCACGGTGATCGCCGCATAGCCGTAGCCCGGCGAAACCTGCGGTACCAACTGGCCGATGGGCCCGGTGACCTCGCACACGCCGGCCAGCCCCGCCAGGCCACCGCTGATCAACAACGCGAGCCAGATCAGGCGCTTCTCGCGAAAGCCGACGAAACCGGCTGCGCGCTTGTCCAGCCCGAGCACTTTGATCTGGAAACCGACAAAGCTTTTCTGTAACAACACCCACACCGCCACCAACGCGAGCAGGGCGAAATACACCCCGGCGTGAACCCGGCCATCCTCCATCAACAGTGGCAAGCGGCTGGCGTCGCCGAACATCGCCGATTGAGGAAAGTTGAAACCTTCCAGGTCTTTCAGCGGACCGTGCACGCAATACAGCAGAAGGTTCAGGGCGATGTAGTTGAGCATGATGCTGGTCAGGATTTCATTGGCGTTGAAGCGCGTGCGCAACCACGCCGTCAGGCCGGCCCACGCGGCGCCGGCCAGGGTGCCGGTGAGCAGAATCGCCACCAGCGCCCAGCGGCTTTGCATGCCGATGATGTTCACCGCCAGCGCACTGCCGGCCAACGCGCCGAGCAGCAGTTGACCTTCGGCGCCGATGTTCCAGATACGTGCCTGATAGGCCACCGCCAGGCCCAGGGCGCAGAGCAGAATCGGCAGGGCTTTGACCAACAATTCGGAGACGCCATACAGATCGCTGACCGGAGCGATCAGCAAGGTGTGCAAGGTCAGCAACGGGTCGTGCCCGAGCGCGATAAACAACAGTGATCCACAGCCCAGGGTCAGTGCAGCCGCCAGCAACGGCGAGCACCACAGCATCAGGCGCGATTGCTGGCCACGGGGTTCAAGAGAAAGCAGCATGTGACACTCCGTTAGCGCGTGGCGGATGCGAGAGGTTGAGGGGTATCGAACTGGCCGGCCATCCAGCCGCCGACATCGCTCAGGCGTGTATCGACGGTGGCGTGGAGCGTCGAAAGCCGACCGCCGCACAAAGCGCCGAGGCGGTCGCTGATCTGGAACAGTTCGTCGAGGTCTTCGGAAATCACCAGGATCGCCGCACCGGCATCGCGTAAGGCAATCAACGCGCGATGAATCGTGGCGGCTGCACCGACATCCACGCCCCAGGTTGGATGCGCGGCCACCAGCAGTTTCGGTTGCTGGAGGATTTCCCGGCCGAGGATGAATTTCTGCAAGTTGCCGCCGGACAGGCTGCGGGCTGGGGTCTGGCTATCGGGCGTCTTTACACCGAATCGACGGATGATCTCCTCGGCCAGCGCGGTGACTTTGCTGCGCTGGATCAGGCCGTTACTCAGCAGCCCTTGCTGGAAAGCGGTCAATAGCGCGTTGTCTGCCAGGCTCAATTCCGGCACCGCACCATGGCCCAGGCGTTCGGCCGGGACAAACGCCAGGCCTCGTTCGCGACGGGCGTCGGGGCGCAAATGGGCGACCGCCTCGCGGCCAAAGCGAATCGTTGCGCCGTCGTGTCGCGACAAGCGTTGTTCGCCGCTGAGCAGGGCCAGCAATTCATCCTGGCCATTGCCCGCCACGCCGGCGATGCCGACGATTTCCCCACTGCGCACCTCAAGGTTAATGCCCTTGAGCGAGCAGCCGAACGGGTCCGGGTTGTGCCAGGACAAGTTGTCCACGTTGAGGAATGCGGCAGTCCCTGCCACCTTCGGATAATCGGCGATCAACTCCGCCGACTCACCGACCATCAAACGCGCCAGTTGCTGATCCGAACACTCAGCCGGCACGCAATGCCCGGCCACCCGACCGCCGCGTAAAACGGTTGCGCTGTGGCACAACGCGCGGACCTCCCCAAGTTTGTGGCTGATGAACAAAACGCTGCAACCTTCGGCGGCGAGCCGGCGCAGGGTGACGAACAAGTCGTCGGCCTCTTGCGGCGTCAACACCGAAGTCGGTTCATCGAGAATCAGCAGGCGGATGTCCTGCATCAGGCAGCGAATGATTTCCACCCGTTGCCGCTCGCCAATCGACAGGCTGTGGACAAGTCGTTCCGGTTCCAGCGCCATGCCGTAGCGCCGGGACACCTCGCGAATCTTCGGCTCAAGCTGTCTGGGTGTGCCTGCCGCCGCGCCCATGGCCAAGGCGATGTTCTGCGCCACGCTCAGGGTTTCGAACAACGAGAAGTGCTGGAACACCATGCCGATTCCCAAACCCCGCGCCTGGGCCGGGTTACGCAGGCTCACCCGTTGACCTTGCCAGATCACCTCGCCCGAATCGGCGTGAGTGACGCCGTAGATGATCTTCATCAGCGTACTTTTGCCCGCGCCGTTTTCGCCGAGCAGGGCATGGATCTCGCCAGGGGCAATGGTCAGGTCGATGGCATCGTTGGCCAGGCAACCGGGGTAGCGTTTGGTGATTCTGCGCAGTTGCAGGCGCGCAATCGGATCTTGGACTGGAGCGGGATTGGGCATGACAGGCTCGGTGCTGTTGGACTTGTGCCTGTGGATAAAGCAATTTTCTGGCCACTAGGTCAGGAAAATCTCCAAGTCCTGTGAGCCGAGGCGTTGAGTGCGCCACTTTCAAATGGGTCGCACGGAACCGGGCACCACATGGGGGCAATGCCGCGAATCAAGCCCTGATTTTGCCCGTGCGCTTTTGGTCAAAAAATGAGCAATCGACCAAGAGCCATGTCGTACATGGCGCGGCGAAGGCCATGAACGGGTTATCCACAGATTGCTCCACAGTATTTGTGTGCAAGCTCAAGGCACGGGCATAAGCACTGTGTGGCTTTCTTCTAAAGGTGCTAAACCGTCGTAACTGTTTGTTTTTGTTTGAATTTGATGCGCGTGATGGCGGATTGGACGAAAATTGAGCAAAGTCCGCAAAGCCGCATGACAGAAGGGTTACAGCGGTATGTGCTCAGGTTATCCACAGCCGGGTGCACAGCAGATGTGGGCAAATATGGAATATGTGAAAAAGTGCCGTGCCCCAAAAGATCGCAGCCTGTGCTGAAGTCTTTAGCGCTGCAGCAAAATGCGCCCGCGACTCAAATCGGCCAGTTGTGACTGCAAGGCAGCGATCTGCGCCTCGCCTACGGCCAACTGCAGCTCGACACCATTGGCGGTGAAGGTTTCATCCACAACCAATCCACCTGCCTGCGTCACCCTCAGCTTGACCAGGGCCAACTCGGCAAATCCGCAAGCGCAACGCAGCGCTACCCGGCTGATCAGCTCGATCTTTGGCGCCGCTTGCAGGCATTTGTTTGCCCCGCCGCCATAGGCCCGGGCGAGCCCGCCGGTGCCCAGTTGGATGCCGCCATACCAGCGAATCACCAGCACCGCGACCTGATCGCAATCCTGTGCCTCTATTGCTGCCAGAATCGGCCGGCCGGCCGTACCACCGGGCTCGCCATCATCGGTGCTGCGGTAATGATCGCCGAGTTTCCACGCCCAGCAGTTGTGCGAGGCATTCAAGTCACTGTGCTGTTCAATGAACGCCTGGGCCTCGGCCGGGCTGGCAATCGGCGCGGCGAAGGTGATGAAGCGGCTTTTGCGAATCTCTTCGCTGTATTCGCAAAAACCGCTGAGGGTAAATGGCATACGTACCTGAATGGCTACTTAGATGGCAGGTTTCAGGCCGCAGCCCTTGAGAATGATACGGATCAGGTTGTCCCCGGCGTCTTCCATGTCCTGTTTGGTCAACCTGGTACGCCCGGTGACGCGGCAGATCTGCGTGGCGAAGTCGGCGTAGTGCTGGGTGCTGCCCCACAACAGGAAGATCAAGTGTACCGGGTCGACCGGGTCCATTTTACCGGCGTCGATCCAGGCCTGGAACACGCCCGCACGGCCCTGGAACCAGGTACGGTAATCCTGGTTGAAGTATTCGGTCAGGCACACTCCGCCGCTGATGACTTCCATGGCGAAAATCCGCGAGGCCTGCGGTTGGCGTCGGGAAAACTCCATTTTCGCACGGATGTAACGGGTCAAGGCTTCGCTCGGATCGTCCTCGGCGGTGAGGGTGTTGAAGGTGCTGTCCCACAGCTCGATGATGTTGCTCAGCACCGCCACGTACAAACCAAGCTTGTTGGTGAAGTAGTAATGCAGGTTCGCCTTGGGCAGCCCGGCATTCTGGGCGATGGTGTTCATGCTCGTGCCTTTGTACCCGTGACGGGCGAACTCGTCTTCGGCGGCTTTGATGATGGTCTCTTCGTTTTTCTGACGAATGCGGCTGACGGGTTTTCCGCCGTGGGCTGGGACTTCAAAGGTCATAAGCACTTCCGAACTGGTGGGTGGGACGGCGAGTGTGTTGATAACGTACCCACCGGCTCCAGACAAGGCCTCACACAATAAAACACTGCACCGCAATCTACTGTGGGAGCGGGCTTGCTCGCGAAGGCGGTGTGTCAGCTATGCAGATATCGACTGACACGGCCTCTTCGCGAGCAAGCCCGCTCCCACAATTTTTCAACGTGTCGCGGCCAGACTCTCGAGAAAACTCTCCAGCACCAGGTGCGGGCGACGGCCCTTGCGGGTAACCGACGCCAGGCTCAGGTCATAGAAGCGAGTTTTCGCTTTCAACGCTCGCAACCGGCCTTGCTGCACCCAAAGACTCGCATAGTGATCCGGCAGGTAGCCGATGTAGCGTCCGGTCAGGATCAGGAACGCCATGCCTTCGCGGTCCGAGGCGCTGGCGGTGCAATTGAGCGCCTGGTAGTGAGCCTGGATCTCCGCTGGCAAACGGAAGGTCGGTGCGATGGCGTCCTGGCTGTTCAGGCGTTCGTCGTCCAGTTGTTTATCGTCGACATAAAACAGCGGATGGCCGACCGCGCAGTACAACAGCGAACGTTCGCTATACAGCGGTTGATACTCCAGCCCCGACAATGCGCTGGCCTGCGGCACCACGCCGACGTGCAGGCGGCCGTCGAGCACGCCTTGTTCGACTTCATTGGGCGCGATCATGCGGATCTGGATCTGCACGTCCGGGCCGCGTTCCTTCAATTGCGCGAGGGCGTGGGTGATGCGCATGTGGGGCAGGGTGACCAGGTTGTCCGTCAAGCCGATGATCAATTCGCCGCGCAAGTGCTGGTGCAGGCCATTGACCTCGGTGCGGAAGCTTTCCAGCGCGCTTAACAACTGCAACGCCGATTGATAGACCTCGCGGCCTTCTTCGGTCAGGGAGAACCCGGCACGTCCCCGTTGGCACAGGCGCAGACCGAGGCGTTGCTCCAGATCGCTCATCTGCTGGCTGATCGCCGAGCGACCAATCCCCAGCACGGTCTCCGCCGCGGAGAAACCGCCGCATTCCACCACGCTGCGAAAGATCCGCAGCAGGCGAATATCAAAGTCGCTGACCTGGGCCAGCGGATCGGGACGGCGAGTGCTCATACGATTACTCAAAGTTTAGTAGTTGGCTGACTGAACATTAGAAGAGTTGCATTTCACCGACTTTATCTCCGTGGCAATTTAGCTGCAACAACGGTTTTCAATCCTTACGCCGCTTATTGCCTTGCGAGGTTTTGCCCATGAACTTGCCTGAAAACGCCCCGACTTCCCTGGCTAGCCAGCTGAAGCTCGATGCTCACTGGATGCCTTACACCGCCAACCGTAACTTTCAGCGCGACCCTCGCCTGATCGTTGGCGCCGAAGGCAGCTGGCTGATCGATGACAAGGGCCGCAAGGTTTATGACTCGCTGTCCGGTCTGTGGACCTGCGGCGCCGGCCACACCCGCAAGGAAATCCAGGAAGCGGTCGCCAAGCAACTGGGCACGCTCGATTACTCACCAGCCTTCCAATACGGCCACCCGCTGTCGTTCCAGCTGGCTGAGAAAATCACCGACCTGACCCCGGGCAACCTGAACCACGTGTTCTTCACCGACTCGGGCTCTGAGTGTGCTGATACCGCCGTGAAGATGGTCCGCGCCTACTGGCGTCTGAAAGGCCAGTCGACCAAGACCAAAATGATCGGCCGTGCCCGTGGTTACCACGGTGTGAACATCGCCGGTACCAGCCTCGGTGGCGTGAACGGCAACCGCAAGCTGTTCGGTCAGGCGATGATGGATGTCGACCACCTGCCGCACACTTTGCTGGCAAGCAACGCTTACTCCCGTGGCATGCCGGAGCAGGGCGGTGTCGCCCTGGCTGACGAACTGCTGAAGCTGATCGAACTGCACGATGCATCGAACATCGCCGCTGTGTTCGTCGAGCCATTGGCCGGTTCCGCTGGCGTGCTGGTTCCACCACAGGGTTACCTCAAGCGTCTGCGTGAAATCTGCGACCAGCACAATATCCTGCTGGTGTTCGACGAAGTGATCACCGGTTTCGGCCGTACCGGCACCATGTTCGGCGCGACCACCTTCGGCGTGACCCCGGACCTGATGTGCATCGCCAAGCAAGTCACCAACGGCGCGATCCCGATGGGCGCAGTGATTGCCAGCTCCGAGATCTACCAGACCTTCATGAATCAGCCGACGCCTGAATACGCGGTGGAATTCCCTCACGGCTACACCTATTCCGCGCACCCGGTGGCTTGCGCCGCGGGCCTGGCAGCACTCGACCTGCTGCAAAAGGAAAACCTGGTGCAGAGCGTGGCCGAAGTCGCACCGCATTTCGAAAACGCGCTGCATGGCCTGAAGGGCACCAAGAACATCATCGACATCCGCAACTTCGGCCTGGCCGGCGCGATCCAGATCGCTCCACGTGACGGCGACGCCATCGTGCGTCCGTTCGAAGCGGGCATGGCGCTGTGGAAAGCCGGGTTCTACGT